>JAFUYQ010000021.1 GCA_017470485.1 Synergistaceae bacterium
CACAGCACAGCACAGCACAGCACAGCACCTTACTGTCTAAAATTTTCCCGTAAACCGCAATATATCCTACTCACAAATTTTCATGAACTCTGGAAGAACGGCACACAGTTTTTTGCCTGTGGGCTTTTTTTCGCGTCAAAAATTTTTCAGGAAGGTGATTCGTTTTGAGGTTCACAAAAAGGTTTGCTGTTGCGCTATGTTTAGTGCTGCTCATGGCTTCGGCGGCGTTCTGCATTGACCCGTACAAAGTCAACAAGGGCGGCTTCGGCCCGAAAATCAAGGGGCTTCAGCTAGGACAGAAAATGTCTTTGCCGGAGATAGTGTCATGGGGAGTTGCTCAGGGGAAACTGCCTTTTACTCTGAGGCTTAATCGGAAGGAGGGGAATAAACTCTCCATTAAGTTTGAGGGACAAGGCAAGGACTTCAAGAGCTTCAGTGTTGAGCAAGCAGAGGGGCGTTACGCTGAACTCAAGAACTTCTCTGGGACTCTCGAGGATTTGCTGGCGGCGATTGAGAAAATCGGCTTCAGTGAGAAAACTTTCTTCGGACGTGCCGATATTGCCTTAGACGATGACATGCG
Source organism: Synergistaceae bacterium (assembly GCA_017470485.1). Lineage (GTDB taxonomy): Bacteria > Synergistota > Synergistia > Synergistales > Aminobacteriaceae > JAFUXM01. The sequence goes on from JAFUYQ010000021.1 coordinate 581, forward strand.
TATAAAGGCATTGAATTTCAGCGCGAAAGACTTTGGTGTTGAGGGAATGACCCCTAAGGAGTTCGCTCAGGCGCTTATCAACGCGTATGGCATTCCGAGCTTGGACGGTGTCGGCCGAAATAAGTGGCAGCACAGAAACCTCTCGCAGGGCTGGCAAGTATATATTGACTGGGGGAACATATGGGGGGACGTATTCGTTCGGCCAATAATCACCCAGTCAGCATTCAACTAATCGTCAGGACAAACGGCGGAACACAAAAAAGCCCTTCCCGTTTTGGGAGGGGCTTAAATTTTGCGCTATATTATTCCCTGAGCTATCCTCGTGAAGAACTCAATCATCGGCTCAGCGTAAAGCCCGTAAACGAATGACCCTGCCGCCAAAATCCCAAGAGGCACTAACATTTCCCAGCCCGGATCTTTAACGCCCCTGTTAGCGGTTTTGAAGTCGAAATTTTTGCCGGGCATTATGAAAATGCTGAATATCGAGAAAACATAAAGCACCGTCAGAACCGCCGAAATCATCAGCATTAAGATACCGCCATGACCCATTGAGAGCATGGCCGAAGCTGTACCGAGCTGCCATTTTCCCATGAAGCCCGCTGATGGAGGCAGTCCGCAGAGTGCCAGTCCCGAAATCAGAAGGGCAAGCGATGTCTTGGGCATACCGAGTCCGAGTCCCCTCATGTCGAAAAGGTATTCTCTTTCCGTCTGGCACAACACGGCACCGGCGCAGAAGAAAAGATTTATCTTCATGACCGCGTGTCCTCCCATGTGGGTTAATGCTCCTGTGAGTCCTTCGGGGGTAAGAAGAAGAACTCCAAGCAGAATATATGAAAGCTGGCTTATCGTTGAGTAAGCGAAACGGCGTTTCAAGTGCTGAGTTGCAAGAGCCATTGACGAGCCGTAAATTATCGTTACGCAGACCATCGTGAAAGCGGCGTACTGCGCCCACGTTCCGGCGAGTGTCTCAGGCTCAAAGACATACCATGTGAGACGAATCACCGCGAAGACTCCGGCTTTAACGACAGCGACAGCGTGAAGCAGTGCAGTAACCGGCGTAGGAGCTACTGACGCTGAAGGCAGCCACCCGTGAAACGGAAAGACAGCCGCTTTAACTCCGAAGCCCAAGAACCCCAAGAACCATGCCCAGAGGAGAATATTATCGGGCTTGTTCGGCCAAATTCCGAAAGTTCCGCCTAGACGGAATGACTCGCCGCCTCCCTGAGACATTGCGTAAGTCAGGGCGATGAAAGCACATGCCGCCCCTGCCACTGAGTAAGTGAGGTATTTACGTCCTGCATATCTTGCGCGCCCGTCCATCTCGTGCATTACGAGGGGGAGTGTTGTAAGTGTCATGACCTCGTAGAAAAGATAGAGAGTGAGGAGATCTGCCGAGAGGGCAATACCTGCGACGACACCGTAAGTCAGGACGAACCACCCGAAGAATGAAGTCTCCCTATGCTCATGGCTCATGTACTCGAAGGCGTAAAGGGTAGTTAATGGCCACAGGACAGCGATTAATACCGCGAAGACCATGCCCAGCCCGTCGAGTTTCAGAGCGAATCCAGCGCGTTCCGAGAATCTGAAGAGCATTAGGGAATTTGCCGGAGGGTAAAGAACAAGAAGGATTATCGCTAATGTGTTGAGAACCACACAGGACTCGATGAAGATATTGCGCTGAGTTCTGTCCCTGAAGTTCAGAGTTGTTATCAGAAGTGCTGATACTGCCGGAATGATTATGGGGAGCAGTAATAATTTTTCGTTCATTGGACGCTGGCCTCCTGCCTGTAAAATTTCTGGAATGAATGAATTATACACGACCGCTCAGATTTTTACCCTAACTCCCTGCTCTATCGGGGTGCAGACCGCCCCAGCCCAGCGGCGGAACATTCTCAAGCCTCATCATATCCTCCTCATCAATCGCGAACTCGAAGCACCCTAAATTCTCCCTCATTCGTTCCCGTGAAGACGCTTTAGGGAGAGGCATAACGCCCTCCTGAACGCAGAACCGCAGACAAATCTGAGCCGGTGTAACGCGGTACTTCTCTGCAAGCTCAACGACAAGTTCATCGTTCAGGACTCTGCCCCTTCCGATTGGACTCCATGCCTGAACCAGAATCCCTTTCCGCCTGTAATACTCAAGCGCAGGGAACTGCATGTGCCCGACATGAAACTCAAACTGAGCGACTGACGGCATTACCTCACATCGGGAAAGTATATTCTCAGCGTGGTACGGGAGAAAATTGCTAAGCCCTAAGGCATGTACTTTACCTTCCGTGTAAAGTTTCTCCATTGCTCTCCAAGTCTCAATATCAAGCTCTTTCCATTCCTTGAGTTCAAGGTTTGGGCGAGGCCAGTGTATCATCAGAACATCGGCGTAATCAGTCCTAAGCTTCTCAAGCGACTCGGAAAACGCCCTCAATGTACTCTCGTAGCCCATATCTGAACACCATATCTTTGCCGAAATGAACACTTCACCGCGCTTAATGCCTGTACGCTCAAAAGCGATGGAAATATCGCGTTCATTGCCGTAATACGATGCTGTGTCGAAGTATCTGTAGCCCTCACTCAGCGCATTCATTATTGAATCAAGTCCGGCCTTGTAAGTTCCGAAACCTATTGCAGGAATCGTACACCCGTTGTTCAGAGTCAATGTGTGCATGAAAATTCCTCCCGAAGAAAATTATAAAGATTAAAATCTTTATCAACCGTTATGTTTAGCACATTTAGCGAAATTTTTTGAGGGGTGTTTTAAGGAAATTTATGCGGAAAGATTTGACAAACTCGAAAACACGGCGTAAAATTCCGGCTCAAATCAATTCAGACACATATTGCGAATGTAAACAATATCTTTTCGGATTACCTTTCAGAGAATGCAACAGCCGGAGGTTAATCGCAAAACCGCCGGCTTGATACCTTCCATAACTCACTTATTCAAGTACGCGGAAGCCCTTTCCTTTACTCTTGAGCCGTCCGCCTGACCTTTTGCTTTGGCCATGACAGCTTTCATCAGTTTGCCCATGTCCTTCGGCGAGCTTGCTCCGATTTCGCCTGCCGCCTCCGAAATCAATGCGTCAATCTCATCATCGCTGAGCTGTTTCGGGAGATACGGTTCGAGAATCGCTATCTCTGAAAGTTCGCTCTCGGCGCGGTCATCGGCTCCTCCGGCTTTGTACTGCTCGGCGGCATCTTTGCGCTGTTTTATGAGTCGGCGGATTACTCCGTGAACGTCATCATCGGTGATTTCGACTCCTTTTCCCTTGTCGGCCTGTAACTTCTGGAGTTCGGCCTTGAGCATTCTGAGGGTTGAGAGTCTGGGTTCCTCACGGGCTTTCATGGCCTGCGTCAAATCGTGCGTTATGTCCTGTACTAACATGTGAAATTCCTCCTTAATATATTTGCAGAAAAAAACGGGAGCTTCCGCGAAAAAGCCCCCGTAATGGTTCTAATTCCTAGCCCGGATTCCTGCGGCGCATTGATTTTCTTTTACGGGCAGCTTCGGCGCGCTTGATTTTCTTAGCGTCGCTGGGCTTCTCGTAATGCTCGCGTCTTCTGGCTTCCCTTAACGTTCCGACTCTGGCGACTTCACGCCTGAAACGCTTTAAGGTGTCTTCGATCTGCTCTCCGTCCTTACGTACAACAGTAGTCATGATTCACATTCCCTCCCTTCGGGTTCTCTTACAGCATGGAACTCAGTTAGCCCGGAGGCCAGCCGAGATTACGTCCTGCCAGCAGATGCAGGTGAAGGTGAGGGACAGACTGACCGCCCTGTTCGCCTGTATTGATGACCATGCGGTAGCCGTTTTTTTCGAGGCCAAAATCACGGGCAATTTTAACGGCACTGTTCATTAAGCTGCTCCACACTGAAGAATCATCGACAGCTGCGGAGGAGGCGTAATGCTTTTTGGGAATGACCAGTATATGAACCGGAGCCTGCGGATTCAAATCACGGAAAGCGGCTACGTTCTCATCTTCGTAGACGAAATCAGACGGTATTTCACCGCTGGCTATCTTGCAGAAAATACAATCACTCATAAATTTTTTTGCCTCCTCTGAATATACGCATGAATTTTATAACAGATTGTTGCACTTCACAAGCGGAAAATCTGCGTTAAATCTCCCCGAAATTATCAGGGCGGTAACGTTTTTGATTCTACCGCATTTTCAAGGGCAGTAACGTTTTGACAGGATAAAAATCACGGCGATAATTATTGGATTAAAGTTCGTAATTTCAGGAAAGGATTTTTACATTGCCCAAGATAAAACATTTTGTTCTTCATTCGCAGTGGCCGCCCTCAGGAGATCAGACTGAGGCAATAGAAGCACTCACTCAAAGCATTATTAACGGGAACAGATTCCAGACCCTCAAAGGAGTTACCGGCAGCGGAAAAACCTTCACGGTCGCTAACGTAATTGCCAACCTCGACCGTCCGGCACTAATCCTCGCTCACAACAAGACTTTAGCGGCACAGCTGTACAGCGAGTTCAAGAGCTTTTTTCCGGAGAACGCCGTTAAATATTTCGTGAGCTACTACGATTATTACCAGCCCGAAGCATATATCCCCCAGAGCGATACTTACATTGAGAAGGACGCGTCAATCAATGATCGAATCGAACGCCTAAGACTCTCAGCCACTAAGGCATTAATCGAACGTCATGATGTAATTGTAGTTGCGAGTGTTTCGTGCCTCTACGGACTGGGATTAAAGGAGGCTTACGAGGAGGCAATAATCATGTTCAGAAAAGATGAAAAACTCGATGAACGGGAATTTTTGTCGAGACTTGTAGCGAATTACTACGAACGAACTGATTTCACTCCTGAGCCGGGAACTTTCAGAGTAAGAGGCGATACCGTTGAAGTTTTTCCGGCCTATGAGGACGAGACTTGCATACGGGTAACATTCTTTGATGACGTTATCGAACGGATTGACATCACTCACCCCCTGACCGGCCATGTAATTGAAACCGTCAATGATGTCTCAATATTTCCTGCAAAGCATTATGTTACCCAGAATGACGCTATTCAAAAGGCTGTCCCGAAGATCAAAAAGGAACTCGAAGAAATTGAAAACGGTTTCAAGGCAAAAGGCAAATTAGTCGAGGCTCAGAGAATTAGAATGAGGACTCTTTATGACATCGAAATGCTCACAGAGGCCGGATACTGTTCAGGGATTGAGAATTACTCGGTCTATCTTGACGGAAGAACTCACGGTCAGCCGCCGGGAACATTAATAGATTTCTTCCCTGACGATTATTTGATGATAGTTGACGAGTCGCATATAACATTACCGCAGGTTCACGCGATGTTCAACGGCGACAAGGCTAGGAAATCCGTACTCGTTGAAAACGGCTTCAGACTTCCTTCATGTATGGATAACAGGCCGCTCCAATGGAACGAATTTGAACAGAGAATAAAACAGGCTGTATTCGTCTCGGCGACTCCGGGCGATTACGAGCTTCAATCATCAAGCGTTACCGCCGAGCAGATTATAAGGCCGACTGGAATCCCTGACCCTGAAGTCGAAATTTCACCGGCTGAATCTCAGATTGATGACCTCATTGACAGATTAAGAACGAACGTTAAGAACGGCGAACGCTCGCTTGTATTGACGCTGACGAAGAAAGCCTCTGAAGATTTAGCGGACTATCTGAAGGAATTGAAGTTCCGCGTGAAGTACATACATTCGGAACTTAATACTTTCGAGAGGGCTGAATTGATACGTGATTTGAGAGCCGGAAAAATTGATGTTCTTGTCGGGATTAATCTTCTGCGCGAGGGAATGGATTTGCCGGAAGTGTCATTTGTTGCGATTCTTGACGCTGACCGCGAGGGTTACTTGCGTTCGTACAGGTCATTGATTCAGATTATGGGACGGGCGGCGAGGAACGTGAACAGCAGAATCGTTCTTTACGCTGACGAAATGACTGACAGCATTGCGAGAGCGGTTGAGGAGACGAGGAGGCGCAGGGAACGCCAGATTGCCTACAACGAGGAGAACGGTATCACCCCTAAGAGTATCAGCAAGAGCGTATCTGATTTTCTGCCTTCGGAACTGGCCGCCGCATTCAATGACGGGAAGCATTCAGAAGGTTCGGGAACTCCTAGAAAAGCCAAGAGTATTGCTAAAATGAGTATCTCGGAACTTGAGAGAGCCATGTGGGACGCTGTAGACAAACTTGATTTTGAGAGGGCGGCGGTTTTGAGGGACGCTATTGCCGAGAAGGAAAGGAAAAAAGCAGAGAGCTGATGTTATAATGTTTCAAAAATTAGGTGGGGAGCGTCAATCATGAAGAAGGAAAGTTTCAAGTATTATGCGTTCATCAGTTATAGCCACAAGGATATGAACATCGCCAAAAAACTGCAAAAACGTCTTGAAAAATATCATCTACCATCTGATTTGCTGGTATCTCACCCGACTCTCCCGAAAAATCTCAGTCCTGTTTTTATAGATGAGTTTGACCTTATTCCTGGAGGAACGCTGAAAGAAGCTATACAGAAAAATCTTGACAGATCCAATTATCTTATACTGATCGCTTCTCCGAACAGCGCAAATTCTGTTTACGTTAATGATGAAGTCGAGTATTTCATCAAAACTGGAAGGGCAGACCACATTATACCGTTCATTGTAGACGGCGTGCCTCATTCTAAAGATCCTTCACGTGAATGTTTCCCTCCCGCGCTTCTCGGAATGTCCAGAGAAAATGAGCTTCTCGGCATAGATCTTCAGGTTCATGGCGCGCGAAATACTTTCTCAAAATGTGTTGCCTCAATGTTGAATCATATTCCGGGCATGGACATCGGTGAATATGATTTGCGAAACGCTTTTATCAGGCTCATCGCGACGCTACTTCATCTTGATGTTGACGACTTCATAGCCAGAGACGCGAAAGAAAGAAAGAGAAAGAAGATTATGCTCGCGTCAATGGCCGCTGCCCTCTTAATCGCAGCAAGACTTCTCATGCCGCCGCCTTATGATGAAACGTTGGCGGAAAATGTCATGGCATTTGCGACTAGTGCTTATGTCAGAGCTGGAACGGAATATGAACGCCTTTATGATTTGACTGAATGTGCTATAAATAATCCAGCAGAGTTCAGTCGAGCACTTGAGCTTTACAAGAGGCAAATTTCTTTGTCAGGAATGTCAGGGAAAAATTCCATTCAGTACCTTCATGACATGATGAAAACAGGAAAGGTAATGCCGTGGTCTGGACAGCCAATGTATCAGGAAGAGTGTGAGGAGCTTCTGACGCTCGCGGCCAGCCGTGAAGATGAATACAAAAGATTTGCTTCCGTACTGGAATTTGTGATGACCGATGAGTATGGAAAACTTTATTACTCTGCCCAATACCCTGAGCTGTTGTCAGAACTTCTGGAAATTGACGCTAAGATTGCCGCCGAACTCTATCAAATTGTATGCGCTCCGCACTTGACAGGGAAGTACGCGGATAATTCACCAGAAGCGCAGGCATTAATGGGTCTTTTTTCTTACGTTCCAAAGCAAAATAAGCATTTAACAGGGGAAAACGTTAAGCAATCCAGAGAAAGTTTAACCAGCTTGAAAGGAGCAAGGTTTACAACTCTCGGAAAATTGAACTCATGCGGAGCGTTTGAGGCTTATGATATAAAATATGGTAAAAAGGAGTGAGCGTAATGAAGAAAAATGTCTTTATATTTTTGCTTGTCATTGCGGTGTTTTCAGTAGCATTCTGTATTTCCGTTCCTGAAGTCCGAGCGGAAGATGAAGCGGAAGCAAGAATGCTGAAAGACCTGCTGAGATACATATCCAGTAGCGAAATGATGTACAGCGATTTTTTGTGGGCATTGGACTATATTGACAAATTTGACCGCGAAAAAAGCTGGGAGTCCTTGCAGTTAGCAAGAGCCAGTATTTCAATAGCAACGTTGCACATCGAAAAACACAAATTCCCAGCGCTTGAGATGACAGCGGACGATGAAAGGAAATTCATGAAGCAAGGAATTGACGTAACTTTCTTGACGGACGCAGACTCAGTATTCAAAGCGGAACAAACTGCCCTGAAAAATACTTGCATTAACCTGAACAATAGCACAATGTATGAAATATTCTTCAAAGAGGACTGGGAAATTTGTATGCGTAATGCTGCAAACCGCAGGAAAGAAATGGAATACGACCTTCAATATCTTGCAAATATGGCCGATTGGGTACTCACAAGTCTCAACAATCCGGCAACTACAAAAAGGTTCAATAGTTTTCTCGAAAAGCTGTCCCCGAAAACCCATGCGCGTCAAAGGAAAAAAAACGCAACTCTGAAAAATATTGAGGCAGATGCAAACACGCTTTCAAAAAAAATAGAAGAACTGGTTGCTGACGATAATAAAATTGTGGGAGCTGAAAGCAACAGATTAAATATCATGAAATATGCGCTGGAGAAAAAAGATTTGAAGCTCATCGGCACTCCTATGAAGATTTCAAATATGCCCCCTCTCATTCATAGGCCTAAATGGTTCAACAACAAAGATAGAAACATTTATTACTTCTGGAAGGACAGCAACGGCAAGTCAAATATCCCAGACACATGCACAAAACTGGAAAGAGTTCCCGACAGCTGCCAGATAAGAATAAACAATGTCAGCCTCAGTCAGGTGAAAGATTACCAGAAAGAACTTGAGGACGAAGGACTGAGGTGTTACGGAAGCAAAGATGAGGGTAAAAAGCTCACGCTCCTGTACAAAGTCAAAGGCGGAAGATTCTCTATTATCTGGGAGAATGAAAAAGTCATAATACACATGAATGAAGATCCTGTCTGCTTCATTCCAATAATGTATTTATACCTTATGAGGTAAGCAAGACCGTTGAATCAATCGAAAACTGCCTGATTTTCAGAGTCCCTCGTTCATGCTGCCGGTTCTGTAGCCCTTCAGGTCGAGTGCCGCATAGCTGAACCCGAAACTCCTGAGAGCGTCATAAATCTTTAAGCGTGTCTCCTCGTCAAGAATGCGCGGAAAATCTTCCGGCAATACTTCGATTCTCGCGATGTCCCCGTGAACTCTTACTCTGAATTGACGGAACCCCATTGACCTCAAGAGTTCTTCGGAGCGTTCGACCATCTTTAATTTATCGACTGTTATTTCCTCGCCGTAAACGAATCTTGACGCGAGGCAGGCAAATGACGGTTTATCCCAAGTCGGGAGTCCTAATTCCTTTGAAAACTGCCTGACATCATTTTTCGTTAATCCGCAATGGCGCAGAGGGCTTATTACTCCGAGTTCCTCGATTGCTTTCAAGCCCGGACGGTAATCGCTGAGGTCATCGAGATTTGAGCCTTCAATAACGTTCTCGATGTTATTTCTGCGCGCAGCTTCCTGAATTTCAGTGAACAGTCCTTTTTTGCAGAGGTAGCAGCGGTTTTTAGGGTTATGCCTGAAACCTTCTATGCCAAGTTCGTCAACCTCAAGAACTATATGTTTTATGCCCTCCGCCTCGCAGAATGATTTTGAGGCTTTAAGCTCCCTGTGCGGAAACAGTAATGATGAGGCTGTTACGGCGATTGCCCTTGAACCTAACACATCGTGCGAGACTTTCAGAAGAAATGTGCTGTCCACTCCGCCCGAAAATGCAACTGCCGCGCTTCCCAATGATGAAATATATTCCTGAAGTATTTTGAGTTTGTCCATCTGAATTGATTACCACCTTTCGAGTACAAAAAAGCCCTGCTCTTTATTGCAGGACTTGTAAATCTCTATTTTACGGAGAATGGAGGATTCGAACCCCCGGAGGCTTGCACCTCAATTGATTTCAAGTCAACCGCCATCGACCGCTCGGCCAATTCTCCTCGAAAACGGGCGTAATTATAGCACATAGGGTAAAATTTTGCACAACATTAAATTTTCAGGGAGGCATTCGATGTCGGACTACACAATCTCGAAAGTATATCCGTCAGATAAAAGAGCTAATTCGCAGGTTGAAAGGCTTCTTCTTTCTGAGGGGATAAGGCGCGATAAAAATCTTGATTACACCTGCGCTGTCTATGATGAAGATTACAACGTAATTGCGACCGGCAGCTGTTTCGGGAACACACTTCGCTGCATGGCCGTCAGTCATGAACATCAGGGCGAGGGCTTGATGAATGAGGTAGTAACCCACTTGGTACAGCATGAATACGAACAGGGAATTAACCATTTGTTCCTCTACACGAAATACAGCTCGGCAAAATTCTTCGGCGACTTGGGATTTTATGAGATAGTCAGGATTGCGGATCAGGTCGTATTCATGGAGAACAGGCGGACAGGTTTCAGCGATTATCTTTCCGAACTGGCAAAGTCAAAACGTAACGGCAAAAATATTGCCGCACTCGTCCTCAACGCCAACCCCTTCACGCTCGGACATCAGTATTTAGTCGAAAAGGCAGCAGACGAGAATGATGTTCTTCACGTTTTTATCGTCAGCGAGGACGCGTCGCTTGTTCCGTTTGAGGTGAGGAGGAGGCTTGTTGTTGAGGGTACTTCGCACTTGGCAAACGTGATTTATCATGACACGGGGCCGTACATAATAAGCAGTGCGACATTCCCAAGCTATTTCCAGAAGGACGATGAGGCCGTTATAGAGAGCCACGCGAATTTAGACCTTGAAGTCTTCGTGAGGATAGCGGAAGCGTTGGGGATTAATGCGCGTTATGTCGGCGAAGAACCCAAAAGCCTCGTTACGGGGATATACAACCGAATAATGTCCGAGAAACTCCCGGAACACGGCATAAAGTGCGTCATAGTTCCCCGAAAAACTGACGGCCATGAAGTCATCAGTGCCTCGAACGTGAGGCAGGCCATTAAAGAAGGAAGGCTTGAGGATATTAGGGGGCTTGTGCCGGAAAGCACATACAGATTTTTCGCGAGTCCTGAGGCTGAAAAGGTCATTGCAAAAATCAGAGGAACTGAGAATGTGATTCACTATTAATTCGGAATTTGACCCCCTTTAACTCTTACCCTACAATCATTCACAGCAAAAGGGGGTAAATACCTTGACTGAAAAAATCTCAACCGTTAAGGACATGACCGAAGGAACTATCTGGAAACACCTCGTTAATTTCGCGTTCCCTCTGTTCATCGGTAATATATTCCAGCAGTTATACAACACAGTAGACAGCATAGTAGTAGGAAATTTCGTGGGTGCTGACGCATTAGGCGCGGTAACTTCAACAATCCCGATCGTAATTACTCTAATCGGCCTATTCATCGGTCTTGCTATGGGCGCAAGCGTCGTAATCTCTCAATACTTCGGGGCAAAAGACATTCCCAATCTCCGCAAAGCTACTCACACCGCTACAGTCTCTACAATAGTTATGGCTCTGGTCATTTCCGCAATAGGTTACTTCTCAACTCCCCACCTCCTCAGAATGATGAACACTCCCGAAAGCGTATTCCGTGAAGCAGTAGTGTACCTTCAGATTTTCTCGCTCGGACTCGGAGGCACTATGCTCTACAACATGGGAAGCGCAATTCTAAGGGCTGTTGGAGATTCAAAACGTCCGCTCTATTTCCTGATACTTGCCTCAATCCTGAATATCTTTCTGGATTTGCTGTTCGTCATAAAATTCGCGTCGGGCGTGGCAGGAGTGGCCTACGCTACAATAATTTCCCAGCTCGTCTCAGGCTTAATAATTTTCTGGCTGCTTTTCAGAAGCAATGAGGTTCACAGCCTCAGATGGAACGAAATGAAAATTGACACCGCCATTCTAAAACGTATCATCGCCGTTGGCTTCCCTGCCGGTTTCCAGATGGCTCTGACATCGTTCTCAAATGTCTTCGTTCAGTCATATATCAATTCATACGGCGCGGCATCGACAGCAGGCTGGGGAATTTATGCGAGAGTTGACGCTTTCGTAATCCTTCCGACTCAGAGCATGGCTATGGCCGTTACAACTTTCGTGGGACAGAACGCCGGTGCTAGAAAACCTGACAGGATTCATAAAGGTCTGCTTCAGGGGTTATTCATATCGTGGAGTATATCAGCCTGTACCATCACAATGCTTTATATTTTCGCGCCTTACATTGCAGGACTTTTCAATCAGGACGCGGCAGTCTTGGGATTTGCGGTGCTTTTCATAAGGCTTAACAGTATTTTCGACCCAGTCAACGCAACTGACCAGATACAGGCCGGAGCTTTAAGGGGCGTGGGCGATTCAAAAAGTCCAATGATAATTATGCTGATGTCGTTCGTAGTTTTCAGACAGATATATCTGTTCATCATTTCGAGATTAACAGAGTCGGTTTACTTCATAGCAATCGGGTATCCTCTCGGCTGGATTGTGTGTACCACGCTAATGACGCTCCACATAAAGCGTTCGGGCTGGGATAAGAAGCTGATATAATTTTTTCTATAGGAGGTAATTTTCATGAAAAGCAAAATTTTCGTACTGTCATTGTTCGTTCTGACGGCTCTGTGTTCGTCGGCATGGTCAGAAACTTACGCTGAGGGTGAGGCTCTCGCGGTGTTTCGTGTTCCCGAAGGAGTGAGCGTTTCGGCAGCAGGCGTGAGCGTTGCGGAGGCCGCCGCTTCCGAGTTAGGGGCGAGCGTTGCTGAAACCTACGAGACGTTATCGGAGATTGAGGGAAAAATTATGGTTCTCGTCCGTTCACCGTCAAAATCAACCGAACAGCTCATCGCTGAACTAAAGGCGCGTCCTGACGTAATTACCGCCTCGCCGAACTATTACGCTAAAAGCCAGTCGGTCAGCTCGGCAGAATTTCCGAATGACCCAAGCGCGGATTTATGCTGGGGACTCAAAGCCATAAACGCTCCAGAAGTCTGGGAATATACCGCAGGAAGCCATGAGATTTATGCGTGCGTTGTCGATACGGGAGTGTATAAACACCCTGACTTAGTGGACAACATAGCAGCGGAATACGGCTACAACACCAATACGGTGAGCGGAGATTATGACCTGAGGTTCGGAAGCTGGGACGCTGATTTTCAAGGTCATGGGACTCATGTTGCCGGAACAATCGGGGCTGTCGGTAATAACGGACTCGGTGTAGCAGGCGTGAACTGGAATGTGAAAATTATTCCCGTGAGAGTTTTTGATGTTGAGAATGCCGACGAAACTATCAGCTACGAGATACGAGGTCTGAATTACATTGCCAACCTTCTCCAGACGAATCCCAGCATGAAACTTGCCGCTCTCAACTTCTCGCTCAGCTGTTATCTGTACAAGACACCGTCAGAAATGTGGAATGATGTATATTACATGGCCTATCGCGCGCTCGACTCTCTCAACAGAACTTTAATCGTTGTTTCTGCCGGAAACAGCGGCATTGAAGTCGGCGCGCCTGCTTTGTTCGATGATCCTGACAATATGTTCAAGGAGGGTACATATGCTTATCCAGCGTCATTCACAGGACTGAACAATCTCATTGTCGTGGGGGCTGTAGCCTCAAACGATACAGCGGCCTCCTTCACGGACTGGGGCGATAAAGTAGACATAGCGGCTCCGGGCGTTGGCATTCTCAGCACGTATTCACCCATTACAGCTGGAGAGCGCAATCCCCCAATGTACGAAAGCCTAAATGGAACATCAATGGCAGCACCTCACGTTACAGGGGCGGCGGCACTTCTGATGTCAGCGTTCCCGAACGCTACGCCGGCGCAGATAAAATCAGCACTTCTTGAGGGAGCGAACAAGGACAGAAATCCGCTTGTTTATCCTTATGCTTATGTTGTAAGCCGGGAAGCGGTAGAAAGATTTGTTGACAGACGGATAGCAAGGGGTGAAATTTCCGCTGATGCCCGCGAGAGTGAGATTGTCCGCGTAAAAGCGGAAGATGAAAAGACCTACGCTATGTTCAAGCAGTTTGACGGTAAAAGCAAGGTCAGCAGGACAGGACTTCTTGACGTTAAGGCGGCGTATGACATTCTGTCCAAGAGAAGGACTGGTGGAAGTTCAACATCGGGCGGCTGCAATGCCGGAAAGCCGGTAATGATTCTAGCCGCTGTTATTTTCATGGCCGTAATAATAACGGGGCGTAAAAATTTCAGCGCGTGATATAATTTTCACAACTTTCACAAATCATAAAGGAGTTGTATTTTCACTATGCGTAAATTTTTGGCAGCGTTAATGCTCGTGTTAATGCTCTGCGCCGTCGCCTCAGCGGACGATGACGTAATCAAAGTTGGAGTCTTCAACTGCCTCACCGGTCAAAACGCTTTCGGAGGACAGCTTGAGCTTGAGGGAACTCAGCTTGCCCACACCCTCAATCCAACGATACTCGGCAAAAAAGTCGAACTCGTAATCGTTGACAACAAGTCCGACAAGGTTGAGGCCGCTAATGCCGTTACACGTCTCATCGAGAACGACAAAGTCAATGCCATCATCGGCACATACGGTTCATCACTCGCTATGGCCGGAGGCGAGGTCGCTGAGAAAGCTGGCGTGCCGGTAATCGGAACGTCATGCACAAATCCTCTTGTTACTGACGGAAAGAAATTCTATTTCCGAGTTTGCTTCATCGACCCGTTTCAGGGGGCAGGCGCGGCGACATATGCTTTCCGCAATCTCAATCTGAAGAGAGCGGCTACTCTCGTTGACATGAGCAATGATTACAGCGTCGGACTCGGAAAATTCTTCAGGGATTCGTTCAAGAAAATGGGCGGCGAAATCGTAGCGTCATTGTTCTACCAGTCAGGCGATACTGATTTCACGGCTCAGCTCACCGCATTGATTGACGCGAAACCCGACATCGTATTCCTTCCGGCTTACTTCGCTGAGGGCGCAATCGTCCTCAAACAGGCTAAAGAACTCGGCGCGCCGTTCAAGTTCATCGGAGCTGACGCAATGGATAACCCCGAAATCGTTACGCTCGGCGGCGACGCTGTAGAGGGCTTCATGCACACAACGTTCGCTTATGACCCCTCAATGCCTGAGATGAACGATGTTGCAAAGGCGTTCACTGAGGAATGGAACAAGATTCACCCCGACAAAGCCCCGAACGTCAACTGCGCGTTAGGCTATGACTGCTACATAATGCTCAAGGACGCTATCGAGCGCGCCGGAAGTGCCGAACCTGCAAAGATTCGCGACGCTCTTGAGACGACGAAGAACCTTCCGACAGTTACGGGAATGACAACGATTAACGCTACTCATGACGCTGAGAAGGACATGGGGATTGTCGAAATCCGCAACGGTAAGAAAACATTTATCGGAATCGTTCAGCCCGAAGTGTAACAAGTTGGGGTAAACGTTTAGTGATTATCAGTTAGCAGTCTGGGAGGGGAGGAAAGTAAATGCCCTTCCCTTTTTTGTATATATCAGTGAAAGGTTTTGTTATCATTGAATCTCAACATATTTATTCAGCATTTCATCAATGCGTTGAGTCTCGGCTCACTTTACGGGCTTGTCGCTGTAGGCTACACGATGGTCTACGGAATCTTGAGGCTCATAAACTTCGCTCACGGCGATATTTTCATGCTCGGAGCGTATTTCGTTTACTTCGCCACAATCGTTTATCATCTCCCTTGGGCTGTCGGCGTTATCCTCGCCGTAATAGGCACCACAATTTGCGGACTCCTCGTTGACCGAGTGGCCTATAAGCCCCTCCGCGAGGCTCCCAGAATCTCCGCTCTCATCAGCGCGATTGGTGTCTCATTCTTCATCGAGAATTTCGCTGTCGTTGTCTTCACCGGAATGCCCCGACCAGTCGTTCAGCCCCCGATTCTGATGAAGCCCATTGAGCTTTCGGGAGGCGTAAGGCTCATACCTTTGGGGATTCTCGTGCCTGTTGTGGCGTTCCTGCTTGTCGGCGGATTGATGTGGCTCCTCTACCGTACTAAGCCCGGCCTCGCCATGAGGGCAATATCATTCGACATTGAGGCCACAAGAATGATGGGGGTCTCCGTCAACAAAATCATCGCTCTCGCGTTCGGGTTAGGCTCGGCATTGGCGGCAGTCGCCGGAATAATGTGGGCATTGCGTTACCCCCGTGTCGAACCCTTCATGGGCATGACTCCAGGAATCAAGGCGTTCATAGCGGCTGTCTTCGGCGGAATAGGCTCAGTGCCAGGCGCAATGATAGGCGGATTAATACTCGGTTTCGTTGAGATAATGTCGGTAGCATTCTTCCCGACACTCTCAGGGTACAAGGACGCTTTCGCCTTTCTTCTTCTAATAATGATACTTCTGTTCAGGCCCACAGGGCTTTTAGGCGAGAAACTGGAGGACAAAATATAATGCGAAGACTGAGAAATTTAATCCTTACTGTAATAGCTGTCGCCCTTTTCGCTCTCTTCCTCGACAAAGCTCCGACATTCCTAAACGGCTACTGGCAGAGAATACTCAACCTCATAGCCATTAACGCTATACTCGCCCTGAGCCTCAACCTCATTTACGGCATAACAGGCATGTTCTCGCTCGGACACGCCGGCTTCATGGCAATCGGAGCGTATGTCTCAGCGTTGCTCGTCCTCACTCCCTCGCAGAAAAACGCTATGTGGATTCTTGAGGACATTTACCCGTGGCTTCTAAACGTCAATGCACCGTTCATCGCCTCAATCATCATTGCAGGATTAGCGGCGGCGTTTTTCGGACTGCTTGTCGCGCTTCCTGTTCTTAGGCTCGGAGGCGACTATCTCGGCATAGCTACTCTCGGATTCGCCGAGATAATACGAATCCTCATCACCAACACAGCGAGACTCACTAACGGCTCACTCGGCCTCAAAGGTATTCCGGCTTATACTACCCTGTTCATGAGCTGGGGCTGTTTAGGCGTGGTGCTTCTGTGCATGGTCTGCATGTTGCGGAGCAACTTCGGCGGAGTTCTCAGGGCTGTCCGTGATGATGAAGTCGCCGCAAGAATGATGGGCATAAACACTTTCAGGGTTAAAGTGCTGGCTTTCACTTTGGGCTGTTTCGGCGGAGGCTTGGGCGGTGCGTTGATGGGAAACCTCATAACCACTATTGACCCAAGAATGTTCATGATTACTCAGACATACAATATATTAATGATAATCGTTGTAGGCGGTCTAGGCTCGGTAACAGGTTCGATAATCGGCTCGGCTCTCGTTACAACAATGCTTGAGTGGCTCAGATTCGTTGAGAACCCCATAACTATAGGAAGCATTAACATTCCCGGCATTCCCGGAATGAGAATGGTAATCTTCTCGCTCCTCCTCATTGTCGTGATAATCTTCCGGCGTGAGGGCATTATGGGAATGCGCGAGTTCACGTGGGATATATTCTTCCCGAAACCAAAGGCGAAAACCAAAACTCAGCGTCCCGATTCCGACACGGTGCTTGAAGTCCGCAACGTTGTCCTGAAGTTCGGGGGGCTTTCGGCGATTGAGAATCTCAGCTTCGACATTAAACACGGTCAGATAATGGGGTTAATCGGCCCTAACGGTGCAGGAAAAACATCAGCATTCAACGTCATTAGCGGTTTTTACAAGCCCACTTCCGGCACAATAAAATTCATGGGCAAGTCAATAGGAGGGCTAAGCCCTGACGAGGTATGCCGTGAAGGAATGAGCCGGACTTTCCAGAACATCAGGCTCTTCGGCCATGAAACTGTCCTTCAGAACGTCATGACAGGTTCAAGAATCCGTCAGAAATACTCTTGGTGGATGTCCCTCGCCCCGTTCATCTTCACTGACGTTATACGCGAGGACTCGGCGGTAAGGGCTAGAGCTTTTGACCTTCTCTCACAGCTTGGACTCGCTGAGTTCGCGGAGGAGAAAGCCTCATCACTCCCCTACGGAGCGCAGAGACGACTCGAAATCGCAAGAGCTTTGGCGACACGCCCGAAGTTCCTTCTTCTTGACGAACCGGCGGCAGGCATGAACCCTCAGGAGAGTGAGGAGTTACTGCGCTTCATCAGGAGACTGCGCGATGAGTTTGACCTGACTATACTGCTCATTGAACACGACATGAAGGTAGTCATGAACGTCTGCGATTACATTCACGTTCTTGATCAGGGAGTTCACATCG
The DNA here is from genome assembly GCA_017470485.1 of Synergistaceae bacterium. Taxonomy (GTDB): domain Bacteria; phylum Synergistota; class Synergistia; order Synergistales; family Aminobacteriaceae; genus JAFUXM01. Next base: position 18,530 of record JAFUYQ010000021.1, read on the forward strand.
CTGAGGGAACGCCTGACGAGATAAAGGCTAATCCTCGTGTTGTCGAGGCATATCTTGGAAAGGGGGCTAAGTAACAGATAACAATATATCGTAAATAGTTTGTTAATTTAGCAAGTTTTCTCACAGCCTTATAATATCATCAACCAAAAGGAGGTGAGAGGAATGCTAAAGACGTTGCGGGTTATGTTAGTCCCGAATAGAAACCAGAACACACAGTTATTTCAGTTCGCCGGAACAGCAAGGTTCGCGTATAACTGGGCATTGGAACAGGAAAGTAAAAACTATGAAGCGGGCGGCAAATTCATCAATGATTACGAACTGAGAAAGCGTTTTACCGCGTTCAAACATGAGGCGGAGAATAAATGGCTTTACAGGATAAGTAATAACGTATGCAAGCAGGCCGTGAAAGACGCGGTAGACGCCTATCAAAAGTTTTTCAAAGGGCTGTCAAAGCACCCGAAGTATAAAAGCCGGAAACGCGGTAAGCCTAGTTTCTATGTTGACCCTGTGAAAATAAAGTTTACGGAGACGCATGTAAAACTGGAGAATATAGCAGAGAGCAAAAAGAAGAACCGCCAGCGCGCCAACTGGCTCAGGCTTGCGGAACATGACCGAATACCTGTGAACGCTAAGTATTCCAATCCGCATGTCTCGTTTGACGGGCTTAACTGGTTTTTGACCGTAGGAATTGAGATACCAGACCATGAGCCTATAGCAATCAGTAATGACGGCATAGGAATTGACTTAGGCGTTAAGGACTTGGCTATCTGCAGTACCGGACATGTCTACAAGAATATCAACAAGACCAGCCGGGTGAGACGGCTGAAGAAGAAACAGCGCAGGTTACAGCGCGAAATCTCACGGAAATACGAAAAGAACAAGAAAGGAGAAAGCTACCAGAAAACACGTAACATTATAAAAAGCGAAAAGCAACTTTTACGAGTAACCCATAGGCTGACGGACATCAGGACGAATTACATTCAGCAGGTAACGACCGAGATAGTGAAGCGAGAACCAAGTTTCATCGTCACGGAAGATTTGAATGTAACGGGAATGATGAAGAACAAGCATCTGGCAAAGGCCGTACAGGAGCAGAAGTTAGCAGAGTTCTATAGAATAATTCGGTATAAATGCGAATGGAACGGTATTAGGTTTATCACGGCAGACAGCTTTTACGCAAGCTCAAAGACATGTTCAGTTTGCGGCAGTATCAAGAAAGACTTGAAGCTGTCGGACAGAATATATCGCTGTGAACATTGCGGAGCCACGATAGACAGGGATTTGAACGCCAGCATTAATTTGTGTCAATATGGGAAATCAATAATTAACCACTGACAAGGAATTATTGATATGTACCCGTACGTTAGCGGGGAATTGAAGCCTCTGGAGCGTTACTCCAAACGCAAGTAGCAAAACATCGTGAAAGCGGACGCGGTGAATGAGGAAAGAAACATAAAAGTTGATTTATAGCTTTTTATAAGTTTTCTGTAACGGCGGCCTAAATGGAAGCCATGCTCAAAGTCGAAAAGCTAAATGTCAATTACGGGGCGATTCACGCTGTCCGTGATGTCTCTCTCGAAATCAATCGGGGCGAAATCGTTACCCTGATAGGGGCGAACGGCGCAGGAAAATCCAGCGTTATCCGCTCCATTATGGGGCTGACTAAATCCCATGCCGACAAAATGACCTACACTTCGCCGCGAGACGGAAAGACCGTCAGCATTCTAGGCCGTCCGGCCGAAGAACATGTCAAACTCGGAATATCCCTCAGCCCCGAAGGCAGAAGAATACTCCCTCAGCTCACTGTCGAGGAAAACCTCAAACTCGGTGCTTATATCCGCGATGACTCTGACGGAATAGCTGAGGACATGGAGTATGTTTACTCATTGTTCCCACGACTGAAGGAGCGTTACAGGCAGAAGGGCAGCACTCTTTCAGGCGGCGAACAGCAGATGTTAGCGGTCGGAAGGGCATTGATGAGCCGTCCTGACCTTCTTATGCTTGACGAGCCGAGTCTTGGGCTTGCGCCGATACTGGTCGATGAGGTCTTCGCTATTATCCGTGAGATTAACGCTCAGGGAAGAACGATACTTCTTGTCGAACAGAACGCTTTCGCCGCCCTGAAGGTAGCTCATAAAGCGTATGTCCTTGAGGTCGGGACTGTCGGTCTTTCGGGAACAGGGGCGGAACTCCTCAACAATCCTAAGGTAAGGGCGGCCTATCTCGGCGGATAAAGTTTCGAGGCCGCTCTCAAATCATGTATAATATTCATAAACGCAGGCACGGATTTTTGAGTGTCTGCAAAATTTTTTGTATCGGAGGCTTTAATTTCATGAACAAAATCGGTTTGAAACTTTCATTGCTGGCTTTCGTGATTTTCTTCGCCATAGCCGGCGGCGGCTGCGGAGGAAGCGGCGGAGGCGTTCAGGAGGGCTATAACCCCGACAGCGACAACGACTCAGGGGGGGGGGGGGTAACGTTCAGTTTACCGTTCTTGATGACAAAATTCACGACTCTGACGGAGACGGCGTGCCTGATGTTTTGGATTTCAATGACATCAGCCAAAAATATTACGGAGAAAATGACACAGTTCAGGGCATAAAAATTTCTTCGATACCTTCACGCCATTATCTGAGAAAATTCAAGGGTAACGCTTCTTTTTCGGCGGATTTGACAGCAGGCACGGAGTACACCGTTGAAATTTCGGAAGGCGCGGAAATTTCAGGAGTTACGGAAGTCGCAAGCTATGCTTATCCTATTGGGCTTAATCTCCCTGATGTTGAGATACTTAACCCTCAGGGAAACGCGCTGGAATTTCTGGATTTCGGAACTTTCGGGGCAAGCTATGACGCAAGCGCGGTTATCGACCTCAGCGACGATGTGATAGAGCTTTCTGTTTATCCGGCCGATAATCCTTACATTATTTGCTGCACGTTCACCCCTTCCGTAACAGGTTCCTATACAATCAAACTGGGCAGAACTTCTTCAGATGATACTGCGGCTGACAATGAGCTTGAACACGTAACAACCTTGTTCATCTACGAGGAGCTTCGCGACGGAACTGACAGAAACGAGGCAGGCCATTACAGACGCTACAAAATCAAGGACGCTGACGGCAGTACAAGCGAAACGGTAAGCATGACCGATATTATGGAGCTGAGGAAAGCCTACAACAGTCCGGTATATGACACGTTGTCGGCGGTATGGCAGCTTGACGGCGCGGACAGCGATGACGTAACCAAAGATGACTGGAGGAAAACCGCCGCAGATTCTGACGCTCAGACTGACGCTTACTTCAAATGCTTGGCCCGTCTGAAAGAGCATTACGGAATCTTTGACGGAGAAGACAAGCAGGACAATCAAAAGCAAATTGTAGAAGGTATTGTGGACGAAAACGATGAAGACGATGAAACAGAATCTTCGGAAGCAGTTTCCTCAGCAGCGTCAGGCAACTCAAACGCCGCTGGCACGAACATTAAACAGGAGTTATACGGAATACCTTATACCGATGATTTTCAGCCGGGCGTAGGATATTTCGGCATAACCGGCGTTCAGGCCACGCGCAATGCCATAAAACGCTTCACGTTGCCGCCCCTTGATCCCAATAGTCCTGACAGGAAACAAGTCATATCAAGATACACCGCGTCATTTGTATCTTCTCAGGAAGAGCGCGAAAAAATTTCAACGACAACAACAGGCGCGTCCCTCGCAATCGGAGGCTTCGGACTCAGCGCAAGCTATTCTTCAACAAGCAAATTCAAGTTCGGCCTGACTTCAACTACGTTCGTAATTCATTATGAGGAAGTTGAGAAAAAGTACCGAGTGCTTAACGATGAAAAATACAAGCTCAGAAACAACGCTAAAAAGACGCTGGGCGAAAGCATACCGAAATTCCGCGAGAACTACGGCGATTACTTTGTCGGAGGCTATAAATACGGCGGAACTTATGACGCTTTCATCACTATCACTACACAGACAATGGAACAGCTCGAAAAAGTCAAATCAAAACTTTCAGCAGGCTTCGGCTCAGGCAGCTTTTCTGTGGGCGGAAACGTCGGAAACGAAACAGAGGAGACTCTGAAGAATAATAACGCTACCGTCAACATTCAGATCATCACCGCCGGAATTGACGTAAGCGCGTATCCCGATATACCAAAGGCCGGCGATCAGAGCAAAACATTGAACATGAATGACGTTGTGAAAAGCCTCACTGCTTTCCGTGCAGCATTGAAAAAGAGCAAACCTTCAGATTACATGCCTGTCTACGTAATGCTGAAGCGTTATACTCTCTTAGATGACTATGATGAGGAAATGGACAAACAGAAAGACAAAGGTCTGATTCCCATTTCGCCCCAACATGCAAGGAAAATTACGGCCTTCAACAGACAGAAGCTGATAATGGATTCTTATTACAACGTCATCTCAGACCTCACCAACCAGCAGATAGACGGTGCAGTCAGGGATTCATTCACGAAAGAGTACCGCGAGATTGGAAACGAGATTACTATCGGCGGAAATAGTTTTTACGCTGAAAGCAACTCTGCCAGAATGGACGAGCTGAAGAAGAAAATGGAAAATATCAGCGGACGGCTCAAGGCGTTAGGAGACCGCTATGTGTTCTATCAGCGTCTTATGTCCCTCCAAAAGAAAGAGAAAAACTACTCTGCGCCCAACATTAACTACAAACCTTTCGGCGAAAACGGCGGCTCAATAGGCGTTACTACATTTGCTGTCAGCACGGCTGTTACATCGGACATCGCGGCAGGAAAACACGACTACGGCGACAAGAAAAACGAAAGTCCGAGCTTCTGGGGGCATATCGAATGGTCGCCTGCTTATACTGCTCAGACAAAAGACGGCAGTTCGGAAGCTGTATTCTGTTATATTCAGGTTACAGCAAACAACACGAACGATCTCAACCGTGATGTTACAAATTCACCGTGCGTCGCGAAAAATCAGGCAAATTTCTATTTCCAAAGCGGCGGAACTCGCTGGGGCGAATGGGAAACAAAATTATGGAGCATGAGATTCAGGAGAGATGATTATCCGTTCGGCGGTCTGGAATAACATTCCTGAAGGGAAGTAATGTATAATTTTCATAAACGCAGGCACGGCTTTTTTGTGTCTGCAAAATTTTTGTACAGGAGGTCTTAATTTCATGAGCAAAATCTGCCTGAAACTTTCATTGACTGCTTTCATGCTGTCATTCGTGTGGGGGGTGTGTACTCTCGCTGAGGCCGCCCAGACGATAAACGGCAAAGCCATCGGAAACGTTGACGATATAGTCAAGGAAGTCAACAAGGGAGAACTTGCGCTCCCAAAGAAGGGACTAATCACCCTCAGGGGCGGAGATTTTCGGGACAACTCATATGTTGACGTATTCGCCTCACTGTTCGGGAGGGACGCTTCAGCCTCCAGCGCGCGGAAGATTTTCACGACATACCCGACTTCTGACCCAGCCGTTGGAAAGATGAAAGAGGTAGCTAGATGGAAAAGGGCTTCTGGATACGGTGATGGTGATCGTTGGCTGGAGCGTGAGACTGTTAGTTTTCATGTGTATGAGGGCGAGCCTAAGTTTTTCCGCCCTGCCGTGTCTCGCAGACTGTACAACGGCAAAAGAGCGTTGATGTTCCATAACATAGCCCCTAACGGAAGCCTCAAGTATTACTTCAAGACTCTTTCCAACACCAGAGGCGAAAATACGATAGGCGCAACTCCTGACAATCTCGCAAACACGTTAAGCATTTCGGACTTCGGCACATACACATCACCGGCGTTTTCAAACGCGGTTACAGCTGCTACTCCTGATGCTGTAACTGAAAATTGTATCAGCGAGGTGTACGGAACAGGAGTTATGTCCGTCAGGGGCTATGACCGTGAAATTTTTGTTGCCGCTTCGGGGTTGACCAGAGTGGAGGACCACTCGCGCTACGACATAAGTCCTTATTTCTCAGGTATGGTAACATATCATCAATATATGAGTGCCGTATATCCCAAAAGTGATCAAGATGTGCGCCTCGAATTTTTCGCCATCAGTGCTGACAATGACGGCAATATGACGTATGAGGCTTTGACCGGCCTGACACGGACAACTCCTTTCAGACAGAAGCCGCATATCGTATCAATAGCGGTCGGTGATTTTGACGGCGACAAATACAACAACGAAGTAGCCCTGATGATTAACTCTCGCGAAGACATCAGACTTTTCGTTTACAGATTGAGTTTCTCAGGCGGAAAACTTGAAGTGATGTCTCTGTGCAAACCAGAAGGGATTCATGTTTTCTCAACAAATCAGTGGGGCAGTCAGTTTGAAAGTCAGCCGGTAACAGACATGGTAGCCGGAGATTTTGACGGGGACGGCACAAGCGAAATAGCTTTATTTTTCAAGGAAACAAATAGAGCGGAAAACCTCAAGAATAAATATTGCTGGCCGGACGGCCCCAAAGTAGGCAAAATACACTGCAAGATATTTAAGTGGAACGCCAAGAAAGGTAATACAGGTGATTTCGACACAGCGGAGACAGTTAAGGAATACACAGACGGGCGTATTGAAGGTGTCTGGTATTTTCGCGGCGACGCAACAATACTTACAGGAGTTATTGCGGGATTGAGGGCTGCTGCTGCTGACCTAGACGGAGACGGCAGGGACGAAATCGTTACCCTTCTGCTCGGATATTCTCACTTTAGAGATGTGAGCAACGGTTTCTTCAAGTCGAGAACTGATGATGTTCGCGCGTATCCTCATCTTGCGGTCTGGAAATTCAATGAGAATAATATAACGCCGATTCATGATGACGCTCACGTGAAGGGCGGAATGAATGGCGGCCGGGAGCAATACCGGGACAAGTTCAAGTTCGGCCCTCTGTACGATCTTGTCAAGAACCAAACTACAAACCTTCTCGGAAATGATCCTCTCTTGGCCTATGCTCACCAAGAAAATGAGGGCAAAACCCAGCTTCACGAGGGGACAAATCCCAGCGACATATGGTACATGTACGCGCCCCGTATGCTCTCGATAGCGGCAGGGCCTTTCACGGGTACGTTCGGGGCGTTCAGGACGGTTGACGATATAGCGGTAGCGTGGAAGGACAAAGACGGAAGCGACTGCGTAACAATCTTCAAGACGAAACTCAACGCCTCCAAACAATTTGACGGTTTCGAGGACGGAAAACTCGCTATGCGTGATAAAGCGGCTGCCAGCCAAGAGAGGAATGAGACGTTTCGCGGCATAGTGGCGGTTGACCTTGCCGGAGAGGGCGTTGAGCTGGGCACTCCCGTTCATATCCGCAAGAAAACGAACAGAAGTTATGTAGCGGCACTCAGCGCGATTCCTTATCACGTTGACAATGTGAGCGAGGACGGAACAGCCATTTCCAAACAGCCGGTAAACTTCACGTACAGCGAAGCCTCAAACGGCGGCAATATGACAGTTTCATACGGCAAGTCAACCACAAACTCAACGACAAACACAGTGAAGCAGGATTTGAGCCAGTCGATTGAGACAATGTTCTTGGCTGACCCAAAGGCAAAAGGAGGTTCAAAGTTTGAGAAAGTAAAAGGAGTGGTCGGATACGCAACGGCAATCGGCAATTTTGCTCGCGGCATACAGATTGACAATATGACTACGGAGCAGAAGAAAGCGATGGTCTGGAAGCCGGACGCTAGTACTCCTTTAGACTTGGTCAACGGCCTTATAGGGTTCTTTACTGACAGGGTTGATAAAATCAACGAGCTGACTAATCAGGAAGCCTCAACGACAACGATTGAGAAGAACATCACGGCGACGACACACGACGCTATTCTGTTCACCAGCACGGCGAGACATATATGGCGTTATCCTGTGCTGACGAGGCCGATTCCGATGTGGCTTGCTTTCGGGCCGAGAATTGACTCTACGCAGATTGACGACCCCAGCACAGTGAACGGTGATAAGGAACTTTTCATAACGTTCACGATGAGCGAAAACGCCGCGCTCAGCACGTCAAACTCAATAGCGGATTCACTCTATCAGCCGCTTCATGAGGAGGGCAACTTCTTCTCGTATCCTCCCAGCGTTGCGTCTGTAGAGGGTTATAACCCTTACGGGCTTCTCGCTGACGAGAACACTTGGGAATTCAGCGACACGCTGGACAATGCCGGAATTACTTTCACGAAAGCCACCAGCAATATGCAGCACACGGAAACGAAAGTTACCCCAAGCGGATTTACTTTGATGGTGTCTTTCTTTGAGAGGCTCTTCAAAGGGGACAACGCAAAGAGCATTATTAACATGCCCAATTCGGATAACCCTAAGACATTCTCGAAGGAATACAGCAAAACCGAACGCATAAGCTACAGCTTACAGGGCAGCTCTGAGCTTACGGCTAATATGGCGGCGGATCATACTGTCAAAATGCAGCCGTTCGTTGCGAAAGAGGGAGCGATGACGTTTGGAACTGCTGTAGAACTGAACAGCACCAATAATGCTAAATTGTGGGACAGCGACAGCTTATACCAGCAGAAGCCCGACCCGTCTTTGTACCTTCCGTTGAAGTTCGTCAAATCCAAAGGAACTTTCATAGCCAACACATACGACAAGGCAGCAATGAAAATCAGGGGAATAAAATTCTACATGCAGGATTTTGCATTCTTCTCGGATAACAGGCTAATGAACGGACAGAATTATGAGGTTCGCGTGCCTCTGTACAACGCCAGCTTCAGGGATACGGGAGATTTCAAAGTCAGACTCTCATGGGCAGATAATAACACTCTGAGCGCGGATAAGAATCTCATTGCTGAAACGACCGTGAGTCTCGGCGGCTGGAAGAACGACAAGAATAATAACAAGGGCTGGGCGGCGTTCGAGTGGACACCGAATCTCACATCGAGCGCGAGGGCAAGGGCGAACAAAGAGGACAAGCCATATTATCTCTATGTCGAAGTTGACCCTGAGAACCAGCTCTCGGAAGTTCACGAGGAACGATACTCAGGCGGAACGCTTAGCGATTACGGCGGCAACAACACGGGGTTCTATCCGTTCTACGTTTATGATATGGACGATCCTGTAGTGTCAGTAGCGGCAAGTAATTCAGGTAATTTCACGGCTGCTGCTGACGAAAACAGCCTAACGCCTTTGTACTTCACAGACAGCGGCGGAAACAGGATAAACGACATGTCGGCTTTCATTCTGGAGCATAAAGACGAATCGTTTGTGCCTGTAACGGCGAATTTTACTTACAGCGGCTCTGAGGTTCCGTACGCTTTCTTCGCCGGTTACGTATTGACGCAGTCAGGCAAGCAGAAAATTCCGGAAGCAGGCATTAACACAATGGTTGACCTGAGCGGTCTTGAGGCAGATGATATAGAGGAAGTGTTTACTCTTCAGGATATCGCGCTGTTCAACGGAAACAATCAGGTTACATTCATTATCTCGCCGTCGGAATTACTGAACGACACAGCGAATGATATAGCGGCCAAAGCGGATTTAATCACGTTTGGAATCGAGAACGTTACAGAAGATGAAATCATTTTATCTAATGAGACGTTCTACGAGGGCGAAGATCCTGATTTTGAGCTTGAGGCAATCCCCGATGACATCGTTTCGAGCGCAACGGGAAGGGTTTATACGCTCACGTCAGACAAAGATGTTTTCTGGATAATTTCGGGCGTGAAGCTCAACAGGCTTGTCTCAGCGTCGGACGAATCAGACGGCAGAGATTATCTTGATATAACCCTTGAGACAGTCAGCGAGGACTCAGAAGCTCCGCGAGACTACGGCAGAGAGGCTGTTATAACGGTAAGCTCAATAGCCGGTTACACGCCCAAAGGAGATTATGAGATAACCGTTCAAAAATCAGCGGACGGCGATGAGTGGGCTGACGCTGGAGTCCTGAGATTCAGCACGGAAGACGGCGACAGCGGAAGCGGCGGCGGAGTTTCCTCGTCAAGTAACGGCTGTAATTCGGGACTTGGCTTGGCGGCACTGGCGTTTTTAGCTATTGCCTTCAGAAGGAAAAATTGAGCTGAGGAAGGAAGAGATACCCTTGAGCGCGAAAACGCTCAGGGGTTTTCATGTGAAAAACAGTATGAAGAAATTATTTACAATTTACGATTTCGCGGTAGGTTTAATTGCCGCTCTTGGTTACGGATTCGGCTTTGAAATCCCGAAGATCATGGGCTGTTCGATATGGCTTAGCTCAATTATTTGTCTTGTTGTCGGCATGTTGGTTGAAGACATGGTTAAAAAGATTGTTTTCAGCCGTGCCGTTCAGAAAAATTCTGCGCGCCGTTTTATGGCTCTTGCCGCGATTGCCGCAGTGTTCCTGGCCGTGCGGTATTTTGCTACGGAATTTATGAAAATGGATCTGTCAGAACATGTAGCATCAGAAATTATACATGTCATAATCCCGCCGGTTATAGTTTTCGCTTGTCGAATGGTTCTGCGTTGGTATCGTTCAAAAAAAATTCACGAACGTTACGGAGACGGCAGCGGAGGCTTTATGTTTGATGACATGCTGAAAAAAGATGAAATAGATGAAATTAACCGTCAGAATCAGCAAATTCACGGCGATTTTGATTCAGACTGCTCAATCAAGACAAGAAACGGTACATTCGTAGGTAAAAAAGTTAAAGATTCTTTATTCTTCTACGGAATTCCTTACGCTAAGCCTCCTATTGGCAAACTTCGCTGGAAAGCTCCCGAGCCATTGCCCGAATCAGATGAAGTTTTCGAGGCAAAATATTTCGGCGCGTCTGCGATTCAGGCCGATTACGAAGGCTCGCCCTTAAAATATCACCGTCAAAGCGAAGACTGCCTGACCCTGAACATTTGCACCGGCCGCCAAAAAACCGGGCAGAAACAACCTGTCATTGTGATTTTTCATCACGGCGATTTTTCTTATGGCAGTTCCGCTGATCCGTTGTTTTATGCTGACAATTTCCTGAAAATCTATCCTGATACTGTGTGCGTAACTTTCAATTACCGTCTTGGAATATTGGGCTTCATTGATTTTTCCGAAGTTCCGGGCGGTGATGAATATCCTGACGCGATTAATCTCGGACTGCTTGACCAGATAGCCGCGCTCCGGTGGATTAAAGAAAATATTTCAGCGTTTGGGGGCGATCCTGAGAAAATTACGGTCATGGGCTTTGAGGCCGGAGCTATCTCAATAAGCCTTCTTGCCGTGTGCGAAAAAGCAAAAGGTTTATTTCAAAAGGCGTTCATGTTTCACGGCAGTCCTTTTGAAACTTACGAAACGCCGAAAGAATCCAGGAACTTTGCGAAGAAGCTCATGCGGGAAACTTCAACAACGACAATGAATGAACTTGTCAATCTCAGCGCCGGGCAGCTGAAAGAAGCGTCCCAAAAACTTATGTCGGAGTCGTTCGCGCCGACACTGGACGGGAAATTA
>JAFUYQ010000022.1 GCA_017470485.1 Synergistaceae bacterium
GGCTTCCGCCCTATGCTCGCTTGCAGGGGGCTTCTCTCAGATGTTCACGTTTTGCTCTCTCCAGCTTTGCTCGGTATATCGTCGTTATGCTGATGCCTGTCAGTCTCTCTACCTGTTTGTACGAGTGTGTCTCTAACAGTTTTAGCGCGTGATCCAGTTGTACTCGGCTAAACTTTTTCGGACGGCCATCCTTGAAGTTCGCGTTCTGACGTGCTATCGCTTTGCCCTCCTGCGTCCTCTGTACTATCAGGTCATGCTCGAACGCTCGAACTCTGAATGGTGTGTGCTTGCTGGATTCTGCTCTGGCTTGGGGCTTTTGTCGGTTCTCTGTGTGTCGCTTGAGCTTGTCGCCTCTGTGTGAGCTTGTTGGCTCTGCGGGGACTGCGTCGTGTCCGTGAGGTCGGTACAGGGGGCTGCGCTTGATGATGAGTGGTCGTTGCGGAGGGGGGGGGTAGAGGGCGGGAGCAACTGCGGCGCACTCGAACGAACACAAACGAACTCAACACGAACCGCTCAGTCCATGCAAGTGGTATAGGTGTGGGGGGGGTGTATCTCAGCGTTCAGCGAGTGGTTAAGTTCGGAAGGATGATGTTGAACTTGTTGGGGAACTATATAATTTAGGACAGTGAGTTATAGAGTAAGGAGAGAATGTTACGTTGGCTTACACAGTTGCAGAAAGTTTTATATCACGCTGGCAAGGTAAAGGGAATGAAAAGAGTGATACGCAGAAGTTCTGGTTTGAACTCCTGCGTGAAGTGCTAGACATCATTTCTCCAACGCAGTTCATAGAGTTTGAGAAACGAGTTGAGCTTGAACACGTGAGCTTCATCGACGCTTACATCCCTTCAACGCGGACAATAATTGAACAAAAAAGTTACGGCGTGAACCTTGAGAAGGCAGTCCCGCAGTCTGATGGTTTGTTTCTGACACCGTATCAGCAGGCGAAGAGATATTCAGACTGGTTGCCAGATTCAGAGCGGGCGCGCTGGATCGTGGTCTGCAACTTCGAGTGTTTTCTCATCTATGATATGGAGCATCCTAAAGCACAGCCGGAGGTTGTGTTGCTTGCGGACTTGGCTAGAGATTGGCATAAGCTATCCTTCCTAGTGGACGTAAAAGCAGCAAGTCCGAAGAACATTCGTGAGGTAGAGTTGTCGGTGCAGGCTGGTGAACTCGTCGGCAATCTCTATGACGCTTTGCTAGAACGCTATGTCAATCCTGACGACAAAGCCTCACAGCGTAGCCTTAATATTTTTTGCGTCCGTATGGTATTCTTGCTCTATGCTGAAGATGCTGGTCTGTTCGAGAAAACACAGTTTCACAATTACCTGAAATGTAGGCAGAATGTCGCACGTGATGCTCTGCGTAAACTTTTTGAGGTTCTTGACCAGAAGCCAGAGAGCCGAGATCCATACCTAGAGTCTGACCTGAAAGAATTTCCGTATGTCAATGGCGGGTTGTTCGCAGAGAAGGATATAGAGCTTCCCCAGCTTGACGGAGAGCCATTGCGAATAATTCTTGAGGACATGAGCGAGGGTTTCGACTGGTCAGGAATATCGCCGACAATCTTCGGGGCAGTATTTGAGTCCACACTCAATCCACAGACCAGACACTCAGGCGGAATGCACTACACGAGCCTTGAGAATATTCACAAAGTGATTGACCCGCTTTTTCTTGACGGCCTTAATGATGAACTGAATGCGATAATCTCAGCCCCAGCCTCACGAAGCCGGACACAGAAGCTCCGTGCTATTCAGAAAAAACTAGCAGGGCTGAAGTTCCTAGACCCTGCTTGCGGTTCTGGTAACTTCTTGACGGAGTCGTATTTGTCTCTCCGCAGGCTAGAGAACAGAATCATCAAGGCACTGGCCGAAAGTTCATACACTCCGCCGAAAAACGAGTCCCTTATCAAGGTATCAATCTCGCAGTTCTACGGAATAGAGATAAACGACTTTGCCGTAGCAGTAGCCCGCACTGCCCTATGGATAGCGGAATCGCAGATGTGGAACGAGACTCAGAGAATGAACGAGGCTCAAAGGTTAATCTTGTTTATAGGCGACCTCTTGCCCCTGAAATCTTATAACAGAATAATCGAAGCTAATGCACTGAAAATTGATTGGTGTAAAGTCGTAAGGATAGAAGAATTAAATTTTATTATAGGTAATCCTCCTTTCATCGGGCAGTCTGTGCGAATAAAGGAGCAGTCTGACGATATGGTGTTTATTTGGGGCAAGGGTGAGATTGAGACAAAGCTGGATTATGTTATATGCTGGTACAAGAAAGCAATTGATTACATTAAGGGGACTACTGTGAAAGTTGCTTTTGTTTCGACAAATTCAATTTGTCAGGGAGAATCTGTCCCGACGTTTTGGAATAAGATGGTTGAGGACTATGGAGCAGTGATAAATTTTGCTCGCAGGTCGTTTGTATGGAGTAGTGAGGCGATAGACAAAGCGGCTGTTCATTGTGTAATAGTTGGATTTTCCGGCTTTGAGAGCGGAGAAGCAAAGTTTATTTATGATGAGAACGGCAAAACGGAAGTCGCACACATAAATCCCTATCTTTATGATGCGCCTGATATATGGATAACAAACAGGATAAACAAACCGCGAAACGGCCTCTCGAAGATGACGACAGGAAGCCCTCCGACAGATGACGGCGGATTACTCATGACGGTGGATGAAAAGGTACAATTAGAAGCGAAGTACCCAGCATTGGCGAGATACATAATGCCATTTATAGGAGCGCGTGAGTTTTTGCATGATAAGGTCGGAGAGTTTTCACGTTACTGCTTGTGGTTCAAGGACGGCAACCCATCTGATTATGGGAACATACCAGAGATAAAGGCTAGGCTTGAGAGAGTGAAAGCCATTCGAGAACGTAGCAACGCGGACAGGATTAGAAAAATGGCCGATTATCCGTACTTGTTCTGCCAGAATAGACAGCCTAGTTCCACGTATCTGGTGATTCCGAGACACTCGTCCGAGAATCGCAGATATATTCCGATTGGATTTGTGTCGCCTGAAATCATAGTTGGTGATGCTTGCAGTATAATTCCCGACGTTTCAATTTATGAGTTTGGTGTGCTGACTTCAACTGTTCATATGGCATGGGTGCGAGTTGTAGCCGGACGGCTTGAAATGCGAATCCGTTACTCTCCAGCAGTCTATAACAATTTCGTATGGCCGTCGCCCAGCGAGAAGCAGAGGGCGAAAATCGAAGCTACCGCGCAGAACATTCTTGATGTTCGGAGACAGTTCGAAGGCTGTTCACTTGCCGACCTTTATGCTCCCCTTACTATGCCTGAAGAATTGTTGAAGGCTCACAAGGCGAATGACGTGGCAGTGTGTGATGCGTACGGATTTGATAAGAATATTAAGGAAGAGATCATTATTTCGGAGCTGATGAGAATCTATGTTAATATTACACAAAAAACATGTGAGGAGTGTTGTTGATTGCTGATAACTAAAGGTAATTTGACGCAAGCAGAATATGATGAAATAGAAAACTTAATGAATCAGGCCTTGGTGGCTTCTAACAAAAAATATGCACAAAAATATATTAATAGCTTGGAAGCCTTAAAGCGTAATTTTCACGCTCAAGTTTTTTATATTCTAAGTGAGTTATGCGCAAATGTAGAAACTGCTTCAGGCCGAGTTTCCGATAAAGGTAGCAAAGAAGAGAGTTGCAGGAGAGATTTATATAAACTCAAGAACTTTATTGAGAAATGAGTAAATGCCTGAAAGGAGAAAAGAATGGAGCATTTTATTACGCAAATTAAGATTGGTAAGGTTCGACACCTCACTGATATTACTATTGACTTAGACAAAAAGAAGAGACAACACTTAATCTTGACTGGTAAAAATGGCTCAGGCAAGACATCAGTATTAAACAGTGTGAGAGATATATTGTTAGAGATTACTAAAAGAAATCGTAGCGATAGACACACTGCTAAGAATCTCACTATCGTGCATAGAAATATCCCAATGCAAGATAGTGATGGAGATGATACTGATATGACTGTTACTTATAGTCTAGGTACGGAAATCTACGAGAAGTATATATGCGGAGAATTTATAGTTTCTTTTTTCTCTGCTGTTCGCCCTACTCATGGTGTAGTTCTTCCGAAAGGTGTTGAAGAAGTGAAGCTGAAACCTTTTTATACTGTTTCAAACGATCCGGCAAAGAATATTGCGAAATATATGGTTCATTTGAATGCCCAGCAGCTTTATGCAGAAAGAGAAGGCGATGACCAGACAGCAGAGAACATCAAAGCATGGTTTGAACGTTTTGAAAAGGCTCTAAGGATTTTAATGAATGATACTTCAGTGAGCCTGAAATATGACTATAAGAGATATAACTTTCTGATTCAACAGGAAAAACATAATTCAGTCAATTTCAATCAATTATCGCATGGCTACGCTTCAGTGTTTCGTATCTTTGCTGATTTGTTGATGAGAATGGAGCAAAATTGGGTATCGACTAATCAACTATCAGAATATGACAAGGAGGGCATTGTACTGATTGACGAGCTAGAAACGCATTTACATCTTGAAATGCAGAAGAAGGTTTTGCCTTCACTAACGACGCTTTTCCCACGACTGCAATTTATTATCAGTACGCATTCTCCGTTTGTCCTAAGTAGTGTTGATAATGTTGTGATTTACGATCTTGAGAACAGGACGCTTGTGAGACAGCCTCAAGGATTAACAGATATTCCCTATGAAGGAATAGTTGAGGGATATTTCGGAGCGGATAGTCTTTCGGATAAACTGCGTAAAAAATACGAACGTTTCAAAGAACTGGTCAAGAAGGGAAATCTGAATGATGATGAACTGCAAGAAATTAGCGGCCTTGAGCTATTTTTAGATGAAATTCCTGATTATTTGGCCTTGAACATAACGACGGAATATCAAAGGTTAAAGTCAGAGTTTTATGCTCAGGAGGTAGAATAGTGGTCAAGGTAGAAAGAAGTTATCCTGCTCCAGAATCACTGGCGATCGAGAAAGCCAAAAGTAGTGGCAAATATGATAAGCCTGATGTCATAGAAAAACTGAAGCGAGATTTTCATGACAAGTGCTATATATGCGAGATGAAGGGACTCCAAGACCCAGTTGTTGAGCATCTTCTCCCTCATAAAAATGGAGAATACGTAGACAGAAAATTTGATTGGGATAACTTATTTTGGTCATGCGGACATTGTAACGGAGTGAAAAATCGTAAGGAATACGATATAGGAATCATAGACTGTTGCAAGAGAGACCCAGAGAAATTATTGAGGTTTGATTTAGTAGAAGGCGATGTTGTTGTATGTCCCTTTGATGAATATGATAAGGGAGCAATATTGACAGCTAAATTAATTTATGAAGTCTTTAATATTAAAAATACTGGAATGCGAATTCAGAAAAGCGAGCATCGTCTCAAAAAATTGCAGGTAGAGATGAACTGTTTTTATAAACTCCTTGAGAAATATAAAAAGTTTCCCGGAAACAAGCGTTATAGAGCAATGTTAGAAGCCAGTTTACGAAGGGAATCAGCGTTTGCAGCATTCAAACGTGCTTATATAAGAAAAAGGCAGAGAGAGTTTCCAGAGCTTTTAGAAATACTACTTTGATCCCATAAGAATATCTTGAAATGAAAGAAGGAGAGAATAAATAGGATTTATGTTGAGGAATCAGACAGGAATTTGGCAATCGTTCTGAACATACGGCATTTAAGTGATGGCTGAGGTTGTATCACGAAGAAATGTGCTAAGATTTGTTGCCATTCTTTTAGAAAGAACTTTCAATTTAATTCCTTAGATGTTCCGTCTTAGCTTTTTCTAGTTTGGCACGGTATATAGTAGTAATGCTAATACCTGTTATTCTCTCAACCTGTTTGTAAGAATGTGTTTCTAATAGCTCAAGCGCGTGTTCTAGTTGTACTCTGGAAAATTTTTTGGGACGGCCATCACGGAAGTCTGAGTTCTGTCTTGCGATAGCTTTGCCCTCTTGAGTTCTTTGGACAATCATATCATGTTCAAACTCTGAGAAACACAGCATAATATTGCGTATGAGTTTGCCCGTAGGAGAGTTGTCGATAACTCCCAAATTCAGGACTTCAATAATAATGCCTTTTTCACTGAGAGTCTCAAGCAGTTGCACCCCTTTAATGAGACTGCGAGCAATCCTGTCCAATCGAGTGATAATGAGTTTGTCGCCATTTTCAATGACTTTCATGAGCTTGTCCAACTGTGGACGATGTTCAGTTTTGCCACAGAATACGTCCTTAAATATTCGAACTGCTCCAGCTTCACGAAGCGCACAAATCTGAACCTCCATAGAATTGCCATCCTTTGCTTGTCCCATAGTGCTGACGCGCGCATAACCATAAATCAAGCAGAGTAACCTCCAGTAATGAAAAAATGTTTTGAAAATCGAGTTGATGAAATTTTACAATGAGCGGTGCGAATTTTCAAAAGTGGTCAATTCTGAAATTAAGATAAAGTTTGCAAGTCATAATTATGTATATGTACTAGAAATCAGAAAATACACGAGGCACTTATTATTCAGGCTCTCGAAAATAGAAGGGGAGATCCCGTTTTCATTTTTTGTTCTGCGTAATGCCTCCGCAATATAGTGTTCAGTAATTTCGCGCTCAAAAATTTCTTTTGCTCTCACAATTTCGTTCACCGTCAAATTTTCTGACTCAGTAACAACTTCCCTCATTGTTATTGCTGTATGGCCATTCTGAAGCCGAGCAATGTCTCTTCTGACTCGTAAGCTCTGCGATACCGTGAAGTCTTGAGTTTAACACGAAAAGTATAGTTGCGTGCTGTAGTAGCAAACGACACCCGGTGTGATACCGAGTGCCGTTTGTTATATCCAATGTGTTCCATCGTGTCCTATTCCACGTTGGTCATCTGCTTTTTGTACTTACTATTTTGCATTCCTGAAATCTGGGAAACGCCCATCCCTATAAAGAGGAGCAATGACTTTTGACAGGGCGTATGCCACACGGAAGGCATTCAAATCATCATAGGTGTTGCTGACAATCTGCACGCCGACGGGAACGTTTTTGTCGGACAGTTCAACCGGCATCGACACAACCGGATATCTGCTGGCAAGATTCCAAATCGGTGTCAAAACAAGGTTAGTGCTGTAATGTGTTTTCCCGTGTACCTGTGCTGCTTTATCAGGTGTTGCTTCAAGATCTGCGGGGAAATGCGGCGTTGCCAGCGTGGGCATGACCAGAGCAATGCAACCATTCTCGAAGACCTTCCGCTGTACGTCCTGATGCAGCTTCGTAATCAGATTTGCCGCGTCAACCTGATTCTGCGGAGTCAGCTTGCCCGCGTACGTCTCTATGTCCCTCACGTACGAGCAGAACATGTCGCGATGCTCTTCCAAACCATCGAATATGGAGTACATGCTTGTCGACATGAGTCCCCTGAGATAGGTCGGCATGAAGCTTTCGGCGGTAAAGTCGAGTTCTATCCGTTCAACCTGCGCTCCGGCCTTCTCCAGTGCTGCGACTACGGTATCTATGGCATGGTCGGATTCCGGGCTCAGACCGCCCTTAATCCAGTTCTTGAAATAGGCGACGGCGACCTTCTGCCCCTCAATCGGAGCGTATTCCTGAGGATAGTCGAGCTTGGGACGGATTGAAGCATGAATCTTAGGGCTGGGGCCGACAACGACATTCTGCATTAGCACCAAGTCGGCAAAAGTGCGAGCTATCGGTCCGTAAGTTTCGTATGCGTTATCCGATGTGGCAACGCGACCGAACGGTGGCTTGAAACCGTACAGCCCGTTCATGGCAGCGGGAATGCGGATAGAGCCGCCCATATCGGAGCCTGTGGCCAACGTGCAGAAGCCCGCAGCCAGTGCTGCGCCTGAACCGCCTGACGACCCGCCTGTGCCGTAGTAGAGGTTCCACGGATTGCGGCTGACACCGTAGAGGCGCGACCATGTCATGGGGCTGATGTACTGCTCAGGTACTGTCGTCTGGAAGACAAATATTGCGCCCTCTTCGCGGAGTTTCTGAATCATGGCTTCGTCATCGGTGCGCGGCTCGGAATCCTTCAGGAGAAGGGACGCGGCATCAACGCGCCATCCCTTGACTGCAATATCGTCCTTTACGCCGACGGTAATCCCCTCAAGAGCGCGAGCGGAGCCTTTCCGATAGCGTTCATCGGCTTCCTTTGCCAGCTTCCTGGCCTCGTCAAAGTTGTCGAAGGTGATGGCATTGACCTTACCGGCATTGAACGTGTCCAGCTCGTTCACCAAGTCCCGGCGCGATACGTTGTATTCGCCATTGTACTTTTTTACACGGCTAATCTGTGCTTCAAGAACTTCGCTAGGCGTTGTCTCACCTTTTTTGAACAGTTCTATGAGCTGTACGGCGGGCATGTATGCCAGTTCTTCCTGCGAAAATTTCGACTGGGCAAAAACTGCACTTGAGCCTGATGCAAAGAGCGCAATCAGCACCCCCGCCATGAATGCAAAAAGTGCTTTCCTAAACAATCTGTTCATTCATTAACCTCCCTAGTAATCATCTCCTTAGTTCAGCTTGAAGTCGTAATGCTTCGAGTAATCTTCCTGAACGTTCAGACGGAGTGTCTTATTCGCCAAGTCGTAAACCGCCGTGTGCCATGTCTGCCAGAAGTTATTGGGCTGAATGTCCCTGTCATGCAGCTTATAGGTATCCATTTTCTGCTGAATAATCGCTTGGAAGTCCATAGGAGTGTTTGCGATTGTCAGAGCCTCTTCAGCGAACTCCGTGTACCAGAAAGGATTGGTGTTCGCTTCATAAGTCTGAGTATACTTCACGCGCTCCATTAAGTGAGCCATTCCATCAGCTGACTCTTTGCCCTCAGCGTAATGCTCCTTCAGTATGGCGTAACGCTCAACTCCGCAGGCATGTGGTGTAAGAACGGGGAAGCCCTCATAGACTTTTCCGGCAACTTTCTGCCCTGTCTGAGCTACATGCTTTGCGTAGGCAGTCTTCGGTGCGTAGTTCACGTAGAAGTTTGTCATGATGTTATCCGTGTCATTTCTTGCAATGAGTTCACCGTCAATGCACTCAATGATGTAGGTCTCCTTTGCGTCAGAGAGCATCCAGTGAAGCCCCCATGAGCCGTAACCGCCGTAAATGTCCATGTTCTTCAGCAGCTCTACACCATGAGCGGCAGATTTCGCGTGGTCAAGAACGTAACGGACTACAGAGACAGCGTGAATGCGGGGTTTGCCGTAATTTGTCGAGAGCTTAGTAGCGAAGTCAAGGTCAATTGCAGGAGCAACGTTGCAGTTTATGGCCACGCCGTTTTCGTTAATGCCGTCAAAAGTCAGGTTTGGCATTGCGAGTAACTCAGCTTCCGAAGCTTTATCAACCGTACTGGATTTCAGCGTGAGAACTGCGGCAATTCCGATACTTGCGTAACGACCCTCTTTAGCGGCAACCTTGATGACAAATTCCGGCACGTCAGCGTAATCCAGATCCAAATTACGGCCATAGAAGTTTCCGTTGCGAACGGCAGAGCAAGCGAATCCCATTTTGATGTTTTCGCCCGTCGCGAGGTCGGGAACGTAGTCGGTGAACTCCATGTAGTAGAGGTAATCGGCCAGTTTTTTGGGAGCTGTGAAGGGTGCTGCCTGAGCTGTAACAGTGAGGCTTGCAACTATGAGTACAGCCAGTAAGACATTAAACGCTTTCTTAGAGATATTCATGTTATCTCCTCCTATGATATTTTCGCCGGGAGCGCGTATATCCCAGCAATGAAATATTATTATTTTTTATCCGTTAGCGTAAGTGGGTTTCCATAATGTCAAATCCTTTTTAATTCACAGTGTTGTTCGGAATTATCACCGTTACTACAGTTCCTCCGCCGTCATTGGGCGTTATCGTCAGGCTTCCGCCGCACATAATTTCGAGTCTTTGCTGAATATTTTTGAGGGCTATATGAGGTTCGCTGTCATCGGCAGGGGCAAAACCTTTCCCGTTATCCGCAACAACAATCACACTTCCTGAATCCGTTTTCCGCGTCTTGATGGAAATTCTGAACAGACCGGCATACGGATCCCGGCCATGCTTGACGGCATTCTCAACAATGGGCTGCAATGTCAGCGGAGGCACCCGGAACCATATATGCGGAGTGTCGTACTCAACAAACAGGCTGTCTTCATATTGAGCTTGTTCTACAGCAAGGTAGGCGCGTGTGTGTTCCAGCTCCGAAGAAAACGGAATTGGCGTTGCGCTCGCAATGGCGGTAAAGTTCTTGCGCAGGTATGTTGTGAAATCCATGATAACCTGCCGGGCAAGTTTTGGATTCTGACCGCAGAGGCAATATATACTCGTCATAGTGTTATAGATGAAGTGAGGCCGCATTTGCAGCACCATAATGCTGTTGCGCTGATTGGCGATTTCACGCTGCCGGCTCAAATACTGTTCAACCTGATCGGACAGTATGAGGCTGTACATGGACATTGCTGACAGGACAACGCATATGTCTACGAGCGGGTAAACTTCGATGAATATATTTATAATTAACACTCCTGTTATGGGAAGCAGGGCAATTAGAAAGCTGAGGAATTTTTTACGTGAAAGGTACCTGCGCCTCCGCATCAGGCCTCCGATATTGAGCATTAAGAGAATGAGCGGCGGCACCATCAGCAGCGGATACCAAGAGTCGCGGTAATATTTATTGTCAGGCGTGAAATAGTAGAAGACCCCAATGAACGGAGCAATTACAAGCATTGCGCAAAAGACTGCCCATAGACTCAGCACGGCATAAAACAGCTTGCTTGAGCGCGCATCTTCTCCGCAGCAGTGCAGAAGATAAACCGTAATCATAGGCAGAGTCATCGAGAGTAGCAGGGATTCCAGAATGAATGTGATATATAGAGACGCAATCGGGACTGTATGACTGTACAAAACAACCTGAATGATACAGTTCAAGCTCAACACCACAAAAGCGGCAAAAAGTATTCTGAAAAAACGTTTGCTCCAGCGGTCTACATTGGGCATAATAGTGATGAACCACAGTCCCAGCAAACTTAACAGAAGAGTCGCGCCGCTCGCAAAATAGTAGAAGAAGAAATCGTACCAGAAAATCACTGCTCAACATCTCCTGCTGAAAACGGATAACGCAGCTTCTTCAGCTGTTCCTTTACGTCCTCTGTAGTCAGGGGCTTCAGCATGAAACCGCTTGCCTTAGTTTTCCATGCGTCGAGTGAGTAATCAGCATAGGCAGTCAGAAACACAATGTTTGTGCGTGGATTGATTTCAAGCAGAGTGCCGCAAAGATCAAGACCGCTTGATGTTCCCAGCTCAATATCGAGAACAGCAAGAGCGACACGATTCTTTTTCGCATATTCAATCGCTTCCAACGGCCAAATAAAGCCCGTTATTGTAGCGTTAGGCATGACTTCGCCCAGTACAGCCAGACAGTCAGAGAGAATTACCTTGCTGTCGTCAACGATAATGACGTTTGGATTTTCTTCGCTCTGAGCCGCGAGCCTGAACAATTCATTGACATCAACACCGAGACAGTCAGCAATCCGGCAAATCATAGTAGCGTCGGGCAGTCTGCTGGCATTTTCCCAGCGTGCAACTGTAGAATGATTGACGAACATTTTTTGTCCGAGCTGTTTTTGTGAAAGCCCTCTGTTTTCTCTAAGTGTGCGCAGGGTTCTGGCAAATAAAGTCTTCATTCAATCAATGCGCCTCCTGTTTAATGTTAGCTTATGATAAACCGGCGCGATGTAAAAATGCGTGGAGCAGGTTTGACAATCTGGAAACATACTTTGACTGCAACAGAGCAAGAATAGATAATAAAAAAATCTTTAACGAAAGGAAGTATCAATATCATGCGCAAATTAAGATTACTCACGGCAATTCTGATGGCGGTATTCTGTCTTCAATTTTGCGGAGAGTTTGCGGAAGCCGCTCAGACGATAAACGGCAAAGCAATCGGAAGCGTTGACGACATAATCAAGGAAGTCAACGGGGGAGAGCTCTCACTCCCAAAGAAGGGACTAATCACCGTCAGATGCTTGGCTGACGAAGACAACACCTATCTTGACGTATTCGCCTCATTGTTCGGAGAGGACGGTTCAGCGTCGGCAAAGCGGAAGATTTGGTCAAACCCTAACCCGGACGTGTCCATTACCAAGTATGAAGGCGAGCCTAAGTTTTACCGCCCTGCCGTATCACGCAGACTGTACAACGGCAAAAGAGTGTTGATGCTCCACAACATAGCCCCTAACGGCAGCCTCAAGTATTTCTTCAAGACTCTTTCCAGCACCAAAGACGAAAATACGACCGACACAACACCTGACAATCTCGCAAATACGGTAAGCATTTCGGATTTCGGCACATACACATCACCGGCGTTTTCAAATGCTGAAAATTATATCAGCGAGGTGTACGGAACAGGGGTTATGTCCGTCAAGGGCTATGACCGCGAAATTTTTGTTGCCGCTTCGGGTGTGAACAGGTATTCCCAAGCTGACCAAGATGTGCGCCTCGAATTTTTCGCCGTCGGTGCTGACAATGAAGGCAACATGAAGTATGAGGCTTTGACCGACCTGACGCGGACAACTCCTTTCAGGCAAAAACCGTATATCGTATCATTGGCGGTCGGAGATTTTGACGGCGACAAGTACAACAACGAAGTAGCCTTGATGATTAACGCGAGGCAAGACATCTGGATTTTCGTTTACAGGCTGAATTACTCGAACGGGAAATTGGAGCTGACATCTCTGGCATCTCTGGGCGCTCCAAAAGGGATTCACGCTTTCTCAACAAACCAGTGGGATAACGACATCGAACGTCAGCCGGTAACAGACATGGTCGCAGGAGATTTTGACGGAGACGGTGCGGACGAAATAGCCCTGCTCTTCAAGATTCCAAATAGGTCAAATGCAAAAGACATCAAAGACGAAAGAGGCTGGCCTGAAGGACCAATGGTCGGAGACATTCACTGTAAGATTCTTAAGTGGAACGTAGGAAGAGGTGCTTACGACATAGATGAGACATCCCAGTCGTACACTCAGACAGATGTTACCAACGGCACTATGGACATGTACCCGCGGGCAACAGTCAGCGGAGTTATCGGACTGAGAGCAGCAGCGGCTGACCTCGACGGAGACGGCAAAAGCGAGATAGTTACTCTTCTGCTTGGATATTATCACCGTAAGGCTTGGGACTCAAAAATCAAGATTTATCAATTCAGACGCGATGATTTCTACGCTTATCCGCACCTTGCTGTCTGGAGGTTCAACAGAGGTTCGATAAAGCCTATTCATGACTCTCACGTGAAGGGCGGAGGAGAAAGCGGCGAATACAGATATAACTGGGGGCCGCTGTATGATATGTCTGATAATAAGAGCAAGGGACTTCTCATGAATCAGCCTCACTTAGAGTACAGATACATTTGGTACGACAAGATGTACACAAGCGACAACAAGAATGAGGGGAACAACCCCGACTACATATATAATATGTATGCGCCCCGTATGTTCTCGATAGCGGCAGGGCCTTTCACCGGCAAAATCGGAACATTCAAGACTGTTGATGATATTGCTGTGTCGTGGAAGGACAGAGACGGCAACGACTACGTAACAATCTTCAAGACGAAACTCAACGCCAGCAAACAATTTGACGGTTTCGAGGACGGGAAAATCGCAATACGTGATAAAGCAACTTCCAGCCAAGGGTGGAATCAAACGTGGCGCGGACTTGTGGCGGTTGACCTTGCCGGAGAGGGCGTTGAACTCGGCACTCCTTCACACATGAGGAAACATTCAAACAGAAGTTATGTCGCGGCACTCAGCGCAATTCCTTACCACGTTGACAATGTGAGCGCGGACGGAACAGCCCTTACCAAACAGCCGGTAAACTTCACGTACAGCGACACCACGAACGGCGGTAATATGACAGTTTCATACGGCAGCTCAACGACTGATTCCACTACAAACACCGTGAAGCAGGACTTGAGCCAGTCGGTTGAAACAATGTTTTTGGCCGACCCAAGCGGAACTAACAAGAACGTTCAGGGGACATTCGGCAAAGTAAAAGGTCTCGTAGGATTCGCGTCTGCAGTCGGCAATATAGCGCACGGTATAAAAGTCGGGAATATGACTACGGAGCAGAAGCAAGCCGCGGTTTGGCAGCCTGAAAGCCCGACAGCCATGCCTCCAAAGATAATGGACTTCCTGACGGACAAAATTGACTCGATTGACCAGCGCACTAACTCTGAAGCGTCAACGACAACGATTGACAAGAACATCACGGCAACGACTTACGACAGCATTCTGTTTACTGACACTGCGAGGCATATATGGCGTTATCCGGTGCTGACGAGGCCGATTCCGCTGTGGCTTGCTGCCGGGCCGAGAATTGACTCGAATCCGATAGAGCGTCCCAGCACAGTGCAGGGTCAAAAGGAGCTTTTCCTGACGTTCACGATGAGCGAAAACTCCGCGCTTTTTACGGTGGACGCGATAAATGATGATCTTTATCAGCCGCTTCATGAGGAGGGCAATTTCTTCTCGTATCCGTCTCAGATTGGAGATGTCGAAGGCTATAACGACGCCGGCATTCTTGCGGACGAGAACAAGTGGACATTTGGCAATACGCTGGACAACACGGGAATAAGTTTCACGAAAGCAACCTCTAACATGCAGCACACGGAAAAGAAGGTAACTCCGAGCGGGTTCACTTCAACAATATCATTCTTTGACAGACTTTTTAACGGGGACAAAGCTACAGGAATAAAGATGCCTGACAGTGATAACCCGAAAACGTTCTCGAAGGAATACAGCAAATCCGAACGCATAAGCTACAGTTTGCAGGGCAGCTCGATACTTACGGCAATGCAGGCGGCGGATCACATAATCAAAATGCAGCCATTCGTAGCCAAAGAGGGAGCTATGACGCTTGGGACAGCAGTAGAACTCTCAAGCACTAATTCCGCAAGACTATGGGAAAATACCAGCGTATACCGTAAGATGCCCGATCCTGCTTTATTGCTTCCTCATAAGTTTGTCAAGAGCGGCAGTGATTTCAAGGCAAACACATACGACAAGTCAGCAATGAAAATCAGGGGAATAAGATTCTATATGCCTGACTTTTCATTCTTAACGGATAACCGTCTTGTGAACGAACAGAATTATGAGATCCGTGTGCCTTTGTATAACGCGAGTTTTGTGGACACGGGAAAATTCAACGTCCGTCTTTCGTGGACAACGGACAATTCTCCGACATCTCCGAAGACTGTTATCGGAACAGTATCAATGACTCTTGGCGGCTGGCGTAACGACAAGACCAACAACAGGGGAACGGCTGTATTCAACTGGCAACCGAACATCCCGAAAGGTAAAGAATACTATTTCTATGTAGAGATAGACCCGGAAAACGCAATCACCGAAGTTCACGAGGGACGCTACAGAGCAGACAATACTACCCTCAACGATTACGGCGGGAACAACACGGGATTTTATCCGTTCGAGGTCTACAATCAGGGTGATACAGACCCGGAGGGCGGAAGTGTTCTTGCCAGCGGTGCGGGAATGTTCAGCGCGGCGGCTGATGAAGTGCGGCTGACTCCGTTGTACTTCACGGACGGCGATAATAACAGGATAACCGACATGGCAGCATACATGAGGGCGCACAGTGATGACTCGTTCGTAACAATAGCGGCCAACTTCAGCTATTCCGGGGAAGAAATCCCTTATGCTTTATTCATGGGTAGTTTGCTAACTCAGTCAGGCCGCCAGAAACTTCCGGGAGCGAGCCTCAATACAGTGGTTGACCTGAGCAGTCTTGCGGCTGACGATATAGCTGACGTGTTTATGGTGAGTGATATTGCACTGTTCAACGGGAACAATCAGGTTACGTTCACGGTATCGCCGGCTGAATTACTGGCTTCGGAAAGTGAGATAAAAGCGGCGGCAAGTTCAGCCACGTTCGGAGTGATGGTTCTGACTGATAAGGAGCTGAAATCTTCTGTTGAAGAATTTTACGAAGGCGTAGATCCTGATTTTGAGCTTGAGCCAATCCCTGATGACATAGTTTCGAGCGCGACGGGAAGAACTTACACTCTCAGCGCAAACGAAAATGTTTTCTGGATTATTTCGGGGGTGAAGCTCAACAGGCTTGTTTCAGTGTCGGATGAGGGGGACGATGACAGTAACTATCTTGACATAACCCTTGAGACCCTCAAGACCGCCAGCGAGGACGAAGCCGCGCCTGACAACTACGGCAAAAATGTCAGTATAACTGTCAGCTCAATAGCTGGTTACACGCCTAAAGGAGATTATGAGATAACCGTTCATAAATCCGCAGACGGCGATGTCTGGGAAACCGCCGGAGTCCTTAAATTCAACACGGATGACAGCGAAAGCAGTGGCGGCGGAGTTTCATCGTCAAGCAGCGGCTGTAACGCGGGTCTTAGCTTTGGAACATTAGCCTTCTTGCTGAGCGGTCTTATGGCCTTCAGAAGGAAAAATTGACTGTAAGGACATACCCTCGAACGTGAAAACGCTCGGGGGTTTTCATTAAAGCAGGAAGATACACATGAAGAAATTATTTACGATTTACGATTTTGCGGTAGCTTTAATTGCTGCTCTTGGTTATGGCTTCGGCTTTGAAATCCCGAAGCTCATGGGCTATTCAATATGGCTGAGCTCGATTATTTGTCTTGTTGTCGGTAGGTTGGTTGAAGACATGGTTAAAAAGATTGTTTTCAGCCGTGCCGTTCAGAAAAAAAACTCGCACCGTGTTATGGCACTTGCTGCGATTGTTGCAGTGTTCCTGGCCGTGCGGTATTTTGCTACGGAATTTATGAAAATGGATCTGTCTGAACATGTAGCATTAGAAATTATATATGTCATAATCCCGCCGGTTATAGTTTTCGCTTGTCGAATGGTTCTGCATTGGTATCGTTCAAAAAAAATTCACGAACGTTACGGAGACGGCAGCGGAGGCTTTATGTTTGATGACATGCTGAGAAAAGACGAAATAGATGAAATTAACCGTCAGAATCAGCAAATTCACGGCGGTTTTGATTCAGACTGCTCAATCAAGACAAAAAACGGTACATTCGTAGGCAAAAAAGTTAAAAATTCTTTATTTTTCTACGGAATTCCTTACGCTAAACCTCCCATTGGCAAACTTCGTTGGAAAGCTCCCGAGCCGCTGCCCGAATCAGATGAAATTTTCGAGGCAAAATATTTCGGCGCGTCTGCGATTCAGGCCGATTACGAAGGCTCGCCCTTAAAACATCACCGTCAAAGCGAAGACTGCCTGACCCTGAACATTTGCACCGGCTGCAAAAGAACTGTACAGAAACAACCTGTCATTGTGATTTTTCATCACGGCGATTTTTCTTATGGCAGTTCCGCTGATCCGTTGTTTTATGCTGACAATTTTCTCAAAATCTATCCTGACACTGTGTGCGTAACTTTCAATTACCGTCTTGGAATATTGGGCTTCATTGATTTTTCCGAAGTTCCGGGCGGCGGTGAATATCCTGACGCGATTAATCTCGGACTGCTTGACCAGATAGCTGCGCTCCGGTGGATTAAGGAAAATATTTCAGCGTTTGGAGGCGATCCTGAGAAAATTACGGTCATGGGCTTCGAGGCTGGAGCTATCTCAATAAGCCTTCTTGCCGCGTGCGAAAAAGCAAAAGGTTTATTTCAAAAGGCGTTCATGTTTCACGGCAGTCCTTTTGAAACTTACGAAACGCCGAAAGAATCTAGGAACTTTGCGAAGAAGCTCATGCGGGAAACTTCAACAACGACAATGAATGAACTTGTCAATCTCAGCGCCGGGCAGCTGAAAGAAGCGTCCCAAAAACTTATGTCGGAGTCGTTCGCGCCGACACTGGACGGGAAATTA
>JAFUYQ010000023.1 GCA_017470485.1 Synergistaceae bacterium
AGGAGGCAGAAGATAAACCCCTTTAGGGGTAGCCAGTAAAAGAGGTGCAACTGAAAGTCATTCAGAGCCCGTCCAGGGCTGCCGGTAACATGCCCTTCTAGGGCTGAGCAAACCACCGGCTATGCCGGTGGTCATGATTTTACTTTCTATCTGCTCAAACTCTCAAGATTCGCTTTGAGCCTCTCAACTTGCGCTTTACCCTCAGCGACTTTTCCGCGTTCCTTCTCGACAACCTCTGCGGGCGCGCGGGCGACAAAATCAGCCTTATCGAGTCTGGCCTGACTTGA
Source organism: Synergistaceae bacterium (assembly GCA_017470485.1). GTDB lineage: Bacteria > Synergistota > Synergistia > Synergistales > Aminobacteriaceae > JAFUXM01. The sequence goes on from JAFUYQ010000023.1 coordinate 288, forward strand.
GGCAATATTCTTCTCGATTGAGGCGATTTCCTTACCTAGCCTCGCTATCTCCTCAGGAACGTCAAGAACATCACCAACAGGCAATTTCACTTCTGCATCGCCGCAGACGCTCGACAACGAAGGCCCGTAACCCCATTCGCCCGAAGGCTCCTCAAGAATTACATCGTCAATCCTGCAAAGGCCGCTAACCTGATTCAATGACGCTTTCAGAATCTCAGCCGTCTTAGTCCCTGATGAAACTCGAATCACTGCCCTTGCGAGTCTCTGCTGGGGCGGTACATGAGCTTCAGCCCTCAAATTCCTGAGCGTCCTCACCGTCTCCTGAAGGACTCTCATCTCCTCAACCGCTCCTGCGAAAATATACTCGCTCTTCGCTTCCGGCCATGACGACCTCATGATGTAGTCATCGTTGAACCCGAACGCCGCCCACAATTCCTCCGTAACAAACGGCACAAACGGGTGCAGAAGCGGCAGTACAGACCTGAATACATGCTCAAGAACTCCCTGAGTCGTTTTCTTTCGAGCCTCGCCCTCATCGCCTTTCAATGCCGGCTTTGACATCTCGACATACCAGTCGCACAAGTCGCCCCACACAAAATCATAAAGCCCTCTCGCTGCCGTACCGATGTCGTATGAGTCGATAAGCTCACGGACGGTCTTAGCCATTTCCTGAGTCCTCGTGAGAATGAACTTATCATGAAGGTGTAACTGTGAAACATCAATCGCCTGTTCCTCATCGTCGAGATTCATTAAAGCGAAGCGTGAGGCGTTCCAGAGCTTATTCATGAAGAAGCGGTAAGTCTCGATTCTTGTTGACGAGAGAAGAATGTCCCTTCCCTGAACCGACAACGCCGCAAGCGTCATTCTCAGAGCGTCAGCCCCGTACTTGTCAATCATCACAAGAGGGTCAATTACGTTCCCTTTTGTCTTGCTCATCTTCTTGCCATGTTCGTCCCTGATGAGCGAGTGAATGTAAACGTCCCTGAACGGCACATCGTCCATGAACTCAAGCCCCATCATAATCATTCTCGCTACCCAGAAGAATATTATGTCGAAGCCCGTTACCATTAACGAAGTCGGATAGAAGTATTTTAGTTCGGGCTTATCGTCAGGCCACCCCATTGTCGAGAATGGCCACAACGCCGAGCTGAACCACGTATCGAGTACATCGCTTTCCTGCTCGATGTTATGACTGTGGCAGTGTTCGCACTCTGTCGGGTCAACTTCGGCGACCGTAATGTGTCCGCAGTCCTTACATTCCCAAGCCGGTATTCTGTGTCCCCACCATAACTGCCTCGAAATGCACCAGTCCCGAATATTCTCCATCCAGTTGAAGTAAGTCTTCTCCCATTGCTCTGGTGTCCATTTGATTCGCCCGTCCTTGACCGCCTGAACGCCTCTTTCAGCGAGCGGCTTAGTTTTGACGAACCACTGTTCCGACAAGTAAGGCTCAACAGTCGTTCCGCACCTCTGGCAATGCCCTACCGAGTGCGTAATCTGTTCTGTTTTCAGAAGAAGCCCTAACTCCTCTAAGTCTTTCGCTGATTCTTTGCGTGCCTGTTCGATTGTCATGCCCTGATATTTTCCGGCGTTCTCGTTCATTATTCCGCGAGAGTCGATGACCTGTATTTGTTCGAGGTTATGATTGAGGCCGACAAGGAAGTCATTAGGGTCATGGGCAGGGGTGATTTTCACGCAGCCCGTTCCGAACTCAGGGTCAACCATGTTGTCCTCGATTATCGGGATAACTCTGTCGGTCAACGGTACTCTGACATGCTTTCCGATGAGGTGTTTATATTTTTCAGAACGGGGGTGAACGGCTATGGCTACATCGCCGATGATAGTTTCAGGTCTAGTTGTGGCGACAAGAAGATAATCCTCGCCGTTTTCGGCCTCGACAATCGGGTACTTGACGTAGTAGAAGCTGCCTGACTGGTCTTCGTACTCAACCTCAAGGTCTGAAATCGCCGTAGAACATCTCGGACACCAGTTGACGATGTATTTTCCCCTGTAGATTAACCCCTTCTTGTAGAGCCTCACGAAAACAGCCCTGACCGCCTTTGAGAGGCCATCGTCAAGAGTAAATCTTTCCCGTCTCCAGTCGCAGGAGTTTCCGAGACGTTTCATCTGTTCGATTATGCGTGAGCCGTAAACTTTCTTCCATTCCCAGACTTTTTTGACGAACTCGTCCCGCCCTAAATCGTAGCGTGAGATTCCTTTTTTCGCGAGGTCTTTCTCGACAACGTTCTGAGTCGCTATGCCTGCGTGGTCAGTTCCCGGAAGCCATAAGACGCTGTAACCTTCCATTCGTTTAGTCCTGCACATAATGTCCTGAAACGTGTGGTCGAATGCGTGTCCCACATGAAGCGAGCCTGTAACGTTAGGCGGAGGGATAACGATTGAGAACGCTTTAGCGTCGGGATTGATTTCGGCGTTGAAAAGGCCGTGCGAAACCCATTCGGCATACCATTTCTGTTCTATGCTGTCGGGCGAATAGCTTTTGTCCAAATTTCTGTTACGTTTTCTTGTGGTCATTTTTTCTCCTTCTATGCAAGTTGATGTATTGCCTGTATCAGTTCATCGATATTACTGTCAGTTGTTGCCCAGCTCGTGCAGAATCTTACCGCTGATTTTCCGTCATCTAAAGGCTGCCATAACTCATAGCTGAATTTTTCGGATAAAGTTTCGTTTTGCTGACGTGTGAGAATTGGGAACTGCTGGTTAGTCGGCGAGTCGATAAGGAACGGTATGCCCTTCTCGGTGAAAGCCCGTTTAATCTTCATGGCCTGAGCGTTGGCGTGTTCAGCGTTCCTATAAAATAATCCGTCCTCGAATAACGCTTCAAACTGAATCCCTAAGAGCCTCCCTTTAGCTAAGAGTCCTCCCTGCTGTTTTATGAGCGTGGTGAAATGCTTGAGGTTAAGGGTTTCAGGTCTTGGGAACACGACAGCCTCGCCGAGTAAAGCTCCGTTCTTCGTTCCGCCGATGTAGAAAGCGTCGCAAAGTTCGGCGATGTCCCTCATCGTCATGTCAGAGGCCGAAGACGTGAGTCCCGTTCCTAATCTCGCTCCATCAATGAAGAGTTTAAGCCCGAAATTTTCACAGACCTTCTTAATTTCCGAAAGCATTGATTTTGTATAGAGAGTTCCGAGTTCTGACGAGTACGAGATGTAGACCATAGCCGGCTGAACCATATGCTCATTCGTGGGGTCAGCGTTGAGAGCCTCAATGTATCTCCGTAAATCTTCAGCGTCAAGAAGCCCGTTATGCCCCTCAAGCGTGAGAACCTTGTGGCCTGTCGCCTCAATCGCTCCCGACTCGTGAACGTTAATGTGCCCTGATGAAACCGCTATTACTCCCTCGCATGGCCTCAGCAAGTGCTTAATGACGGTAGTGTTAGTCTGAGTACCTCCGGCCATGAAGTAGACCGCTGAGTCGGGCTTGCCGATTTCACGGCGGATCAAGTCTTTGGCGTTTTGACAGTGGGAGTCCTCGCCGTAGCCCGAAGTCTGCTCAAGGTTAGTTGAGATTAGACGCTCAAGAATTTCCGGCGAAGCTCCCTCCTGATAATCTGTCTCGAATTTTATTTTGTTCAAGTTATTTCTTCATCTCCTTGATGTAATGTCTCAGAAGTTCAATCACAAAGTCCTGACAATCACGGCCTGTTTCGGGGATAAAGTTTTCGCCCGTAAGCACCGAGTTCGAGATTATACGGACTCCCAAAAACGGAACACCGTAAATCCTGCATATAGATGCCGCCGCGAAACACTCCATTTCCTCGCATGACGAGTCGAATTTCTCATGAAGAAATTTCACTCGGTCAATCCTATTTTCCCACGTGTTCGATGTAGCTATACGCCCTGAGACGACTTTACCGCCCTTGTGCTTTTCCTTCAACGAAAAAGCGAGGTCAGTCAGCTTTTTATCCGAAGGCAGGAACGCTGTGTCTTGACTCACAGAATCATACTCATCGTAGAAATTAACGCTCAAAAGCTCTATAGCTCGGTAATCCACGCCCTCATCTTCTGAGCTTGGCGATGATTTCCACGCTCCAACGTTGAAACAGTCCGATGCTATGACAATATCGCCCCGCCTTAAATCCGGATCATGTGCTCCAGCCGTGCCCTGCTGAATGACAGCGCAGGGCTTGAACGTCTCTATTGCAAGCACTGTAGCCGCCGTAGCGTTGACAGTTCCGCACCTCATAACGGAAACTACCACAGGATAACCGTCAATCGTTCCGGCTGTGTAGTTCCAGTGTCCTATCGTGTATGGCTTGGGGTCATCAAGAGCTGAGATTAATCTGTCAGTCTCGACATTCATCGCCCCTTGAACAAGTATCGGGGGCAGCCCGCTTTCATAGACTGGAAGCGACTCGGCACAGCTTGCAGCGAGGAGGAGCAGAAGCAAAATCATAGCGGTTTTCTTCAATATTATGACGTTCCTTTCTGAGAAGTGAAATTTCGCAGGTATTGTACTACGTTTCAGAAAGTATAAAAAAGCGTCCCTGCCGTTAAGCAGGAACACTTTTAATTTTGTGCTGGCCGTCTGCAGATTAACCTTCAAGAATCACGAGTGCCTCATAAGGTTTCATCATCTTGTGAGTGCCTGAATAGTTCCCGATTAAGACTTTGCCTTTGATGTCAACGCCCGTAACTTTCTCATCGTCCGCGCAGAAATTGCAGAGAACTGCGAGTCTTTGACCGCCTAATCTCCTCTCATAGGCGAGAACTTTATCATTGCCGGTGTCAATGAACCTCACATCACCTTCAGCGATAATCGGGTAATCCTTTCTGAGCCTCACGAGTTCGCGGTAATAATTCAGGATTGAGCCGGAGTCATTATCTTCGGCCTCAGCGTTGATTGACTTGTAATTCTCAGGAATGCCGATCCATGACTCGCCCTCAGTAAATCCGGCGTTATGCCCAGAAGTCCATTGCATTGGGGTGCGCCCGTTGTCGCGTGATTTCGAGCCGAGAACCTTCAGAGCCTCAGCCTCGCTGACACCATTGTCCCTCATTATCCCGTAATAGTTCAGCGACTCAACGTCCTTGTATTGTTCTATGCTCGTGAAATGGGCGTTAGTCATTCCGATTTCCTCGCCCTGATAGATGTACGGCGTTCCCCTCATGAAATGAATGAACGTAGCCAGCATTTTCGCCGATTCCTTCCAGTATTGTCCCTCGTCCCCGAAACGGGAGACAATTCTCGGCTGGTCATGATTGCACCAGAATAACGCCTGCCAGCTCCCGGCGTTCGACATTCCTTCCTGCCACTCGCTGAAAATACGCCTCAATTCGTGAAGGTCAGGAGGCATTAACGTCCACTTTCCGCCGTCCTTGTAATCGACTTTGAGATGATGGAAGTTGAAGCACATTGAAAGCTCAGAGCCTGAAGGGTTTGAGTACTGTACGCACTGTTCGAGAGTAGTTGATGACATTTCGCCGACCGTAATCATGTCCCCTATTCCGGTGTCCTCAACAAGTTCTCGTATATACTCGTGAATATGAGGGCCGTCCTTGCAGAATGAGGCTCCAGCTCCAGCCGGCAACGACTCAAGATTAGCTGGCTTTGAGATGAGATTGAGAACGTCAAAACGGAAACCCTTAACGCCCTTACCCTTCCAGAATCGCACAACGTCTTTAAGTTCCTCGCGGACTTTCGGATTATCCCAGTTCAAATCGGGCTGCTTGGGGTCGAAAAGATGAAGATATGATTTTCCGAGTGAGGGGACGATTTTCCATGCTGAGCCGCCGAATACTGATGTCCATTCCGGCGGATTTTCCCTGAAAATATAATAGTCCATGTACTCAGGGTCTCCGGCTAACGCTTTCTTGAACCACTCATGCTCGTCCGATGTGTGGTTGAATACCATGTCGAACATGAAGCCGATTCCGAGAGCGTCAGCTTCAGCAATCATTTTCTCGCAGTCTTCCATAGTTCCGAACATGGGATTGACGTTCCTGTAGTCTGAAACATCGTAACCGTTATCGGCCATCGGCGAACAGAAAAACGGAGTAATCCAGATGTATTTGACACCAAGCGATTTGATGTAGGGCAGTTTTGAGCGAATACCGTTAATATCGCCTATGCCGTCGCCGTTTGAGTCGCAGAAGGATTTTATGTATATCTGGTAAACTGTACTGCTCTTGTACTTATCCTGCATGTTATTCCCCCTCTTTACTCGGCGTGGGCGATGACGTTCTCGGCGGCCTTGACCTCAATCCCAGCGTCAAACCTGAACGACTCATAGCCCGAATCATTCGTTACTACCATGATTGTGGTCAATGGGTGTCCGGCTGACTTAATCTTTTCAGGGTCAAACGTGATTAGTTCCTGACCAGTTTTCACCCTGTCGCCCTCCGAAACATGAATCGTGAAACCCTCGCCGTTCATGGCAACAGTGTCAAGCCCGATATGAAGTAAGATTTCGAGGCCGTTGTCCATGATGAGGCCGATAGCGTGATTGCTTCCCTCCATTGTCTGCTCGACAACAGCGTCAACAGGCGAGACAAGAATATTATCGACAGGCTCAATCGCTATACCGTCTCCCAGAACCTTCTCGGCGAACGTAGCGTCAGGCACTTCAGTAATTGCTACTGTCTTCCCCGTAAGGAACGCCATGAAATCAATAGGGGCGTGTTCATCTTTGGCTTTAGCGGCGGCTTCTTCTTTCATTGCCTCGTCCTCAGCTTCCTTGTCAATGCCCTTTCGCTTTCCCATAGCGTAAGTCAGGACGAACGGAACGCAGACCGCTACGGCCATGCAGATTGCGAACCACGCTATTGAGCCGGGCTGAATCGAGAGAATGCCGGGTAATCCGCCGACACCGATTGCGCTTGCGGTAACGCTCGTAGCTGTGCTGATAATTCCGGCGACACATGAACCGGTCATTCCGCAGATGAACGGGAAGACGTACTTCAAGTTTACGCCGAACATAGCAGGTTCGGTAACTCCCAAGTAACACGAGATACATGAGGGAATATTCAACTCCTTAGCTTTCGCGCTCCTCCGCTGAAGGAATATCATTCCGAGAACCGCGCTTCCCTGAGCGATATTCGACAGGGCAATCATCGGCCACAGCATAGTTCCGCCGAAGTCGGCGATTAGCTGAATGTCGATAGCGTTGCTCATGTGGTGCAAGCCTGTGATGACCAGCGGAGCGTAGAAGAACCCGAATATCGCCCCGAATACCACCCTGTAAGAACCTGAGATGCCTGCGTAAACTGCCGCCGAAATCCATGAGCCTATTCTCCAGCCGATAGGCCCCAAAACGAAATGAGCCGCCATTACGGCGAAGAAAAGACTGAAGAACGGAACGAGTATCATCTGAACTACCTGCGGAATTATTTTCTTGAAGAAACGCTCAAGGTAAGCCAGCGTGAACGCCGCCAGCATTGCCGGAAGAACTTGAGCTTGATAACCTATCATGTTGACTTTGATGAAGCCGAAGTTCCATTGATTGATTGTTCCGTTGGCCAAAGCTCCTGCGACAGCATAAGCGTTCGTGAGCTGAGAGGACACCAGCGTTAATCCGAGAATGAGGCCGAGCATTTCAGTGCCGCCCATTTTCCGCATGATAGTCCAGCAGATTCCGACAGGTATTCCGACATGGAAGACCGCCTCGCCCAGAAGCCATAAGAAATGGTCAACGCCAGCCCAGAACTGGCTCTGGCTCACTAGGGTAGCCCCATTGAAGATTTCCATGCTGTCGATGACGTTCCTGAAGCCGAGAATAAGACCGCCGACAACGATAGCAGGGATTAACGGGGCGAATATCTCAGCGATTGAGGTCATTAGACGCTGAAGGATATTCTGATTTTGCTTGGACATGCTCTTGACTTCTGACTTTGACACGCCCGAAACGCCTGAGACTTCACTGAAATCCTTGTAGAAGTCAGCTACTTCGTTGCCGATAATGACTTGGAACTGACCGGCCTGAGTGAAGGTGCCTTTGACGGAGCGGATTGCCTCAATTCGTTTGAGGTCAGCGATTTTGGGGGCAGTGAGGACGAAACGCATACGAGTGATACAGTGAGATACGGCAGTGATATTATCCTTGCCGCCTATTGCCGCTAAGAGTTCCTTAGCGTCTGACGAAAATTTACCCATGAATAACGCCTCCGTAAATGAGTTTTTGGGGTATGTCAATTATATCGTTAAGGAGTGAATTTTTCAGTGAATATATATTTTGGTTTAGGCTCGAACTTGGGGAACAGGTTACAGAATTTGCGCGACGCTGTAGAGAGATTGAGGGCGTTAGGGAACGTAACGAAGAGGAGCGATGTTTTTGAGACGAAGGCGTGGGGAGGAGTTGAACAGCCCGACTACTTGAACGCCTGCGTGAAAGTTGAGCGTGAAGAATGGATTGAGCCGTTAGAGGTTCTTAGACTGGTGAAGGGTTATGAGCGAGAGCTTGGAAGGGTTGAGTCAGTCCGCTGGGGGGCGAGGAAGATTGACATTGATATTCTGCTGATTGATGATGTCGTTCTGAGAGAGCCTGAGCTTGACGTGCCTCACGTTAGGATACCTGAGAGAATGTTTGTTCTTGTTCCATTGGGTGAGATTTTGCCGGAGGGCTGGAGACACCCAGAGAACGGAATGAGCGTTCGGGAGATGATTGGGAGGATTGAAGGGGAGGCATGGCCGCTGAGAGTAACTTGTATATAATAAAGTTGTTAGGAAGAAAATTGCCTCCAGCGTTTTTACTGGAGGCAGATTACTAAGAAAATCAGCATTTTTTCCTCTGCCTTCTTGCGGCAATGAAACTGACCGAGAGTATTAGTACGCCTCCGCCCATGCCTCCGAATCCGGCGTTACAGCCACTGGAATTGGAAACACTGTTGACGCTTCCGCCTGTTCCAGATTCATAATACATCGAAGGCCAGCTGTTACCCGACAAATTGCAGTTCAGCAATATTTTACCTGCTATACATCCGGCGTTATGTGAGGCCGTTATCTCGACATCTTCATCAATGGTACAGTATGAGATAGTTCCGCTGTCCGCTACTCCCACGATACCCCCTGCATAGCCTGTACTGTTCTCATCGTCAGCAACTCTCACGCTCCCTGAAGTTCCTGTGCGCTCTGAGGCGTTAATCTTCGAGCCGGAAGCGATTGTACAACCAGTGATAGTTCCTCCGCTCAAAAACGCCGCTATACCTCCTGCGCTTCCTGATACTGCTGAAATCTCAGCCGTAACAGTGCAGTTCCTCACAGTTCCGCCGAAAACGAACGATATTAACCCCGATGAATCTGGAATGCCGCTGGTCTCGACAGTACCGCTGAAGTTGCAGTTCTCGATTATTCCTGACATTAACGCAAACGCGAGCGGTGAATAGTGAGTGTAGCCGTAAAGATTGATATTCCTGACGGCGATTGTGTCATTCTCAGTTCTGACCGCTCCGAACAGTGCCAAGTCAGGATTAGCGTAAACCGTATGATTCTGACCGTCAAAATGGCCTGTGAACGGGTGAATAATCTCCTCCTCAGATTTGCTCGGGTCATTGTCCCTTCCAATGCCGTACCAGCCTGTTACGGAAGTCATATCGACATTGGCGTTC
>JAFUYQ010000024.1 GCA_017470485.1 Synergistaceae bacterium
ATGTTCGAAAGATACCGAAAACAAAAATTGAGGAGCTAGAAAAGGCAGTGGGAGAAAGTCTGAGTAAGCTAAAACGATTGGATGCAGTGGGCTGGTTCAGACATTGTGGTTATTCTTCATAATTATGGAATTTGCTATAAAATCAAATCATAAAAAAATCCTCCCGAACCTTCAGGAGGATTTTTCATTTCTCAATCCTAGAAAAACAAAACGTGCTTTACATAATCAGGCCACTTGAACGCTTTAGGCTTGCTCAAAACTGCAAACGCCGCACTCCCTGAACCTGTTACGCCCCAGCAGTCCGCATCAGCATTCTGAAACATTCTGAAAAGCTCGTTATACTTCGGATATTTCTTCACCAGAACTTTCAGAAAATCATTCGGCAGAAGACCGACTTTCTTTCCTGCGTTCGCATGGTAGATGTCCCGTGCCTCAGTACGCGCAAGCATTATGTCCACTTCATAGCCCAGCGCGTCAAGTTCACCGTAAGCCGATTTCGTCTCCGCGTCCCAGTTCGGTATCGCTATCACTCCGTGAATCTCTTTCGTCTTCACCGGCTCAATGTGATCCCCGATGCCTGAGACTAACGCAAATTTATTCCCCGAACACAAAAACGGAACATCAGCTCCGACTTTCGGCGCAACCCTTTCCGCTCCCAACAGCGTCAGGACTGCCGCCGCATTCCCTGAACCTGCTCCAAGTCCTGAACCGGGCGGTATGCTCTTATGAATCTTCACATTAAGAGGCGGTATCTTGAAGCCTTCCGCACGCGCTATCCTCAATGCCTTCGCCACAATGTTCTCGCCCTTCAGCGGAATGTTCGCGTTCACTATGTCAATACCTGCCGTCGATTCCGAAATGTACAGAACATCTCCAGACGGTATCTTCATGAACGTTGACACAAGATTATGGTAGCCGTCCGGCCTCCTGCTCACTACGCGCAATGTCAAATTCAGTTTCGCAAACGTCGGAAGTATTAAACGCATTCCGTCCATCCGAACGGGTCAGGTCTCTTGCCCCACTGAATCCCTGTCAGCTCATCATACAATTTCTGCGCGACTTCCCCTATCTTGAAGCCGTTGACCGTGTACGCCTTGCCGTTATAGAAAAGTTCTCCTATCGGCGATATTACAGCCGCTGTTCCCGTTCCGAATGCCTCCTCAAGTTTACCGTCCTCAGCTGCTCCGATAAGCTCATCAACGCTCAGTAATCTTTCCTCCGCAGGTATGCCCCAGTGCCTCAGTACCTCAAGGCATGATTTACGGGTTATGCCTCCGAGTATCGAGCCGTTCTCAAGCGAGGGTGTTACGACAGTTCCGTTAATCTTGAACATTACGTTCATCGCGCCGACTTCCTCGATGTATTTCCTGTGAACTCCGTCAAGCCATAAGACCTGCGAGTATCCCTTCTCCATTGCCCTGTCGCCTGCACGGTTCGAGGCGGCGTAATTTCCTCCGCACTTCGTGTATCCTGTTCCGCCCCTTACGGCTCTGACATCTTCAGTTTCAAGCATGATTTTCACGGGCTTTATACCTTCGGCGAAATAACTCGCGCTCGGCGAAAGTATCACCACGAAAATTGCCTTGTGAATGCCGTGAAGCGCAAGTTCCTCGTCCGTAGCGAAAATGAACGGCCTTATGTAAAGCGATGTCCCTTCGCTCGAGGGAACCCATGACGAATCTATCTTCACCAGTTCGCGGACTGCCTCAAGGAAAATTTCGTTCGGCACTTGCGGAAGTCCTATGCGTTCGGCGGAAACATTGATTCGTTTTGCGTTCTCCATAGGGCGGAAAAGGTGAATGCTTCCGTCAGCCCAGCGGTATGCCTTCATTCCCTCGAAGACAGTATTCGCGTACTGTATTCCGTCGCCGGAAGGCATAAGCGGTATAGGGCCGTAAGGTACGATTCTGGCATTGTGCCACTTCTCAGCGTCCGTGTAGTCCATTATGAACATGTGGTCGCTGAAAATTCTTCCGAAACCTAATTCGTTCTCAGGGGGCATTTTGCCGGGCTGCGGATTTTTCGTGATACTAATCTGCATGATATGATTTTTTCTCCTTCATTATGATTTTGAATGTCTCATTTTACTTCATTTCTTCAATATAATGAATATAATCAAGCGAGCGCAGTGCCTCTATAATATCACTATGCTTCTTGTATTTCTTGAAATCCCGTTCGCTTATCGTCATTGACACAGAGTAAACGCTCAACCCCGAATTAGCATAGGCAGGATTTGACTCGATGTCGTCAATCTTCATGTCAAGTCTTCTGATTGTCGTAACGAAATCCTGAAGGTTCGCGCTGTTCTTCAGTTCCAGATGAACCTCGAAATGATTAGACCTGTTCTTGAGTATCTCCTCGATAACAGGAAGCTGCGAAATACAGAATATCAATCCCAGAAATGATATTACCGCCAATGTGTAAAGACCTGCTCCGGCCGAAAGTCCTATTATTCCGCATGACCATAAACCTGCCGAAGTCGTCAGCCCTTTAATCTGGCTCCTCGAACTGAAAAGTATTGAGTTTCCGCTGAGCATTGCCACCGAGACAACTGATGCCGCCGAAATTACAGGTATGCTTTCGGGCTTAACGCTGAGAATACAGACATCTATCATTGCCGAGACAGCGGAGGCCATAGCGGTGATGATGAATGTTCTGAGACCGGCTGAATGTCTTTTGCTCGAACGCTCACAGCCGATTAACGAGGCAAGAATTATCACAAGAAATATTCTGAACGTTACCGAATAAACGTTAATATTAACTGACCAAGTGCCTAATAATTCAGCAATAGGGTCATTAGTGAAGGGATTGGGCATGTAAATTCATCTCCATGAAATTTCATATTAAGCAGAAATTATAACAAAAAGCAAAAAAAATTCCCGAAAGCCTTTCAGAGCCTTCGGGAAGATTAATCTTATTTTATTTTTATATATAAATAGTTACATGAGGTAATAGCTGCAAAGCTAGCCAAAAAAGATTAATCCCTTATTTCTCTTTAACCTCTCATCACGTCAAGTGCGCCGTTCCACATGTCGCGCCCTGTCGTAACAACGCTCAAATTTGCCTCGTAAGCCCTGCTTGCCACTAACATATCAGTCATCTCTCTAACAAGATTGACATTAGGGTATGCCACGTAGCCTTCAGCGTTAGCGTCAGGGTGATCGGGCTGGTATGCCATTCTCGGCGCGCCGTTGTCCTCCGTAATGCTGAGAACTCTTACGCCTCCGATGTCGTGATAGCCTCCCAGCGTGTTATCGAGCATTTCGGCGAAAACGGGAACGCGCCTTTTGTAAGGGCCTCCTGCCTTAGTGCGAGTAGTGTTGATGTTGGCGAGGTTCGATGAAATTGTGTCCATCCATAAGCGGTGGGCGGTAAGTGAACTTCCGGCAACTTCGAGGCTGTCAAAAATTTTCATGATTAATTCACCTTATCTTCCGGCTATAACTGATTTAAGCATTGTGAGCTTGCTCGAGGCCACGCGCATAAACGCCGAGTACATCATACGTGTTTCGGCAAGCACGGCCATTTCTCGTTCGGGGTCAACGTTATTGAGGTCAAGGCGATACTGCTCGTCCATTATTTTGACATCGGCCGCGTGAACGTCCTTTATCTTCAGCGGGTGAGACGGAATATGTCCTGCATTCGTAACTGTCATGTGAAGGTGCTTTCCCTGTTCCATAACCTCGCGAAGCTGATCTTCAAACGAGACGTTATGGCGCGCATATCCGGGCGTGTTGGCGTTGGCCACGTTCTTGCTGACCGCCTGAAACCTCTGCGCCAAACATTCCGATTCCTTCTCGATTACGTCCCATGTATAATCGCCGAGCATTATCCGTTATTCACTCCTTCAATGTTTTGACGTAATTATACACTAATTAATCCCTCCTCTGAAATTTAGGGGAGGGATTTTTCATGGCTTATTTCACAGGGAAATTGAAATACGTTTCGGGGTAAGGCTCATTCTTGAGCGTGAAGTGCCACCATTCAGTTGAGAAGGGCTTGAAACCGTGCTTCATCATGGCCTCGCGGAGTATCATTCTGTTGCTGTACTGCGTCGGCGTTAAGCCCTTGTAGTCAGGGTGCGACTTCAGCCCGAAATAATCGAACGTTCCGCCCATGTCAACATCGTGTTCCGTCCTCATGTCGAACAGTGTAAGGTCAAGCGTGCTGCCCCTGCTGTGTCCCGACTTGTAGGCGATATATCCCTGCTTAAACAGAACTGACTTGTCGAGTTCGGGGTAGAAGTATTCCTTCATTTTCGTGTCCTTCAAATCCTTTGCCCATTCAGCGAAATGAGTAACGGCTCTCTGGGGGCGGTAAGCGTCAAAAATCTTGAGCCTGTATCCCTTCTGAACAAGCTCATCGCTCACCTTGCGAAGAGCGGCGGCGGCTTCCTTCGTGAGATAGGCTACTGGTCTTTCATAGCCGTTGATTCGCGCTCCAACGAAGTTGAACGTCGAGTAGTACCTTATCTCAAGTATCGCGTCCGGCACAGCCTCGCTCAGAAGCACGAACCCTGACGAATCACTCGACAATTTTTCCTCAGCAAACGCCGGAGAAAATACGAACATTGAAACCAGTAAAGCAGCTAATAATTTTTTCATCATAATTATTCCTTTCACTTAATGTCTTTTGAACATGTCAAAGAAGCCTGTAGTTTCCTTCACCTTGATGACTAAATCCCTGTCCCATTCGTAATAAGGCACTGAGAGGATTACGCCCTGAGGTTTATCCTGGAAAAGTTTTTCATATGCTTTCGACGCAGGGTCATTATCGAGAGGGCTTTCGGTAGTTCTGTACCAGAAAACGACATCAGCACGTTCGGATGATATAGCCTGTGAACGCGCTCCGGTATTGACGCTCATGAACTTGATATTTTTCCCTAAACGCTTCCCGATTTCAGCCAGTACCGCCGTGCTGTAACCTGCCGGCTTCCCGTCGCCTGCAAACATGTCTATCGGCGGTATGTCTCCGGTTACTGCAATTGTTATGGTCTGAGCATTCTCGAAGTACTGGGGCTTTACTGACTTGGCATTCTTCCCTGCAATTACAGCGTTGATGTATTCGTCCTCAAGACTCGATAATGTCCCGTCATTTTTCATGGCCGTTATCACTTCGTCAAATTCAGCCTTTAATTTTTCGCGGCCGTCGTTAAATGCAAATGACAGTCTTGAAGTCAGCATTGACGATGTGAACTTCAGCTCATGCTGTGAGTTCATCTTGAGAACGTAACGCCCTGTAAATTCAGGAAGTATAATCTCATCAACTTTACCCGAACGCAGACCCATTAACATTGTCATCAATGAGTTATAGAAATGAATCACTCTTCTTCTTCCGGCAAGAGCCGTAATGAACGGTCTGACCCTGCTGTTTTCCTTCAGGTATTCGGGCGTAATGCTGTTCCTGAAATCGTCAAAATCAGTCTGGAATTTAGCCTCAGTAGTTCCCAGATAACTCAGGAAACCTATATCGACCTTGTCATCGGCGGCAGATGGTGAGCCGCAAAGGGCAGTCAGAATAAAAATCGTCAAAAGTTTTTTCATTAATATTTTCCTCCTAGTCCGGAATTGGAATAGAAAAGGGCCGCAGCCTTTGAATACTGCAACTGCCGCCCAAGTTTCCAGTCTTAATTCTTCAGTTAGCGCGGTAAGGGCGAAAGATATAAATACTCGTTCCATTCGTAGTAAGGCTCTGAAATCAGGAGGCCTTCCGGCATATCAGCCTGTTTCGGAACGTCCCTTACACCCTGAATCCAGAACACAGCGTCAGCCCTTCCCGACACAACCGCTGAAGCCCTTGCGCCGGACATAATCTGGATAAGCTCGACGTTGGCCTCAAGACGTTTGCCAATTTCAGCGATTACAGCCGTGTTGAAACCTGCCGCGTTTCCGTCAGCGGTAACATAGTCGATGGGGGGAAGGTCGCCGGTAACAGCGATTGTGATTTTCCTGTCAACGTTGTCGAATTTCCTGAACTCGATTGACTCAGGATCTCCGATTCCTGCATCATAGATGTACTTTGCCTGAAGAACCGCCAGAGTTCCGTCTTCCTTCATTGCGAGTATAGCCTCATTGAACTTTGCTGCGAGTTCTTTGCCTGCATCATCAGCCCTGAAGCCGAACGCAAGATATGCCGGTCTTGTCTTGGAAATGCTGGAAATCTTGTAGTCTCCCGTAACGTTCATTATGTACTCGGCTACAACTTCAGGCAGAGACATTTCTTCAATCTCGCCGGCATTAAGAGCGAGCTGCATTGCCTGAAGTGTGTCATAGTAAACGAAGCGGAGCGGTTCAGAGACGGGATTGGACGAGAAGAAATTCCGTACGCCTGCGGCTTTTTCTCCGTCTATGACTCCGCTGTACTCTTCCTGAGACATATTGAGCTTTGAGAGGATACCGACTTTTCGCCCTTCAGCGGACGCGATTCCCGAAAGGAGCGCAAGAACGAGTATTGCCGATAAAATTTTACGCATTGTGATAAACACCTCACTGTGAAATTTTTTGACTTGTAAATATTAAATCATTCCGGCTGAAAATCAAACACCCTGATAATTATCATTTTTTCCTGAACACATTTACAATGCCTGACAAGCCGTCAATAAGAGTCTCTAAGAGTGTTTTAATTCCAGCGATAATCTGAGGCATGGCGATAACGGCAATAATTATGGACAGCAGCCAGTAATCCCAGTGATACAGGCCGGTAACGTCATGCTTGAGGCCGGTAATATCATTCTGCATTACGGCAACTTGAGTTTCCAAACGGTCAAAGCGCGAATTGACTTCAGTTTTGAAGTCTTTGATTTCCTGCCTTAAACCAGAAACATCTTGCTTAACTTCCTGCTTAAAATCAGATATATCCTGCTTGACACCTGAAATATCCTGCTTAACTTCCTGCTTGAAATCCGACATATCTTGCTTAACTTCCTGCTTGAAATCAGATATATCCTGCTTGATTTCCTGCTTGAAATCTGCAAATTCCTGTTTCATTTCCTTTCTGAAATTTTCATTTTCCTGCTTGAGTTCCTGTCGGAATTTTTCGTTTTCCTGTTTCATTTCTTGTCTGAAATCCGCAAGATCCTGTTTCATTTCCTGCCTGAAGTCTGCATTCTCCTTCCTCATCTCAGATAAGATACGTTCTGTTCTCTCGAAATGAGAATTAAGGAGCAATACAATCGTTTCAGTGTTCAATGTGTTGTCTTGGCTGTTCATCATTAATCACTTTCTTTCTGTATGATTTTATTGTTTCATGGAAGACCGGCTAAATTATAACAAAGAGTGTTCGCGCCCGTCTTTATGGAAATAAATGTTCTTTTCACTTTTTCGGCATAATTTCAGTAAATTAGTATAATTGAGCGCAGAAAACTTAATTTTACGGAAGGAGATGTTAATTTGCCGCGCTATATATGTATTCACGGACACTTCTACCAGCCTCCGCGCGAAAATCCTTGGCTCGAAACCGTTGAGCTTCAGGAATCCGCTGCCCCATGGCATGACTGGAACGCAAGAATTTCCGCAGAATGTTACAGCCGCAATGCCGCATCACGTATCCTAAACGAGCAGGGTTATATCATCAAAATATGCAACAACTATTCACGTATGAGCTTCAACATCGGGCCGACGCTCCTCACATGGCTTGAGGAGAATGACCCCCTCTGCTACAGCGCAATACTAGAGGCCGATAAACTTGGGCGGAAAAGATTCTCAGGGCACGGGCCTGCAATGTCTCAGGTCTACAATCACATCATCATGCCGTTAGCATCACGGCGCGACAAAGAAACCCAAGTCAAATGGGGCATAGCTGACTTCAAAAGACGCTTCGGAAGAATGCCCGAAGGTATGTGGCTCGCTGAATGCGCTGTCGATACCGAAACTCTTGAAGTCCTCGCAGAAAACGGAATAATTTTCACAGTCCTTTCGCCGTATCAGGCTCAGTCAGTCCGCGTTAAAGGCTGGGGAGGCTGGGAAGATGTTTCAGGAGGAAGAATTGATACCAGATGTGCTTACGTCTGCAATCTTCCCTCTGGCAAAACCATAAACATCTTCTTTTATGACGGCGTGTTGTCCCAGAAGATTGCCTTTGCCGGACTTCTCGATGACGGAGGGAACTTCGCCCGCGAGTTAATCAACGCCAATCCTGCTCACGGAAAGCCCGTGTTGTGCCACGTTGCTACGGACGGCGAATCATACGGTCATCATCACAAGCACGGCGATATGGCTCTGGCCTACTGCCTCGAATGCCTCGACAACTCGGCGGAAGCACAGCTTACAGTTTACGGCGAGTTCTTGGAGTTCTACCCCCCCGAAGCTGAAGTGAAGATTATCGAGAACTCGTCATGGAGCTGCGCTCACGGTGTCGAACGCTGGAGGAGCGACTGTTCATGCGGAGACGGTACAGCCGGCTATCACCACAGATGGAGGAAGCCCCTCAGAGACGCAATGAACTACCTTCGCGATGAACTCTATAAACTTTACGAGGGCTGCGGAATTTTCGATGATGTCTGGGACGCAAGGAACAAATACATTTCGGTGATATTTGACCGCTCAGACGAAAACGTTGACGCATTCCTCCGCGAAAATTTGAGCGTTGAATTAACTCCCGAAGTCAGAGTCAAGGCATTAAGACTCCTCGAAATGGAACGTAATTCGCTCTTGATGTTCACGTCATGCGGCTGGTTCTTCGATGAAATTTCGAGGATTGAGCCGGTTCAGATTATGCGTTACGCGGCGAGAGCCATTGAGCTTGCGAAACAGGTCTTCGGTGCGGACATTGAGCCTGAGTTCCTGAAGATACTTGCCGAAGCACCAAGCAACGTTCCCGAACTTCAGGACGGCGCAAAGATTTACGAACTCCGCGCACGTCTCGGACGTGTTGACCGGAAGCAGATGGCGGCATATTACGGGACAACATCATTGTTTGACGACTACAGGCATGAATTTTCCGAAGGCTGCTGGGACATGTCAGGCAGCGCGCTGAACGTCAAGAACGAGGACGGAAAGTCAACATTCTCAGCCGGTAAAGTCAGAGTGAAATCGCACATCACGGGAGTTGAGGGTGATTACCTTTTCGCTGTCAACATAAACCATGAGGGGCAGGGCGGAGGCGCGTTAATCTCGTGCGGAATAAGCATGAATGACGACATAGACACTGAATTAACGCCCGATGAGGTCATGGAGCTGTCGGCAATGTACGAGAGCGAAGAGCGCGAAAAATTATTGTTCGAGAAGTTCGGCTATGACCAGTTCACTTTGAACAACATACCGTTAAATTCGCGCCACAGGATAATCAATATGCTTCTGCGTCAGGACATGAACAGCATTGAGGAAGTCCTGAAGGACAGAGTCATGAATTACGAGCAGCTTCTTGAGCATTTGACCTTGCTCGGCTCAAAGCCCCCGACGATTCTGACGATAGCGGCGCAGTACACGCTGACATCGGAAATCGTGAAGGAACTTGAGAACAGCCTGCCGAATGTCGGAGCGATACGAAGGAATTTCGAGCTTGCAACGTTCTGGAGGGTCAAGCCTGACGAGGAGAGAATAAGATTTGCTTTCTCGGACTGCATGACGGATATATTGACGAGTCTCTGCATGGCAGGGCCTGACTTGGAGGCGGTTGAGAATCTGAACGGCCTGATAAAACTTTTCAGCGAGAAATTCGAGTGGCATTTGAGCCTCTACGACTCTCAGAATTTGTACTATGAACTTCTGAAGCAGTACGGCGATAAACTCAGGCATGAACCTGAGAAGTTAAGAACCGCAATGTATGAACTCGGCCATGCGCTGAAATTCTCTGATGAACTTCTGAAAGTCCTCAAGAGGTAACGAACACGGGGAGCAGGGTGGAAGTGAAGCCCTGCCCCTGATTTTTGTGCGATATAATTAGGCGGAATTTACGAGGAAAAACGGAGGCACAACCATTAAATGTTTTCATTCGAGAAAATCCGCGAATACGCAGTGAAATACCTGAAACCGTCATTATACATGGGAGGTTTTGATTTCTTCATTAACACGTGGCGGAATGCTGACGCTAAGGACAGGGGAATATCAATCCTTGCGTTTGCGCCGATGTTCGTATGTACGGGCGGTTTCATCTTCACGATAATATATTTCGTACTGTTCGTACTGCCGTCATACTTGTTCAGTTTTTTCGGCTGGGGAATCCTTACTGCACTGTTCGGGGCAGGAGGGCGGTACTGCTACAACTACTTCACGGGCAAGGAAAACAAATCAGGAAATGACAGCAGCGTTATAGATGTAGAGTTCACGGAAAATTCAGGCTCATCTCAGAAATCATCACGCCGTAAATCAAATGTCAAATGATAATCTGATACGTTTCAGCATTACAGTTCCGGAGGATTTACTGAACGAATTTGAGGCGCAGTATTACGCCGAGAACAGGGATAACCGTTCGGAAGCCATAAGAAGCCTCATGAGGGGGTATGTTTCGGGCGAGCGTTGGCGTTGCAGTGAAGGTCAGGTCTGCGCTACAGTAACGATAGTTTATGACCATCATTTGCCGGAACTGACCCGAAATCTCACGGCGGTACAGCATGATTTCGGGGAGGTAATAATCTGTTCGACACACGTTCACCTGAGTCATGAATCGTGCCTTGAGTGCGTGATAACGAAGGGAAATTCGAGAGATATTCAGAAATTTATTGAGGCTCTCAGGAAAATCAGAGGTATTAAGAGCCTCAATGTTAATGTTACTGCGGAGGTGTGAT
Source organism: Synergistaceae bacterium (assembly GCA_017470485.1). Taxonomy (GTDB): domain Bacteria; phylum Synergistota; class Synergistia; order Synergistales; family Aminobacteriaceae; genus JAFUXM01. The sequence continues at coordinate 10,724 of JAFUYQ010000024.1, forward strand.
TATTTTCGGGTTATGTGGTAAAACTTGTTCAAGCTGTAGTACGGCTCGGAAAGTATAACTCCTTCAGGGGCATCGAGCTGCCATGCGGCATTTTCTTTAGCAGTCTCGTACCAGAATATAACGTCAACCCTTTCCGAAAGTAACGCGGAATTTCTCGCACCGGCATCGATGTCAATGAGTTCGATATTTATTTTGAGCCTCTTTCCGATTTCGGCGAGAAGCGCGGCGTTGAACCCTGAGGGCTTGCCCTCCTCGTCAACGTAGTCAACCGGCGGAAGATCTCCCGTTACCGCAACACGTATTGTTTCAGCACCGTCAAATTTTGCGAACTCAACAGGTTTGTTCTTAGCCGCGCCGTAGATGTATATTCCCTGAATTTCGGGAAGCGTCCAGTCGTCTTCTATTTCCTTTATGGCTCTGTTGAACTTCCATGCAAGAGAGGCATCACTTTTCCTGAAACCGAATGCAAGACTCATCGGTGTGCGAAGCAATGAGACACAGCAGATTTCATATTCGGGGTTAGCGTTCACAACGTACTCGGCGACAACGTCAGGAAGCGCGATTTCGTCAATTTCTCTTCTTTCGCAGGCCATTATCATTGTGCTCAGAGAGTCATAGAACTTAACGGCGTAAAGCTCATGACGGTTAGAGAGGAGGTTCCAGCCTGTCATTCTCTGGCTGTCCTGAATTATCCGCGAGAACTCCTCTTCGGTGGTGTTAAGGCGCGAGAGGAATCCGACTCTGGCGGACATAATCACGTTTCCGAAGGCTGATGATGCCAGAACTAAAACGGCTGTCAACGCAAAAATTAACTTCTTCACTTTGAAAACTCCTTCCGGTAATTTTTCGATGATGATTATAATATCACAGAAAAAAATTCTCCCCTGCCTCACATGCAAGGGAGACTGTTATTTTCAAAACGCTAAATGCCGAGACTGTCAGCCCATTTCTTCAGCTCGTTCACGGAAACAGAAGAACGGAATAATTTTCCCTCACGGATTTCCGCATCAGGCGCACTGGGTTTGAGACCCTCAACAGCTCTTCCGAAACCTGAACCGCCCGATGTTGCAAAAAGAATAATTTTCTTTCCGCTGAAGTCGTAGCTCTCAAGAAACGTGTTGATGATTGTCGGCGCAACATACCACCATATCGGGAAGCCCAAGAATATTACGTCATGCCCTGAAATATCAGCTTTCCTGTCAGCCAATTCGGGACGCGATGATTTGTCCTTCATCTCAACAGAACTGCGAGATTTGGGATTGTTCCAGTTCAGATCCGCAGACGTGTACTTCACCGCAGGAACAATCTCGTAAATTTGACATACTCCCCACGACTGAAATCGGGGGATTCTGGTATCTTCAAACTTGCCTGATTTCTCAGGTCTTACTAGTTCTCCTCCAATAGTTGATGCCCCAACTATTTTTTAGTATAGCATACTAAAGGCTTATCCCCATGTCTAAAGACAGGGGCTTGCGCCTAAGAATTTCGGTCAGCCTCTAAAGCCTCAGCAAGTTTCGCCGCAACACTGCCGGTAACTCCGCTGGCCGAGAAATACGCTACCAGATTTCTGCTCATTACATGCTCTCCTTCAGAATCTCGATTACTTCCTCACGGGTCAGCTTCCTGTAGCCTCCGCCGAGTAAGAATGTACCGTCAGCAATTCCGTCATACATTTCAGGAGTAACTCCGAGTTCCTTGAGCTTCATAACGACTCCGATTTCCTTCATCCATGATTCGAGAGCCTTCAGTCCGGCTTCGGCAAGCTCAGAATCGTTTTTGCCTTCGGGATTAACGCCCCAGACGTTCACGGCGAAACGCGCGAATTTCTTGAGGCCGTCATTCATGATGTGCCTGTAGTAAGCCAGCGACACAGCCGCAAGAGTCATTCCGTGAGTGGCGTTGGTGTAAGCTCCTACTGACTGACCTATCATATGAACTTCCCAGTCGGTTGATTTTCCTTTAGCGATGAGGGTATTCAATGCCCATGTTGCTGTCCACATGATGTTGCTTCGGGCCTCGTAGTCCTTAGGATTCTTTACGGCAATCCGCGAACTGTGAACGAGCGATTTCATGAGTCCTTCGGCGAGGTAATCGGAAGTGTTGTCGTCATCGTTCGAGAAATACTGCTCCATGATATGACTCATAATGTCGAAGAACCCTGCGACCATCTGATACTGAGGAACGGTGAATGTGTATTCGGGATTGAGGATTGAGAATTTCGGGAAGACGTTATCGCCGAAGATATGGCCGATTTTGAGTTTCTGTTCGTGATTCGTGATGACCGAACCGCCGTTCATTTCGCTTCCAGTTCCGACCATCGTGAGGACGCAGCCGACAGGAATAATTTTGTTGTCGGGTTCTTCCATTTTGAGGAAGAATTTTTCCCAAGCATCGCCGTCGTAATAAGCTGAAACAGATACGGCCTTCGAGTAATCGCACACTGAGCCGCCGCCTACCGCAAGTATGAGGTCAACGTTATTGTCCTTTGCGAGTTTGCGTCCCTCGTTGAGTTTCTCGACAGTAGGGTTAGCCATAACGCCGGGAAGTTCAATGATATTTTTCCCTGCTGATTTCAGAACCGCAACGACTGAGTCATAAATGCCGCTTTTCTTGATACTGCCGCCGCCGTATGTGAGGAGGATATTTTTCCCGTAATTGGGAAGCTCTTTGGCTAGACCGTCAAGAGAATTTTTCCCGAAGTATAAGCGCGTCGGGTTTGAATATGTGAAGTCGCCTAACATGATTTTTTCACGTCTCCTTTAGTTTTTCTTAATGATTGGCGAATGATAGCACATTAAACTTTGATTTAAGGCAAGGGGGTCAGCATAATTTATCGCCGTTCCGAGTCCCGTCTGGAATGTCGGGGACTGCGAGAATTATTCCGTTAGTGCTGTCAGTCCCAAGCACCAGAACTTCGCTGATGAAGTCCGCAATTTGACGCGGAGGGAAATTCACTACTGCAAGAATTTTTTTGCCTGTGAGCGTCTCAGGGGTGTAATAGTCCGTAATCTGTGCGCTGGATTTCTTTATGCCGATTGAATCCCCGAAGTCTATCGTGAGTTTGTAGGCTGGTTTCCTTGCTTTAGGGAACGTCTCAGCTTTTATGATTGTTCCGGCTCTGATGTCGAGTTTTGCAAAATCATCGTATACTGCCATTAATATATCCTCCTTTTTGTGAATATCATAACACTGCGCTAAAATTAATCGTTCCAAATTAATTAAGGGGTGAAAAATTACATTATGCCGGAAAAAAATATAGCTGATACGATTCAATCCATGCTGGAAAAGAACAAAGGCTTCATGACGGTGAAAAAGGTTGCCGTACTCTTGGGTACAGCAGGAAGACGCTCTCTTGGAATCGAACTCACTGACAGCGGAAGAGAAATCCGAAATAAAATTGAGAAGTCATCAGAAGGGCGGTTCATCTTCAGAAATAAGGGGAGACATGTATACATCTTAATTCCCTGCGAGCCTTATGAACTTGTCCTGAGTCTGCTTTCAGAAACGAAAGCCTTTGACGGAAGAACATCAGGAGGTCTTCCCTTCACAAAATCCGAATTTGCAGCAATGCTCAACGAACTTGCTGATGAAGGGAAAGTAAAAATCATTCTCAGTGATGCCTTATTGCCCAGAATTTTCAAGGTCAGCACTACCGTTAAAAATGAAACTCCGCGAGACGAGCCGGATCTTTCAGGAGGCAATTACACTCGTGAAATTTTCAGGGAGGCTTTCAATTCTCTTGATGAAGGAAAAATCTTCGTGAGAATCCCTGACCTCAGAAGAAAACTTAACTGGCCGCGCGAAGTCTTTGACGCTTTTATTAAAGACCTCAGGAATGACGGGACTATAGGCGTATATATGGCTGACGAGTCAACAATGACGGACGATGAGATTCATGACTGCTTCACTGACGAAAACAATTTCAGAATGGGAACGGTAATCTGGAATGCAAGATAATGAATTGATACTTGAGCAGCTTCGGAAAAATAATCCCTTTGCGTCCTCGTATTCTCCTATGCCGTTCGAGAATATGACTCCCGACATTGCACAGTTGAACCGTGATGCCTCTGAGGAAATTGAACAGCTCATAAGGCACAAGAGGCGCGAACCTAACGTTCCTTTAGCCGGATTAATCTTCGGTGCCGCAGGAATAGGCAAAACTCACATGATGACCAGAATTTTGCGGAAGCTGAGACGTAACTCATGGCCTGCGATTTTCGTTACGATAAGGGCGTTCACTAACCCTAAAAGAGTAATGCACGAGCTTTTCTCGGAGATTCTGATCTGCCTCAACAAGCAGCACAGCGGAGGACGTTCGCAGTTCGATGTTATCACCGAAGGAATGATGACCGCTTACAACGAGAACAGAAAATCAGACGGTTTCTCAAACATCAGCTCGATTGACCCAAAAATTTACCTGAGACGCGATATGCCCGGAATCGACAAGAATTTTCTGAAGTGCCTCCTTTTATGTTTTGACTCAAAGAATGAGGCTGAGAAGTTCGAGATTACCGAATGGCTCAGAGAAGGGCTTGACGATGAGGACTCCAGCAGACTGGGACTGCCGGTCAGGGATATAAATCTTATGGACGATGCTGAATGCGAACGTTCCGCGAAAAATCTGCTGACCTCGTTGGGAATCGTGCTTTCTTACGCTCACATACCGATGATAATCTGCTTCGATGAACTCGACTCCATAAGGGACAGGGAACTCATAGAGGCTTGGGGCGATACAGTAGGGTTCATAATCAATCATCTGAACGGCATACTTCCGTTATGTTTCGTGAAGTCCGAGACTTGGGAGACATTCAAACCAGTGCTAAACCTCTCAATGCTCCAGCGTCTCCGAAACAATACAATCATAATGAACGGAACATGTTCACCGGCATTGGCGCGTCAGATAATTCATGACAGGATAGCTTATGCTTTCAGCGATGATGCAGAAGAGAAATACCAGTGGCTTATCTCAAGAATGGGCAGTGTCTTAACGCCCGGATTATCCCCTAGAATGGTCATTGAACTCGCCAACAAAGCACTGAAAACCAACTTCACCCCTAAAAATTTCGTGAAGGAAGTCTATGACGGGGAATACAAGAAAATTCAGGCCGAACCTAAAGCATGGCCGCCGAACTCTGACCAGCTTTCACTCGCGCTTGAAGTCTGGCTTTCATCGCTTAAGGGCTTTACGCTGAAGAAGGGCTACGGAAAATACATCAAGTTTCTCGGCTCTCACGGAAGCAGGAATTTCGCGTTCATAATCTCAACGGCTAAGAACCATTTAACTGTCAGCGCGGCACTGAAAGAAGGAATTTCATTCATGAAGGAAGTCCCCGAAAGCCAGTGCTTCTACATCACTGAGGCCGGAATTCATAAAACAAGCTGGAAACAGGCTAATGAAGCTCTGCGCTCATTCACCGAACACGGCGGAACGGCATTAATTCTCGACAATGAAAAGCGCGTTTCATGGTATGCCCTCACAGCCTTAATCAACAGAGTCGATAACGGCGATGTTAATGTTTACTCGTCCTCAAAACCAAGACCGGCTTCACGCGATGACATCAGGGATTTTGTCCGTACTCTAAGGCTCATAGAGGCTGACCCTTTGAAATCACAATACACTCCTTCTGCTGTTGACGACCAGAAAGTTTTGGACACGCTGAAGGAATTAATAGTCTCATCGCCGATGAAAATTCTTTCAATCAATAAGGCACTTGATTTCTTATCACAGCGCGGAATTAAATCGGACAGAAACGAACTCACAGACTTCGTGAAGAAGAATGCAATTCTTTTCAAGACGTTCAAATCGAAGAATGATATTCTGATTACGCTCAATGATGAGAAGAAATAATGTCCGTTAATATCTTCACCACTGTTAGCGATTCTGCTCTCTGCCAGAAATGCCCGGCACTGTTGGCCTACAAGATTCACAGAGGCTTCAGGAACGCTTGGAGAATAGGCATAAAAGGGAATGGAGCTGCTTACGGTACAATCTTTCACAAGAAAATCGCCCGTGTATTTTTCGAGGCGGCCTCCAAACCTTCGGGCAGTCTTTACAGGAAAATAAAGCGTTCACTTTTGGGAGCGACAACGCTTGAGTCAGTGATACGTGAAGATATATTCTTACCTTTGCTGGCGGCTAAATCAGAATCATTCACATCAGAACAAATTACAGCAATGGCCGAAGGTATAAGCGTCTGGGTGAAAGCTATGTCCGAATTTTTTGCGCTCATTCCGTCATTGTCCGAAGCTCCTGATAAAGTTATGCCGATGGTCTTCATTAAGCCCGAACAGAAATTACAGGCTGTTTATGAGTATCCTTCAGGCGGAGGGACATTAACAGTTACGGGGTGCTATGACGCTTTACTGTTTAATCCTGACAGGGGCGAGGCTAGATTGTTCGAGTTCAAGAGCTATATGAAAAGCGATATTTCAGTTCCGTTGTCGCAGAGTTTGATTTACGCGTGGCTTATACGCGAACATACAGGAATAACCCCTTCAGTTGAGATAATATACTTGAGCGACATCGGGAAAAAAACTGATGTTTTCGGAGCGTCGAGCGTTGACGGAATGATAGAGGCAGGACTGCCGGAATTGTTCAGGTCAGTTTTTGAGGTAATAGCTTTGAGGAATGTGCCGGAATTTCAGAGGGATTTGAATTTGTGCAGGCAATGCCCGTTTAATGCAAGGTGCGGAAAGGACTGGAGATGAAGTAATGACGAAAAGAAACGGTATTTCACTGGTTAATGTTATGGTGTTCATGCTTTTTGCAGCTATGGTTACGGCTCAGGTGTTTTTCTTTATGAGTTCGTCTATGGATTCGATCGGCGAGGAAAGAGAAATTATGATGTACAGGCTGAGGCTTGATACTCTTGTCGAGGAAGCGAGGGAGAAACTGAAAGCCACCGCTTTAAGTAAAAACAATCCATCAGCAACTTACGAAACGTTCTACGCAAACACAAAAACAAGCTGGCAGCCTGAGAATAATGAGAAATGGGAAGAATATAATTGCCATGTCGCTATTCATGATTTGAACTACAAGTTTGATTCATCGTTAGCTGTAGAGCGCAATGGCAAATGGAAAGAACAAAGCGGCTCGAAGATGTACAAAAAAGTTTTTGCGGCCATGCCTCCAGATAAAAAGCCTGAACTTGATGAGGATAATAATCCCGTACGTGATGAAGACGGAAAAATCAAATACACCGATGATATACAAAACAGGTACTACCTCATCAGGGCATACGCTGACCTCCCCCAGAAATTCTACGGCCAGCACTTAATGTATCAGGTACTCGTCAGACGCAACGAGGATACTCACGAAGTAGAGACTCTCTCATTTCAGGAGGTATGGTTCTGATGGCATTCGGCGCAGGTAAAAAAATCGTCCAGAAAAATTATTCCGGCCTCGCAATTCATGATGACTTCCTTCACTTCATAGAGCTTGACGAACACAATGAAGTCGCCCGTAAAGCCTCCGCCGCTCTCCCTGACGGCTGTGTTGTGAACGGCTCAATTAAGGATTTCCACCTCCTTGAGGAGGGCTTCAAATCACTTCAGAAAAAAACAGGCAAGCTCCGTCAGCCCGTTACAATAGGACTTCCAGCCGGCGACACTATCATCAGAAGACCGATTACCTTCCCCAAAATGAGCATTGAGGACATAAGAAGCACTATAGATCTTAACTTCGAGGAATATTTCACATCAAGAACTGATACTATCTTCGATGCCGCCATCATTAAAACACCTTCTGAATCAGACGATAAAGTTTCAGTGCTGGCCGCTACCGCAAAAAAATCACTGGTCGATAAAATCCTTGAGACTGCCAAAAAAGCTGATATTCCTGCCGGAGCCGTTGAGCCCATGAATTTCGCAATGCTCCGCGCAATCCCTGACATTAAAGAAGGATTATGCCTTTTCGCCGATAAACATAACATCATAGCTACATGGGAAGGTTTCGGAATATTCTTCAGAACGGTGAACAGCCTCAACAACTTTCAGGATATTCTCAACACAATACAGTTCATCGGCTCTCAGTACAGGAATGTTCAGGTTTACAAGATAGCTCTTGCAGGAGTCGATTTCCAGCTCGATGATGACGCAGGGATAATCAGGATTGAAGATCCTTATTATGCTGCTTTCGGACTTGCTGTCAGGGAAGGACATGAATACGGGCTGGATCTCAGACCGTCCGAGTACATAGAGCTTGAGCGGAGACGTTACTCATTCAATCCCAACAGGCTGATTTTATGGGGGCTTCTCGCAGGATTTCTAATGACATCAGCAGGTACTATATTTTATGCTTTCATGACCATTCACAAACTGAGCGGAGAAATTGAGGGCATGAGAGACAATGTCAGCGAAATGACAATCAGGAGACATGCGCTTGAACAGGCTAACTCACAGCTTGAGAATCAGAGGAGGCATACCGAGAAGATACTTGATTTCCTGAAGGGGGATATTCCTGTTCTCGAAATTCTGAACGCCCTTGAAGTAAATCAGACTAACGGAATAAAATACGATAATGCTGATTTCACAATCGGGCCGCTCGGAGGAGTAAATGTGGTTGTTGACGGGAAAGCTAAGAGCGACAAGGATATTATCACGATGACAGAGGGCTTGAAGGAAGGAGGATTATTCGACAGCGTAATGCTTCCGGTTTCGCAGAAAGACCAGTTACAGCGGAAAGTCTTCAAGCTGGTACTGAGGGTAAAAGATGTTATGGCAATCGTTAATAATGCTGCTAGAGGAGGTTCGGCACATGGGAAATAAAATTAGGAGAAGGGGATTCAGTCTTGTTGAAATTTTAATGGTTATTCTTGTCATGGGCGTAATTGCTGCGATAATCACAATCTCTCCGAATGTCGCCAAGCAGTCCGCAAAGAGTGAAGCGGAAAGGGTAGTGGCGTATATTTACCGCCTCATGCAGAAAGCAGACAAAACTCACGTGAGCTTTAACATTAACGCTGCTGAAGACCACATATGGGTAAAGTTTGAAGCTCCAGGAGCTATAGATGATAATTCATTTAAGCCAAGCCCGGGCTGTAAATACGTAGCGAAATTTGACGGCAACCGCACATATAATCCATATAAAAAAGTCTTTACTCAAGGCGCAACTATCGAAGTAAATGGTGCTGACGGTGAGACGCTTTATATCAAACTTGCAACAGCTACAGAAGGAAGAGTAAGAATTACCACAGACCCATAAAAGTATAGACTTCCTGAAAACGTCCGTTTAGTTTTTGAAGATTCAGACTAGCGGATTTTAGAATATAATAAGTGAAATTTACGATATGTTCGGGAAGTGAATTTTTACCGTGCGTTTTATAGGTTCGCTCATAAAATATTTTATATATCTCTCACTCGTTCTCATTGCCGCAGGTGCGGCACTTTTCTGGTTCGACACAGGCTCATGGCTGGTTCACCCTATCGCTGAAAGAGCCGCTAATTTCTTCCTTCACCCCATGAAACTCGAAATCGAAAACCTTGACGGCTCCATCAGAAACGGTTACTCAGTTGACGGATTAAGATTAATTTCCGGCGATGATGATTTCCTAACTCTCAATCATTTTTCCGTCAGCCCTGACTGGGATTTAGTCCTCTCAGGAATGGACGGCCTGCCCTTCATTAAATCGCTGAATCTTCAGGGCCTCAGTTCGGATCTCGATAAGGTCATGAAGATAGCCGCCCTATTTCCCCCGTCCGAAGAAAGTCAAGACTCGTCCCCGTCAGATTTTGAACTCCGTCTCAATCCCTCAAACATCTCCATAAAAGATATTTGGTTCGGAACTCCTTATGCCAATCTCAAACTTGACGCTCTTACCCTCAATGAGGCAGGAAAATTTATTCTTGACGCGAAATTAATCTCTCATGACAAAATTCTTCCCCTCAAAGCTGATGCCAATCTCAACCTCTCAGCTCTCGAAATAATTTCCTCAAACCTCGTCATCGGCTCAAAAGGTACAGGCAAACTCATCGGAAAAATTCAGCCCTTGAACGCAAAATTATTTCTCACCGCTTTACCGCTTGAGGAGTTCATGAGTTTCGCGCCGTCAGAAATTAAAGCGTCAGGAAGAATTGACGGGAAATTTACCGCTCAGGACAATGACGGGAACATTGCAGCTTCGGGAGTCGTCTCAATGCCCCGCGCAAACGTCATGGATATTCCGCTGAGTTTCAGACTGCCTTTCACTTGGAACGGGAAAAACATCTTCACCCTTGACGACGTTTCATTCACAACGAAAGCCGCCGCCTTTAATCTCAGCGTCTCAGGCGATATTGAACGCATGAGATTCAATGCCAAAGGCGAGGGGAAAAATATTTCATTGACCGAAATCGGAAGGATTGCCGCACCGGATATAGGCTTGAACGGCGAAGGAGGCCATGTAAAATTCGATGTCTCTACTGAACTTACCGACAACATACTTCAGTCATTACTCCAGCGTACAAGAGCGTCAGCCGCCGCCGAAGTACCTTCAGTCTCGGCAATGGGCATAAAAGCTGCCGAGAACTTAACCGCCAATATTAACCTTACCCCCAACCAGCCCCCTAGAATCGCGATGGGCGGAAAGGCTTTCGGCGGAAAGATTTTCGCGAGGGGCGAGGCCGAACAGGATTCAGAAGGCAACATTAAGCCTAAAGGCGTTGTGATGTCGATTGTCGGCCTTGACGTTCCGTCAGTAATCAGGACGTTCCCCGACATCGCAAAGGTGGTCGGAAAAACTTACGGTAAAATTACCGCCACCGCCCGAATCTCTGACACCCTCAAAGTAACCGGCAAGGTAACTTCCGACAAACTCAGCGCATACGGAGTAACATTGACTGGGATTAATGCGGAGGCTTTCTACGATCCCGACAGGAACAGAGCCGAACTCCGCGAACTAAGCGCAAATTTAGCTAAAGGAAAAATCACTGCAAGGGCAAATTCTGATTTAGGTTCTGGAAGATTCACTGCTGCTGCTGACGCTGAGAATCTCGAACTGAAGAACATTCCCCAGCTGAAGCAGGTTGCAGGTTTATACAGTCTGAGGGCTGACGCTTCAGGAAACTTCAACGACACCAGAACTATAAGGGCTGACGCTTTACTCACCGCCAAGAACATGGGCTACACTGGAATGAAACTCGGCAACGCTGAAATACCCGTAACGTTCCGTGATAACGTTCTGACCGTCAGCAATGCAAATGCTGAACTTGGCGGAGGCTCGGCAATTCTTAACGCCCTCGTGAATCTCAACGACTCAACATTCAGGGCTGACGCTGACATTCAGGAACTTGAGATGAAATTCATTCCGGCCATGAAAGATGTCTCAGGCAAATATTCATTGAAGGCTGACGCTTCAGGGCGTTACACCGACATAAATTCAATTCGTGCCGACGCTAATTTAACGGCAAGGAACGCAGGATTTTCGGGAATGAATTTCGGGGACATTAATATTCCTGTTACATTGAAGAACAGCGTATTGAACATTCCTAACGCTAAAGCCTCGCTTCCCGGAGGCAGTCTCGCGCTCAAAGGTACTGCAAATCTCAAGAACACAAGCAATCCGACATTAGACTTCACCGCTTCGACATCAGGCATAAATATCGAACAGCTGATGGACGCTTTTAACCTTCAGGATAAATCAATGCCCGTCTCAGGAAGGGTGAAGGGTTCGGCAGTGGTAAAAGGCCCTCTTAATACCGCCTCGATGACAGCAAACTTCAACGCCGAGAACATCAAGGCCGGAGATATTATGACCTTGAAGAATGCCTCTCTGAACGCGAAGACCGACATGAAAATGTCATCGGTCAGCGCGAGACTCAAGGCCGATAATCTGAAAGCTACTGAATTTGCCGACATACCCAGCGCGTTAATCGAGGCTGACGGGAACATGAAGCGAATCAACATCAAGAACGTAAACATCAAAGTGAACGGTTCGGAACTCAAAGGCAAAGGCTCAATCACTCCCGATATGAAAAATGTCATGGCCAGCAAAATGGATATTAACGCGACACTTAAAGGCTTTGACCTTCGGGCAATGCTCAAGAAATTCATGCAGAAATCGCCTGTTGACGGAGTGATTGACGCAAAAGCAGGTATTAACGGCACATTCTCTCAGCCGTCAGTATATGTTCAGTTGACCAGACCGATTCTTTATGAGAAGTCAGAGATTCATGACATTGCTGTAGTTGCGTCTTCCCCGAATCCCAATCACTTCAAGATTAACGCTAAGGCACGAATCAATAACTTCAGGCCGGAGTCGGACATCGACATAAAGATTAAGGACGGAATCATCTCGTATGTTGTTGACACCAGACCGCTCGATATTGACAGCGCAATAGAAACGCAGATGCCCGAAATGTCAGGAATGGCGAAGGGCTATGCAGTAGTTCATGTTCAGGGAAGCACTAGGGAAAATGCACCGATAATATTGACCGCAAAATCAAAGGGCATAACTCTTATGGACAAGGTGAAAATCGAAAACATCTCGCTTCCCGTAACTTACCATACCGCAAAGAACAGAGTCGAAATGACTAACGGTACTGCAAGACTCAGCGGCGGCGAAATAAAATCAGCGTTCGCGGCGAATCTCGGCGAAAAAGTTACCGAATGGAACGGAAATTTGAAGGTAGCTCATCTTGATTTCGGGAAACTCGCAAAACCGTTTCTCCCCGAAGGCGAGCTTACCGGCTCAGTAGATGTTCAAGTTACGATGAAGGGTTCGTCAACAAAATACATCGCTTTGAATTTCGCTGACGGGAAGTTCAAAACCGGCAATGGTTTTCTGAAGATGCCCATACTCGACAAGATTACCCCCACGAAGCAGATAACATTTGACGAGATAAGCGGCTCATTTTTCTGGGACGGGCGCGATTTGTTCCTCAATCCCGGAACCGGCGCAAGGGCTGGATTTGAGGAGCCTTTGTACAGGTACGTGAACATTAACGGGGCTTTAGGCGTTCCGGGAAAAGGAATGAGGTTACTCTTTGAGGGACGCTTTGACCTGAAGATACTCGACCAGCTCTTAGGGGCGATGAAGGGAGTCTTCCAGTACATGACCGGCGGACTTGCGCGGAATGTTCTGAGAGATGCCGCAGGAAGGGTAATGGGATTGAAGCGCAGGGATTTCCAGAACGTATCGTTCACGCTGGCTAATTCATGGGAGAAACCTCAGCTTTTAGACCTGAAGATAACGAAACCGATTGAGGACTTCCTGCCCATAGATATTCTGAACAAGGACGAGGAAAAACAGAAAGAGGATACAGGCTTCAAAATGAGCATAAAGCTGCCTGTCGGTAAAGGTTCGCCGAGTGCTGAAGACGAAACCGCAGGCGAACAGTTCAAACAGCAGTTAATCGACAACTTGTTCAACTGGGGATTGAAGTAGAAAACGCAAAAAAAAATAGTCCCCTCTGAATTTTTAGCAGAGGGGATTTTTTATGGCTATGAATTTCCCAAGAGGCTGAAAACAGCTTCAGGCTGCTGGTTTGCCTGAGCGAGTACGGCACTGTTAGCCTTGCTGAGAATCTGGAACTCAATGAATCTCATTGTGGCCTTCGCGTAATCGGCATCAGTTATTCTTCCGCTGGCATCGCTGAGATTTTCGCCTGAAATTGTCATGCTCGCCAGCGTATGTCCGAGAGCATTGCCGTAAGACACTATTTGGGTTCTCTGTTTCACAACGCTGTCGATTGCCTCGTCAATATAACTGATTGAACGCTGTGCAAGTTCCCTTGTCATCACGTTCACCCTGTCAACTCCGAGCATATCCGCCGAGACGTTCCCGAACTGTACGGCAAAACTTTCGTCCTGATTCGTTCCGACTTGGAATAACACTCCGTTGTTCGCAAGATGAACATTGGTGGTATAAGTACCTGTTGAGGTGAGATTGAACTTCTTTGAGTCTTCGTTCCATGACGCAAGCGTACCGGCCATAGTGTCGAAATCAACGTCAATATTCGGGTGAATTATTCCGTTCAGCTGGTGGCCTGTAACCTTCATGTCCGATATAACTGCCTCGCCTGAATGAGCGTCGAACACCGAGACCCTGAAAGTTCCCTCCTCCGAGTCCTGAATGGTATTCAGCCCGAAAGCGCGGATTAAATCATCGTTGCCGGCAAAATATATCTCACCGTCTTTGCCGTGAACCGCACTCCTGACGATCAGAGTTGATTTTATGTCGTAGCCTTTAACGTTCCCGTCATCATCATAGAGTGCCGAGCGCGAATGAACTGACTCCGATGTCATTTCAGTACCGTCCGAAATCACTGCGAACTCCCCTGCATTATCCGTGTAGACCGACTGCCCAAGTCCTTCGGAGATTGCATTATTGATTTTATCGGCGGCATCTTTGAGGGTATCTTCGCGGTAAAGCATGACGCTGGTAGTTCTGCCGTTGCCCTGAACAAGAGTTAATTTCTGCGGCTCATTGACAAAGAAATGACCTTCCGAATCGTAGAACTGAGGAATCTCCCATAATGCTTTGTCGTAATAAACCTCAGTAGTTCCTGTTTTGTCCTCGTTCTCGACAAGCATTGTTTCGGTAACGCTCATGATGTTTGATTTCTGAACCTGAGCTTTTCCCGGATCGGATCTGATTTCGATTCTGTAATTGGCCTCCGCGTTCGCGACAGTACGGTTATCGCCCTCGCTGTCAAATGTGAGAAGTCCGCCTCTTACTCTTACTTTTACATTAACGTCATCGGTTGACCATAATGCGCCGGAATTTCCGTTTAGTAATTTTTTAGTGTTGAAGTTAGTGTATCTTGAGATGTAATTTATCTGGTCTTTTAGCTGTTCGATTTCTTCCTGAACATGTACTCTGTCCTGCATTGTAAGAGTATCATTACCGGCATGAACCGAGAGTTCGCGCATTCTGTGAAGAAGATCGCTTGTGTCTCCCAGTGCGCCCTCAGCAACTCTAAGCATTGATATACCGTCCTGAGCATTTTTGACAGCCATGTCATAGCCTTTAATCTGCGAGCGCATTTTCTCGCTTATTGCCAGACCAGACGCATCATCAGACGATGAATTTATCTTCAGTCCCGAAGCCAAAGGCTGAATGGATTTATTGAGCATGTCATTCGTAGCTTTAGTTACGTTTAATGCTGACAGTGATGTTAAATTATTATTTATTATCATGTGAAATCAGTCCTTCAACGTAAAAGATTCCGGCTGTTAATAGTTAATTATCGGGTATAATGCCCGAAAAATAAACCCCGACTTTTCATTCCGCCCCTCATCACATCATCAGGAAGCCAATCACGAACAGCAGTCCCAGCGCAAAAGTCATCAATCCGTAAGCAAGGCTCGAAGGAAGCAATGTCCCTATTGTTTCCTGCTTCGCCTCGTCCTGATAGAAGCCGAAGTCAGTATCTTCAGGGGGACGAATGAATCTTATTCTTGAAGCGTTGGAGAGAAGGAGCGTTACCGGCCCTGCGGTTATGAGATCAACGGTCTTCGCAAACAATGAACCCGTGAACGGAAGTATCAATCCTATTACCGGCCTGAAGATTCCGTTCTCAATGTTCAGCCATGACGGCCATAAATCAACGTACCTTACCTGACCTTTAACCTTCTCAATCTGAAGCACCCTCCTTATGAAAAGGAAGTAGACCGCTATTCCGATTGAAATTGAAATCAATGAGCCTTCAAGATTCTCGAACGAGAAGTAATGAACCGCATGATGATGTTCAGGGCCGTTCATGAAGTTTGAACCGAGTATTGCAATTCTGTCGCCTATGTCCGCCGGAAGAAAGCCGATTAACGGAAGCATTGCCGCCGATAAAACGAGTACAGCCGCGTTTGAACGTGAAATATAAATTTCCTTCTGGTGCATTTCCGGCGACGGCTCAGCGATGAACAGGGCATAGAAAAGTTTTATAACGTAAGCAGTCGTTAAGCCCCCCGAAATCAAGAACAGCCATTCGCAGACACTGAACATGAATCTTTCAGCGGCTGCGCTCATGAATGGTAACGTTCCCGAAGCATGGCCGAGAGCGTGAATATGCTCAACGATTGCCTCATGGATTAGAGTTTTCCCCAAGTAGCCGTTCCAGAGAGGCGCACCCATTAGGCCGAGTCCCCCCATCAAAAACGCAAACATTAAAACTCTCTTGCCCTTCCCGAATCCGCGAATGTCATTGAGATTCAGCTTGTGAGTGTTCATGTGAACGACACCGGCGCAGAGGAACAGTACCAGCTTTATTAGCGAATGGCCGACCATGTAAAGAATCGTTCCCCTGACCGCTAAATCGTTGTCAATCCCTAAGAAACACTGCATTGATACTCCCGTTAAGATGAAACCGAGCTGGGACATTGACGAACACGCAAGAGTCCTCTTAATGTTCACAGAGAAGACCGCAAGCACCGCGCCGAGTACCATAGTGATTACGGCAAGCACCAGTAGCATGAATCCCCATTTAGGGTCATGAAGGAACAATCCCGAACTAAGCACAATGATTCCGAAAAGCCCCGACTTTGTGAGTAGTCCTGAGAGCAGTGCGCTTGACGGTGCAGGGGCGGCAGTATGAGCGGTCGGAAGCCATATATGCGAGGGGAAGATTGCCGCTTTGGCCGCGAACCCGACGAACACTAAGAAGCCCGGAACATAAAGCGGTGATTTGTCCTGAAGGTTAAATTTCGCTAGAGCCTCGATGTCAAGAGTGCCTGTGTAGTTGTAGAGGAGTATAAGCCCTGTGAGGGTAACGAGTCCGCCGATTATCGCTATTGCAAGATAAGTCTGGGCAGCCCTCTGAGCTTCTGGTGTCTCGTCCTGTACGACCATTATGTAAGAGAACAGCGACATCATCTCAAAGAACATGAATGTTGTGTATAAGTCTCCCGAAATGAAAACGCCCATTATTGAGCCGAGTGTCATGAGGACATAGAGGTAATAGCGGTTTCTGTTCCTGTGATGGCGGAGGTATTCGCGGGAAAAAATAGTTGTTGCTGACCACATGAACGCTATGATTACGGCATAGATGAATCTAAATCCGTCGAGCGATAATTTCATTCCCAGTCCGCAGACACCGGGTATTATTAATTCAGAGCCTAGACTCCCCCATAATGACAGGACAGCCGCAAGCTCTATCAGACAGACAACATCAGCGGTATAATCGCGGACGATACGGCTTTTTCTCCCCAGACAGTAAGAAATAAGCCCCCCTGCCATCGGCCAGAGTATCAGGAATAAAAGCGCATAATTTCCCTTCATGTCAAAATTCAACTCCTGTGAAATAATTTCATCGTGGATTGAAGCTATTATATCAGGGGCAGTACAGATTCAATGAAAGCGAATCACGATTGCTTGTGATAATATATAGCTACATGTCAGCTTTGTAGTTATTATTCAGAGCGGAGGCCTTAATCAAAAATGCAGGAAGTAAAAAAAGTTACCACTGAAGCCGGAACTAATGAATGGCAGTTGGTCGTGTTCGTTCTCGGCGATCAGTCTTTCGCAATCAACGTTGACAAGACAAGAGAAATATTACGCTGGCCCGGCGTGCGTTCAATCCCTGACGCTCCTGTAGCATTAATCGGTATCACTTCAGTACGCGGTGAAGTCCTTCCGATGGTGGATCTGAGAATCTTTCTCGGTATCCCCCCAGTAACTCCTATGGAGCAGAGCAAAGTTATCATAGCAGAATTTAACGAGGTCAAATTAGGATTCGTGGTTGACGCTGTAGAGAGAATTTACCGAATCAAATCCGAAGACCTCGACGCAAGCATGACAGGAAAATATCTGGGCGACTGGATCCTCTACGTCATAAAGAGAGATTCAAGAAACGTTCTTCTCCTCGACTATGAGGCAATCGTTCAGACCATAAGCCCTCAGTTAGTCATTCAGCACTCAGGAGATCCCGGAAAAGCCGTTACCATGATGGAAGGCGTAGGACACCCCGGCGATTATCACATCATCGTTGCCGAAGACTCGCCGTTAATCAGGAAGCAGGTCGAGGACGCTTTGATGGCAAGCGGATTCACTGACCTTCATATCTGCCCTGACGGCAAAGTCGCCTATGATGCCATTGTCGGCGCAAACGAACACTGCGATCTCCTCATCACTGACGTTGAAATGCCCAGACTTGACGGCCTCACATTGACCAGACGCATAAAGGAGAACCCTGACACAAAGAACATACCGATAATAGTATTCTCGTCAATAATGGCCAACGACATCAAGAACAAGGCCGCAAGCGTAGGAGCTAACTATCAGGTTACGAAGCCCGAAATCACACAGCTCATTGAGTGCGTGGTCAAAGTGATACGCGAGAAGCAGGAACGCGAAACAACGGAGGCAGCAAGCTGATATTACCATTCTGGAACAGTGAGCTTCATGTGGAAGTATCGTCATGGTTTCCGTTCGGCAGGGATTATCAGCCTGTCTCAGTGAACAGGTTTTATGATTCTGAGCTGAGAAGTATTGCCGGTTCATGTATGGATTTGGACAGCGAATTTTTCTTCATGGCCTCGCCCTACACCGGCTGTGTCGGGAATCTTCCGCGTGAAAATTTCTTCAGGTATCAGCCCGACAGTATCTTCAATCTCGGTTTCCTGTTGATACTTGGATATTCCGAGAAGGCCGAAAGAGCTGTTATATTGTCGCTCGGACTGGGCGGCGCAAAACAGGGACTCAGTGCCGGAATAACGACATGTTCGGTATGGAATCACGGAATCTTCGAGGGTACTTCAAAAGTCATAGCGGTATCCGCTGATGATCCTTTCTATGAGTGCGGAGGGTATCTGCGTCTTCTGGCGAAAGTCCTTGAAGATTGCAGCCGTTTCATCGGTACGCCCGGACAGTCGTATTTTGCCGAGAAGTTCGGGTATGACCGTTTCTTCTTTTCATGGGAGAACGATAACCCTTACGACATAGCGGCGAGCGGATTACTATCGGAGTTTGAATTTGACGGGACGAGGGAAATTGTCGGGCAGTCGCCGCAGGAGGATTTTCCGTCGTTCACGGGAACAGCGTTGAGCTTCGAGCGTTAAAGTGTTTCAAAGTAAGGAGTTGTATATAATTGGCGAATGAAAAAGAAAAATTAAAAGAGAAATCATCACAGTCAGGAGCTGCGGAAAAAACAGACAAACCAGCTTCTTCCGCCTCAAGATCCAAATCATCAAAGGCAAATCCTTCAGCCTCAAAAGGCGTAAGCGCATTACTTGACGAGGCAGGCGGAAGGGGTTACGTAACTCATGACGATATAGAACGGCATGTACCCGTTGAAACGTGGGACGCTGATACACTCGACAGGATTTTCACGAACCTTCAGGAAATGGGCGTTGATGTTGTCGATAAGGCAAGTATCGGGAAAATGCCGGCTCAGAACGATGCACGCGAGGAGTTCATTCCGACGATTGACAGCGAAATGGGGAAACTTGACGACATTCCGCTCACCGACCCCGTAAGAATGTACCTGCGTGAAATCGGTAAAGTTTCGCTCCTCACCGCCGCCGAAGAAGTCGAACTCGCCAAAAGAATGGAAAACGGCGATATTGATGCCAAAAAAAGACTCATTGACGCAAATTTAAGACTGGTCGTCAGTATCGCTAAGAAATACATAGGCAGGGGAATGCTCTTTCTCGATTTGATTCAGGAGGGCAATTTAGGATTAATTCGAGCGGTTGAGAAGTTCGATTACCGAAGGGGCTTCAAGTTCAGCACTTACGCAACATGGTGGATAAGACAGGCCATTACCCGTGCAATCGCTGATCAGGCTAGAACGATTCGAGTCCCTGTCCACATGGTAGAGACAATCAACAAGATGGTGAGAATGTCGCGTCTTCTAGTGCAGGAATTAGGCCGCGAACCGACTGACGATGAGATAGCCGCCAAGATGGGCATCGAGCCTGCAAGGGTCGAGGAAATCAGGAGAATTTCACAGCTTCCAGTCTCTCTTGAGACTCCAATCGGCGAGGAGGAGGACTCCCAATTAGGCGACTTCATCGAGGATCATGAGCTTCCGAGTCCTGACGAGGCAGCAGCAGGACACCTTCTTCATGAACAGATTGAGGAAATGTTAGCGACACTTTCAGAGCGTGAACGTGAGGTTCTACACTTCAGGTTCGGACTTGAGGACGGGCATTCATACACGCTTGAGGAGGTCGGAAAGAAATTCAATGTAACCCGCGAGAGAATCAGACAGATAGAGGCGAAGGCACTCCGCAAACTCAGACAGCCGAGCAAAAAACTGAAAGATTTTCTGGATTAGGGGGCGTAAATGTCTGCAAAGAGTTTCATCAAGACAGTGAAGGGCGCAAGACGCGGCGTATCACTCGCCAAAAGTCTTCATTACCGACTGGCGGCGGTATTGTCAATGCTTGTGCTTCTTCTCTGCGGAAGTGCATTCTTTGTGTGGTGGCTTGAAAAAGGATTTAAGGGTTCATACTTTGACTCTTTATGGACGATAATGTTCACGCTGATAGGACAGGGGGAATTTGCTTCATACCCTCATACTTTCAGCGGAAAAATAATCGTGTTCCTTATTTCAATATTCGGAGTGGCAATTCTCGGAGTAGTTTTTGCTGAAGTCCTCCAGAGAATAATAAACAGCAAGATACGTCAGATATTAGGGGAGATGATGGGGATAAACACGTGCAAATTTGAAGGACATGTGCTTCTCTGCGGCTGGAACGAGAGAGGACATCACATAATTCATGAGCTTACGGCATCAGGGACTCAGGCGGCATTAATCGCGAAGGAACGTCCTGAGAATCTCAGCAGCGATGTATTTTTCGTTCAGGGCAATCCTTCGGAACGCGAGACGTTATTACGCGGAGGGATTCAGAAAGCTCACAGCGCGGTTATACTCAGCGATCCTAATTTCGGCGAGGACGATTCGCACTCGATACTTACGGCCTTAGCGGTCGAGGACACTGCACCTGATGTCTACACGGTGATGGAGCTTCACAACCCTGACAATGAACGCTACGCGAAGTACGCGCATGTTGACGACATACTTTATTCCGACAGCCTCATAGCAAACATAACGGCAATGTGTACCCAGAACGAAGGTATTTCGGCGTTCATAAGGGATATTCTGTCGGCGGCTGATGACGGGCACAGCTTTGCGGCGTTTGATGTGCCGGAAGAATACAGAGGGAAAACTATCCGTGATATGTTCAATTACCTCAAGACCGAAGGAGGACTGCCGGTAGGAGTTCTTACGCCACCGAAGTCAAGCAGCGGCCATGTTCCGGCTTCGGAATGGGTTTCGCAGGTCAATCCGCCCGAAAGTATGGTGATTACGCTGCCGATGAAGGTGGTTTGTATTGTCAAGGACAGCTACAGCAATACTAAAGGCTCATGAGGCATGGAGAATAATTCAGCAGCAACTGAAGAACAGGGATTGAACGGGGCTGACAGCGTTGAAACGTGGAAGATTTACCGCGAAGCTGCCCAACTCGAATATGAATACGCACACATCAGATCCAACAGGCTTGACAATAAAGTCTATATACTTCTTGCTGTGTGTGCTTTTCTTTTCCCTGTACTGTACTCGGTAAGAATTGAAATTGCCGGTGTCATGGCTTCATGGCCTGTGTTCTTACTGACAGCCGTAACATTTTCGCCGTTAATTTGCCTTTCCTGCGCAATAATTCTGCTGTTATATGCAATCAAGACAGTTCAGATTTCGAGGGTCGATGTCTTGAGTACCATTCAGGACGCAGACTTCAACAGTGAAGCCCCGATTGATACAGAAAAGAAATTTGCGCTGCTTTACATAACCAGCAGCAAGGTTGGAAAAATTGAGCAGGACAGGAAATATATAATTTCAGACATAGCATTGGTGTTTATAATAATTTCTGTGCTTCTCTTTGTTACATCTGTTATTCAGCATGATTACACAGAAATCAAAAAAGGCGGTGAAGTAAATATGTCGATGAATTATAGTTCGGAAATCTCAAAAGAAGATGCCTCGAGAATGACGGCTGACGAAGTGGTGGAATACGCTATGAAAACAGGAAAGCTATTGAGAACTCCGACCACCCGTGAACTCATGAAAAGCAAATACTTCACGTTTCCCGGCGTTCCGAAAAAGAATTAACCAGAAAAAAAGGGAGGCCGTTAAAAAAAAAACAGTCTCCCTCAAAACTTCCTCACACTAAGCGCGCCACAGTTCCCACTTCAACAGCTTATCGGTCAGAAAATCATCAAGCAGCGGCAGAATCATGTCATTGATTTTCTCCGGCACACCGTACATTCCCTCAGCTATCGAACACGAAATCGCTGTAAGTGTATCGCTGTCCCCTCCCAATGACACCGCAAGCCTCGCAACGTTCTCAAAGTCTCTGCCCTCAAGAAACGCCGTTATCGCCTCCGGCACAGTCTCCTGACACGTCTCGACATGACGGTAATACGGCCTTATCTCGTCAAGCGTCCTCGTCAAATCATACCCGTAACGCTCCGTAATGTACTCCTTGATTTCAGATTTGCTGTTTCCTGTTCTGGCCATGAATATCGCTGACGCTGTAGCCTGTGCTCCTTTAATTCCTTCGGGGTGGTTGTGCGAAACTTCCGCGCTTATCTCCGCAAATCTCTCGACACTCCCCAAATCATCAAACGCCCACGCTAACGGCGATACTCTCATTGCCGAACCGTTCCCGAAACTTCCATAAGGCTGGGGCTTGTCCCTCAGAAGCCAATACGAAAATCGCGCACCGTATCCGGCATAAGGATAACGCCTCGCGAACTCTCGCATTGATTTCTTCACGGCCTCGCGGAATTTATCTTCGTCAGCTTTCATTCCCTTCTTCGGAATCGCTGCCGTTAAAGCGTCAGCAACCGCCAGCGTTAAAACAGTATCGTCCGTGAACTGCGACACTCCTTCGAGAATTAACGGGAATTTCATGCTGTGCGCAATATCTCTCCTCTGGTCAAATTCATAAGGGCTTCCGACAATATCTCCGACTATTGCTCCTAACATTTAGCTAATTCCTCCATTGTTCCCATTTTTCCTCAAGATACTGCAAGTAATGGTGAAGCCTCTCGAATGCCTCTACCTGAATCAGTGTCGGTATTCCGAAAAACGGTTCAGCTATTGAACCTGCTATCGCCGAAATAGTATCAGTGTCGCCGCCTAGTGAAGCTGCTTTCCTGATTACGTCCTCGAAGCTCTCGCCCTCAAGAAACGCCGCGAATGCTTCAGGAACAGTGCCGGGACATGATGAACTGTATTCGTATTCAGGTATTATCTCGTCAAGACTGCGCGATAAATCATAGCCGTATTTCCCCGTAACGTAATCTCTGATTTCGTCCTTGCTGTGTCCTGTTCTCGCTAAAAACACCGCTCCGGCTACCGACTGTGCGCCCTTAATGCCTTCGGGGTGGTTATGGGTGATTAAGGCCGAGTGATACGCGAAATCTTCGACCGTCTCCAAGTCATCGAATGCCCACGAAACCGGCGACACCCTTACGGCTGACGAGTTCCCCGAACTGTAATAAGGGTGAGGATCTTTAGCGATTAACCAGTTCCAGAAGCCTCTTCCGTAACCTATCGTCGGAAATTTACGGCCTAATTTCCTGAGAGAATCGAACAATGACATTTTGAACTTCACCGGCGTTGTAACATCTCCGTGTTTCTTCATGCAGTCCATTAATGCCCCTGCCGTTGCCAAAACCATAAGAGTATCGTTCGTGAAATGCGACTTTGAATTGAACAGCGGAAAATCCTCAGTCTTAATGTTGTTATAAGGACTTCCGATTATGTTCCCGACTACTGCTCCAAGCATTTCGCGCCTAACCCTCGAAGGGCTTTACACCTTTCACGGCATCTTCAGGGTAAATTCTTGAGTCTCCGTTGTCGGTGTCAATCATCACGTACCTGTCGTTGCCCATTCCGAGTTCCTTCATGTAAGAGAGCTGACGGTGGCCATGACGTGATTCGATTCGCTCGGCTAAATCATGCCGGAAGTGTTCCGGAAGCGCGTAGACCAGATCGACAGAGGCAGCGTCAACCGCAAGAATATCAAGCGAGGCGAGTATGCCGATGTTCGGGGTAACTACCGGCTCAGCCGCAACGCCCTCGCAGTCGCATGAAACTGACATGTTCCGAAGGACGTTGATGAATGAGATGTGAGGCGCAAAATGGTCAACTGTAGCTTTTGATGACTCTGTCATACGCTCCATGAACTCCTCTTTGGAGATGTCCCACTGGTCTGGCTGACCGGGCGTCGTGTGAATCATGGCCTTGCCGATTCTTCCGTCGGCACAGCCTATGCCTATATTCTTCACTGAGCCGCCGAAACCTCCCATCGCATGTCCCTTGAAGTGCGTGAGAACTAAGAGTGAATCGTAATTGAGCATATTTTTACCGACTGACATTTCGGTGAAATAATGACCGCCCTTTACGGGTATCATTGCGGTTCCGGACTCGTCCATTATGTCAACGGGCGCGAAGTTCCAGCCGTTGACCTTGAGGGTGTCGCGGTGAAGTTCGGTAGTGTAGCGTCCGCCCTCGTAGTAAGCGTTTGTCTCGACGATGTGCGCTCCATGAATGTCGTTGTCGATGAGGGACTTGACCCATTCGCGCGGAATGATGTTAGGGCCTTTGGGTTCGCCGGTGTGAAGTTTGATAGCGACTTTGCCGGTGATGTTGTGATTTACACGGGCATAAATTTTCCTTAGACCTTCTGCTGATAAGTCTCTTGTGAAGTATACGATAGATTCGTTTCCTGAACGACTGCTGTATGGTAAGTATTTGCTTCCGTCCGCCATGATTATGAAACCTCCTGAATGATTTTGATTCTAATCTAATTGCAAAAACATTCTAGCATAGAAAGCAAAGAAATAACCCCGTCCCAAAAAGTGAACGGGGCTGTTAATGTCTTAGTTATGGCGCGCCTGAGGAGATTTGAACTCCTGACCTTCGGCTCCGGAGGCCGACGCTCTATCCGCTGAGCCACAGGCGCAATTTTACTCAGAGATTATATCACTCCCTGAGCTATCCTCGTGAAGAACTCAATCATCGGTTCGGCGTAAAGCCCGTAAACGAATGACCCTGCCGCCAAAATCCCAAGAGGCACTAACATTTCCCAGCCCGGATCTTTAACGCCCCTGTTAGCGGTTTTGAAGTCAAAATTTTTGCCGGGCATTATGAAAATGCTGAATATCGAGAAAACATAAAGCACCGTAAGCACCGCCGAAATCATCAGCATTAAGATACCGCCATGACCCATTGAGAGCATGGCCGAAGCTGTCCCTAACTGCCATTTTCCCATGAAGCCGGCTGAAGGAGGCAGTCCGCAGAGTGCCAGTCCCGAAATCAGAAGGGCAAGCGATGTTTTAGGCATACCGAGTCCGAGTCCCCTCATGTCGAAAAGGTATTCTCTTTCCGTCTGACACAACACA
>JAFUYQ010000025.1 GCA_017470485.1 Synergistaceae bacterium
CGCAGCAAGATGAGTTTTTCCGACACCTGCCCGCCCAGCTAGAATGATGTTCGAGTGTTCGATTGCAGCCTTCTTAGCCTGAATCCTCGCCATTGTGATTTCCTGATTAACGTCTTCAAGAGTCTCAAATGTCTGGTATACCTGTCTTTTCACTAACCCGCTTTTGTGAAACAACTCACCAAATCTGCCACGAAGAGGATCGTACTTACAGTTCTTACCGATTGTAGAGCTGATGCGTAATGTGTGTAACTTGTTTGAATTGCTTTGTGTTCTTTCATCAAGACTTATGACGTGATAGCCTCGCCAGAGGCTTTCTGGTAGTCTACATTTTGTGCCGTCACAGTTTGAACATGCTTCGTATGCTGATTTTGCTTCGAGTATGTCGCTAATTGAGGAGGCATTTTGCTCAAGCAAGTTAATCAGCTCAATGTCATCGACTTCTGGAAATCTTTTATGTAAATAATCGAGTGCTTCAATGGCTTCCGAGGATTCAGCGACTTCGACCACTTCGACCACTTCGCTTGTTTCAACTGTTTCGGCTGCTTTAGTTTTAGCAGCTTCTGTTGCTCCAGCCTCTCCCGTTTCAAATGCTGTCTCTTGCCCGTTCATTACATTCATGCCATTCATTACGCCCATTATGTTCAGTATCCTTCCTTTATCAGAGTTTCTTGTCAACATCTTTTCATCATCCTTCTTCCTTACGATTTTTTCATCTTTCCATCAAGTTCTTTCTCAAGGGCTAACAACTCTTCCATACTCATGCTTGACAGCGGATTTGTTTTGTCGCTGATATCTTCCGAGGTCAAATAGCGATGTCCTCCACTTACTTCCCTTAGCTGAGGAGTTTCCTGCCCACTTGATGCCTTGATATTACCGTCTTCTTCCTGTTTAGCAAGTTTTTCAGCCGTTTTTGAAAACGTTTTTTGTGCGATCCTGTCAAACGGAACTAAGGACTGTTGCTTTCTCAGAGCCGCCGCAATGTAGCCGAAGAACAGAACCTTTAAGCTCTTCCTATTCTTGAAAAATCGCCGACAGGCCACATCAATTTCTTTCTGAATGCGAGCTGGATAGTGCTTTGCAAAGACTTCTCGCATGGCTTGAATTTCTTTCTCGTTGATACTGCGTGGATCACGGCCTGTGCGATAGAGGAAATATCGGGCAGTGTCTAACATGTCATTTGGGATTTTGTCAGCGTTTTGGACACAAGCAAGCGGATCAAATGCGCTGTTGCTACCAATGCTATTGACGCTATCGACATCACTACATTCGACTTCTTCCGGAAGTGGCAAATCTTCAGACTCGGACTCTGGTTCAATCACAGAGTCAATGGCAGTTTCAACCACAGCTTCAGTGTCATCGATTTTATCGCCGATCTCGCTGAGTATCTCGCTGTTACTGTGTTCATCAGCCTTGTTCTCATTGCTCTCATCGCTCTCATTAGGGCGCTCAGTCACAGGAAAGTCTGCTAAGCGTTTTTTCTGATCAGAAATCTCTTGAGTTTTTTGAGTGTTCTTGGTCTCTTGAGTCTCGTGAAGTTCCTGCTCTTCTTGGGCGTCAAAGTCAATTAGAATTTGAGCGGTCTTGTGATCATCTTTGGGGTTTTTCTTCAAAGATGAAGATGAGGAAGATGATGAAAAAGAAGACAATTTGGGAAGCTCCGCTTGCCCTATTAAGGTATCTTTTAATAAATTCTTGTTATCACCCTTATTGTTATTTTGTCTGCCGTTTTTGGCATGGGGGGCTGACACTTTTGGCAGGGATGCCGTTTTTGTCTCCGTTCTTGTCTCCGCTTTTGACTTCGTCTTTGTTTCTGATCTTATTTCCGATCTTGTTTCCGATTCTGTCCTCACTTTTGTTGCCGCCTTTATCTCGCAGGGGGACGCCATTTTTGTCCCGCTAGGGAGAACTTGATCTGCGCTTGCTTTCAATGTGTCTGCTTCCACTATGGCATCATTCACTGTGCCCACCTTCTCTGTATTCACTTCGACCTGATTAGCCTGATTAGTCTGTTCGACCACGGATTGCACGGATTGATGGCTGCTGTCCTGATAACACGCAGCATTCTTGCCAATAATCACAAAGAGTGACGCAAGCTGATTCTGCTTATTTCCATACTGCATGAACCGCACGATTACGCCTCGTTCACAGAGCTGACTTAATGCTCTGCGTACTGTCCTGACTGACCGTTTCACTTCCTCGGCGATTGTCGAGATGTACAACTTGCACCTGTTCGTGCCTTTCTTGACATGACTCAATAGGTTGCAGTAAACGACTTTAGCGGTCTGAGAGAGAGTCTCATCGAACATTACCACATTATCTGGCTGTGTGAAATAGAAAACGCCGCGAATTTTCATTGTTGTTGCCGTCATTGTTGCTACCATTTTTATTACCTTCCTTTCGATAATCAAATATTTAGCATTCATGCCTTTTCCCGATTTTACCTGTGGGCATATATTGCCTCAAAGACGGCGAATTTATCCACGTCAATTTCTGCTGATTTTGGCGCGTCGTATGGCGGGGGTGACTGTGATAAAATACCGAGCATAAGTCATAAGGAGATCATAAGAAGCAGTTACTTGAAGCATGTACTGTGTATGATGAGAAAGGAAAGAAAATAAATGTCTTGGATATGGTCAGCGTTAATGCCTCACCCACCGGTTTTAATTCATGAAATCGGAAGGGGCAGAGAATTTGAAGCCAAAAAAACGTTAAACGGGATAAATGAACTCACATCAAACCTTGAAAAACCTGATTCACTCTTAGTTCTGTCGCCGCATCAGCCTTATGTTCCCGGTGTGCTGTTTGTGAATAGGGCGAATTTTTATCACGGTTCTTTTGCAATGTTCGGAGTCACAAATGTGAGAATAACTGCGAGTTCTCAAAGTCAACATATAACAGCGTTATGTGAATATCTTGCAAAATTCAGCATCAAAACTTACGCAGACTCTATTGAGGATTTAACGCAAGATCAAGGCAGCATGGTTCCGCTTTATTTTCTGAAACAGGCATGGGGAGAATTGCCAGAGATTATTATTGCTTCTCCTATAGGCTTAACGCCGAAAGAAGCATTTGAGATGGGAAAAGCTCTCGCTGATTTTCAGAGCGATAAAAGGTTAGCGTTGCTTGCAAGCGGTGATTTATCTCATCGTTTAACACAAAATGCTCCGGCCGGTTATGAACCTGATTATGCGCCGAAATTTGAAGCGGCTGTAGAAGAAGCGTTGAAAAATAATTCTCCCAAGCCGATTTACGAACTTGATGAAAACACACTCGAACGTGCTGGAGAATGCGGTCTGCGTTCCGTGATGACAATGCTCGGTCTTTCTTCTGGTGAAGAAAATGAAGTAAATGAAATAAAGGTATTCTCTCACGAATGGCCTTTTGGTGTTGGTTATTGTACGGCTTTATGTGAGTTGAGCAGAAAGTTGGGCAAAGAACAGCCTGCTCCAGTACAGCTTGCACGCGAAACTGTGAAACGGCTTCTCGAAAATGCAAAATTACCCGATAACGGCGATGAAGTAGTTTCCTCGTCACTATGGAGCGAGCATAAATCCTGCTTTGTTTCAATTAAGACTAAGGCCGGAGAGCTGCGAGGCTGCATAGGAACGTTATCACCGATGTGTGAATCATTAGACAAAGAGATAATAGCAAATGCTGTGTCTGCTTCGATTCATGATCCAAGATTTCCGCCGATGACACAAGACGAGTTAAGCAGCGTTATATTCTCGGTTGACGTGCTTTCTAAAGCAGAGCCGATTGAGAACATTCAAGAACTTAACCCGAAAAAATACGGCGTAATAGTTTCTGAAGGATATAGACGCGGCGTGCTTCTTCCTGATCTTGAAGGTGTTGACACAGCAGAACAGCAAGTTCAAATTGCCGCAATGAAGGCCGGAATATATAATCTTGACAAAATAAAGCTTGAACGTTTCACAGTTACGAGGTATAAAGAAATATGATGCAGGCTCGTTGGTGGAAGAAAAACGAAATAAACGGAGACATAGTTTCCTGTAATTTATGCTTCAGGAGCTGTAACATAAGGCAGGGCTGTTCAGGCAAGTGTGGCGTTCGCTTCAACAAAGACGGAGTTTTAATTTCTCCATGTCTGGGAAAATTTTGTGCCTGCGCCATTGATCCGGTTAAGAAGAAGCCGCTGTTTCACTGGAACTCTGAGAAATTCATTTATTCTTTAGGCAGTGTAGGCTGTACGATGGACTGTCCGTTTTGTCAAAATCACAGTATCGCATTTCCTGCAAGAGCTTTATACGGAGAAACTGTTGGAACATCTGAGTTTGCTATAGATGAGCTTATAAGCAATGTAAAAGGATCGGGATTAAATTTAGTCGCATTTACATATAATGAGCCAACTCTTCAGGCAGAATACATATGTGAAGTTGTTCCTATGCTTCATGAAGCCGGAATTTCTGTGACACTTGTTACGAATGGCGCGATGTCTCACGAAGCCGCAAAGGATTTAATTTCGTGTCTTGATGAGAATGATGCAGCGAATATTGACATCAAAGCCTTTAACCCTGAAACTTACAAAACACTCGGCGGAGAACTTGATACAGTGAAAAAGAATATAGAATTATTCATAAACGCAGGGATTCACGTTGAACTTACTAATTTAGTTGTTACAGGCTTGAATGATAATATCGAAGAGTTTGCTTCTATGGTTGACTGGATAGCGTCAATATCAGATGAAATACCGTTGCATATCACAAGATATTTCCCTGCGAGAAATTATAACAAGCCTCCGACAAATATAGAATTTCTCTATTCTCTTGCGTCTGTAGCAAAAGCAAAGTTAAAACATGTACACATCGGAAATGTATAAGGAGGACAACTTCAGCATTTAGTGTTTAGCATATGACAAAGATTTGCAGGAAAGCTCGCTCGTAGCCTCCTGCACAGATTTTCCATCTCTCCTCAGAGTCCAGTAACAATAAGAATTTAAGGAATTTCTATGGGCATCTTCCTGACACCACAAAAAATAATCTCTCACCCTACTTTCTGTAAGACCATACACTATCCGAAATCCGTAGTCCACTTAGATGTTCCACAGTGTGAAGCATAATATCTCTGAAACGCACGTCGAACGGAGCTTCAAACTTGCAGATTTCTTTGGTTAATTTTGTAAACCCGCGCCCATCTAGTCTTGCTGCCATATATATCTCAGACAAAATAATCTGGTCAAGAGATTACTCGTATATACGCATCTTTTCTTCAATAGGCTAAGATTCCTCATAGTAAGCACTTAATGCGTCGTCTTCAGATATTGCAGATCGCCGTACCAGTAAGATGCCGTCGTGCCGCCATCGATGAGAAAATCGCTGCCGGAAATCCATCGTCCTCGACTGCTCATCAGGAACTCCGCAAGATCCCCAACTTCATCAGGCGTCCCAGCTCTTCCTGCCGGGCAAAGGCTCAGCATCTTGCGGTAACCGTCGCCTCTAGGCCCGTGAAGTTCATCGTTAGCCAGAGGGGTGATGATGATACCGGGGCTAATGGAGTTGATTGTGGCTCCACGCTTGCCCCATCGTGTCGCCTCGTACATCACTCGAAGGACATTGCAGCGTTTGGAATACTGATATGCCTTCAGCGTGTCCGTGATAGCTTTGATGAAGGGCAGACTCAACAATTCTTCAGTTGGGGAAGTCGCCAGCTTCTCGTTCTGTTCCTCTGGCAAAGCACCCAAACGATGGCCGGACTGTGAGGAGATAACTATGCCCGATCCGCCCATGCCGATGATCTTCCCGAACTCCTCAAGAAGAACCGCCGTGCTGTATAAATCTACTTTGAGAATGGCCTCCACCGGAGCCTGAGAGGGTGAAACGCCAGCCGCATTAATGAGATTCTTCACCTCACCAAAGCCCCGTGCGTGTTCCGCCAGCTTCAAGATAGACTCACGCGAGGAAAGGTCAGCCGCAACTGCACTGGTCTCAAAACCGGCGTCCTCCAAAATCTTCGCTGCAGCCTGTGCGTTTTCCAGTTTGAGATCTGCGAGAACAACATGCTTCCCAGCACCGACCCTGCGCGCTATTGCCTGTCCTATGGATCCCGCGCCAAGAAGTACAACAACATCTTTTTTGCTCATGACGTTTTGCCTCCTACAACGCTCTTTTCTCAGTGATGAGGAAGTACTGATCCCGTTCCTTAATCAGCCACTTGCCGTCCTGCTTGACCAGCGTGTCCCTGTACCTGATGTAATTGATGCTGATCATGTCTTTTCCCTCTTCCGGAGAGACAAGCGTTGCGACACAGTAGTGTTCATCGACAGCTGTGTCACCATACACAGTGATAACCTGCTGCCCGTTCATGTGGTGAGACGCCTTGACACCCACCGTAAAGGCACTGAACTGCCGGGTCAACTCATACTGGTAAGCCTTCTCCCGAAACTCATTCACGCTGTCATTGAAGACACACTTTTTCAGAGTCCCACACTTCTGGCAGCTCGTGCAGCCGCCCACTGGCTTAGACTCGATTCGGAAAAATTCCGTATCCACTCCCTCAGATTGGAGGGTTGCAGAGATTTCCTGCAAAGCCCGCTGAGTACAGCCATTCTCATTCGGACTTCCGTTAACCAGTAAAACCTTCATCTTCCGGCCCCTCAAAACGCTGTCTGCTTTGTGTGCGCCACGTAAGGAGCTTCCAGCGCGGCGATCTCATCAGCTGTGAGTGTGATGTCCAGAGCCGACACAGCCTCCTCAACGTGCTTAACGCTTGTTGTCCCGACAATCAGGGAACCCATGAACGGTTTGCCCAACATCCAGGCCAGGGACAACTGAGCCATGCTTCTGCCGCTCTCCTTTGACATCTTCTCAAGGTTATCGACAACGGCCTTGTCCTGCGCGGCAGTCTTTTCCGGCCAAACCATCGGGGAAACGCCGTCAATCTTTGTCCGGGCCGTCACCGTCCCCCAGGGATGGGCACAGCGTCCACCAGCGAGCGGACTACACGGCTTGACCGCAACCTTGCGGTCTAAGCACAGCGGCATCATCTCATGCTCCTCCTCGCGGTAAATCAGGTTGTACTGGTTCTGCATGGAGACAAATTTCGTCCAGCCGTGCCGCTCCGCAATGTTCTGCATCCGCTCAAACTGCCATGCTGACATTGTGCAGGCTCCAATGTAACGCGCCTTGCCGCTCTTCACTACATCATAATTAACGTTGTTGGCTGTGGAGGAGGAAGCACAAAAGCCGCAGCCCCAGACTCTGAAAGTCCAGACGATAAGGAGGTGTCGTATGAATTGACAGAGCAGACAAAAATATCAGACGTGATTAGAGATCCGTTGTTTGGAGATTATGGCAGGCTGATTTTCCCCGTGAATACCAGCTATTACGGCGGGGACACGTTAGGAGAATTGAGCCTCACATGGTACAGCAACATAAAACCTGCGAGGACCGTAGAAATTGTGAGATACATGCGGGATAAAGTATCTTCTGGTGAAAAAATTTTCTACAGAATTTACTCAGATGAAGAAATGAACGAAGATCCGCGCAAAAAAGACACCGGAATTTTCTTCTTCAGAGGAACTCGCGGTGCAAAGTTTACCGTATGCAACGCCGGGGGCGGCTTCGTTTATGTCGGGGCAATGCACGACAGTTTCCCTCATGCCCTTGAAATCTCGAAAAAAGGTTATAACGCTTTTGCTTTAATATACCGTCCCGGAGCTGACACGGCTTGCGAAGATTTAGCCCGTGCGATAGCTTTTATTTATGAACACGCGGAAGAACTTGAAGTTGATATGAAAAATTATTCTCTATGGGGAGGTTCGGCAGGAGCAAGAATGGCGGCTTGGCTTGGAACCTACGGCACGGAATCTTTCGGTGAAAAAGAATATCCGCGTCCTTCAGCAGTAATAATGCAATATACCGGGTTATCTGAAGTAACTGGTAACGAACCGCCGACTTATAACTGCGTTGGGACAAACGACGGAATTGCGTCATACAGGACAATGCAGGACAGAATTAACAGGATAAAGGCTAACGGTACGGATGCGGAAATTGAGATATTTGAGGGATTATCTCACGGCTTCGGACTAGGTGAAGGCACTGTTGCCGAAGGCTGGCTGGATCGTGCCGTGGCTTTCTGGGAGAGACAGATGCGATGAAAGTGTATAAGTATTAACCTGAATGGGAGACATAAGGGGGGTATTAAGAGCTAAAGTCAATGTTAAATGTTCCTAATACCTCCATTTACAGTTTACATTATAACGGCTATGCTATTAACGCTTTACTCTTGCTCCAGCTCCACCCATGATAGCCTCAACTTCTTTGACACTCGCCATTGAAGTATCGCCCGGAGTAGTCATGGCTAAAGCACCGTGAGCAGCACCATAATTCACAGCCTTCTCTGGATCGCCAGTAGTCATAAGTCCGTACACCAGCCCTGACGCGAACGAATCGCCGCCGCCAACTCTGTCCATGATTTCGAGACCGTCATATGCCCGTGACATGTAGATCTCTCCGTCAGCCCAGCATATAGCTTTCCAGTCATTCACTGTTGCTGTGCGGACTGTCCTGAGGGTCGTAGCCAGTGCCTTGAAGTTAGGGTAGGTTTTGGCCGCTTCACCGATCATTTTCTTGTAGCCGTCGAGATTGAGTTCTTTAAGATTTTCATCGTTGCCCTCAATCTGGAAACCCAAGCACGCCGTGAAGTCTTCCTCGTTGCCTATCATGACATCGACATATTGAGCGACTTCCTTGTTGACCTCCTGAGCTTTTGACTGACCGCCGATTGCACTCCACATAGAAGGGCGGTAATTCAGGTCGTAAGAGACAAGAGTTCCATACTTCTTAGCGGTCTTGCACGCTGCTATGACTGTCTCGCAAGCCTGTTCAGAGAGTGCTGCGTAAATTCCGCCGGTGTGAAGCCATCGAACTCCGAGTTTTCCGAAAATATAATCGAAGTCGAAATCCTCCGGTGTTGCCTGAGAGATTGCCGTGTTAGCCCTGTCAGAACACCCAACAGCTCCGCGAATCCCGAAGCCTCGTTCAGTGAAGTTGATACCGTTTCGGCAAATCCTGCCTATTCCGTCTGTCTTCTTCCAGTAGATCAGGCTCGTGTCAACACCGCCCTGCTCGATAAAATCCTTCATGAGCTTTCCGACTTCATTGTCAGCAAACGCCGTGATAACTGCCGTGTCCATTCCGAAGCACTTGTGAAGCCCGCGAATTACGTTGTACTCTCCTCCGCCTTCCCATGCTCTGAAAGAACGGGCCGTTCTGATTCTTCCTTCACCGGGGTCGAGCCTCAGCATTACTTCACCGAGACTTGCGGCATCGAATTTACACTCACTTTTTTGCCTAAGATTTAGCTGCATTGTGAAAACTCCTTATCGTTTTATGTCGTAATTCATATTCATGAGGCTCTGAATACTCTCAACGTCGTCAGTAATATTTCCGTCCCCGTGAATCGTGTGTTTGATAACACTGCTTGCCACAGCGAAATTCGCCATGTCCATGGGCTTGTAGTTCTGAATCATGGCGTAGATCAGTCCCGAAGCAAAAGCATCTCCGCCTCCAACTCTGTCAAGAATGTTGAACGTGAATGTCCTGCTCTCGAACGTATGTCCCTGATACCACACGTAAGCCATGAGACTATTCTCGCTCCCTGAGTGCGCGTATCTCACATGCCGGGCAATGCACTTCAAGTTAGGGTATCTTTCAACAAACTTGCAGAAAATATCGTCCTGCTGTTCATAGTTCGGCTGTAACGGTATTCCGTCTTTCAAGTCGCCTAGCGCATGATTCTCGTCATCTTTCCAGAGATGATATGGCTCAATTCCCAGAAGGACATCAACATACGGCAGACATTGAGTACAGAAGTCCCGTGCTTCATTCCAGCTCCACAAAGTACTCCTGAAATTCCCGTCAAAACTCACGGTCAAGCCCTTCTCTTTCGCCTTCTTCAGACATGAAAGAGTGAAATCAGCACAGCTCTGCGAAAGTGCCGGGGTTATTCCGCTGAGATGAAGCCAGTCAAAACCCTCAAGAAGTTCATCGAGATTCACGCTGCTAAAGTCATACTCAGTGATTGCGCTGTGCTTGCGGTCATAAGTTACTTTGCTCGGACGAATCCCATAGCCTGTCTCAAGATAATACGTTCCGAGTCTGTGAGTCGGAGTTTCTTCTGTTGAACTGAGAATCACCGGCGAACAATGAACGTCATTGCTTCTCAGCATTCTTATCGCGCTTTTGCCGAGTGAATTGTTCGGAACCACGCTGAAAAACGTACTGTCAATTCCCAAATTCGCAAGGGCAAGAGCGATATTTGCCTCACTTCCGCCGTAACTGACCTCGAAATTCGTAGCGGCTCTGATTTTTTCGTAATTAGGGGGAGTCAGCCTGAGCATTATCTCCCCGAACGTAATGAAGCGAAACGGTTTCATCAGCCTCGAACTTCCTTGATTATCTTCACGGCTTCTTTGCAAAGCCTAGTGATTTCGTCCCATTTCTGACCGTCAATAAGCTCTGCCGTTACCATGAACGAACCTCCGCAGGCCGCTATTACAGGAGCAGCGATATACTCCTTCAAATTCTTGAGCGAGATTCCGCCGGTCGGCATTACTTTGAACTGAGGGAAAGGAGCGTTCATTGCCTTGATTTTCGCAAGACCGCCTGACTGTTCGGCAGGGAAGAACTTTACCAGCTCAAGCCCGAACTTCAAAGCTGCGTGATAGTCAGTCGGTGTTGTACAGCCCGGATAAATCGGAACGTTCTTGCTCTGAGCGTAAGCAACAAGTTCAGCGTCAAATCCCGGCGTAACGATGAATTTCGCTCCCGCGCTGAGTGCTGAGTCTATATGGTCAGTTCTTGTTACTGTTCCCGCTCCTATAATCATCTCAGGGCAAGCCTCGTTCATAATTCTGATTGCTCTGTCCGCGCCTTCCGCCCTGAAAGTGATCTCTGCGACAGGGACTTCGCCAGCACACAAAGCCCGTCCGAGATTCGCTGAGTCTCTCTCAGGATTGTTCAGCTTGATCACCGGCACAATGCCGATGCTTGAGATTTTCGTGTCGATTGCGTTCATGATTTAGTCCCCTTCGTATTTGAGATAAGCGCCTTCCATTGGGCTGGCGGCAAGTTCGCTGAAAAGTCTGAGAACTCCCTTAGCGTATTTCTTGGCGTGAGGCTTCCATGATTTTTTGCGTTCGGCTAAGATTTTCTCGATCTCTTCAGGAGTTTTTCGTTCACCTTTGACACCGATTATGTTGAGTTTTCGCTCAAAAACATCAAGCTCGATGATGTCCCCTTCCTCAACAAGAGCAATCGGGCCTCCAGCTTGAGCCTCAGGGCTGCAATGTCCGACTACAGGCCCTGTCGAAGCGCCTGAGAATCTTCCGTCAGTTATGAGAGCTATTGATCTTCCAAGTTCTTTGTCCGAACTTATCGCCTCTGATGTGTAGAACATTTCTGGCATTCCGCTTCCCTTTGGGCCTTCGTAACGAATGAAAACGGCGTCGCCTTTGTTCACTTTGTGATGAAGAACAGCGTCGAGGCATTCTTCTTCACTGTCGAACGGTCTTGCGTTCAATACGGCTTTATACATTTCCTTCGGGCAGGCTGTATGCTTAATCACCGCGCCTTCGGGAGCAAGATTGCCTTTTAGAACGGCGATACTTCCCTCTGTTCCTATGGCTTTGTCGTAAGGACGGATAATGTCTTCTTTCGTTATGTTGATGCCGTACTTCCTGTTAGCGTCATCGAGCCACTTCTGGCAGCGTTCGTAGAAACCTTCTGCTTTAAGAGCTTCGAGATTCTCGCCGAGAGTTTTTCCCGTAACAGTCATAGCGTCAAGATGAAGTACGCCTTTAATTTCCTCCATAATTGCCGGAACTCCTCCAGCATAATAGAAGAACTCAGCGGGCCACTTTCCGGCAGGTCGTAAATCAAGCAGGTAATGCGCTCCCCTGTGAAGCCTGTCGAACGTGTCTCCTGTGATTGTGATTCCGTACTCGTGAGCTATTGCCGGAAGGTGAAGAAGACAGTTAGTGCTTCCCGAAATTGCGGCGTGAACCATTATCGCGTTCTCGAAGCTGTCCATCGTAACTATGTCGCTTGGGCGCACGCCTTCTTTTGCAAGTTCGACGATTCTCTTTCCGGCGTTGTAAGCGTAATCTGTGAGATCGGGACTTGTCGCGGGAAGTAACGCGCTTCCCGGAAGTGAAAGCCCCATAGCTTCGGCCATTATCTGCATTGTTGACGCAGTGCCGATGAAACTGCAGGCACCGCATGAAGGACAGGCGTTATACTTTGCCCATTTCAGTTTAGCCTCGTCAATTTCGCCGCGCTCGAACTTCGCGCTGTACATTCCGAGCTGTTCAAGAGTGAGAAGCTCAGGCCCTGCGCTCATTGTTCCGCCTGTTACCATGATTGAGGGAATATTCACCCTTGCCATTCCGATTAAGTTCCCGGGCATTCCTTTGTCACAGCTTGCTATGAATACTCCGCCGTCAAATGGTGTAGCGTTGGCGTGAATCTCAATCATGTTGGCGATCATTTCACGGCTTGCGAGGCTGAAATTTATTCCGTCATGCCCCTGACTCTCACCGTCGCAAATGTCCGTGCAGAAATACCTTGCGCCGAATCCTCCCGCGTCATTCACGCCTTTTCTCACAGCTTTGACAAGCTCATAAAGGTGCGCGCTTCCCGGGTGGCTGTCCCCTGCTGTACTCTCTATGATGATTTGAACCTTGTCTAAATCTTCCGGCTTCCAACCGCTGCCTATTCTCAGAGGGTCAACCTCAGGCGCGATTTTCCGCATATTTTGACTTGCGAGTTCCATAAATTTTTCCTCCTTGTTGTACAAAGAAGCCCCTCTGCTCTGACAAAGGGGCGGAAATTATTACAGGCACAAAGAAATTATCAACGCTACAACGAAACCGCCCAATCCAACGAGCGTTTCCATTATAGTCCAAGTCTTCAGCGTCGTAGTCTCATCGAGACCGACAAGCGATTTCACCAGCCAGAAGCCCGAGTCGTTGAAATGTGAGCAGACTGTAGAACCTCCAGCGACCGCCGCGACAACGCAAGCCTTGTACACCGGCGTGAGAGCTTGAACTGCCGGCATTGCCGCAACGATTCCGGCGGCCATAGTCATTGCGACTGTAGCACTTCCCACACAGATGCGAACAAGAGCCGCAACGATGAACGCAACGACGACTATGGGCATGTTGATTGAAGAGACCGCGTTACCGATGAGATCGCCGATTCCCGAATACTGGAGGACAAAACGAAGCACACCGCCGCAAGCCGTAACAAGAAGAATCAATCCTGTAGGTTCGAGCGACTTATCGAGAATTTTGCTCAATTCAGCCATCGAGTAACCGTGTTTCACTCCAAGCATGTACATTGCGAAAATCGTCGAGATTAACAACGCAACGAACGGCTCGCCAAGAAAGTTAAACACCGGCATTACCGAAGCCATCGAAGGGATTACAGCAAACACGGACTTCAAGATTATCAAAACCAGAGGGATAAGAATTATTCCGGCAATAGTTCCGAACGGAGGCAGTTTCGATTCGTCAAAGTCTGCCTGATTCTTGACGTGTTCAGGAACGGGGACGAAATATTTTTTACCGCAGTAAGCTCCCCATATAGGACCTGCAATTATCATTGCCAGAGTTCCGCAGAATACGCCGATAAGGATAACCCAGCCCAAATCTACACCTATCATGTTGGCGACAAGGACGGGGCCCGGTGTTGGCGGTATAAAGGCATGACCGACAGCAAGTCCGGCAAGAAGAGGAATTGTGTAGAAAAGTGCGCTTCGGTTCGTTCGTTTAGCAAGAGAGAAAGCCAGCGGTATGAGAATTATCAGTCCGGCATCGAAGAATACAGGAATCGAAACAACAAGTCCCGTTATTCCCAAAGCCCAAGCCGCTTTCTCATCACCGAACTTTTTCACCATTGAGACGGCCAGCGTCTGAGCACCTCCAGAAGCCTCCAGAATTGCCCCGAACATTGAGCCAAGCCCGACAAGAAGAGCAATCCCTCTCAGGGTCGTTCCCATTCCGTCATTAACTGATCTGATGATTTCAGATAGCGGCATTCCGGCAATGAGACCGATGGCAATGGCTCCGACAAGAATCGAGATCATTGCGTGAACTTTGAACTTGATGATCAGTACCAGAAGGATAAGCAATCCTGTCAAGGCACCGAGAACAAGCCGCGTTGAATCTAACGCTACTGCTTCCATAGTAATAGCCTCCTGATTGATTTAATTTTTGACATCATACGTCTTATGTTTATGTGGTTGTTGGAATTATATATTTGATAAGCTAAAAGGTCAAGAAGTAAATAGTAAGTGAATAAACAAGTATTATTTTATATTTTATTCTTTTTTTCGTCTTCGAGCATTTTAATAATCATCTGACGATTATATGTGAGATGCATAACCATTGCGCAGCGTGCGCCTGCCTGGTCATGTCTTGAAATAGCTTCTGTGATGGCTCGGTGAGTCTCTATTGTTTCTTTAAGGAGCAATCTGTGCGTTACATTCGCAAACGTAAAAACGGCTGAAACGATAAGCGGTACAAGTTCTTCAACGACGCGGTTTCTGCTGCATTTTGCGATTTCCTTGTGAAACTCAATATCTTTGCGGACATGATTTTTTCCTGAAAGATAAAGCTCTTCGACTTCATCGCAGAGCCTGATTATTTCCTTTATGTCGTCATCAGTAACGTTGACTGCGGCATGTGCGGCGATTTCTGGCTCAATCATGAGTCGGACATCAAAGAGTTCGAGCGCGAGCTGTAACTTGTCGTTGTAGCGTGCGAGACGTAAGGGGTCTTCTTCGACGGTGCTTGGACTGATAACGAAAGTTCCAGAGCCTTGCCGGACTTCTAATACTCCCTTTGACGAAAGACTTTTCACAGCTTCCCGAACTGTACTGCGGCCAGTTCCGAATTTTTCAGCCAGTTCAAACTCATTAGGCAGCTTATCGCCTACCATTATTGGACGTTCTTGAATGTATCTCAGCAATTCTTCTTCAAGCTGACTGGAAAGAAGACCGCGGTTAATTTTTTCGACTTGTTTCATGATTGCTGCTCAACGCCTCCAATTTTATCGTGATGAAATATAACATATATATAGTATAGTCTCTTCGCGCAATCGTGGCAGAATATGAAGGCTTTACTCCTTAAAACTATAATCTCCAAACAAGAAAGAAGACGTAAAGGCTTATGTTTGAGAGGCCGTCTTCATAAAATAGTTATATGAGGATTTGCCTAGCTTTCTCTGACTTCATAACGCCGCTCAAAATCGACTTGATGTTTCCTTAACGATGCCGCAATATAGCCAAACCGGAGCATCTTCAGGCTTCGCCCCGTCCGTAGGAATCGTTCACAGGCGGTGTCTATCTCTTTCTGAACCCTCGCCGGATAGTGCTTCTCGAATACTTCCCGCATCGCCACTATCTCTTTCTCATTCATTGTGCGTGGATTTCTTGTTGTCCTGTAAAGGAAATAACGCGCCATATCCCGCATGTCATGAGGAATTGCCCATGCGTTCTGAACTGCTGTTAAGGGGTCAACAAACGGGGCAATCTCTGACGAGGCAATAACTGATGTAGTACTAGGGATAATGTGAGTAGCTGGAACAACTGGAGTCCCTTGCACTTCTGATTGAGCTTTTCGCCGTTTTTTGGGGTTGCTTCTGTGATTGATCCTGTGCCTGCTCTTTGGGGTTCTCTTCTGACTGCTCCAAAATTTCTGATGATATGGGAAGCTCGGCTTGCCCTATTAGGTTACTCTTTTTATCGTTCTTATCCTTATTATTCTTGACGCTTTTGTCAAGGGGGGTAGGACGTTTTCGTCGCCGATGACAAATTTGGCTGCTCCAGCAACTCCAGACTCTCACGTTCCGTTTTTCTCTGCTCAGATGAGCGTTGAAACGATGATTACCCGTTTCCCTCTTAAAAAAGCATTTGTTGAGCAGACACTAAATTAATTATTTTCTCGCTGCCGTCTAATTTCTTCCCATTCACGCTCTTGTTTGCGTGCCAATTCCAACTCCGTCGACTTACTTTCAATATATTTTCTCAATGATGTATTGACGAAATCTGTAATTTTAGTTCCCTCGTGTTTAATCAATAGTTTCATGTTCTCTGCGACATCTTCTTCGAGATAGACGCTGATTTTCGTAGCCATTAGTTTTTGCTCCCTTTCAAATCAAAATTTCG
This sequence comes from Synergistaceae bacterium, assembly GCA_017470485.1. Taxonomy (GTDB): domain Bacteria; phylum Synergistota; class Synergistia; order Synergistales; family Aminobacteriaceae; genus JAFUXM01. The sequence goes on from JAFUYQ010000025.1 coordinate 16,186, forward strand.
TTTATTCTACCATAATCATGAGAATATAGCGTCACTAATCGCATTTTCACACATGCTATTTATCCTATCTACTGCATGAGAATATATCTGCGTCGTGCTTATGTTGCTATGCCGGGCGAAGGCTTGAACTTCTGCCAAGTCTGCTCCGGCTAATAGTGAAAGCGTTACGGCGGAATGCCTCAAACTGTGTGCGCTCAAACGTGGCGAGTCAAATCCAGCTTGTCTCATTGCAGCTTCGCTATTCTTGAAATGGTGCGAGTCGTTAATCGACCGTCCCTGTTGCGGTTGCTTGTACTTGCGAATAACGGCGCACTCCCATCAATAGTTCCCGTTTGATTTTTTCTTTGCAGGTTGTCGGTTCTGTCAGAACGATCCCTCAAATACTCATTCAGATATTCATTTATCGCCTTTAAC
>JAFUYQ010000026.1 GCA_017470485.1 Synergistaceae bacterium
CTGGTACCTACGGTGCGTAGGGAACCTGGACGAAAAGTCCTAAACGCCTTTGGAGAGGACGTAAGACGGAAACAGAAATGTTGCAACGCTGACCTCGTTGAATTAGGAAGCTGCCACTTCTATAAGTGGCGGTAGTTCACTGAGGCTTCGGCTTTAGCCCCGTCCTTCTGCGAGATACCTCCGCTGACGTTGCCCTCAATCGAGAATGAGAAGCCGTTGCTGACCGTCTTAGAGCTGTTCAATGTGTCTGGTGCCGAACTGTGAAGAGTTCCAACCGCTGTGCCCTCAATGAGTTTGTCGCCGGACACTTTGGGATTTGCCATAATCTGAGACGAGAACTCGAAAGCGTTGTTGTAGCCGAGAATGTTATCGCAGACCAGAACGCCGCTTTTATCGGTGTCCATGCCCTCGACAATTATGGGATCTCTGAGGAAACGCGCCATGAACGAGAGGTGAGCGTACTGAGTTGATGGATCAGTGTTTCCTGTTACTCTGATTATGTAGAAATCAGCTCCGTCGCTGAACCTGTGAACCGGTATTATGTTGAAGGTCATTGACGTGTCCCTGTGCCACGCTTTATGCGTGAAAGTCTTTCGCTTGCCGCTTGTCGTGAAATAGTAATTTCTAGGCTCAACGTGAAGCACTGGAGCGAAAGTCGTGCTTACGCCGGGAAAGATTCCGTTGTCATCTGAGGCCGCTCTCATCGAGCCGGAAACGTAAGTTTCATCTACCGCCTTCAATTTGTTCAACTCACTCACCCAGTCCATGAAACCGTCAACGACGCTCTGAGCGTGATCATAGTTCATGGGGTTGGGGTCAGAGGAAAGGACATTGCCGTTTTCGTCAACGTACTCGTATTCCAGATCCGGACTTGTCGTGTAGTCATTCGGGTTGAACGCGACTTCGCTGTCGCCGGAATACATAGTGATAGTCATGGCGTTACGGTCGCTTACGAGTTCAACGCCTAAATAAGAGTAGGCATTGGCTACGCTTGGGTCATCGCTGTCGGCTCTCATTGCAACGGCGTAGAAGTCCTCAATCTCTTTTTTCTCCTCGCTGGTGGCGTTTTCGGGGAGGTAGCTCGGGAGGTTAAGGGACAATTTGTCGGTGAACTTGTCGATTTCCTCAGCCCTTATGTCAATGAATGCCAGAACCGCTCCGGCCTCAAGAGCGTCTTCAACGCGGGCGAGAAGGTCAGCACTTGCGGTTATGTCCTTGCTGTCTTCGGGGTAGTAGAGAAGGATATCGCCTTTCTTCACGAGTGCTGAGGGGTCATTGATGAAGACTGCGAGGTCATAGACGTTTGATTTTGAGGCGAGTATATCAGCGATTTCGCCGGAGTAGCTTTCGGGGGTGTAAGGCTCAACGTCTTCGCTCTCAGGAGCATAGGGGTTGTAGCCCTCCTGAACGCCTCCGCCGCTTCCTCCGCAGCCGCCGGAAAACAACGCCGCTGTCATTAACGCTAGAATGAGAAGTAAAGCATGGTTCTTGAATTTCAAAATGATTCCTCCTTGTGGTTTTTACTTATTATACTGCTAAAATACGTAATTCCTCCTGAATAAATCTATAAATGCCCTCACGGCTTTCGGAGTGTATTCGCGCTTCGGAAGAACGGCGAAAAACTCTCTTTCGGTTACGGACGAGTCTATCTTGTAGAATCTCAAGTCTTCCTCACCGGCCTGAACCATTCTGTCGCTGATGAACGCCGCGCCGAATTTTGCTTTTGCGAGATGGTATGAGGTTGAGAGCTGGGAGATTTCGAGTTTTATTTTCGGCTGAATGCCTGCCTCAGTGAAAATTCTTGCCGCCCTGTCATGAAGATTGTTGCCCTCCGAAAGTATTATGTACTCAAGTTCCTTCATATTATTAAACGGCACGCTCGGACAGTCATTCAGAAGGTGGCGGCCTGAAAGAATCTCGTCAGCCCTCATAGCGCAGGGAAGGTCAAGGATTTCTGGGGGTACTGCTAGGATTATATGGTCATTGAACGCCGGATAATGCTGAAACTCAGCGATTATGTCCTCACGGCATGAGAACGTTAAATCAATCTGCCTGTCGTTGAGCATTTCAGCGAGTACCGCCGAACTTGCCTCGATGAGTTCCAGATTAATGGCCGGATATAACCTGCTGTACTCGGTCATTGTCTCCGGAAGAATGCAGGTGTTAATGTAGTGCGAGCCTCCAACGCAGAGAGAACCTGACTTCAATTCCTCAATGTCGCGGATTTGAGCTTTCATGTCCTCCTCGTCAGCCATAATCTTTAATACTGCCTCAAGAAATATTTTTCCTGCCTCCGTAGGCTCTAAAGGTCTCGCGCTTCTGTCGAACAAAGCCATGCCGATTGACGACTCGATTCGTTTCACGGCCATGCTCAATGCCGGCTGTGTAATGTGTAACTTCTCTGCCGCCTTTGTGAAACTTCCTGCCCTGTAAATCTCGTAAACATATTCAAATTCCTGCTGCATTATAAAAATCCCTGATTTCAATATAAAGAATGATAATTTGAGTTTATGCCTTGAATATATTAACATAAGGCTATCCAGAAAATCACGAGAAAATTCACGAGGGGGAATCATTTTCATGAAGATTAACGCGCTCTTGATTGACGAAACCGACAACGTTGTAACATGCGTTGAGGAAGTCCCGGCAGGAAATGAAGTGTTTTACCGCAAAGGCGGTGAAGTTCTCAGCCTCAAGGCCGCCGAGAACATACCTTACTGCCATAAAGCGGCGTTGAGGGATTTTTCAGAGGGCGAGGAAGTCATCAAGTACGGCGAGATGATAGGCAGGACTAACTCGGCTATAGTTAAAGGCGGCTGGGTTTCGGACAAGAATATCTACAGTGTTCCGAGAGATTACGACAGCGAATTGATACCAGAAGGGGGAAATCACTAATGCAGTTCTGGGGGTACAAACGCAAAGAGGGCAGAGCAGGGATAAGGAATCATGTCTTAATTCTTCCGACATGCGTATGCGGTTCGGAGACGGCGAGAATAGTAGCGAGTCAGGTTCGGGGAGCGGTGAATATCGTCTTTAACACCGGCTGTTCGGACGTTCAGGCTAACACCGACATGAGCCAGAAGGTTCTCACCGGTTTCGCCTGCAATCCCAACGTCTACGGAGTCGTCATTATCGGCTTGGGCTGTGAGACGGTCGGTCATAAGCCGTTAAGGGAGAAGATTCAGGCCATGACCTCGAAGCCTGTTGTGTCGTTCGGCATTCAGGAGGAGGGCGGAACTCTGAGGACAATCGAGAAGGCCGTCCGAGCCGCAAGGGAAATGGCCGCTGAGGCAGGAAAACAGCAGAAGGAACTCTGCGACATTTCCGAGCTTTTACTGGGTATCGAGTGCGGAGGGAGCGACGCTACTTCGGGAATAGCGAGTAACCCAGCTGTCGGCGAACTCAGCGATTTGCTTGTCGATATGGGAGCGTCAACGATGATGAGCGAGTCTATCGAGTGGATAGGCGGCGAGCATGTACTGGCCAAGAGAGCGGCTACCCCTGAAATTCATAACCAGATTATCGAGGTATGCCGAGCCTATGAGGAACACCTTAAAGCGGCAGGGCAGGACTGCCGGGCAGGCCAGCCCACTCCGGGAAACAAGGCCGGAGGACTCTCAACGCTTGACGAGAAGAGTCTCGGCTGTATCCGCAAGGGAGGCACACGCCCGATCGTTGAGGTTCTCGAACAGGCGGCACGTCCGACCAAAACCGGCGCAATCGTCATGGATACGGCAGGTTTCGACATATCGTCAATAACATCAATGGCCGCCGGAGGCTGTAACGCTATCATCTTCACCACAGGGCGTGGAACTCCCACAGGCAACGCGATCGTGCCAGTCCTTAAGGTTACGGCTAATGCTAGGACGTTCAAGGCAATGGAGGACAACATGGACGTTGACTTGAGCGCGATAGTATCCGGCGAGAAGACCTACAAGGAAATGGGACGCGAACTTGTTGACGTTATTCATGATGTCTGCGACGGGAAACTGACTAAGGCTGAGGCTTACGGTTTCAGCGACATAGCGGTAGATCACGTTTGCAGGTTCGTTTGAGTTAAAGAAGCTCCCCGAACTCTGGCAGGAGCGAAAGGGAGCAAAGCAGTAAATCAGCAAAGAATCAAAAATTTACTACAGGAGGAATTATATATTATGGGATATATTTTCAAGCCGTGGAGGAATTGGAGTCTCTTCACAAGAATAATGATAGGTTTCGTTCTGGGAATAGCTGTCGGATTGTTCTGGGGGCCGGGCGCGAAAGCTCTCAACCCTCTCGGCACAATACTGACAAGACTCCTCACTATGGTAGTCGCTCCGCTGGTGCTTTGCTTGCTGGTCTGCGCAGCCGCTGATGTCGGCGACGGTAAGAAACTCGGAAGAATGGGAGTCAAAACGGTTGTTTGTTTCCTCGTCTCGACAGCGTTCGCTATCGTTCTTGGTCTTGTAACCTCGAACATCATCGGCGTAGGAACAGGCGTAACAATTCAGCAGACAGTTTCGCAGACGGCCTCAACCGCTAAAGAAGTCTCAATGCTCGACACCCTCATCAATATCATTCCGTCAAACCCGTTCGAGGCTCTCTCAAAACAAAACTTGCTTCAGATTATATTCTTTGCGTTAATGCTCGGATTTGCCCTCATGAAAATCGGCGAACCGGCGAAGCCTTTGCTCGACATGTTCAGGGCAGGTCAGGAGGCCATGAAGGAAATCACTAACATCGTTCTTGAGTTCACTCCCTACGGTGTCTTCGGACTGATGGCGAACGTTGTCGGCTCAAACGGCCCTGAGATTCTCATTCCCTACATCAAGGCAATCGCCGCAATGTACATCGCCGGAGCAATCTATGTCATAGTTGTTCAGGCAGGCTTGATGGTCGGAGTGATAGGGCGTGTAAATCCCTTCCGTTTCCTGAGAGAAATGAAAGAGGCTATGGCGTTCGTCTTTGCGACATGCTCAAGCGTTGCGACAATACCTCTGAACCTCGAATGCACAAAGAGAATCGGAGTTGATGACGAGACGGCGAACTTCGTGATACCTTTCGGGGCGGTAATGAATATGAACGGCACGGCGATTTACGAGGCTGTTGCGGTAGTATTCACGGCGCAGATTTTCGGGATTGAACTGAGCTTCACACAGCAGATTATGATAATGCTGACGGCGACGCTTGCCTCAATCGGTACAGCAGGCATTCCGGGCTCAGGGCTTGTAATGCTCACAATAGTGCTTTCATCGGTCAACCTTCCTATGGAGGCTATAGGGCTTCTTGCCGGTATCGACAGGATACTGAACATGGGGCGTGTAATCCCGAACATTGTGGGTGATGCGGCTTCAGCGGTTATCGTTTCAAGAACTGAAGGAACGTTCAGGGACGCTTAAACTCAGTGAGTACCTCCATGAAAATACCCCCCGTTATTCATTCGGAGGGTATTTTTTTTTTCACGGTTTTTTCTCTGCCGGTAAATCTCAAGCATATCAACCTGTTCTTCATCTTCATTATTATCTTCCTCTTCAATAAGCACAGTGTCATCAGCAACATAAACCTTATACAGCGTCTTAGGGTCAATAACAGCATTAGAGCCTCTGAAAAGAAGTGCTAACGGCGTTAAGAATATCGAGCCTACTATTACTGTGCCTTTGACGCTCTTTCCGTTCATGTCCTGACTTCCTGAGAGAGGGATTATTTTGCCGTTGAAGGCCTCTACAGAATCAACAGAGAAACTTAATGAACCTTTTGCGCCGATTGCACCGGCTGATGAGGCTTTGAGGATTTTCCCGTAGGCTGACGCTCCGCGCTCTATGAGTATGAAGCCGTTTTCATCAGTTACGGGGCGTTCAACGGTGAAGCGTATGACCTGTTCGGGTTTTACTTGGTTTGATTTTAATTTTTCGGCTGACCTGACTAATACTTCGGTGCCTCTCTTAACGGTTATCGAATCGCCGCATGCAGTAACCGCAAACAGAAGAACCGCGAAAATCATGAGAATAATTTTCTTCATTTTTATACACTTGCTTTCAGTTGATGATGAAACGGGAAAAATCTTAGACATTCTAGCATAACAGCAGCCTGTTCACTAAATATCTCATAGAAAATTATCTGAGTTGTACATATTTATCGTAAGAGAACTGATAAATCACTCTTGAAAAATTAATCACGCTCAAAAAATTTTATCCTCAGCTGATTACAGCCGATACTTCTTGTGTTGTATAATTTCAGTAGTAACAAATTCGTTAAAGAAAGGACTTGTTAGAGTTGAACAAAAAATTTACCGCTCTTGCTTCTCTTCTCTTACTGCTCATTCTTCCGTCATTCTCCTCAGCAGATGTAAGGACACGCTCTCCGCTCTACGTTACTGAACAGGAAGGCGGAAAATTCAGCGTAACCCTGTCCGGCAATGTCATAAGCAGTACGATAAAGGCTTGGGACGCTTCAGGAACAGCGGTTTCACGGGACTCTTTCAGCGGAGGAAATGCCGTTTTCCTCTCAAGACCATCAATCGTCAGGTACGTCTACTCTTCTTCTGACAATAGTGAGGTTACTGCTATCCTCGCTTCAGATGACGCTAAACTTCTCGCGGTCTGCTCAAACGGAATCTTCGAGGGACGGTTAGAATATGGTTACAGCAGTAACGTTCTCAAATGGCTTGGAGTACCCTTCGCGAAACAGCCCGTAGGCTCTCTCCGATGGAAAGCGCCTCAAGATCCAACCCCCAGCGATGAGAAAAAGGACGCTAAGGCATTCGGCCCTGCTAATGTACAGGAACCCTTGCCGCTGTACGATGCTGGACTGCCGAATCAGGCTGAGGAATGCCTGAACCTCAACATCTGGAAGCGCGATGACCCCGTAAGCACTAAGCCCCTTCCCGTATTCGTATACATTTACGGCGGAGGCTTCACAAACGGCGATCCGTCAATGGAAATTCTAGGCTTAGGAGTACTTCACGATGGCGCAAACTTCGTCAAAAACAATGAGGGCATAATCTTCGTGTCTATTGCTCACCGTCTCGGAGTTCTCGGCTTCATTGACTTCTCAGGCGTACCGGGCGGCGAAAATTACCCCGACGCTCCCAATCTCGGACTTCTGGACTGCGCTCAGGCGTTGAAGTGGATTCACGACAACATAGCGGCGTTCGGAGGAGATCCCGATAACGTAACAATCTGCGGAAATTCATCAGGTGCCGCGCTCGTTTCGTTCCTCGTAACAATGCCTCAGGCTAACAAGTACATTAAGCGCGGAATAATGCAGAGCGGCGGAGTTTCAATGTCAAGCCCTAAAAGATACAGCATGAATCTCGCTCAAAAACTTCTGGAAGCTACCGGCACTTCAAACATGGACGGACTTCTTGCGCTCTCATCGGCTGATATTAAAGAGGCTTCGGGAAAAGTCAGCAAAGACATGTCATTCCCTGAGAGGGACGGTAATTTAATCAGCATTGACCCTTACGATAATTTCACGAATGCTGACGGCATTGACCTCCTCATAGGGACGAACGCTGATGAGCTGAATTTCTGGATTATTTCAATGGGCAGTTTAGAGGTCTTCAGTGATTTCGTCTCAAAAACGTATGAGGCTGTAACAGGCATAATGCCTGAGGACGGTAAAACCTCATCGGATATATTCGTTAATAATTACCTTGACAGCCTTGAATCTCAAGATGAGTATTCAGTCATGTGGGGAAAGAGCGAGTATCTCAATGAGCTGCTGTTTCGAGGCCCTTTGCTGAAGGCGGCTGACATACATTCGGGTAATTCATCAGGCGGAAAGACATTCATGTACTACTGGGCTTACCCTGCGCAAGGTATATTGCCTTATCTGAAAGCGTGCCATGACGCTGAAGTCCCGTATGTGCTGGGCAACGCGCATCTGTTAGCTCCAGACCCTTACAACTGGGCTGAGAACGGGGAATACGACAGCGCGATGGTAGCGAAAATTCAATCCATGTGGGTGAATTTCGCGAAAACCGGCGACCCTTCAGTTCCTTCGCTGGGAATATCATGTCCTGAGTACGGCGAGACAGGACAAACTATCCTCATCAGTTCTGACGGAAGTATCTTGCCTAAAAACTTCAACGCTGAAAACTCCTACAGCTCCCAAAGCGCGGAAGCGTTTATGTCCGCGTCCTCAGAGACAAAAACTCTGGAACAGCGTCTGTCCGAACAGGCCAGTCTAGTCCGCGATATGGTCGATTACGGAATCTCAGGGTGCGAAATCATCAACGGTAATCTCGAAGCCATCGCCTCATACGAGATTATACGGAAACCTGCCGAAACTGAGACACCGCCGCCGCCAAGCACTCCAAGCACTCCAAGCGTTACGGACAACACAGTCCCCGAACAGCCCACAACCACGCCGGAGACTCCAACTACCTCAAACAAAACTTACGGTGTCGGTTCAACTTCAGGCGGCTGCAACACTGGATCTGAATCACTGCTTATGCTGGCGGTTTTAGGTTTCGTCCTGAAGCGCAAGCGTTAAGGCTTTCAATCCTCCCCCTTCAAAGCGAGGGGGGAATTTTTTTGTCAGCCTCACTAAAATTAACATTTCGTGATTGCTTGTCTTTAACGTGATTTTGACTTATTATTTGCAGGTACTAGATATTCTACAACAATAATTTTTTATTGAGGGGGAACAGCTTTTGCATAAGATACTTGAGAAACGCCAGCTCTCTTACGACAAGGAAAGAGACCAGAGCGTTTACTATTTCAAGGTTGAGGCACCCGAAATTGCCCGCAACAGAAAAGCAGGACAGTTCATCATTTTCCAGCTCGATGAGGATTACGGCGAACGCATACCATTAACCATCGCTGACGCTAACGCTGACGAGGGCTGGATTGCTATCGTCTTCCAGACCGTCGGAGCTACCACCCGTAAATTCTCGCAGACATTCAATGTCGGCGACAATGTACCCGTTCTCGTAGGGCCTCTCGGAAAACCTACCCACATCGAGAAGAAAGACGGTCTTGTCGTCTGTGTCGGAGGCGGTATTGGTATCGCTCCGCTTCACCCGATAGTCGAGGCTAACCACAAAATCGGCAACAAAGTCGTTACCATCATCGGCGCGAGAACTAAGGAACTCCTCTTCTTCGAGGACGAAATGAGAAAGGCAAGCGATGAGTTAATCGTTGTTACTGATGACGGTTCTTACGGACGCAAGGCAGTCGTTACCGCTCCTCTCACTGAAATCTGCGAGAAAGAGAAAGTCAGCGAGATAGTTTCAATCGGCCCGGCCATCATGATGAAGTTCTGTGTCGCCGCCGCTAAACCTTTCGGCGTTCCTATCACTACATCACTCAACACAATTATGATTGACGGTACTGGTATGTGCGGCTGCTGCCGTGTAAGCGTCGGAGGCAAAACTAAATTCGTCTGCGTTGACGGCCCTGAGTTCAACGGCTATGAGGTAGACTTCGACAATATGATGCAGAGAATGACCGCTTTCAAAGACAAAGAGCGCGAGGCTGACCACAAATGCAGAATCGGCCTTGATGCCGGAAAGGCTGGTGCTTAAACCATGAGTGAACACAAAACTACTGAGATGTTACAGGAAGAAGCCGCGAAAATCTTTGCCGACCTTGAGGCGAAGAAAGCCGCCGGAACAAAATTAACCCCTAAGGACAGAACCGCTATTCCAGTTCAGGAAATGCCCTCACAGGAACCTACTGTCCGCGCTCACAACATGTCCGAAGTCGCGCTGGGCTATACCGAGACTCAGGCTCGCGTCGAGGCAGAACGCTGCATTCAGTGCGGTGCTGCTCCATGTAAGAAGGGCTGCCCCGTCGGAGTTCCAATTCCTGAGTTCATCAAGCACATTCAGAGCGGCGATTTCAAAGGAGCAGTTGATACCATCAAACAGACTAACTTGCTGCCTGCAATCTGCGGACGTGTATGCCCTCAGGAGAAACAGTGCCAGAGCTTCTGCACGGTAGGCAAAATGCTGAAGTCAACCGAAAACGCGGTAGCTATTGGAAGATTAGAGCGTTTCGTTGCTGACTGGGAGAGAGCGCATGACATGATTACAGTCCCGACACCTGCCCCCGAAACAGGAAAGAAAGTCGCTGTCATCGGTTCAGGCCCTGCAGGTTTGACCGTTGCCGCTGACATTCGCAGGGCAGGACACAGCGTTACGGTATTCGAGGCGTTCCAGAAGACCGGCGGAGTTATGGTCTATGGTATTCCTGAGTTCAGGCTTCCGAAGGCTATCGTTGCCAAAGAAGTCGAGAACCTTAAGAAAATGGGCGTTGAGTTCAAGACAAGTTTCCTTGTCGGAAGAACTGAAACGCTTGAACAGCTGCTTGACCGCGAAGGTTATGACGCTGCTTTCATCGGAACAGGAGCAGGACTTCCCAAGTTCATGGGAATTGAGGGCGAAAATCTCATCGGCGTTTTCAGCGCGAATGAGTACCTCACACGTTCAAACCTCATGAAGGCTTACGACAAAGAACATGCCGATACACCCATGTATGACGCGAAGAGGGTCGCTGTTTTCGGTGGCGGCAACGTGGCGATGGACGGAGCGAGAACCGCGTTAAGGCTCGGTGCTGAGAAGGTCTACTGCGTCTACAGAAGAACCCGTGCAGAAATGCCTGCAAGAGCTGAGGAAGTCGCTCACGCTATCGAGGAGGGCGTAGATTTCCACTTCCTTGAGAACCCCACAAGGTTAATCGGCGATGAGAAGGGCAGACTCGTGGGCGTTGAGCTTCTTACCTATGAACTCGGCGAGCCTGACGCTTCAGGAAGAAGAAAGCCCGTTGCTATTCCGGGAACTGAGCACGTACTCGACATTGACGCTGCTGTCGTTGCGCTTGGGAACGACTCCAACCCCTTGATGGCTCAGACTACTCAGGGACTTAACGTTACGCCCAGAGGGAACATCATCGTTGACGAGAACCAGAAGACCAGCATTCCGCGTGTATGGGCTGGCGGTGATATAGTTCTCGGAGCTGCAACGGTCATTCTCGCAATGGGTGAAGGCAGAAGAGCGGCGGCCAGCATGAACGAGTATCTGGCCGGAAAGTAAGAACAAAATAATCATGTGAATTTGCGGAGGAGTGAGGGATTGCTCTTCCGCTTTTTTGTGTCCGTTTTCACTGAATATAAAAACCCCCGCAGATTACACGGGGGGTATATGTCAGGATTTGCGTTAGAAATCTTTGGTGAGATTATCAATTATCTGCTTTGCGGACAATATTTCTCTGATGTGGCTGATTCCGTTTCCGACAGATACGTAGCCTTTGTTCATATCGCCCTGAAGCATTCCCACACGGAGATTCGCGAAACCTCCCATTTTTTTGCCGAGTTCCTCGTTCGTTGCCCCTGCCTTGTCCATAGCAACGAGTTCATTCGCAAGTTCGCCCGGCAATGACCTGTAATATGCCGGAACAGTCCTGAACAAAAGAAGGTCAAACGCATTCGCTGACAGTACCGCCTGTTTAACGTTTTCCGCCATTCTGCTCTCCTTGCTCATGAGGAAGGCCGTTCCGCAGTACACTCCCTCAGCACCCAGCGCAAGTGCGGCATTGAACGCCCTGTTGTCAGCAATTCCGCCGGCAGCCATAACCGGTGTATGTTCAACCGAGTCAACGATGAGAGGAACGATTGAGAATGTACCGATTACCTTTGAAGGAAGTGTACCTCCCTCATCAAAACCTGTGGCCACAATAATGTCAGCTCCGAACTTTTCGGCCATGCGTGAATTTTCTGGCGTAGGGTTCAATGAACGGTAAACGATTTTGATACCGTGAGACTTGAACTCGCTGAACATTGCTTCATCAGGCTCACCAACGAATGTTACGACAGGTACTTTCTCCTCGTATATCACCTTCAGCATCGGAGGCGTGTAAATGTCCGTACCGTTCTGAACCGGCAGGACGTTCACGGAGAAAGGCTTGCTGCTCATTTCACGGAGCTTTCGGATTTCAGCCCTCATGTTTTCGGCTGTACCGTCAGGATCTCTTGTTACTTCGGTCTGACCAGCGTTAGGCCCTAGACTTCCCAAACCTCCCGCATTGCTTACGGCTGCCGCAAGTTTCGCGTCAGTCAGCCATACCATAGGCCCTTGAATAACAGGCTTCTCAATTCCCAAAATCTTGCATACTCTATTCATCTTTGTTCCTCCTTAATATATTTTCTGAAGAAAGCGCACAAATCATCAGCGCATTCATGAGCCTCTTTCAGTCTTGCGTTACAGCAGAAATCATGCCCCAGCGTCCTATCAGGGGACGTGTAAAACCTCGCCTCAAACGGAATGTCATTGCTGACCAGAATTGCAGCCAGTTCCGGAAGCTGAATCTTGAGGAAATCACCTTCGCCTGTTGCCGCAAACACTGGGGGATATTTCTTCGTTATGTGGTTGAAGAGATTCATTTCCTCCATTTCAGGGACAGTCCCTCCATGAGGAAGATACTCAGCTATGAGCGGCATGGTTACTTCATCGTCATAATTCTCAAGGCTGACCTTGTATGTTCCGCAGAGAAGCCCTACACTCTTAAAAGAAAATCCTTCAGGGGGCGTGAAGTCATACAGGGCTGCGTAATCCGGCTTCGTGAGGATTGCGGCGTAAAGTCCGATTCCGTTTGCGCCGGCCGAGTCCCCGATACCGAAAATATGTTCCGTGTCGAGGCCGTACTTCTCTGCGTTGGACATGACCCATTCCGCAACATGATTCATGTCCTCAAGACCTGCCGGGTGGTGATATTCAGGAGCAAGCCTGTATGTGAAGTTGATGACAGCAAATCCGTGTAAGGCGAAGTTCATGCAGTAATACTGATAGCGTTCCTTGTCGCCGTAAACCCAGCCGCCTCCGTGAAACGAGATGATTACGGGGAGTTTGCCGTCCGTGTTTGAGGGACGGTATACATCGAGAGGGTTCCAAGTTTTTTCGGGGCCGTAGGTTATCCCGTCAAACCTCGTTATACCTGAAGGAGTCTCAAGCCCTTTGTCTCGGATTTCATCGCCGTCGTTGAACTTTTTGCGCATGTAAAGCCCGAATGATGACATTGATTTATGCTTTCCTTTCTGACGCGGCTTTTGCCTCAAGGTCTGACTGAATCTGAACTATGTACTTGTCGAGGTTCATCATTACACAAAGTATCAGCACCACGACCGAGAATATCGCACCGCTGTAGCCGAACGCGAATTTGATTGACGCTACTGCCGATTCGGTCTGGACTGCTGCTGTTCCGTCATAGCCTCCCAATGCTATAATCCAGCTCCCTATGGCAAGCCCGAAGCCTATGCCGAGTTTCATTCCGAAGGAAGTGCAGCTGTTCACGAGGCCTTCGGAGCGTATCCCGAACTTCCACTCGCCGTAATCGACAACATCAGCAGTCATAGCGAAAAGGCTTGAGAATATGAACCCTATTCCTGCACCGCGTATGCACACTCCGAACATTGCAAGCCCGAATGATGCCCCTGCAAGCCCGATGACCACTGAGCCTGCTATCATGCAGAGCGAACCGAGTATGAGTATCTTCTGCTTGCCCCATTTCCTGACCATCGAGGGGACTATGAGATTCACAAGTATGAAGATTTTTCTTTGTTAATATAATTTATATAGTAAGTTAATAATCCAACCTGTGTTATTATTCTCTAAAATTCACATGTACTCTAAGGAAGTGTAATTTTATGGAACTCGCAAAGAAATTCAGCGAAACAAAACCCTCCGGAATGGTCAGAGTGTTTCAGGCCATTGAGAAAATGAACGGCGTACTCAATCTCAGCATAGGTGAACCCGACTTCGTTACCGAACCTGACATCGTTGACGCTGGAGCGAAAGCCGCTAAGGACGGCTTCACTCATTACCCTCCGTTACAGGGCTATCTTGAGACAAGAGAGGCAGTCTGCGCTTACTGGGAACGCCATCACGGCCTCAAGTCATCCCCCGATAACGTCTACATCTCCGTAGGCGGTCTTCACATTCCGTGGCTGGCTTTCGGAGCGTTACTCAACCCCGGCGATGAAGTCATGCTCATTGAGCCTTACTTCACCCCCTACGAGGCTCAAATCAGGGGAAACGGCGGCGTTCCTGTCCCAATAAAAACCAGAGAGGAAAACAATTTCGCTCCCACTGTTGACGAACTTGAACAGGCCGTTACCCCAAGAACTCGCGGCATAATCCTCAATTATCCCGGCAACCCTTCCGGCAGAGTGGCGACTCGAAAACAGCTTGAGGAAATCGCTAAGTTCGTTGAGAAACATGATATGTTCGTCCTCAGTGATGAGATTTATGAGTCTATGGTCTTCAAGGGTCAGCATACCTGCTTCGCCAACATTGACGGCATGAAAGAACGTACTCTCCTCGCCGCAGGTGTCTCGAAAAGCCACTGTATGACAGGCTGGCGTATCGGCTACCTTTTCGCTCCCCAAAACGTCATCAACACTATGTGCGTCCTCTCATCGTTCCAGACCTACGGCGTTAATACCCTCTCTCAAATGGCCGCAGCTTATGCCCTCAACACTCAGGACGAAAAAGTCAAGGAACGTGCAAAAATATTTGCCGAACGAATGGAGTTCGTGTCGTCAAAATTAAACTCTATGAAGGGAGTGAAGTGCCACCAAGCTGAGGGAGCTTTCTACCTATTCCCTGACATCTCAGGGACGGGATTGACAAGCGAAGAGTTTGTCTGGCAGCTTCTTAATGACGCTAAAGTAGCTGTCTTGCCCGGCAGCGCGTTCGGCAGGACTGGTGAAGGATATATCCGTATCGCTTGCACTCAGTCTATGGACAGCCTCTCTGAGGCCATGAACAGAATGAAAGAATTTTGCAGGAGGTATTAATTAGTTAATGAAGTCAGGAAAGTTTCTCATTATCGTTACGCTCTTAGCGTTCACCGTTTTCGCTCTCTCAGGCTGCGGAGGTTCCGGCGGCGGTCAGCAGTTAGGCTATTCCCCTGACCAGACTAACAACCAGACCGACAATCAGACTGACAACAACACCGACAACCAGACTGATACCGACACTGATACCGACACTGATACCGACACCGATACCAATACTGACACCGACAACAATACTACAGGCGAATCGTACTCAGCGACAACGGCCGGCGAACACGCAATATCCCTCTCAAGCGGTTCAGCCACATACTCAAACATCACCGTAACCAAAACAGGCGATGTCTCAGGCAAAGACGACGATTACGACTGGAAGGGCACTAACGCCGCAATACTCGCCAGCGGAGGAGCTGTACTGACAATAAACGGCTCGGCAACAAAAATTACCACTAACGCCACTTACGGAAACGCTGTCTTCTCTTACGGCGGCAACAACAGCACTTCCAGCAACAATCAGGGCGACGGCACTACCGTTAATATCTCTAACGCTACGATAACCACATCGTCCAGCAACTCAGGCGGTATCATGACCACCGGCGGAGGCATTATGAACGCCAGCAATCTCACCATAACGACATCAGGCGGCTCATCGGCGGCTATAAGATCTGACAGCGGCGGCGGTACTGTTACTGTCAGCGGAGGAACTTACTCCACCAGCGGAACAGGCTCACCGGCTGTTTACTCAACGGCGGCGATAACCATAAGCGACGCTGATTTAACCGCTTCTTCCTCACAGGCCGTTGTCATTGAGGGCGGTAACTCAGTTACTCTCGACAGCTGTACGCTTAACGCGAGCCACAGCACGTTAAACGGTCAGGACAGCACACATCAGGCCGTATTAATCTACAAGTCAATGTCAAAAGACGCTTCGAGCGGTAAATCAACGTTCAAGATGACTGACGGCAGTATCACTAACGCTCAGGGCGATATTTTCTGCGTAACTAACACTACTACGGAAATCACTCTTTCCGGCGTAACCATCACTAACAATGACTCGTCAGGAAATTTCCTCCGGGCTGAGGCTCAGAACTGGGGCGAAAGCAATAACGGCGGTACAGTTACTCTCAATGCTTCGGGGCAGGACATCAGCGGTAATATTATCGTTGACAGTTCGTCCTCATTGACCTTGAACATGACCGACAGTTCAACATTCAGCGGAGCGGTGAACTCTTCAGGCACAGGCGGAACGGTCAATGTAACGATTGAGGCCGGCTCAACATGGACTCTTACGGGCAATTCATACGTTACAAGTATAACCAATAACGGCACAATCAACAGGGGAAGCTACACACTCTACCAAAACGGCACAGCTTACACCGACTAAATTGAGCGGATACTGCCCTCCTTTGAAATATAAGGAGGGTTTTATTTTTTAATCTGATAAAATATCAGCAATCCCAAAATTTATCAGGAGGCATAAATTCATGACAGGTTTTGACTATTCAAACGCTCTAAAGTTCGTTCGGCCTCACGAAGTCGACAGCATGAAAGCTATCACTCTCTCAGCCGCCGAACTTCTTAAATCACGTAACGGCGCAGGCAATGACTTCTTAGGCTGGATTGATTTGCCCGTCAATTACGACAAGGAAGAGTTCTCAAGAATCAAAATGGCCGCCAAGAAAATTCAAAGCGACTCCGAAATTCTCCTCGTTGCAGGAATCGGCGGCTCATATCTGGGGGCGAGAGCGGCTATCGAGTTCCTGAGACACGGCTTCTACAATGACTTATCGCCCGAAACACGCAAGACTCCAAGAATCTACTACGTCGGCAACAGCATGAACAGCACTTACATTCAGGACATCATCGACCTTCTTGAGGGGCATGATTTCTCGGTGAATGTAATCTCGAAGTCTGGCACTACTACCGAAACCGCTATAGCTTTCAGGGTTTTCAGGGATCTTCTCATAAAGAAGTACGGAGCTAAAGAGGCCGCGAAGAGAATCTACGCCACCACCGACAAAGCCAGAGGCGCATTGAAAACTCTCGCTGACACTGAGGGCTACGAGTCGTTCGTCATTCCTGATGATGTAGGCGGAAGGTTCTCAGTGCTTACGGCTGTCGGGCTTCTTCCCATTGCCGCAAGCGGTGCTGATATTGACGCTCTCATGGCCGGAGCTGCCGCAGGACGTGAGGCCGCACTCAACAAGCCGTTCGAGGAGAACGCAGCACTTCAGTACGCTGCCTTGCGCAACATTCTTCACAGAAAAGGCAAAACTGTCGAAATCCTCGCTAACTACGAACCGTCAATGCACTATATCTCGGAGTGGTGGAAACAGCTCTACGGCGAGTCTGAAGGCAAAGATCAGCGCGGTATTTTCCCGGCAAGCGTTGACCTCACTACTGACCTTCACTCAATGGGGCAGTTCATTCAGGACGGGGACAGAATCATGTTCGAGACGGTCATGAAGATTGAGAACGCAAGAAAAGATTTCACGCTCTCCTCGCAGGATAATGACCTCGACGGCCTCAACTACCTCGCCGGCAAGAATATGAGCTGGGTCAATCAGTGCGCAATGCAGGGAACTATCGCCGCTCATGTTGACGGAGGCGTTCCCAACCTCATGGTGAGCATTCCCGAACAGGACGAGAAATCTCTCGGCGAGCTGTTCTACTTCTTCGAGTATGCGTGCGGAGTTTCAGGGTACATCAGCGGCATTAACCCCTTCAATCAGCCCGGCGTTGAGTTCTACAAGGCTAATATGTTCAAACTTCTCGGCAAGCCCGGCAAATAAAAAAAATTATCCCCCTGATTTTTCACAGGGGGACTTCATTCCTTTAGTTCTCGTCAGTCCATTCAACCCTCAGCGTGATTATTGACCACGTATCTTTCCCGTTGTACTTGTAGGGCTTCGCTTTCGCCGTGAATAACGCAGGTCTGTCGCTTTTGCGCTTGACGTTGTAGAGTTCCCCGTCCATCTGAACGAAATACTTTCCGCGAGTTACGCTTTTGACATCAGCGTAGTAGATCGTATTCGGCCTCCATTCAGCGGCGTTAAAGTGGTAGTTCATTCCGTCAAATTCCGCCGAGAGCCTGTCGGTGTCCAAAGTCTCATTGCTCACGTCAACGTCAAAATACTTCTTGACGCTCGCTTTCACCGCCGCTCCTGACATCAATGATGGGCCATACTCGCAGTTCTTCAGTCCGCAGCGTTTCACCGTTGACTTAGCGTTGTTGATAACGTTGTGGCCGATACCGAACGCTATTAAGTCCTGATTAGTTATCTCGTCGATGTCGATGTAATACACTCCAAGTTCCGTGAAGTTGCTGATGAATGTACTCATCAGCTTCGTCTCGTCTTGGGAACGCTTTGAGGCACCTGTTCCGAGTAATACCGCTGCCGTGAGAATTACTGCTAAAAGTTTTTTCTTCATTGCTTTTCTTCCTTTCTTAAAACTTGTTTTTGTGTTTAGATTTTCACATTATAGCAATCTTCGTGTAAAATACATTTCGATTTTTTCCAACGAAACGGAGGATTTTTTTACATTGGCAGAAGCTACAGCCGCTTTACCTTCTATGCGAAAAAAAGTTCAGAGCTATTCAGACATTGGCGTAGCCCTGTTAATGGTTCTCATCATCATAATGATGGTCGTTCCTCTGCCGACATGGCTCATTGATATTCTCCTGTCCATGAATATTACTCTCGGCGTTGTTACCCTGCTCGTTACCTTCTACGTTAAACGCGCTCTGGATTTGTCGATTTTTCCGACGCTGCTCCTGATTTCCACTTTGTTCAGGCTGTCCCTTAACGTTTCAACAACGAGGCTCATTCTTCTTTACGGTAACGCCGGCGAATTGATTAACGCTTTCGGGAACTTCGTTGTCGGCGGCAATTACGTTGTCGGTATCATAATGTTCCTAATCCTCGTAATCATTCAAATGCTCGTCATCACTAAAGGAGCTGAAAGAGTTGCAGAGGTCGCCGCAAGATTTACATTAGACGCTATGCCCGGTAAACAGATGTCCATTGACGCTGACTTGAACTCAGGCTTAATTGACGAGCAGGGCGCAAAGCAGCGAAGACAGGATATTCAGAGAGAGGCCGACTTCTACGGGGCTATGGACGGTGCGAGCAAATTCGTCAAGGGCGACGCTATCGCAGGTCTAATCATTACTACTATCAACATCATAGGCGGTCTTTCAATCGGTATTTTCATGCGCGGTATGGACGCTGCCGGAGCCGCCGCTCATTACAGTTTATTGACCGTCGGTGATGGATTAGTAGGACAAATTCCTGCCTTGCTCATGTCAACCGCTATGGGCGTTATCGTTACCAGAGCCGCCGCCTCGTCTGAATTAGGCCCTGACTTAATCAACTCGTTCACAAAGTACCCAAGACCTCTCTATATAGCTTCAGGTATGTTAATGTCTATGGGATTGATACCCGGTCTTCCTACCGTACCTTTCGTGAGTCTGTCAATCCTCATGGGAGCGTTGGGCTATGTCGTAAGCAGGGAGGCCGAAATTCAGGAGATTTCCGCTGAGGAACAGGCAGCTTCATCTCAGGCCGGCCCTCAAGCTCCGGCTGGCGGCGGTGCTGGAGTCGCGCCGTCTGGAGCTGGAGCTGCTCCGGCCGGTCAGGCAGAACAGGGACAGAAAGCTGAGCCGGTTTCGCCCGAAGATGTCATGAAACTGCTCACAGTTGAACCTATGGAGGCTGAAATCGGTTACGCCATAATTCCGCTGATTGACCCTGCTCAGGGCGGCGACATGCTCGACAGAATAGGCACTATCCGAAAGCAGATGGCTCTCGAAATGGGCATAGTAGTCCCTCCCATAAGAATACGCGATAACATTCAGATTAAACCTACCGAATACATACTGCGTGTCAAAGGTGCTGAGGCCGGACGTGGTGAATTACTGCCCGACCACTACTTAGCCATGAATACCGGCGCGGCTGAAGAAGAATTAATCGGTGTCCCCACTAAAGAACCTGCATTCGGTTTACCGGCTCTATGGATTTCACCAGATTTGCGCGATAAGGCTGAGGCTATGGGGTACACTGTCGTTGACGCTCCTTCGGTTCTCGCTACCCATCTTTCAGAGGTCATTAAGAAAAACGGTGCTGAACTCCTGACACGTCAGGAAGTCCAGAAATTAACCGACATGGTCAAGGAAACTGCTCCGGCTGTAATTGATGAGTTACTGTCGTCATTGTCTCTCGGCGAAATTCAAAAGGTTCTCCAGAACTTAATACGCGAACAGATACCCATCAGAGATCTTGTTACTATCTTTGAGGCTCTTGCTGATTTCGGCAAGATGTCCAGAAGCGTTGACTTCCTCACTGAACGCGCCAGAGAAGCATTATCCCGTCTCATCTCGCTGAAAATTCAAGGCCCTGACGGTATCATAACCGCCGCTACCCTCTCGCCTAACTGGGAACAGAAAATTACAGCAGGCGTTGACGGCGATTTAACTAGAGGCTGGCAGTTAAATCTCGACCCTAGAGACGTTCAGAAAATGATAAGCGCAATCTCAAGAGCTATGGACGAAATGGTCGTTAAATCCTTACCCCCTGTACTCCTCGTTCACCCTGATGTCAGACTCATCGTCAGAAGATTAATCGAAGGTTCTATAAATAATATCTTCGTAGTGTCGTATAATGAGATTGTTAGAGGCGTTCAGGTCAAAACTGTCGGAATGGTGGAATAATTCATGAGAGTAACTAATCAGATAACCTTCACTGCTAAAGATGATGCCGAAGCTCTCAGATTAGCTTCTGAAAGACTCGGCCGTGATGCCGTTATCCTCTCTACTCAGATGATTAAAGAGGGCGGCGTATTAGGGCTGTTTCAACGCTCCGTCCTCAAAGTTACTGCCGGTATCCTCGAAGACGATGAGCCTAAACCTCAAGTCAAACCCCGAACTGTAAGCGCGGCTTCTTCGGCTTCCTCAATGGACGATGACACAAGGCGCGAAAATCTCATCGCTTTCCAGAAGTTAATGGAGTTCAAAGAACGCGGCACTATGGCTCCTTCCAATGCTGTTCCTAAACCGGCTGATTTAGGCGAGGAAGGTTACAGACTGCCGGCCGATAACATCATGATTTCTCAGGAAGGTCTGCGGAATGCTTACGGCCTGACTACCAGACCTGCTCCGAATACTGCGCCTGCTCCCGTCATTACTTCTCCTCCTTCAGCCCCAGCTCCGCAGGTTCAGGCTCCGGCTCCGGCACAGACACAGGACAATGACAGCAAATTTCTCCGCGAACAGGTCGGATTATTAGCTGATAGAATTGATGTACTCCTTCAGCGTTTAACCGCTGTCGAAAACAATTCTTCTCAGCAGAAAACTCAACAGCAGAATATCTTTCAGGCAGGTATAAGCGTTCAGAATGATGAGGGCTTTGAGGGAAGATTAAGAGCCTCTGAGGTCGATGAGAAATATATACGGAAACTTCTGGCTGATTACTCAGTCTCCTCGCGCAAGGACAAGTCTAAGCGTCTTCCGTTCCCGAAGTGGCTTGCTTCTCAGATCGACTGTGCCGCTGATAACGGCGGAGATGCCGCAGGAGGCCGGAAAGTCATGCTCTTGGGGCCTACCGGTGTCGGCAAAACTACTACCATCGCCAAGCTGGCCGCTATCAAAGCTCTTTGGGAACATAAGAAAGTCCTTCTCCTCACTTCTGATACCTACAGGATTGCAGCCGTAGAACAGCTCAAAACTTATGCTAAAATTCTCGGCGTTCCCATTGAGATAATCTTCGACATCTCTACGATTCCTTCAGTTGTCGAGGAACATGACAACGCTGACATCATTCTTCTCGACACCGCAGGACGTTCACAGCGCGATAAAAAGAATATGGAACTCTTTGAAAATATCTATAATTCGTTCCTCCCTGACGCTGTTCATCTCGTCCTCGCCGCTAACATGAAATATAAAGATATGCTCGATGTCGTTGAACATATTCCCAATATTCCGGTCTCTCATCTTCTTTTCACTAAATTAGATGAGACTGTGAGCTACGGATCTATATTCAACATACATCAGGTAATGGGCTGTCCAGTCTCCTTCTTAACCGTAGGGCAGAACGTTCCTAAAGATATTGAAACCGCTTCAGGCTCAAGAATTGCTGACTTCTTGTTAAAGTCTGAAGATGAACGAAAGCGTTAAAATTATGAAGGGTTACAATTATAATTCAGATCAGGCAGGAGAATTGAGGCGATTAGTCATCGATAATACTCAGAAATTAAAAGCTCAGAATAATTCGCACAGGCTTCATACTCTTTCCGTCCTCAGCGGTAAAGGCGGCGTAGGTAAAAGCAATATTGCCGCTTCTCTGGCGTTTGCTCTGTCAGATTTCGGCAAAAGGACTGTCCTCATTGACGCTGATTTGGGGCTCGCTAATCTCGACATACTATGCGGCGTCAGAAATGCCCGTTTCAATATCGCTCACCTCATCGAGGGTTCACGCTCTCTCAATGAAATTCTCGTTCACTTCAAAACTTCTCAGAGAGCTTCTGAACTTAACGGCTCTGTATCGCTTCTTCCGGGCGGATACGGGATTAAAGAAATTGCAGACCTCGATGAATTTGCTATGGAACGGCTGTTTACTGAACTTTCAGGACTTGAGGACATGGCAGATTATCTCATAATGGACGCCGGTGCCGGTATTCACAGGGGTGCGCTGTCCTTCGCTTACGCTTCTGAAATTACTCTGCTCGTTACTACTCCTGAACCTACAAGCATCAGGGACGCTTACGGCGTTATTAAATCTCTGGGGGCAGCAGCATGGCAGGAGGAGGGAGGATTAATGCTTGTCGTCAATATGGCTTCATCAAGCAGAGAGGCTCAGGAAGTCGCTGAAAGAATAAGGCTTGCTTCTGTGCAGTTTCTCGGAAATGCCCCTCTGTATCTGGGCTATGTCCTTAAAGATGACGCAGTCGAACGCTCCGTTAAGAACTGCCGGATTTTTTACAGGGCTGAACCCTCCTCGACCGCAGGCATATGCGTAAGAAATCTGGCAGGCGATTTACTCAGAATTTGCGAGGGCGTTGAGTTTCAGCACTCTAATGTCCCTGACTCACAAAGAAAAAAATACAGGGGGTTAAGAGAGTTCTTCGCTAGACTTTTGACTGGTAATAAATAATAACGACAAGGAGAGTTTTTATGGGAAGAATAAGGGTTCTGGTAGTAGATGACAGCGCATTGATGAGGCAGTTCATCGGGGACATACTCAGAAGCGACGGGCGGCTTGAAGTCTGCGGAACGGCAAGAGACGGTAAAGAGGCTGTGGAGCAGGTAAAAGAATTAAGGCCGGACGTTGTAACGATGGACGTTGAAATGCCTGTGATGGACGGTCTGACTGCGCTGAAGGAGATAATGAGGACTAGACCTGTGCCGGTAGTGATGTTAAGCACGATGACGCAGGAGGGGGCAGAGACGACTCTGAAAGCATTATCGCTCGGGTGCGTTGATTACGTCGGCAAACCATCGGGGTCAATCTCTCTGAACATTAAGGAAGCCGGAAAAGAAATTATTGAGAAGGTCATTGCTGCCTCAAGTGCTAAGGTAAGGGCTTACGGAGCTTTTTCGGGAATGGGAACGAAAATGCAGAGCAGTTCGGATCTTTTTTCCGGAGTTAAGAGCGGAGGAGCGGTGAGGGGCGGAACAGGCAGGTATGACATCGTAGCAATAGCATCGTCAACGGGAGGGCCTATGGCATTGAGCGAGCTTCTTCCGAGACTTCCGGCGAAGTTTCCTGTGCCGATAGTGATAACACAGCACATGCCTAAAGAGTTCACAGGGTCATTCGCTAAAAGGCTGAACGAGAGCAGCAACATTGAAGTTGTGGAAGGTTTTGACGGCTTGACGCTCAAGGCAGGACGTGCCGTTATAGCTCCGGGAGGCTCGCATTTGATAGTAAAGAGGCGTTCGGGAACAGCAGTTGTCGGATTGTCTGACGCGCCGCCCGTTCTCTCAGTGAAACCGGCAGCAAATGTAATGTTCCTTAGTGTAGCTGATGAATACGGCGGAAATGTTCTCTGTGTGATTTTAACAGGAATGGGAAGGGACGGTACTGACGGAGCTAAGACTTTGAAACAGCGCGGTGCTTATGTTATAGCCGAAAGCCAGAAGACATGCGTTGTTTACGGAATGCCGAAAGCTGCCGTTGATGCCGGAATAGTTGATGAGGTTCTGCCTCTCAATGAAATTCCTGACGCTATGCTCAGAATTGTAAAGGGATAAAGATAAATTATAAGGAGGAAATAAATTTTGGCCGATATGGATATGAGTCAGTACTTGGGAGCGTTCCTTGACGAGACTGACGATAATGTACAGAGATTAGACGACCTTCTTCTCGCGCTCGAAAAGAATATGGTCGATATGGACGTAATTAACGAAATCTTCAGAGCCGCTCATACCCTTAAAGGAATGGCCGGGACAATGGGCTTCACTAACATGATGGGATTAACTCACGCTATGGAAGACCGCCTCGATGCCGCCCGTAAAGGTACAAGACCGCTCACTGAAGCCGATATGAACAGGCTCTTTCAGGGCTTGGACACGCTTCAGGAAATGGCTGACGCTATCAGAGGCGGAGGGAATGACGCACACATTGACGTTTCGGAGATGATTCACGACCTCAGAAACGAAGCCCCTGCCGCCGCTCCTGCTGCACCTGCCGCCGCTGCCCCGTCCAATGAGGGAGGCACTATGGTATCGTCTCAGGACTCTGAATGGGCAAAGAAAGCCAACTCGCAGGGTGCTAACGCCTACAATGTTCATGTAACTCTGAGTCAGAGCTGTCTTCTTAAAGCCGCAAGAGCCTACATGGTAGTAAACAGACTCGAAGAGATGGGCGAAATTTTCAGGGCTGAACCGCCTACTGACGCGCTTGAAAAAGAAGAGTTCGACTTCGATTTCAACGTCTATGTCGCGACCCCTGCACCTGCTGACGAGGTTAAAGCGGCCATTGAGAAAATCGGAGACGTTCAGAGCGCAGATGTTGTTGAGGTCAAAGCCGATGAAGCTCCTTCAGCTCCGGCACAGTCAGCCCCTGCACAGGCAGCAGCTCCGGCACCTTCGGCGGCTCCTGCTCCTGCACCTGAAGCACCGGCTGCCCCTGCTCCGTCAGCTCCTGCACCGGCTAGACCTGCACCAGCTCCGGCCAAGAAGGACACGGCCAAGAAAGGCTCTCAGACCGTCAGAGTTGATATAGGCCGTCTCGATAAGCTCATGAATCTTGTCGGAGAACTTGTAATTTCACGCGCAAGAATTGAACGCCTTGTTCAGGAGGCAAGACTGAGGCAGTTTGACGATACATTGTCCCAGTTAGGGAGAATTTCGGGCGACATTCAGGAACTCGTTACGAAGTTAAGAATGGTTCCTGTAAGTTTCACATTCGACAGATTCCCCAGACTTATCCGCGACCTCTGCAAGACTTTGAACAAGAATGTCGAATTAGTCCTTGAGGGCGAGGACACCGAACTTGACCGAACTGTCATTGACGAAATCGGCGACCCTATGGTTCACTTAATCCGTAACTCAATGGATCACGGTATCGAACACCCCGAAGAACGTAAAGCACTCGGAAAACCTGAAAAAGGTATCCTCAAGATTGCCGCTTATCAGGAAGGTTCAGGAGTTGTAATCGAAGTTTCCGATGACGGCGCAGGCATTGACCCCGAAAAGGTCAAGAAGAAAGCCATTGAGCGCGGTATCATCACAGAGGACAGAGCCGCAATAATGAGCGATGACGAGGCAACTCAGATAGTACTGCTTCCGGGCTTCAGCATGGCCAAGCAGATTACTGACCTTTCAGGGCGCGGAGTCGGAATGGACGCTGTTAAAACTAAAGTTGAACAGCTCGGCGGTCAGTTCGATCTCGTCAGCAAGAAGAACGAGGGAACTCACGTATACATAAGGCTGCCTCTGACACTGGCCATAGTCCTCTCGCTCTTAATCAAAGTCGGCAAGGAAACTTATGCTATCTCCCTTGAGAACGTTGAGGAAACTATCATGGTGAGGCGCGATGACATCAAGACGGTTCACGGAGAACCTACTACTCTGCTTCGCGGCGAGGTTCTTTCGCTGAACATACTGGGCGATATTCTCGGCTCTGAGGGAGTGGAGCATGACCGCAACGAATATCCCGTTGTTGTCGTCAAAATCGGCAAGAACAAAATCGGCTTCATCGTCAGCGAACTTATAGGCCAGCAGGAAATCGTCATTAAATCTCTAGGCCGCTTCCTGTCAAAAATTGACGGCATAACCGGCGGTACTATTCTCGGCGACGGCAACGTAGCGTTAATACTCGATGTCGCTTCGTTCTACTCTACAAAGGGGTAATTCTCATGATTGGTTCACCAGACACTCCCTCTTTCAACGACAGACAGCTTGACGCTATCCGCGAGGCCGGAAATATCGGCACAGGCAACGCCGCTACTGCCCTCAGCGGTCTGCTCTCACGCCGCATAAACATGGACGTTCCGAAGACTGAACTGGTTTCAATCTATGAACTTGCTGAACATTACGGAGATCCGCTCCAGACCGTAGGCGCAGTGTTCGTCCGCTCAACAGGCGGTTTTCAGTGTTCGCTGATTTTCATTCAGCCAGAACAGGACGCTCAGCTCATGGTTCAGCTGCTCCTTCAAAACCAGTTCGGAGGCTCCGCAATCCCAGCCGGCGAAATCCCTCAGGAAATTTACGACAGCGCACTCGGCGAGGTGGGCAATATCGTACTCAGCTCATTCCTCAACGCTATAAATCTCCTTCTGGGAACTCAGCACCAGATTTCAGTACCCGGCACAGCTCATGACATGCTCGCTTCAATACTGGACGTTGTAGCATCAATCTACGGGCAGTTAGGCGAGACCGCCCTGCTTGTGAATACGGAGCTTTCCGCTGAAGGGCTCGAAGACGGGCGCAGGATTTCAGGACACATAATCATGATACCTGACCCCGAAAGTCTCTCATTACTCCTGAGAAAGCTGAAGGTGATTTGATGGCAGAAAACAGTATAGTTCTTGGAATGGCCGATCTCATGGTAGTTTCTGCCCCAATAAAGCTCGTAACGCTAGGGCTCGGCTCCTGTATCGGCCTCGTAGTCTACGACACCCTCGCGCGCGTCGCCGGTATGGCTCACATAATGCTCCCTGACTCAAGAGGCCTAAAAACTTCTGAAAAAGTCGGGAAGTTCGCCGATACCGCAGTTCCTGCCCTCATTGAAGAAATGCTCAGAAAAGGCGCGGCACGCCCTAGAATTAAAGCAAAAATAGCCGGAGGCGCACAGATGTTCTCATTGCCCGGAGCAAGTGCCGAGTTCCTGACCGTAGGAGCTAAGAACGTTGCCGAAACTAAACGCAGGCTTCACGCTCTGGGAATTGCAGTGATAGCCTCTGACACCGGCGGAAACAAAGGCAGAACTATTGAGTTCTCGACATCGAACTGGATGCTGAAAGTCAAAACGCTCGGAAAGGGAATTAACGAGATATGACAGACTTAAACGAAAACGAATTATGGCAGGAATACTCTAAATCAGGAAAATACCGAGATGAATTAATCATGAAGTATCTTCCGCTTATAAAGTATGTCGCCGGAAGAATGTCCGTAACGCCTCCGCAGGGGCTTGATTTTGAGGACATATTGAGTTTCGGAGTATTCGGTCTTATTGACGCGGTTGAGAAGTTCGACCCCAGTAAAGGATTTGTGTTCCAGACGTATGCAATTCCGAGAATCAGGGGGGCGATACTCGATGAACTGAGGAAATGCGACTGGTTCTCAAGAACAGGACGCGAGAAGGTTCAGAAGTTCAACCGCGCAATGGAAAAAATCCTCAGAGATAAGGGCGAAATGAATGACAGCCTCATCATGGAGGAAATGGGCGTAGAAGCTGATGAATACTATGAAATTCAGGACTTAGCCGCACGAGGGTTCATAACCAGCCTTGACGAGACAACTCCGCTGGAAGACGGCGAAGTCCCTGCGGAGGCTACCCTTGCCGATGACCGTGAGACTGCCGCCGAAAGACTTGATGATGAGAGCGACAAGCAGGTTTTGCGCGAGGCACTTGAAGAGCTTCCCGAACGTGAACGCCAGATGTTAAGCCTCTATTATTACGAGGGGCTGACGCTCAAGGAGATAGGAAAGGTAATGGGAGTCTCGGAAAGCAGGGTGTCTCAGATACACGGTAAAGGGCTTTCAATGCTCAGAGCGATACTCAGGGGGAAGATGAATCAGTAATGTTTGAGAAGGATAAATTTTACCTTGAGGCGCAGGACGACGGGATTTATCTGTCGTGCCACACGAAGGAATTTAAGGAAAACGATTTGTACGCATTCCTGAAGGAATGGGGGATACTCCGCTATGACTTCAAGGCCGTCCGCCAGTTCCTGAAGGATAAGAAGACCTGCAAAGTCTGCGGACGAAGCGAGAGCCTTGAGAAGGACGCTAAAATTCTCGTAACTATGGACAAGGAGAAAATGACCGCTTTCGTTGCGATTGACCCTCCTTTCTTCACGAAGCCATGGCCTAGCGTTGAAGAAGTTAAACGAGTGCTGGCCGTGAATAACGTCAAACTCGGAATTAACGATGAGGCGATACAGTCATTGCTTGCACGTCAGTTAGCCAATGAACCTGTAGCCGTAGCGTTCGGAGTTCCGCCGGTTGAGGGAAAGAACGCTGAAATCGAATTAATCAAAGACCCTGACAAACCGTTTGATGTCCGTGATGACGAGAAGATAGATTTCTGGAGCAGAAGCACAATCGTTACCGTACACCCCGGACAGGAAATCGCCGTAAAACACCCCTTAGTAAACGGCAAGAACGGAATTGATGTTACCGGGACGACCGCTAAAGCCGCTTCCGTAAGGAATATAGATTTCACGTTCGGTGAAGGATTGAAGCGCGATGAGATGAACCCGTTGCTGCTTGTTGCGACAGCCGAAGGACAGCTGAAGAATGAGCGCGGAAGGCTGGTAGTTCTGCCGGAACTTGACATTCACAGGGACATTGATTTCGGGATAGGCAGCATTGACTTCACTGGAGCTGTGAAGATTACAGGAGCGGTGAGGGACGGATTTCATGTTACGGCGCAGGGGAATATCACAATCAACGGGCCTGTTGAGGGAGCGGACATTGACAGTCAGGGCGTAATCGTAATTCAGGGAGGCGTTCGCGGAATGGGGCGCGGAACAGTCCGCGCTAACGGCGACATCTCACTTAGCTTCGGCGATCAGGCAACAATCAGAAGCGGAGGAACAATCCTCGTCAAGAACTCAATGCTCCATAGTCATCTTTACGCTCAAACTGCTGTCATAGCATTGGGAAGCGGCAAGCATTCACAGATAGCCGGAGGAAGGATAGAGGCCGGACTTGAGGTAGCCTGCAACATTCTAGGCTCTGAAATGGGGACGAAAACCGAAGTTGTTGTAGGATTACCGCCCGAACAGCTGGAGAAGCGGAAAGTCTTCAATACAGAGATAAAACGCTGTGAAGAGAACCTCGAACGCCTTGAACCTAACATGAACTTATTGAAGAAGCTCGAAGCAGCCGGAAAACTTGACGACAAGAAGCGCGCAATGATGATGGATTTGACGAAGATGAAATTCCAGCTTCAGGCGGCACGCGAGAACATGAAGAAGGAACTTGACGCTCTCGAAGAACAGATAGCACTTGTCCGCGACAAAGGCATAGTGAGAGTAAAGGAGATATGCTATCCGGGAACAGTCATAACGGTCAGGGGATTGAGCTATATAGTTCATGAGGTCTGCAAATACACGTCATTCATAGCTGATGATGAGAAGAGAATGATAGTTCTTGCGCCGTATGACTACATGGCCGGAAAGATAGGAGGTTAAGCGGTAATGCAGCCAGTAAGCATGTTAATGTCAAACATGAACGTAGAAGCTATGACGCACCATGCCCCCAACGCATTAGCGGCGGCGCAGGACACAGGCCAGTCTCAGGAAATCGTGCGCGAGGGTATAAGAGTAGTTCAGACGGTTCAGGCCAGTGAGAATGTCAAGGAGATGCAGAGGGTTCACCGTAAGACTGAAAACGATGAGCGCGAGGGGCAGGGGCGTAACGGACGGGACGAGTACCAGCCTCATGCGAATGCGGACACGAAACCGAATACTCCTGATGAAGGGCCGGTAATCCGTGAGAATGCGAGGACGAAAAAGCGTATAAGTTTCATCGCGTAAAATGGACAGGGATTTATGGCTCTCGAAGCTGTGGGACGAATGGTTAATGTCGCCCGTTAGGAACGCCGATCTTGAAGTCTCCGGCCTGTTAGCTGGAATGAAGCACCGTAATGAAACATTCACAACTAACCGTCTAAGGGCGGCAAGAAGATTGACAGGCCCGTGCAAATATCCTTTATGGCCTGTAACATCGTATGCTCTAACGCACACATTGACCGTATCAATGCTGACCCGTCCGAACCGCAAAGCCTCCGTGAAATTCACCTGCCCCCCCGAAATCCTGACCCTTCCCGAAAACTCTAACGCCTCATGGTCATGGCTGAAGGGATTATGGGGAAGCACAGGAGGATTATATTTCCCTAAGAGCGGCTATTATCTTTCGCTGATAATCTCTGACGCTGAAACATCATCAAAAGCTCGCGAAGTCCTGAAGATGACGGGGCTTTCATGGACTGAACACCGTAACGCTTTCACCCTGAGAAATCATGATGACATAACGACCTTCCTTTACAATGCCGGAATGGAGGGGGGAGCTTTGGATTTTGAGGGAATGGCATTGATACGTTCGGCGCGCAACCGTGCGAATTTAGCGAGCAACTACGACACTGCGAACATAATGCGCTCAGTGAGGGCGGCTAATGAACAGCGCAGGTTAGCCGAGAAGTTAATATCATCAGGTAAATTCAATGAACTCCCCGAAAAATTACGGGAAGTAGTAGAACTGCGTATAAAATTTCCGGCAGAGACACTGGAGGGATTAGGGAAGCGATTAAATCCGCCGGTCGGGAAAAGCACTGTAAAATACAGGTGGGAAAAACTAAGAAATATTGCCTCTAAAAATAGTATATAATAGCTTTCACATAAAATTTTCAGAAGATAGAGGGGAATTTCAAAAGTGCTGAAGCCCGTAGAAGCAATGTCCGCGTTTCTCGTAATGATAGATATTCAAGAGCGTTTAATGCCTGCAATCTTCAATAAAGAGGAAGTAACCGCAAATTCAAAGAAGCTGTTAATTTCTGCCAGAGAATTATCAATACCCGTGATAGTTTCAGAGCAGAACCCTAAAGGATTAGGAGCTACAATCCCAGAATTGTCCGAAATACTGCCGGAAGGCTCGCATACTTTTCAGAAGAATGAATTTTCATGCTGTGATAATCCTGCGTTCGGAGATGCGTTTCTGAACATGCGTTTCACATCGGGAACTACTAAGGATACAGCGATAGTTTTCGGAGTTGAGACGCATATATGTGTATTATCAACGGTACTTCATCTTCTGAACGATTACGGACTGAATGTGGTAGTGGCGGCAGACGCGAGCGGAAGCCGTACAGAGGCAAACCATGTGCTTGGACTTGAAGCATTGAGGTCAACGGGTAGTTTAGTAGTACCTTCGGAGACGGTCATATACCAGTTACTAAGGAGAGCCGGAACGCCGGAGTTCAAGAAATTACTTCCGTTATTCAAACAATAAATGAATAAGAGACGGGCAATTCTTTTTGGATTGCTTTTATTCTATATATTTTTAAGGGGTATAGGCGATCACGGATTGATAGACCCTGTAGAGGGAGTGAACGCCTCAATTTCAGCGCACATGGCCGGAGTCGGGAACTACTTCGTGCCCAAAATCGGCGAAGCATCGGCGGCAGAAAGTGCGATGGGTTCGATATGGCTTTCGGTTCTCGGATTGAAGCTGTTCGGCTGGAGCGAGTTCGGAGCGAGATTTTTCTCAGCTTTGGCCGGTCTTGGAATGGTTTTGGTTTCAGCGAAATCAGCGAGGCCGTATGAAGATGATACAGTCCGAAAGTCATGGCTGTCAGCGTCAGTATGTGCCGGAACAACGATGTGCTTTATTGTTTCACAGCTTGCAGCAGCGTATTCACTGTATGCTTTTCTGACGGGCTTGGCGATGTCGGGAATAATGCAATCCGGCAGGAGTAAACGCAGCTTAATCACTGCTCATACTGCGATAGGATTAGCGTTCATATCGTACGGCTTTGAGGGATTAATTCTGCCTATGCTGGCAGTCTTAATATACTGCATAATCTCAGAGGACTGGGAACTAATGGAAGATTTCTTCACATGGCCTTACGGTATAACTATAACGCTCTTAATATCCTGCACATATTACGTAATATTAGTGAACGCCAATCCGGGAATAATTCACTTCATGAGGTGCCAGAACCATACATACAGCTTCGGAGGAATATACGGGGTAATAATTCTACTGTTTGCAGGATTTGTGCCGTTTCACGGTTTCATAGCGAGGGCGTTTTACGAGGTATTTCCGAGAGAGTATCCGGCAAAGAAGTCATATGATTTATTCCTTGTGGTATGGGGATCGGTATTTTTTATTTCGGCGTTGGTATCGGGCGATATTCTTGCGGTGAGCGCGTGCATTCCTGCAATCTCTGCGCTGTCGGGCAGAAAAATAGATGTATGGCTGACACAGAGAAGTTTCAAGTCTTTAAGATACGCCGTAATGCTGAACATAATAATTATAGTGCCGGTAATGTATTTACTGCTGCCGTTTGTGTCGCATAATTTCCCGATGATAGAGGGCGCGAAACTTTCATTAATTCCGTGGGGATTAGCGGAGGGATTATTTATATTTGCGTCATGGTATTACACGAAGACCCGTCAGCCAGTGAAATGGGCGCGGAATGTATGCGCGTCAGCCTTAATATGTCTAATGCCTTTAGCCGGAGTATTTAATCTTGCGGCCGGTATGTACTCATCGAGGGAGGCCGGAATGAAACTCAGGGAAACAGCAAGGGGAAATGACGTAATAATACAGTACACCGTAAATCACCCGTCATTATATTTTTACACCCTGAGAAACGCGAGGATAATAGATTCTGAACTCACATCGGGAGTATCGGAACGGAAATTTTTATCGCCGCGTTCTCTGATAGATAATTCATGGGGCGGAAAAGGAAGGGTATTTCTGATGATGCCTTCAGAGCTGACGCCTGATCCGCCTTTGCCGCCGGACGTTTACCAGATAACGGAGGGAGAAGGATTATTATTATTGAGCAATCAGTAGAAAGAGGGAAAATATTAATGAGTAAGATTTCAGCATTAACAGCAGCAATCGTATTGATGTTCACAATTTCGTCAGAGGCCGCGAACGTAAATCCCGACATGGGAGTACATATGGCAGTTGGCGGATTGTATTCAGCGGTATCGGCCATGACCTTGCACGCGAAAGCCGATGAAAATCCCGCAAGCCTGAGAAAATATTTTTCAGATGTACCGATGGAATGGCCTGAGAACATGAAGATAGAGCGTGTCAAAAATGACCTCTGGGCAGGCGTATCTATCGCGAAGTTTCCGAGTGCCAAGAAATTTCTTGCCTCACATTCAACGGAACTTGGAATATCCGATGAGGCTGGAGGCGATTCATGGACATCGGGCGATTTCGCATGGATAAAGGCAGGGGCTGTCAAGGACGGTAAGTTCGAGCCTGTAACATTGCAGGCGGCGAAAGGTTCAGGGAAGGACGCTGAATTTCTTTTTCTGAGGCGCGACGGCCGTGATACATGGTGGCTGGCAAATCCTCAGCTGACGAGGAAGGCCGCTAACGAGTTAATCAAACGCTGGGGAATAACTCAGGAGGATTTACACCGTCCGACAGGCAAAGCGGTCAGCATTTATGATGAAGTTAGACCGGCGGCAGTAAGGAAGCCTGACGAGATGAATACCAAGCGTGAACGTTCATTCGGTGATAATTTCGAGCAGGAGATGGGGGACGTAATCTTCAGGCCGGTTCCGAAAATCGGAGGACAGGACAATAATTTTTAATTACAGCAGAAAGGATTGAGGGTGTAATGTCGGTATTAATCTGCGGAGGAGCAGGATATATAGGTTCGCACAACGTCAGGGCATTCGCTGAACACGGCGATGAAGTGATAGTAGTTGACAATCTTGAGACGGGACACAGAGCTTCATTGCCGGAGGGGATAAAGTTCTATGAGGGAGATATAAGAGACGGTGAACTTCTTGCAAAAATCTTCACTGAGAATGCCATAGAGGCGGTAATACATTTCTGTGCGTACTCGCTTGTCGGTGAGAGCGTGGAGAAGCCATTGAAGTATTTTGACAACAACGTCGGCGGAATGATAAGCCTTCTTGAGGCGATGGAGAAATTCGGAGTTAAACGGATAATCTTCTCGTCATCAGCGGCAACTTACGGAGAGCCGGAGCGCGTTCCAATCCTTGAGACAGATCCGGCGAACCCCACGAACCCTTACGGCGAGAGCAAACTCATAATGGAGAAAATGATGAACTGGGTGAGCAGGCGTTACGGCATTAAATATGTCTCACTGAGGTACTTCAATGTAGCCGGTGCATGGCATGACGGAACAATAGGGGAAGCGCACAGATGTGAGACGCATTTAGTTCCGCTAATCCTTCAGGTTCCTATGGGAAAGCGTGAGAGCATAACGGTCTACGGAGATGACTACCCGACTAAGGACGGCACTTGCATTCGGGACTACATTCATGTTGAGGATTTAGCGAGAGCGCACATTTTAGCACTTGAGTACCTTCGTTCCGGCGGTGAGAGCGGAATTTTCAATCTTGGAAGCGGAGACGGCTATTCAGTCATGGAGATGATAAACGCTGCCCGTAAGGTAACAGGGCATTCAATACCTGCTGTAATCGGCAAGCGCAGGGCAGGAGATCCGGCGCGACTCGTAGCGGACAGCACTAAGGCTAAGAATATTCTTCACTGGGAGCCGCAAATAACGCGAATGGAGGACATAATCGCTACAGCATGGAAGTGGCACAGCAGCCACCCCGACGGTTACGCGGACTGAGATGAGCGCGAATACGGTATGGGCAGGAGTGCTTGACAGCTGTCCGGGACTTTTATGCTGTGTCATAAACGTGAAGGGGAAACTTCTCTACGCTACTCACGGATACAAGGCGGTAGCATCGAGGTTATTCGGGCATAAGTGCGAGGAGGGGCGGAATTATCCGCCCTTAATCACAGAGAACGACAGAGCGATACACGAGGCATTGACAGCGGCGTGCTTAGGCGAGACAAACGCTATAGAGTTTTCAGAGGGCGGAACGTTATGGGAGCTTACAGCCTCGCCGCTAAGGCTTGAGGGACAGGGGATAGCCGGAATAGTGATTCGTATAGTGTCAGGCAGACCTTCGGTTGTACTCAGCGACCCTGAAATACTCAATGCAGTTCCGTACAGGGCGGCAATAGCTGACAAAAAGGGAGTAATTTTGGCGGTGAACAGCCGTTTAGCGTCCTGTGTAAGGGCTGAATTAGTCGGGCGTAACATCATCGAGCTTGTAACGCCTGAGACTGAGGAGGCACTTATGCACATATTAATGACGCGCTCCGGCAATGTTGAATGCACTATGCCCGACATCACTGAGGCCGAAAATTTCACTGACATGGACATAACCCCGTACCTTGACGAAGATATGAACGAGCTTTCGCCTGATACTGACATAGATTTATCGAGGCACATAAGGCTTTACGCGACCCCTTCGGAATGGAACGGGGACGACAGCGTAATGCTGACGTTCGAGGACATAACGGAGATTAAGAGGACAGGGGAACAGCTGCGCCGTCTGCTGACGCTTGACAGGGCGACCGGCGTATTGAACCGCAGAGGAATGGAGCATGTAATTGCGCGCAGGCTTCACAGTGTTATCGAGGAGGGCGGACATTTAAGCCTGATAATACTGAGGATAGAGAACTTCAGGATAATACAGGAAACGCAGGGGTTAATGAGAGCCGGAAGAATAATCCGAAATTTCGTGAGAATGCTGAAAAAATTCAGCAAAGAGCGCGAGGGAGTAGCAATATCCCGATGGAGCGAGGACGAATTTGCGATACTGGCCGAATGTTCGGGAGCGTCAGCGGTGGTAATGTCGAATGAAATCCGTACAAAGTCATCAGATGTAGTAATCAGTGCCGGAGCTGCTGACTATGCTGACGGAGGGTATATGAGCGCAACTGAGTTCGCTGGAGCGTCATATGAAGCAATGACTGAGGCTGTGAACTCCGGCGGTAATTCAACAGTGTTATGGCGCGGACGATGAGGGCATTAAAGCGTTACGGGCAGAATTTTCTTGTAGACAGGAACATCTTAGGCTGTATAATCCGCCGGGCTGAACTTTCCCCAGACGATGTAATTCTCGAAATCGGCGCAGGGCACGGGGTATTGACACGCGCAATACTTCAAGAGGGAGTAAAGCATGTTCATTCAGTTGAGATAGATGAGCGTCTTAGGCCGGAGCTTGAAGCCCTTGAGAATGAATATTCAGCTCTGAATGTGCATTGGGGGGACGCGGTGAGGTTCGATTATGATGAATTGAGGCCGTTCCCGAACAAGGTCGTCGCGAACATTCCATATAACATAACAACGCCGTTAATCAGCGAGCTTCTGAAGTTTTCGGTTAAGGGTCTGAGGTATCACTTATACATGCTTCAGAAGGAGGCCGCAGCACGCATAGCAGCGCGTCCGGACACGAAGGAGCGTTATCCGCTGGGAGTAACTATAGAGGCGATGGGACGGGTGGTCATAGTGCGTCAGGTTCCGCGAGAATGTTTCAGGCCGGTACCGAACGTAAATTCAGTATTGGCTGAAATCTCTCTGGACAGGAATTTTAAAATAGCGTGCGATGATTTATGGAGCAAGATACTGCACGAGGGCTTCAGGCACAGGCGCAAGACTCTGGCGAACAATCT
This sequence comes from Synergistaceae bacterium, assembly GCA_017470485.1. Lineage (GTDB taxonomy): Bacteria > Synergistota > Synergistia > Synergistales > Aminobacteriaceae > JAFUXM01. Next base: position 36,689 of record JAFUYQ010000026.1, read on the forward strand.
TAAAGGGATAGCAGATGTTTTGAATTACGGAGGAAAGAGGGCTGAAGATTTAACATTAAATCAGTGGCTTGAGATTTACGGAGCGGCGCGTGAAAAAGAAAATCCCCCTGTTCATCAGGGGGCGTGAGGGAACTAATATTTTTCGTAACCGTTTTCAGATTTTCTTACCGTGATTATATTCGGCGATGCAATGTGCATTCCGGCAACGGGAATATTCTTCAAGGCAGCGTAATCCAGAAGGAATTTTCTTGACTGAACGGCTTTAGCCGGATCAACGTCATAAATGACAGCGACATCGGGAACAGGCAGCTGAATTTCTATGAAGTGAATGATGTCTCCGGCAACGATTAGCCTTTGACCGCCGGCCTCAACCAGAAATGAAGTATGTCCGGGAGTGTGGCCTGTGGTGTCGATTGCTTTAACGCCTGCTACGACCTCATCGCCGAACATGAAGGTATGAATTTTGCCGGAGTAAAGCGCGAGTGCGTTAATGACGTTTTCATTTTTCAGTTCGTTGACCCAGTAATCATATTCAGGTTTCGAGACGTAAATTTGAGCGTCAGGGAACTGAGCTTTACCGTCGAGGCTGACGAGTCCTCCGAAGTGGTCAGGGTGAAGGTGAGTAAGCAGGATTGTCTTGATGCCGGAAGGGCTGAAGCCGCTGCGTTCGAGTTCGGCGGCGACATGGCCGTCCTGAAGCCCTGCGTCAAAGAGTATCTCATTCCCCGATACCTTCACGAGAAAAGCGAGTATCTGATTTTTGAGTTTCCCGTCAGGAACGTACTTGGCCAAATCTTTTTCAGACGCTCCGACAAGCATTGAAGTATCTCTTTCCCTGACTATGTCGGTGAGAGTGATAGTCTCAATTTCCCCAGCCGACAGCGGAGAGCAGGAGACGAGCGCGAGAAGAATAAACGCAGTAAGAACCTTAAACATGAAATAAATTCCCCCGTTCATGAAAATTTTTCAAGACTTATGATAACAGAAAAAAAAATAATTTGACACAGAGAGAAAAGGGAGTATAATTTCTTCCTGTCATGCCTCACCCTTTCAGTGCGGGGGTGGCGGAATTGGTAGACGCGCAAGACTAAGGATCTTGTGGCCAATTAAGTGCTGTGGGAGTTCGATTCTCCCCCTCCGCACCAATAGAAAATAATAATCCCTCAGGTAAAGAGCTTGAGGGATTTTCTTTTTACATTGGCTAAGGCAGAATTTCGAGCCAGTACCCGTCAGGATCCTGAATGAAATATATCCCCATGTCGTGATTTTCAAAGCAGATACAGCCCATTTCGCTGTGAAGTCTGTGGGCGGCCTCGAAGTCGTCTGCCCTGAACGCAAGGTGAAATTCCTCTTCGCCGATGTCGTACTTCTGTGGGTGGTCGGCGAGCCATGTGAGTTCCAGCTCGAAATCAGCCTCATCATTTCCGATGTAGACGATTATGAATGAACCGTCGGGGGCTGTTTTCCGTCTCCGTTCGGAGAGGCCGAGAGCCTTGCTGTAGAACTCAAGTGAGCGGTTGATGTCCTGAACATTGTAGTTCTCATGTATCATTTTGAATTTCATTGCGGTTTTTCCTCCTGTTGAATTTTTTCGGCAGGATTATTATACATTGAAGAAGGGGAAGGGATTTTCTAGTTCCCTGTCCCCTAAGTGTATTCAGCTATTCCAGTTTCAGTTTCCTCGCGAGTATCAACGCAATCGTTACCGACAGGAACAGCGGTATCACTGACACGGCTTTACAACCTCCGCCGTAACCCGGGGGGTTAATCACTCCGTACGGCCATTCGTCTTCGTCCGCGCCCGTAAAAATAGCAACGTCCATTCTCACGTTCTCAAATCCCGTGATGTAATCATACGTTACTTTTTCCGGCGGCGAACTGAATGCCGCTATTCCCGTCTCGTTATCGTACTCGCTGGCTATTTCATTGCCCGATGAATCCCATGCCTTGAGATTTACAACGTTCTCGACTCCCGTGTCCTCAGTCTCGCCGTCCGAAGCCGCGACTCCTCCGAAACGTTCCATCAAATTCAGAACCCTTCCGATAATCCAGCCCCGAATCTCCTGATGTTCGCACCTCAGTTCATTCAGCCTCAGCAGCGTGTAAGCGTCAAGACGATACAGACTGTTATAGCTGCAATCAAGGACGCTCAGCGAATTACAGCCCTCAAGAGACAATTCCTCTATCCTGCATGACGAACAGTCAAGTACCTCAAGCCTCCTGCACCCGTCCGCATTCAAACTCGTTATCGGCGTATTGCTCACGTCAAGCGTCCTCAGCTCCTCGCACCCCGACACATTAACTTCCGCAAGGTTCTCGCACCCAGATGTATCAAGATGTTCTACCCTGCTCCCCGAAATGTTCAGGGAGGTCAAAGCTAAGTTGTTCTTAACATCTACGCTCTTTACTGATGAATTACCCCGAAGGTCAACGGACTCAAGCATTACGGCCTCTCTCAAATCCAGCGTCTCAAGATTCACAAGCTCGTTCAATCCGCTCAAATTCGAGACATTTGTATTGACTATGAGAGTCTTTACTGCCGCTTTCTGTTCGGGAGTCATATCCCTCAGAACTTCGGACAGCGGTTTCGCTCCGCCTCCTCCTGAATCTTCTTCGCCGGTGTCAATTAGAGTCTTCGGCTGGTTAGGAACAACATCAGGCGACTTCGGCACTTCGTCAGGCGATACATCAGGCGACACAGACGGCACTATCTCAGCCGAAATTACGATGTCCTTGCTCGCTGAAATCATCATCACTGGAACATCTCCCGAAATATACACTTCAGCATTGAATTTAATCACTTCCCTGCTGAGAGTGTCAGGCGTTCCGTAAACAACAAACTCATGATGATAACGGTTAATTCCTGTCTCAGCCCTGTCGGAACTTATCAGCTCTCCGTCAGCCTCAAGCCATTCGGGAAGCGACTCTATCCCAAGCACGTATTCATACTCGTCATAGCCCTCCGCGAATACTTCAGCAATAACGTCAACACTGAACGTCTGAGAAAATACTTCGCCCGATTTCACAGTGAAGTCGTCCGACAATGACGTTACAGCCACGTCAGCAGACATCAGAAGCTCGCCTTTAACGTTCCTGAACTCCGTCTCAGTCTCCGTTACGCTCCTGCCCTTTATGTCCGTGTAACGCCGTGTCCGTTCGGCTGAACCTCTGAATATTCCGCGCTCATCAATGAAATCCGCGCTTACCTCGCGGCTCAGTCCTTCCTCCGGCGGCGGATTATGCGAAACCGTAAGGCTTAATCTCGTCCTCAATGCTGCCTCAGAATTTGAAACTCCCGAAAAAAACAGCAGTACCGTAAGCATTAAAGCCGTTGAAAATTTCTTCGTCATGGTAATTCATCACCTCCTTCTCAATTTTAGATTTTCTGTTTCTGTTCATGGTTACTTCACGTCAAGCGTTACCCGCATTTCCGCGCCGTTCATTCTGTACATACCGTCAAGCGACCTGCACTCATATCTCAGGAGAGCGTTCAGGTAAATTCCGTGTCTCAGTTTCCTTTCGAGGTCGATTTTCAGAAAGACCTCTCCCGGATTAAGAACGTCCTTTGACCTCCAGACCAGCGTACCGTCAGGAAGGGTAATGCTCATTCTGAAGGAGCATTCGTTCTCCTCAGGGTTTCGGAAAAATACGTCCTGTTCGATACTGTCAGCCTTGAAGTGAAGAACCTCGTAGCCCGGAATGAGTATGTTTCCGCAGAACGCCGGACTTGCGGCCAGCGCGATAATCAGCGCGAGTAATGCTCTCTTCATCATTCCTGACTCGTAGGCTCAATCGTGAAGACGATACTTGAGATTCCATACATACTACCGCTGAACGATACGCTGTCGGACGCAGTGCCTTCCCATGTCGCTGTAGTTCCGTTGACTGTCCAGCCCTCACCAAGAGAATTAAAACCACCAGTGGCAGTTACTACAATCTTTGTGAAGTTTCCGAGATCAGTCTCGAATGATCCGCCGCCCGTGAAATTCTTGTTGTTGAAGTCTATACTATCGGAAATTACCGCAATGCCGTCTTTTGTGACTGAGATTTGCCCCTCGCTGCCGGTTATGTCATCGTTATTCCATGTTACGGTTATGGCCGCGTTCTGAACTTCCGCCGTGTAGACGATGTAGTCCTCGTAAGTTCCGTTTGGCGCAGTGCTGTAGTCCGCAACGTCAACGCCGATAGCCTTGTCCGTACCGCCCGAAGCGTTGATTTCTGCCGCTGTGAACGTGAAACTTGTAGTCGCTTCTGTGTCGTCCTTCGCTGCCTTGATTGTGTAGGTGATTAGGTTATCGCCGTCAGTCTTTTTCAGTCCGCCGTTCTGTGATGCCGCCGTAACAACGACTTTCTTTGACGTGTCGAATGTTGTCGTTGTACTTTCGTGCTTGACATTGACGTTGCCGATTGAGTTCCAGCCCGAACCGTTAAGCGTCAGGTCAGCAGGGACAGTGAGGACATATGCCTCGTCTGTTGTTGCTGCGTGAGCGACTGTGAGAGTGAGTTTTGTCTTTTTCTCATCTCCGAATGCTGATGTTGCGCCGAATAATACTGCTGTTGTGAGAATGATTGCTGATAATTTTCTTAAGTTCATTATGAATGATTCCTTTTGATTTTTTTAGTTTAGTATTGAGATTTTGAGCGCGGACAAGATTAATCCGCACGTGTTGAATTGCGCGTTAAGTGAATGGATTTCGTCATGTGAAGCCTGAGAAGTGAGGAGATTTTAGACAGAAGTTAGCCGAGCCGTAGCCCGTAGCCCGTAGCCCGTAGCCCGTAGCCCGTAGCCCGTAGCCCGTAAATATTGTGGTCATGATTTTTTTGTTTTGTCAAGCCTGAAACGGCTGGCTTCTCCTGAAGCATGAATTGCAACTCTTCTCTTTTTGAATGTTAAGATAATATATATTTTACACTATCAGATAATTTTAGAAAGGCAGCAAGGGGGAATCAGTTTTTACTGCCTTTTACTTACTGGGGTTAAAGTGATTTAAGGTCTTCTGGAGAAATTTTTGTACACTGGAGAATTATTGAGCTGCTGATTCCTGCCCCAGCAGTGCCGCCGTTAGCAGTAATAGTTCCGCTTTCAATAACTACATTTCCGCAAGCTATACTATAGCCGCCGATACCTGCCCCATAGTTCGAGCCTGCGGTGAGGCTGCCGTTCCCCTTGATAGTCAGTGTATTGTCAGCCGGTACGGATATGCCGGGATAGTCTTCATAGAAGCCCTTAACGGAGTTATCGCCTCTGAGAATGATTGTCGCGTCGCCTAGAGGGGTAAGCCCTGCCCATTTGTAGTTAAAATCGTGCGTGCCGTTGATGGTTGCGTTATTCAGGGTGATTGCCGCGCCGTCAGCAATTGTAATCTTGTAGTTTCCTGCCAGTGTTCCAGTGAGAATGTCGCCGTTCTGAGCCTCGTAGTCTGCGGTCAGTGTCGAGAGGTCAACTATTGCCGCAACTTCCACCCTGAAGGTGATAGCTTCGGTGTAAGTTCCCGGTGCTTTGCCGGAGTAATCAGCGACATTAACTCCGACAGTTCTTGTCTCTGGATTAGAACTCAGGGAAAGAAACGACCAGCTTTCTACGGGTGAAGTATCAGTTGAACTCGCGCGCAAATCATATGAAATCGTCTGAGAGCTGTCAGCCTCGTTGACCAGCTTGAAATCGTTGCTGATGCTAGGAGTGATTACGAGTATCGTTCCTTCTTCGAGAGTTCCGCTTGCTTTGATACCGCCGGGCAGTTCGTTCCAGCCGGGTTTTGTGATTGTGAGCGTATCAGGTATTTCGATTGAGTAACTGCTTTCATCAGCGGCGGCTTTTGCCGTAATGCCCGGCATTGAGGCGGTGCCAAGAGCCGAAATGAGCATAAAGCTCAGGAATTTACTTAACCTTTTATTCATGAGATGAATCTCCCCTTTGTGATTATGGATATTTGAGCGCGAACAAGATTAATCCGCACGTTATGAAAGACGTGTAATGTGAATGGATTTCGTCAGGTGAATCCTGAGAAGAGGGGAGATTTCAGGCAGCAGCTATAGCCCGTAGCCCGTAGCCCGTAGCCCGTAGCCCGTAGCCCGTAGCCCGTAGCCCGTAGCCCGTAGCCCGTAGCCCGTAGCCCGTAGCCCGTAGCCCGTAGCCCGTAGCCCGTAGCCCGTAGC
>JAFUYQ010000027.1 GCA_017470485.1 Synergistaceae bacterium
TCGAAAGATACCGAAAACAAAAATTGAGGAGCTAGAAAAGGCAGTGGGAGAAAGTCTGAGTAAGCTAAAACGATTGGATGCAGTGGGCTGGTTCAGACATTGTGGTTATTCTTCATAATTATGGAATTTGCTATAAGAGTTCTAAAGAATATTTCACTACTTATCAGCTACCGTTTGAGTATGATGAAGAGGCTAAATGTCCTAAGTTCAAAAAATTTCTGAAGCAAATTTTTTTAGATGATGATGAACTTATAACCCTTATGCAGGAAATTATGGGGTATTGCTTATCTCTAAGACTTGACGCTCATAAATTTTTCATGTTTTACAGTGAAGGATCTTCGGGCAAATCAACATTGTGTGATGTATTTCTAAGACTTGCCGGAGGACGTGAAAATGTTTCTGCTGTAACTTTGGAGGGACTGAATGAAAAATTCTCTCGCATTCAGCTTGAGGGGAAAATAATGAACATAGCGACTGAAAATGAGGGTAAGAGAGCAAAGACCGGCTATCTAAAATCAATGGTATGTGGCGACCCCGTACAGCTTGAAGCCAAAGGCCAAAGTGCTTATACAATTTATATTCTCATTGAATACATTACCCTCATTTAGGCGGTACGGCTACGATATGAGCCGGAGAATGATACTAATTCCATTTCTCGCACGTTTTGTAGATGAACCTACAGCTCCTAACGATGTAAAGCTGATACCCAATTATCAGGCAAAATTTACAAAGGAGCTTGCGGGAATTTTTAATTTTGCTATGGAGGGGTATAAACGACTTAAAGAAAATAAATTTGTATTCAGCAAATCTAAAGCCGCCGACAAATTAAAAGCTCAGTGTGAAGCTCAATATAGTAGTCAATATGAGATAAAAACCGAGATAGTATCTACTTTTATAAAAGACTGTATTACTCAAGATAAGGATAAAAGAATTTCAAATAATGTTTTATATAAAAAGTTCATAGAATGGTGTGATGACAGTGAAGCATATAATCCATTCAATACATTAAGGGGATTTTTAACAGAAGCCAGAAGACAATTTGAGATTTTAAGAATAGATTATAAGAATACTAAAAGCAATGGTATTTCTTATATTAGCGGAATTAGTTTCATTGAAGAAGATGATAACGGAGAGGAGTTGCTAAATGATGATGAATAGCCAGACAACAAGATTAGAATTAAAAAATAGATACAAAAACTTAAACAGTAACAGTAGAAAAATAAATTTTACAGCCGAGCCTAAAGCAATATACTCAATCAATAGTGATAAAGACTGCATAATGCCGCTAATAAAGATGATGTATGCGGTCTATCAGCAGATAAAAACCTGCTAAACGGAATGAAAGACAGAGAGCCGGAGATTTACTATTTCCGGCTTCTCTCAGCCGTAAGAATAAGCATGACAGAAAGATATTATAACTATGAACACATTTTAGACACTAAGGAGAGGATTAGATATGATGAATACTAATAATACTGATAATAGAGCGGTAATCTATGCAAGATTTTCAAGCCATAACCAAAGAGATGAGTCAATAGACGCTCAGGAAAGAGCTTGTCGGGAATATGCCAAGCGTAAAGGGCTTCAAGTTATTGAAGTTTACGCAGACAGGGCAAAATCTGGCACAAGTGCAGAACGTGAGGAGTTCCAACGCATGATAAAGGACAGTGGAGAGAAAAAATTCCGTTATCTCATAATCCATAAGCTGGACAGGTTTTCTCGTGATAAGTATGATTCCGTTATTTACAAGCACAAATTAAAAGCTAATGGAGTAACTGTATTATCTGTAACAGAAAATATTGACGGCTCACCTGAAAGTATCATTATGGAAGGATTTTATGAAACCATAGCTCATTATTTTAGTTTGAATTTGGCTCGTGAAGTCAGAAAAGGGCAGAAAGAAACAGCTTTACAGCATAAACATCTCGGAGGAACTCCGCCTTTAGGACTTGATGTTGACCCAAAAACACGGCAATATGTCATCAACGAAAAGGAAGCCGAAATCGTGAGAATAATTTTTGAGAAATATGCAGAGGGAACAGGTTATAATCAAATATTGACTTATCTTAATAGTATGGGTTATCGGACGAAAAGAGGTAAACAGTTCGGTAGAAATAGCTTGTACTCCATACTTGAAAATGAAAAGTACGTAGGGACTTATGTTTTCAATAAGCGACTTGAGAAAAATGCAGTCGGCAAACGAAATCCGACAGTCAGACCAAGAGAAGAATGGATTATAGCTGAAGATGTAATACCTGCGATAATTGACCAGAGGACATTTGACATAGTTCAAGCTAAAATGTCAGAGAATAAACGCAAGGCCGGACAATACACAGCAAAGGAGATTTATTTATTATCAGGTTTAATTTTCTGCGGTGAGTGCGGTCGGAGCATGTGCGGAAATGTCAGGACTAACGGCAGGCGGTCAGGTAATTATGCCTCTTGTAGATGTTCGGGACGGCATAATAAGCAGGGTTGCCACAATAAGGAAATCCGAAGAGACTATATAGATAATTACGTGCTTGATGAGCTATATAACCGTCTGTTTTCTAAAGTTTCCTTAAAGAACTTGACCGAAATGTTGAATGACTATAACGCTATGATGTCCTCTCAGTCTGACAGCGAAATAACCGCCATAAAAACGCAAATTCAAGATATAGACTGTAAAATTAATAGGCTTCTCGAGTTGGTATCAGAGGGAGGCATTAAAATTGACACTATAGGGGGCAAACTGAAAGAATTAGAGGCGCAAAGACAAGAACGTGAAGATACGCTTAAAGACTTTGAACTCAAGAACAAAGCAACCCTAATATCAGAAGAACAGGTAAAAGAGATAATTATCAGGTCAGGCGAATTTATCAGGGCGCATAATATCTCGGAGTGTCGAAATTTCATTAAGTCATACGTTGAAAAGGTCATAGTTTACGAGGAAAAAGTCGAAGTGATTTTTAAGGTCAACGTCTTTTTTGATAAAGAGACTGGTGAAGTAGTCCCGATGAAAAGCGAAGAGACCGTGAAAAATTTACGGCTTGAGTATCAGGACATTAAAAAAGGTCATAGTAGTGCCGGAATAGTGCCGAAAAAGGGACGAAATTTTGAGAGTGAAGTAGCGTAAATACTTGCAATAGCTGATAATTACGAGTAAAAGTGATAAAGTGCTGAAAAATTTTAGAGTATCTCATTCACGGGGATACTCTTTTTTTTTGCTCTTAAAAAAATTGTGTACGTTTTTTGTGTCAGATGAGTGCAACGTAAGAAAGCCACAAAAACCATCAAGGCTTCCCGTCAAAATCGAGAAACCCTATATTTATCTTAAATCAACTACTAAACTTTGCGTCGAGGTTTTATCTAATGGAGATAAGGGGATTCGAACCCCTGACCTCTTGAATGCCATTCAAGCGCTCTCCCAACTGAGCTATATCCCCAATCTTGAAGCAACGAAAAGAATTATACGCAATCACCCCGCAAAATGTCAAGTACAAAAAATCCCCTATCCATTTTCGGACAGGGGATTAAATCTCTACTGAGCCTCAACGAACTTCCTGCGCTCTTTGATTCTTGCGGCCTTACCGCTGAGTTTCCTGAGGTAATAGAGCTTAGCGCGTCTGACCTTGCCTTTGCGCTGAACCTCAACCTTGTCGATGCTCGGGCAGTGTACCGGGAAAATCCTTTCCACTCCCACACCGTTTGAAATCTTCCTCACTGTGAACGTCTCGTCAAGTCCCCCGTGCTGTTTCGCAATCACTATACCCTCGAAGACCTGTATACGTTCCCTTGTGCCTTCCTTAATCTTCACGTGTACCCTCAGAGTGTCGCCGGGCCTGAAATCAGGCAGAGCCTCCGCTCTGTAATACTTCTTCTGCACTAAATCTACTGCGTTCAACTTTATTTTTCCTCCCGTTTTTAACGCTTCCCCAAAAACCTGTCCAATGCTATCCCGATTTTTACCGCCATAGGCAAATCTGAATCATTCTCGAAAAGATAGCCCGTTATTCCTGCAACGTCTTCAAGTTCCCCGTCGTCCTCAGAAAAAAGGAATAATATTCCTCCCTCATTCTCAAGGCATTTCCTTTTAGCTTCGAGGCTGTGCAGCGAATTTCTGCGCGGTGTTCCCGTAACTTTCACCGTAAGTGTATTCTCTCCCAAAGATTCCTGAAGTCTCCTAATGCTCCCTGAAATTTTTGCTTCAGGGCATAATTTCTTCATCGTCTCCCTGAGTTCTTGATTAACGGCGATTATGTACGGTCTTCCTGCGCCGTAAGCCCTGCATATTTCCGCGATGCCTGCCGGATTAAAATTCCCGTTCCCTGCAAATACTGCGACATTCACGCCTGAAAGATATTCTCTTATTGATGCCCTCGAAATCAAATCGGGTCTTCGCGTAAGAGTCCTTCTGACAGCCTCCCTTCGTCTCCATCGGGAAATTTCTTTTTCGTTACCTCCCGTTAAGACCTCAGGAACTCCGAGTCCCTCCCATTCAGACGGACGGGTGTAATTCGGATTGTCGAGCATTCCGCGATAGAATGAGTCCTCGATTACTGCCTTTGTCTTTCCTACAACGCCCGGAACTAGCCTTGACATTGCGTCCGCGATTAACATTGCCGGAATCTCGCCGCCCGTCAAAACACAGTCCCCTATCGAAACTTCAAGGTCTACGTATTTTTCGGTGAAGCGTTCGTCAATCCCCTCGTAATGTCCGCAGATTATCACAACGTTATCATGATGCGATAATGTCTCGATTACCTCTTGGCTGATTAATACCCCCTGCGGCGAAGGATACACTACATACGGGTTATCATCGTTCAGTTCGGCTTTAACGTAGTCAAGAGCTTCTTTCAACTGCGGAGCCGCTATGACCATTCCGCCCGAACCGAATGCGTAATCGTCTATCTGCCTGTAGTTTCCCCTGCCGAAACGCCGGAGGTCAACCGGATTTACGCCGACAAGTCCTTCTGATACAGCACGTCCCGGAATACTTGTGTGTAGAAATTCCGCGAATAATTCCGGGAATGCCGTTAATATACTTACGTTAATGATTAATCCTCAACGATGTCAACATCAACCCTTTCTCCGGCCTTGACTGCTGCCGCTTTGGCCAACAGCCGGATAGCGTTGATCGTTGCTCCTCTCTTACCGATTACTCGTCCCACGTCCTCATGGGCAACCCGAATCAGGATTTTGCTTCCGCCGTCTTCCTCGCCGTTCTCAACTTCAACAGAGTCAGGCTGAGTAACAAGGTGTTTGACGATAAACTCTACAAGCTCTTTGTAATTGACCATTAAAGTGGCACCTCCTGTTTTATTCGCGGTCTACGATGAAATTTGATGCTCTTTCTTGATTCTGCCTTAAAGAAAGCGTTATGCTTCCTTTGCCTTAAACTTATCCCAGATTCCCTGCTTTTTCAAAAGCCCGCGCGCCGTGTCTGAAGGTAATGCACCGTTCTTCAGCCAGTGAAGAGCACGCTCCTCGTTGATTTTCACATCAGCCGGATCGGTCATGGGATTATACGTCCCTATAAGCTCAATGAATTTTCCGTCTCTCGGCGAGCGTTCATCTGCTACTACAAGCCTGTAAAAAGGAGCTTTCTTTCTGCCCTGACGCGACAAACGAATCTTTACCGCCATTCTCGAATCTGCACCTCCTGTTAGGATTTACGCTGTTACTTTCCGAAACCGAACAACGATTTCAGCCTTCTGCCTCCCCCTGAACCGGTGAAGGACTTAAACATTTTCTTCATCTGTTCATACTGGGCAAGCAACTGGTTTACATTCTGGACTGAAGTTCCCGATCCCTCCGCAATGCGCCGCCGCCTTGAGCCTTTAATAATTCTCGGATTGTGTCTCTCTTCGCGCGTCATTGACTGGATTATGGCCTTACTGCGCTTTAATGCTCCTGCGTCAGCGTCCTCAGCCCTGAAATCTTTTATCTTATCCATACCCGGTATCATTCCCATGACTTTCTCAAGAGGCCCCATCTTCTCAAGTGCCTCAAACTGCTTCAATAACATATCTAAATCGAAAGTCTTTGCGATTTTTCCGGGAGATTTGATTTCCGTCTCGTTAATTCCTGCCGCCTTAACCTTTTCGACAAGCCCCTGAATGTCTCCCATGCCCATGATACGGCCTGACATTCTTTCGGGATTGAATACCTCAAGAGCGTCAGTGTTCTCGCCCACTCCGGCGAACTTCACGGGGATTCCTGTTACCGCCCTGATTGAAAGCGCACTTCCTCCGCGAGCGTCTCCGTCAAGTTTAGTGAGTATCAAGCCGGTAAGTCCGAGAAGTTCATGGAATGCCTTTGCCGAATTAACGGCCTCCTGACCCGTCATAGCGTCAACAACGAGCAGTTTTTCATGAGGAGGCAGAACCTCAGCAATACTCTTCAGTTCCCCCATAAGTTCATCGTCAATGTGAAGCCTTCCTGCCGTGTCGAGGATTATAACGTCATTCAAGTGTCCTTCGGCATACTTTGCCGCGCCTCTGACGACTGCGAGAACATCAGTGTTGCCTTTCTCAGGGCCGAAGAATGAAACTTTCGCCCCGTCGGCGAGGACTTTCAGCTGTTCAACGGCAGCAGGTCTTCTCAAATCGCAGGCCACTACTAATGGATTGTGAGAGCCTTTGAGGTGGCGTGCAAGTTTGACGGTGCTTGTTGTTTTTCCTGAACCCTGAAGTCCGGCCATGAGTATTACGGTCGGCGGCTTCGGCGAGATTATAAGGGGGGCTGCCTTTCCCATGAGGGCGGCGAGTTCCTCGTAAACGATTGCAGAGATACGCTCGTTAGGGGTGATTGAACGGAGGACTTCAGCACTTGAGGCACGTTCGCGGATACGGGCTATGAAGTCTTTAGCGACTCTGAAATCAACATCAGCTTCAAGAAGTGAACGCCTTAATTCACGCATGGCCGTGTCAATATCTTCAGGAGATAATTTTCCTTTACTGCCTAATTTCGAGAATAATGACGATAATTTTTCCTTCAGTGCGTCAAACATTGTTAATTGTCCTCCCCTTTCTCACGTAATTTTTCGCGCAGTGCTTTGTTTTCGGCCTCAAGTTTCTTAATTTTGTCCTCAAGATGCCTTGTGTTCACCGCAAAACATAACTCGCGTTCGATTCCTTCGAGCTTGTCCATGACGTTCCGCGCAAGAATATACACCGCCTGCCTGCTTATCCCCAAAACCCTCGCCGCCTCCGTAAGCGTCAAGTCCGAAAAGCATAATGTCTCGTAAACTTTCCGCTGTCTTTCCGTCAGCAAAGGCGAGTAGAAATCATACAGAAGGTTAAAATGTATTCTGCGCTTCAATATTTCATTGTCATCGTTTACTCTGTCAATCATGATGATGATTATATGGAACGTGTTTCAAGCTGTCAAGTGTTTTTGCTTTACAGGGATTTTTTCGTGTGTGGAAAAAGCAGTGTTCCTATGACTATCCAAATGACAAGCAGTATGTATGACGGGAAATCAAGCGAACAGTCGAAGCCCGATACCGGCACAAGAAGGAAGAACGCAAATATAACCGAAAAAATAAAGCCGGTTATCCCGAATACGGTTATGTCGTTGCGCCCTTCGGCAAGTGCGAACTTCACCGCCGCAAGCGATGTGTAACCGAAACTTATCGCTCCGCCTACCGATGACATGTCAACTGTCCAGCCAAGTGCGTTGCGCCCTATGAACGGCGCGAAAAGCGAGATAATCATGCAGAACTTCACGGCGTTGAAAGGAACAGAGTTAGCGTTAAGCTCCCCGAACCATGAAGGGAGCATTCTATCCCGTGAGAGCGAGTAAAGTACCCTGCTTGTCGCCGTGTAAAAACCAAGCATTCCAGTGAACATGGCCATAAGCGCAGCCATACTTATTGCAAAGACACCGGCATTTCCAAGAACGTTATATGCCGCTGAGAATGTCGCAATTCCCGAAGGCCCTCTAAGGTTTGGAAGGTCATTAACGTAAGCTGCCCAGTCGGGATAGCCCGATGAAATTCCTGAAGCCGACACGAGAGTTAATACAACATAGACGGAACAGCCTGCAATAATGCTCGTGTCCATTATGGATTTTGCGCGCGAAGGCGGGAATGATGATTCTTCAACCATCTGCGGAACGGTGTCGAACCCTACATACATCCACGGGGCAAGCACAAGAATTGAGATTATCTGAGACAATGCGCTGCCGTGAGTTTCATCAAAAGGGTAAAACATCGGGTAAAGATTCGCGCTTGAGGAGGCAGGACTGATTATCGAGGCTCCTAAAACTGTTGCTGTACCGGCAAGAAGAACAATAACAAAAAATGACTGCATTCTTCCAGCTGTTTCAACCCGTCCAGAACTGACCAGCGCAAAAAATATCAACGCTCCTACAGCAAGTATCACCTCGCCGAAATATATGTCATATCCTGCAACTTCATAGTGAAATCCGAAATACAGTATGCTTTTTTCCTCAGATAATGCCCTGAAAACAAGACACAGCGCAGTCGCATTCATCGGTATAATCATTATGTAGCAAAGTCCAAGAAACCACGCGCATATAAATCCGTGAATCCTTCCGAAAGCCTTTTCGGCAAAAATAAACTGTCCTCCTGAATCGGGGAACTTCCTCATCATGTATGCGTAGTTGTAGGACATTATAAGCATTATAAAAGCGGCAATCTCCATAGACAACATAGTTCCCATAGTGCCGCCGCGCTTCAGGAACGTAGTGCCGGGCATTACCATTGACCCCCAGCCTATTACGCCCCCGAAAGCTATCGACCATACACTGAAAGGTGTCAATGTCTTTCTCAGTTTTGACTCACTCATATTCTAAAAACCTGTGAAAAAAAATTCCCTCCCCCATTCATTAAGGAGAGGGATTATTACCTCTAGATGTTTGCTTCAAGCCATGCGCGAAGCTCGTCAGCTCCCTGAAAGCCTACCTGCCTCGCCGTTACTTTACCTTCCTTCATGATAACGAGGTTCGGAATGCTCATTACCCTGAGTTTCTTAGCCAGTCCGGGATTCTCCTCAGCGTCAGCCTTGAAGAACTCGACTTTTCCGGCGAACTCCTCCGATAATTCCTCGACAATCGGCGCAATCATCTTGCACGGGCCGCACCATGTCGCCCAGACATCAAGAAGCGCAACTTTCGCGGCGTTAAGGGCTGAATCGTCGTCATTATTGATAACGTTTACTGCCATGATGAATCCGTCCTCCTAGAGAAGCGATGCTGCGAACTTCTCGACATCGGCCATGTCAGCGGTAGGCTCGAAGCGTTTTACTACATCGCCGTTACGGTCAACGATGAATTTCGTGAAGTTCCATTTGATGTCAGGTTTCTTCGCGAAATCGGGGTCAGCTTTTCCGAGCATGTCTTCAAGAATCGGGGTGAGCTTGTGTCCCTTGTCGAAGCCCTCAAAACCTTTCCGGCTCTTTAAGAACGTGTAGAGCGGAAGTTCATTTGAGCCGTTGACTTCGGACTTCTTGAACTGGTCGTAAGTAGTGTTGAAGTGGAGCGCGCAGAACTCGTGAATCTCATCGTCCGAACCGGGTGCCTGACCTCCGAACTGATTGCAGGGAATGTCAATGATTTCGAGTCCCTTGTCGTGGTACTTCCTGTACATTTCTTCGAGTTGCTCGTACTGGGGTGTAAATCCGCAGCCTGTAGCAGTATTGACGATGAGAAGGACTTTGCCTTTGAAGGCTGAGAGTTTTACCTCCTCGCCCTTAGGCGTGAATACCGAATAATCGTATACGTTGCTCATTGCGTAAACCTCCGTTGCGAAAATGAATATTAACGTGATGATTGTGATGTTCTTTAACATTATACCTTGCACCGCCTAATATATGAACATTGCGTCGCCGAAAGAAAAAAATCTCCAGCCCTCTTCAGCCGCACCCTCGTAAATCTCGATGAGCCTCTCCAAAATTTCTTCTTCATGACCGAACGCCCCTGCTTTATTAGCGGCGAACGAGGACACGAGCATTATGAGCGAGCTTTGGGGAAGATGAAAATTCGTTATGAGAGCGTCAACAACTTTGAAACGATAGCCGGGATAAATGAACAGCCCTGTGTCTTTAACGCCGGATTTCACGAAGCCCTCAACGTCAGCAAATGACTCAAGCGTTCGGGCTGATGTTGTTCCCGAAGCGATAACACGTCCGCCGTTGAGCCTGCACTCGCGGATTAGTTCGGCTGTTTCGGGGGGAACTTCACAGTGTTCGGTGTGGATTGAATGCTCTCTTATGTCCTGAGTTTTTACCGGCCTGAAAGTTCCCAAGCCTACATGAAGGGTAACATAGCCGATTTTAACGCCCATTGACTGAATTTTAGCGAGAAGTTCGGGCGTGAAGTGAAGACTTGCTGTCGGTGCTGCCGATGAACCGTCGTTGCGCGCGAAAACTGTCTGATACGATTCCTTCATGCTGTTGTCGCCGTGAATGTAAGGGGGCAGAGGGACATTTCCGGCCTCCTCAAGAAACTTCATGAAATCATCTCTCGACTCAAAATTGAATCTCAATGCCCTTATACCCTCCGGCAAATCATCAGTAATGATTACTTCATGGCCGCTGAGAGTCAGCGTATCGCCCTTGTGAATCCTTCTTGCTGGTTTAACGAGTGCCTCCCAGTTCAGAAAATCAGCAGTCGTATTCCTGAGAAGCAGAAGCTCAAACTTTCCGCCAGTCTCGCGGAACCCCGTCAATCTCGCCGGTATTACTCTAGTGTCGTTGAGAACAAGAACATCACCGGCTCTGAAATATTCGGTGATGTCCCTGAAATGCCTTGAGGCTGTCGAATTTTCTTTGACGTTCCAGACGAGGAGGCGCGATGAATCTCTGGGGTCAGAAGGAGTCTGAGCTATGTTCTCCGGCGGAAGCTCATAGTCATATGATGAGAGGTCGTATAAATTTTCGTGTGATATTCTTTTCACTTTATCTTCCTTACCGATGTGCCGGGATAATAATGAGCGAGTATCTTCTCGGCGGTGTAACCCTGTTCGGCCATAGCCATTGCGCCCCATTGGGACATTCCTACGCCGTGTCCCCAGCCCCGTCCGTAGAAGATGAAATCGTCTCCGGCTCTCTCGATTGAATAACCGTATTTGCTTCTGGGCTTCTGAGAGACTGAAGTCTGTGATGATTTCCCTGATTTACCTGCCCTTCCGATTCCTGTCTGGTAATACTTCTTTCGTTTGTCGGGGTTCGCAAGCATGTCGATTAGTTCTGTGGCGGTGAAAACTCCTTCCGATGTCATTCTTGCGATTCCCTGTTCCTCCTCGAAAGTAAGTTCATTTCCCGAAGTCTGAGCCTTGCGTTGAGTAACAAGTCCGCTCGGCGTAGTTGTGTTTTCAACCTTAAACGCTCCGCCCGAAGGGGTAAACATTGTGCTTTTGATTGTACGGGGGTCAACTGCTGTTCGGAACTGGCTTGCCTTCATTGACTTCGAGCCGTTCGAGCCGATGAACGTCATCGTTACCGCCCTTCCGCCCTCATCGACCTCAGACACTTGGACTTCTGAGACTGTCCCGATGTCCGTGCCTGTAACTTTCTTGACGGCACTCTGGATTTTCTGGGCTGAGACTTTGGCATTCCATGACGAGACGGGCGACTTGTAGTTCACTATTTCGGGAACGCCCGTGAGGTACGGGAGCTTCTGTCCCCAAACGTCCGCAATATCAGCCGTGTGTCCTCCGCTGTCAGAATGAAAATAAGTGATTGCTAACTCCTTCCCGTAGGTCAGAACCTCGCCCATAGTGCTTGCTACGGCCTGATTGGTTTTCGCTGTCTCAATTCCTGCGCCCTTGTAAACCTGATCCGCGTCCGTGTCTACAACATCATAGCCCTTATCCGCTCTGTTCATGCTCTGTTTAAGGACGTAAGTTCTGGCACATATCGCCTGAGTCCTCAGTGCCTCATTGTGCCAGTTAGCACCGACCTCAGCCGGCAATACTCCGCAAAGATAACTTTCAACATCAATGACGTTAAGAAGTCCTGCCCTCTGAGTAATCAGGAATGCGCCCCTGTAAGACCTCCCCTTGAACTGGAGCAGCCCTGCGCCTGAGATTCTAACGGGCATGAGGAACGAATTTCCCATTATGTTGACGTAGCTTCCTGACGCTGTAATCTGTGCGCTGTCGCCGAGATTAGCGAGTCTTCCTTCGGCATCGGTCATAGTTAGCATACCTTCAGTGATTCCGATTGAGTAGCTTCCTGAATTTGAGAGTCTTACATAGACATCGCGCGCCTGAACTTCAAACGGCCATGAAAGAACTGCAATTATCAGGACAAAAATTTTACTTTTGATTTTAACCGTCTCCCCTCAAAACGAAAGACCCGCTACCGCTGCCGCTAAAGCATCAGCAGTATCATCGGGTCTGGGTATTTCATCAAGCGAAAGAATATCTTTAACTGTCGTCTGAACCGTGAGTTTGTCAGCCCGTCCGTTTCCGCAGATTGAGAGCTTTATGTGATTCGGAGCAGGTTCGACAACAGGTAAATTATTCTGTGCGGCTAAAAGCATTATTACCCCTCTAGCCTGATAAACGTACTCGGCTGTCGTAGTGTTGCGCCCGAAAAATAAACGTTCGACCGAAAGAAAATCAGGACTGCTTGAGGTAATTTTTTCCTGAAGGTCGGTGTAAATTTTCAGGAGTCTTTCCGTGAACGTCATTGAAGGGGCAGTCTCTATACAGCCGTAATTCAATGCTCTGAGGCCGGATTCCGATTCGCTTACAGCTCCGTATCCCACACGTGCGAGGCCGGGATCTATCCCCAGACAAATCCTCAATTAGTCGTCCTCTATCTGTGAAGCCACTTCGTCAGGTATCTCAAAGTTCGAGTAAACATTCTGAACGTCGTCATGTTCTTCGAGGGCATCAACAAGCCTTAAAACTTTTCTTGCCGACTCAGGGTCTGAAACCTCTACCGGCGTTTTCGCAATCATTGAGACTTCGGCATTATCGACAACATATTTTGCCTCCTCAAGAGCTTTCTGGAGAGTGTCGAGGTCTGACGGCTCGCAGTAAAGCGTAAAGCCCTCGTCATTAGCTTCCATGTCCGACATTCCCGAATCGAGTCCGAGAGTCATCAATTCATCTTCGTCAATGTTCTTGCCTTTAACCTCGATGACTCCTTTTCGGTCGAACATCCATGACACTGAACCTTCAGAACCCATCTGGCCACCGTTGCGGGCGAGCAATGCCCTGATTTCGGGGGTGGTTCTATTTCTGTTGTCGGTCATGACGTTGACGAGAACGGCGATACCTGACGGGCCGATGACCTCGTAGGTGAGTTCATCGTAAGTAATATCTCCGAGTTCGCCTGTACCGCGTTTGATGGCGCGTGTAATGTTGTCATTGGGAACGCTTACGGCCTTAGCGCGTTCGATGGCGGTTTTGAGGCGCATATTCATGGCCGGATCGCCGCCGCCGTCTTTAGCAGCGATGATGATAGCGCGGACTAATTTCTGGAAAAGATTACCGCGTTTTGCGTCCTGAGCAGCTTTCCTGTGTTTAATGTTTGCCCATTTTGAATGTCCTGACAATTTTGTTTCCTCCTCTAAAATTATGCTCTGAAGATTGGAATCGGCTTGCGTTTATGTTCACTGCGTCTCCGCATGACATCAATACGTTCTTTTGCCGAAGGGTCATTAATTTTTCCTGACGCTAAATATTCATCGAGAACGTCATACGTGAAACCCATATCGCCCTCATCGGTCTGACCGTCTACGAGTCCTGCGCTTGGAGCCTTAGTGATGATTTTTTCGGGAACGTTGAGTAGGCGAGCCATAGCCCTGATGTCGCGTTTGAGGAAGCTGGCGAGGGGCATTAAGTCCGAACCTGAGTCGCCGTATTTCGTGAAGTAGCCTGTCTCGTACTCTGAACGGTTGCTAGTTCCGCAGACGAGGAGATGATTTTCCTGACCGAGAGCGTAAAGAGTAACCATTCTGAGTCTGGCCTTCATGTTCGACTGAACGAGAGGACTCAATTCAACGCCTATAGTTACGCACATCTCATCGAATGCTCCCGAAAGGTCAACGCGCTTGAACCTTACATCAAGAGTCCCTGCGAGAAGTTCAGCGTCAGCCTCATCATCGGGATTGCTGTGGCAGGGCATTATGACACCCAAGACTCCGTCATGTCCTAATGCTTCACGGGCAAGCGCGGCGAGAACTGACGAGTCTATACCGCCCGAAAGACCAAGAATTATTCCTGATGCTCCTGCTTTGTTGACTTCATCACACAGCCATTTTTCACACTGAATGATAGTATTACGCAAGTGAAAGTTCCTTTCCTCATGGATAAAATATTCTGTAATTATACACTGAGTTTTTCAGCTTGAAGATATGAATTAATGATTATGAAACGGGAAGCATAAAATCGAAACGAAAATTTAGTAAAAAATACCTACAACAAACAAAGGGGATATGTTATAATTTCAGTCGATACGAAAAATAAAATTAGTAACGGCCAAATTGATTGGCTACCCCTTTGTTACTTTTGCTAATTATAGCATAACGGTACAGAGCTTAGACATGAATAAAAAGGCCGTGCATTTTCGGCAATAACGGCAGATTTTTATAGCCGCTTATGCAAATACATTAAGATTAGGAGGTGAATATCATGAAGAAAATCATTGCAGTTTTTTTACTGGCACTTTCGTTCTGCTCAACTATCGGGACAACATTATCTTTCGCGGCAAGCCACAGACCAGATATCCGCAGGCAAGAGGAGCAGCGTAGGCGTGAAGAACAGCGTAGGCGTGAGGAGCAGCGCAGACGTGAAGAACAGCGCAAACGCGAGGAACAGCGCAAACGCGAGGAACAGCGCAAACGCGAGGAACAGCGCAGACGTGAGGCAGAACGAAGACATCATAACCGCAGATATTAGCACTAGGAAATAATTTCCCCTCTGAGCCGGAAACTCAGAGGGATTTTTTACGCAATTACAGCAATGACGAAACTATCCTAACGCCCTCCATCGCGTCTCTGGCGTAGTAATCCGCTCCGGCATACTTCGCAAGTTCAGGGGTCAATACCGCACCGCCTGCAATAATCTTCACATCGGGGCAGGCTTCCTTCAGCTTCATGATCGTCTCCTTCATGCTTGCTACTGTCGTGGTCATTAACGCGCTCAACCCCACAACATTAACGCCCCTGTTGATTACAGCCTCGACTATTTTTTCGGGGGGAACGTCCTTTCCCAAGTCGATAACGTCAAAATTGTAGTTCTCGAATATCGTCCGCACTATGTTCTTTCCGATGTCGTGAACATCTCCGTAGACCGTCGCCAAAATCACAGGGCCTTTAGCCTTTCCGTTGTCCTCTGATTTCTCCATGTTAAGCGACAAAACCTCAAACGCTGATTTCGCGGCCTCCGCTGATTTTATGAGCTGGGGAAGGAATAATTTACCAGCCTCATAGTCCTTTCCTACCGTGTCGAGCGCAGGAACTATGTTTTTCTCAATGATGTCGAGGGGCTTTGAAGTCTTTAGGAGTTCACGGGTCATTGAGGCTGATTCGTCCTTTAATCCCCTGATTATCGCTGACTGTAAAGCGTCCTTAGTGTTAAGGCTCTGAGAAGACTGCTGAGTTACTGCCGGAGCGTTTACTGATGATGTACTGACGGGGTGAGCCTCGCAGTACGAAATATATTCCTGCATTTCCGCCTCGCCGCCCGAAAGCAAATTCCACGCGCATAATGTCTCCTTGAGGTCAGAGTCTCCGGGATTGATTATCGCCCCGTCAAGACCCTGCATTATAGCGGCCATCATCATTGTTCGGTTCACCAGCGGTCTTCTGGGCAGTCCGAATGACACGTTGCTCAGTCCCAGAATCGTTTTTACCCCAAGTTCCTCCTTAACCATTCGTATTGCTTTCAGTGTTTCGGGAACTAGTTTCTGCTGTGCGGAGGCGGTAAGCGTCAGGCAGTCAATGAGAACGTTGCGGCGGTGGATTCCGATTTCAGCGGCCATGTCAACAATCAGACGGGCGATTCTGAACCGTTCCTCAGCGGTTTCGGGTATGCCCTTGTCGTCAAGAGTAAGGCCGAGAACGCATGAGCCGTATTTCTTAGCAATGGGAAGAATTTTCTCAAGGCTTGAGGATTTGCCGTTTACTGAGTTCAGAATGGGTTTGCCGTTACAGATTCTTATTGCTGACTCTAAGGCTTTCGGGTCTGAACTGTCAATCTGAATCGGAAGGTCTACTATGCCTTGAATCTCAGTCAAAGCGTGGGTGAGGACTTCAGGTTCGTCAATGTCGGGCAGTCCTGCGTTAAGGTCGAGAATATCCGCGCCCTGTTCCTGCTGTTTAACGG
This sequence comes from Synergistaceae bacterium, assembly GCA_017470485.1. Lineage (GTDB taxonomy): Bacteria > Synergistota > Synergistia > Synergistales > Aminobacteriaceae > JAFUXM01. Next base: position 16,286 of record JAFUYQ010000027.1, read on the forward strand.
CCTCTTTCAGAAGGTAATCAGTGTTTCCCTCTCTGAGTGCTTTCTGAAGTAATTTCTTGCCTGTCGGATTGAGACGCTCGCCGATAACGACAAATTTTTTCCCGAACGTTACGACCTTTGACGGCGAACACACAATCGTTTCATCAGGCACATTCCTCTTGACTGCATGGCCGGAACTGTTAGTTACAGCGCGTTTCATTAGGGCGATATGCTCAGGGGTAGTACCGCAGCAGCCTCCGAGAATATTCACGCCCATTTCGGCGAAACGGCGCGAAATCTCAGCGAACTCGTCCGGCGTAACGTCATAATGCGAAACTCCGTCCCTCATTACGGGAAGACCGGCGTTCGGCTGAACCATCACTGGAATGTGCGAACATGAGCATAAACGCTCAACAATGGGCAGTAACTGCTTCGGGCCTAACGAGCAGTTCACCCCCAGAGCGTCAATACCTAATCCCTCAAGCACGGCGGCCATTGCCTCAACGCTCGCCCCGAAAAATGTCCGGCCTGATTCCTCGAAGCTCATTGTCGCGAAAACAGGGAGGTCAGAATTTTCTTTCGCCGCCAGAACAGCGGCCTTCAGCTCGTACAAATCCGTGAAAGTCTCAAGCAAAACCGCTCCGCAGATGTCCCTTCCGGCAATGACCATTTCGGCAACAGCGTCATAAATCTCGCCGAACGAAGCATCGCCCGAAGGGTACATTACGCGCCCTGTAGCCCCGATGTCGAGGACTGGAATTGATGACGTACCCTCCGTAACTTCACGGGCTAAATTTGCTCCTGCCCTTACGGTTTCGGTTACGGTGAAGCCTGAGCCGGCGAGTTTGGATCTGTTAGCTCCGAAAGTGTTAGCTGTTATGAAGTCAGAACCGGCGTTGATGTATTCCCTGTGAATTGAGCGTATCAGTTCGGGCTGGGTAAGGCTCAGGATTTCGGGGATCTCACGGAGTTTCAAGCCTCTTGCCTGTAACATCGTACCCATTGCGCCGTCAAAGAAGTATATTTTTTCGGGGTCAAGTCTGAACATCGTTATTGCCTCCTTAAATCATCGAGCATACAAACGGTATTGTTACCATGCAGGCCACATTCTGAATGAACATAGCCCTCGCCGCGAAATCAGTGTCAGCGTGGTACATCTCGCACAAAACCGCCGTAACGCTTGCGCCGGGCATAGCGTTTATGAGAATGAGAACCGCGCCGACAAGAGGATTGCTGCTTAGAGGGAAAATCCTAAGAAGTCCGCAGAGTATTAACGGGTAGATTAAGAGCCTCATTGCCGAAGCAGTCCACGCATGAACATCAGTGAAAAGGTCTGAGGCTTTCGAGTGTGCCAGAGCCGCACCGATTATCAGCATTGAAATTGGAGTCGTTATGTCCGAGAGATACTTCAGCGGAACGAATATCATTGACGGGACTTTGAGCTGGCAGAAATAGAATATCAGGCTCAGAACTACGGCAATGTTAATATTGCTGAAGATTATTGATTTCAGGTCAAGACCTTCGGAATCGTGGTGGGGGGTGTCGCGGATTATTTCGATTGCGCCGAGAGTGTAAATCGTAATATTGAACGAGATGTTAAGCATTACGGAGAGCGCGAGTCCCTCATTGCCGAAAAGCGCGAGTGCTATAGGGAAGCCCATGAAGCCCGAATTGCTGTAAGTGCTTATGAATGCCCATATACCCCTTCTGCCTTTGGGAACGCCAGAAATTTGAGCAAGCCCACTCGAAATGTAGAGCATTAAAACGAAAATAACGAGTCCGGCAACGATGATAGTGATTCCGTCCTTGACGAAAGCCGGATCATAATCGCGCTGAACGAGCGAGACAAAAATCGTGCAAGGCAGAGTTATCCTCATCAGGAGCGATGAAAAATGCGATGACGCTTCGGGCTTGACCACGCCGGTTTTAACGGCGGCGAATCCGACAGCGATTAACGCGAAAAGGCTGATGAGGTTGGAGGCAATTGAAAAAAAATCCAAGTTCATTGTAGAATACTCCCATTATGAAAAATTTTTCAGTAATATTAGCACAAAGAGGTTACGACATTTGAAGATATTGACTTCAGAATTTATCACCGCAGAATTTTTCATGAAGGGCGAAACTCTTGACGCTCCCTCGCTGCCTCATGTAATGCCCTCGCAGGTTCACGGGAAAAATATCATCGCAGTTGACGCTGAAAACCTTAAAGAATTTTCGCTCCCCTCACGGCCGGAGGCTGACGGTCTTCTTCTTACTGCTCCGAACGCTGAAGCCTCATTGAGATTCGCTGACTGCGCCCCCGTCATGCTCTGGAACGATTCGGAACGCTGGGTAATGATTCTTCATTCCGGCTACAAAGGTACTGTCCTGAATATCTCCCGTGAAGGTCTGAATTTAATCCGCGAGAAATCCGGCGTTAAATCATCTCTTGAGGCTCACGCATGGATAGGGCCGTGCATAGGCCGCGAATACTTCAGGAAGTCAGACGATGAATGGACAGCGAAGGGACTTGAGGCGTTCCACAGCGGTAATTATGAGGTTGACGGCGATAGGGTATATTTTGACTTGGCCGGAGAGATTAGGAGTCAGCTTCTCGATGAGGGACTGAGCGGTTCAAACATCATACTTTCGGGAATCGACACGCTGAAAGATGAACGGTGTTTCTCATACCGAAGGGGCGATATTCGCGAGAGAATGACTCTCAGAGTTCGGACAGCATAAAAAAAATTACCCCCGACTCATCATCGGGGGCATTTTGAATTTCTTTCGTCTTAGAACGTGAGAAGCAAGTTTCTCTGCCACTCATAATACGGCTCTGAAAGAAGAACTCCTTCTGACGCGTCATTCATTACCGAGTTCAAAGGATTGTCCTTAATGTCAACGGCTGAAGTATCAATGCCTTTTGTTGACCTGTACCAGAAAATCACGTCCGCTTTTCCTGAGACGAGCGATGAAGTTCTTGCTCCGGCCTCTATGCTGAGAACCTCGATGTTCTTGTGAAGCCTGCGCCCAATCTCCGAGAGTACCGCTGTGTTGTACCCTGCCGCTGAACCGTCCGCAGCTATGTAGTCGATAGGCGGTATATCTCCCGTTACTGCTATTGTTATCTTGTCCGCTCCGTCAAATTTCTCGAACGCTACGGCTTCAGGATCAGCATTGGAATTTGTGATGTATTTCTCCTCAAGTGCCTTCAATGTTCCGTCTTCCTTCATTGAACGGATAGCCTTGTTGAACTCCTCGCAGAGAGCGTTGTTGTCATTTCTGAACCCGAACGATATTGATGACGGCATAACTATCGCGAAGAGTACGATGTAGTCAGGGTCATTGTTCATGAGATACCTTGCGGTGTACTCTGGTACTGAGATTACTTTCACCTTGTCGGAATCGAGCGCGAGTACCATATTTGTGAGAGAGTCATAGAATTTAACCTCATACTTGCTCTTTCTGAACGAGTTTAAGAATCTTATTGTGTCGTTCATTCCCGGAATGCTTGCTGCTCTCATAGTTGCGCCTGCCAGAAGTTTGCCGAGTTCATTGACCTTCTCTTGGAATACTTCGGGGTCAGTGCCGAGATAACTGAGAACTCCAATCGTCTGAACCTCTCTGGATCTTCTGCGTTCCGCAAACGCTGATGACGATAACGCTGTCAGAACAAACACAACCAGCATCAGGGTAGTGAGAAATTTTTTAGTGCGCAATGTTTGTCATTCCTTTGCCGTAAAAATTTTGAATAAATTATATTTTTCACGAATCAAAAAGTCAAACCACCGGCTTAACCGGTGATTTTTCCTAGATACCTCTGGGCTTGACGTTAATGCCGCGTTCCTCGTCAGTTCCGGGTATCAGCGAGTCGCAGACCGCCGCGCAGACACCGGCAACTGCCATTGGTGTCTTGAGTACCGCCCAGACCATTCCGCCGAGAGTGTTCATAAGCTGGCTGTTAGCCTCATTCATGAACAATGCCTGATTTGCCTCAACCCAGCCGGGAAGTCCAAGTGCCATCAGGAACGCGAACCCTATAATAAGTATATTCCTCTGGCTCGACATATCTGCCCTCATTAAAACCTGAATGCCCATTGCGCCGATTGTCCCGAAGAGTGCTATGTATGCTCCTCCAATTATGGGCGACGGCATTGTGGCAATTAATGCGCTGAGTTTCCCGACAAAGCTCATGAGAATTAATATCACTGCGCCGGTTCTTACGACCACTCGCGAGGCAACGCCGGTCAAGCCGATGAGGCCGATATTCTCGGTGTAAGATGTCGTTCCGACTGAGCCGAAAACTCCCGATAACGCACAGCATAAACCTTCAGCACCGATTCCCCTGCTGATAGTCTCGGAGTCGGGGTCATCAACTCCCGAAGCGTATGACACTGAATGATAATCGCCGATACTCTCAATCATTGTCGCGAAAAATCCGGCCAGTAACGCCGCGAACGCCATGAGGCTGAACTTCGGAACTCCCCACGGGATTATTACGTTCCTTACGTCCCTGAGCCACGGGGCTTCTGTAACTCTCGAAAGGTTTATATATGCAGGGTGATCCGGCGTGAATATTCCCTTAACCGAGAGCGTGAGGCATACGCAGTAAGTGATGATGATTGCGAGGAGGATTGCGAAAATGTTGATGTACTTGTTCTTCAGTACGAGGCTGAACAGGAAGATTAACACTACGACTCCCAGCGAGGCAGGCCAGTAGTTAGCGGCGTTGCCCTGAACGGCTGTCCCTGCAAGCGAGAAGCCTATCGCCATTATTACGGGGCCGATTACAACGGGTGTGATGACCTTTCGGATTACGCCGGCGATTCTGCTGTAGCCGATTATCGAGAGGATTATGCCTCCGGCGATTAACCCTCCGCCCATGTACTGCATTACTGTCTCAGGGCCTGAGGCTTTGTAGAGGGCTATGACCGTCATCACCGACGGGATAAAAGAAAAGCTCGATCCCTGAACGATTGGAAGTCCTGAACCGAGCTTTTTGCTTGTCTGAATTAGTGTCGCCACTCCCATTCCGAAATAGACGCAGGAGATTAACGAAGCTATTTGCAGAGCGTCCATTCCCATTGCCGGGCCGAATATCAACGGGACTAGCGTTGTCGAACCGAATAAGGTTAAGACGTGCTGCGCTCCTGAGAGCAATGTAATTAAGAACGGGGGCGTATCATTGATGCCGTAGACCATTTTTTTGGCCATGTTGAAACCTCCTGAAAAGATTTTATTTTTCAGACGTGAAATTCTACATGGCGGCTAAATTTTTGTCAAGGCAATATGTATAATACTCATACTCATTCATGAGGAGATTATTTCTTTTTCCCTGCCCCGTTGAGATAAACCTTCAAAGAAAAATCTTCCCCCACTCCGTAACCCCACCGAAGCGAAAGCGCACTGGCTATATTTCCTTTCATGTTGATGATTTGACTCTTGGCCATCGGATTCCATACATCAACCGTTAGTTCCTTGACCCCCAAAACGCTGGGCATTGACCATCTTGCGGCAGGTCTTCCGACAACAGAAGCCCAATTCCTTTTCAGCTCCTCAAGAACCTCAACTCTCCTCGCCGCCTCCGGAAACCATTTCCCTAAATCAATGCTGATTCTCTCGTCCTCATTCATTCTTTTGATTTCCTCCGTTCGTTTCGGGACAAAATCACCGAGATTAACTGGACATCAACAGGCGTTACCCCCGAAATCCTCAGAGCATGGCCGAGCGATTCAGGCCTGTAGTGCTTCAGCTTTTGAAGGCTCTCAGTCCTCAAGCCCTTCACAGAATCGTAATCAAAGTCATCAGGTATCTTAGCACCGTCAAGATTCTTCATTCTTCCTGCGATTCGTGCCTCGCGCTCAAGATAACCCGTGTACCTCAGTTCCGTCTCAACATGCGAAATCTCCTCGCGTTCAAGCTCAATCGGCGATGGCGATAATCTCGAAATCAATTCATAAGTTACCCCTCTGTGCTTCAGGAAGTCCGATAGCGTCATAGTCTCATTCAGAATCTCAGCGTCATATTCAGCGCATAACCTCTCAATTTCCGGCGAGGGCGATATTTTAGTCGAGTTAAGCCTCGAAATCTCAGCGTCCTCCCTCGAAAATCGTTCCTCAAGAAATTTCCACTTCGAGTCGTCAATAAGTCCTGCTTTCCTTCCGTAGTCCGATAATCTGTGGGCAGGATTGTCCCATCTCAGAAGCAGTCTATGCTCACACCGCCCGGTCAGCATTCTGTACGGTTCATCAGTGTTCTTAGTGGTCAAGTCGTCCACAAGCACCCCTAAATACCCCTCATCACGTCCCAGAATTAACGGCTCTTTCCCTTGAACATACATGGCCGCGTTAATACCTGCGAGTAATCCCTGAGCTGCTGCCTCCTCATAGCCTGATGTCCCGTTGACCTGACCGGCAAAAAATAATCCCTCAACGTTCTTGTTCTCAAGCGAATGTTTCAGCTGTTCTGGCAGAACGTAATCGTACTCAATTCCGTAGCCGGGCTTGATGATTTTAGCGTTCCTGCAGCCGGGCAGTGTCCTTATCATTTCGGCCTGAACGTCATAAGGGAGGCTCGTTGAGAAATTCTGAACGTAAACTTCATCAGTGTTAGTTGAGACAGGCTCGAAGACTATCGGGTGTGTAATATGGTCTGGAAATCTAAGGAACTTGTCCTCAATCGACGGACAGTATCTCGGGCCGTTAGCCTTAACTCCCCCCGTAACAAGCGGAGATCTCTCAATGTTCCTCGAAAGTACCTCGTAAGTTTTCTCTGTAGTCCTTGAGAACCAGCAGGCATAATCCGAATCCTTATAGATTTTTCCTTTCCCCCAGATGTCGAAACATAACGGCTCATTCTCGGATAACTGGGGTGTCATTCCAGTGAAGTCTATAGTGTTGATGTTGAGGCGCGGAGTTGTATCGGTTCTCATTTTGCCGGTCTTTATTCCGAGAGCCTCAAGCGATTTCGGGAGTCTCTCTGAATTAGTCTGACCCATAGGCCCAGAACTGAATGACACATCGCCCATGAAGACTCTTCCGGCCATGTAGACCCCTCCGCAGATTACAATAGCTCTAGCGTCATAACGTGAGCCGTGCCGCGTCAATACCCCTGAGACTTTACCGCCCTCAGTGAGAATCTCTATTGCCTCGTCCTGATGAACATCTAAATTCTCCTGAGCCGTCAATAATTTCCTGTAGTAAGTTCCGTAACGCTGAGGGTCGCACTGAGCGCGCAATGCTCTTACAGCCGCGCCCTTTGAGGTATTGAGCCATCGTATCATTAATGTTGAAGCGTCAGCAGCTCTAGCCTGTTCGCCGCCTAGCGCGCTGACTTCTCGGACTAAATGACCTTTTGCCGGGCCGCCTATTGACGGGTTGCAGGGCATTAACGCCGTGTTATCGACATTAAGATTCAGCATGAGGGTGCGGATTCCGATTCGTGAACTTGCTAATGCCGCCTCGCAGCCCGAATGGCCTCCGCCGATTACTATTACTTCATAAGAATCATGGAACACTGAAAAAATTACCTCCCTGAAAATTTCATGATGATTATAATATGCCTGAAACAGCCGTATAATATTCACCCATAAGAAAAACGTTAAGATTTCAGCACTGGAGGCTGTATTAAATTTGAGTGTCAGAAAATTTTTACTCACCGTTTCAACTATTATCATCATCTTCACCGCTTCAGCAGCTTCACGGACTTCACGCCAGCCGAAAAGTTCATACGACATCATCATAGCAGGGGGAGGCACAGGAGGGATTTCAGCGGCGATTCAGGCCGCAAGAATGGGAGCGTCAGTTCTGGTTGTCGAGACAAGCACGTGGATAGGAGGTCAGGCAACTGCCGCAGGTGTCTCTACTATGGACGATATGAGCCGTCAGAGAAGCGGTATATACCTTGAGTTCATCAACAGGATTAAGAGCTATTACGATTCGCGCGGCAAATCTATGGGAACATGCTACTGGGATTCGAGAACCAGTACAGCCTTTGAGCCTCACATAGGTCAGGAGGCATTCATCTCCATGATTAACGAGGCCAGAAGAAAAGGCACTCTCGAATTTCTCATGAACTCGGAGATTACCGGCGTTGCGAAAACTAAAAACGCTGTCTCGTCCGTAACCGTCAAAACTCCGTCGGGCAACAGGAATTACGCCTGCAAGATTCTTATTGACGCTACAGAATACGGGGACATGCTTCCGCTCACAAAGACACCCTACAGGGCAGGAAATTCGACCTCGAAATTCATCAATCCCGAAGCGATGATACAGGATATAACGTGGGTAGCTATTCTCAAGAAATACAGCGGAGGAGTTCCCGATTACCTTAAACCGGAAGTGCCTCTGCCCGGCTACGAGCTTGCGAAAAGGAACTACGAAAGTTTTGTCAGCGCGGACGGCGGCAACTTCAGGAATACTTATCCTGTTCAGCTCCCTGTGAATTTCATGACCCACAACGCTTACAGAGGGCTTCCCGACAGCTCGAACCCCTACAGCTATGACGCTGACAAGGAGAACAGGCCGTTCATCACGAAGACCTGCGCGAACTGGGCGAATGATTATCCCGGAACTTACGGCTGGACTAACGGCCGGAGGGGCTTGCCTGTAGCGTACCTTGAGGACAGGAATTTGCGTCTTCAGATTGAGCGCGAGGCATTGATAAAGACGTTGCACTTCATCTACTACATTCAGAACGAACTCGGCGAGGACTGGTCAGTCGCTGAGGACGAGTACGCGAACAGGATACTTCCCGAAGCGGCGAGGACTCTTCCGCGAGAATGGCAGGAACTCGTTAAACGTATGCCAGTGATTCCTTATGTCCGCGAGTCAAGACGAATAATCGGCGAACACACTCTGACTTCTCAGGAGCTTGCAAGAAATTCACTGAGCTACAGGGACGGTCATACGAGCCGTGAATTTCCTGACACGATTGCGATAGGAGGTTACATTCTTGACCTTCACGGGGCGAACACTGACGCTGATACTGAATGGGAGCTTGACGAGACTATGAAACATCAGGAGTTTAACCGTCCTAGAGGGCCTTTCCAAGTTCCTATGAACGTTCTGATACCGAGCGAGACTGACGGATTGATAGCCGCCGAGAAGAATATTTCAGCCTCAAGGCTTGCTGTCGGAACGTTGAGGTTACAGCCGATTACTATGATGACGGGACAGGCTGCCGGAGCATTAGCGGCTGTGTGCGTCCGTGAAGGGAAACAGCCCAGAGAGGTTCACCCTATGCTCGTTCAGTGGGAACTGCTGAAGTCGGGAGTGTCATTGTCGCTTTGCAAATATTCTGACGTGCCGCCGGAGCATTTCGTGAACAAGACAGTCCAGATTTCAAACATGTACGGGATTATCACGCCTAATGAATACCCTCATGCACCGTCATTCAACCTTCAGGAATGGGACAATCCAGTCCTCGAAATGGCAATAATAAGGGGAGCTGATAAAGGGTTGTTCGGAGTGAACGACATCATAACCGGCGAGGAGGCCGCAAAGATTCTCACTAAGGCGCGCGAAGCCGTCAACATAAAGGATAAAGGTGAAGTAACGGTAAGCAAGTCCGACAAATTAATTTCGCGAAGTGATTTCCTGAAAGCTGTATGCGACGCATTCCCTATGCTTGAGAACGTTAAGCCCCCTAAAGACTCAAAAATGCCCTTCAAACTCGGAAAGAACAGAAATTCCGAATGTGCTGAGATTTTAGGGAGGCTCGGAGCGTTGAGCATTTACGGCAGAGAAGATGATTTTCATTACGGCTACCCTGTAACTAAGGGCGAAGCCTGTGATGTAATTGTGAGGGCGTGTATTGCGCTTCTTGGAGCGTAAGGGGGGCTTTAACGCCCCTCACCCTTCAGAAGTGAAAGCCCCATAACCGCGAACGAAAGAATTATTCCGCATGTTGAGGCATTAAGATTTACTCCTGCAACGCTCAAAGACCCTCCGAAGCCCCCGAACGTCATGTAAACCGTAAGCCCTGCGCCCGATACCGCCGAGAGCAATGCGCCGAAGTTCCCTGCTCTTTTCGTGAACAGTCCGAAAAGAAGCGGTGCTGAAAGCGACACGCTCATGAGCGAGTAAAAGATAGTGAGGGCTGAGATGATACTTTCGAGTCTGAGAGCGAGAATAACTCCAATCACTCCGCAAATCACCGTAACGATTCGCGAGACGTTCAATAAATTTTTATCGCTTATGTTGGGATTAAAGAACCTTTTGTAAAGGTCATTATTGATTGACCCTGCCAGCATGTAAAGGACTGTATCGGCGGTGCTGACTTCAGCGGCGAAGATTCCTGCGAGTGCCAATGAGGCGGCGAAGAACGGCATCATTTCTTTCATGGCCGAAGGAAGTGCCAAGTCGGCGCGTGAAAGTTCAGGGAAGCAAGCACCTGCTGACATGCCTATAATCACGGGAATGACTGCGAAAATTAACTGAACGAGTCCGTTGAGGGCAGTACCGTTTTTGACAGCGCGTTCGTTTTCGGCGGCGAAGACTTTACCAATTAGGCCGGGCGAAATGAAGAATGACGGAACGAGCATGACTATATAACCGATAATTGCGGTGCTTCCCATTCCGAAAGCGTCAAAATATTCCGGCCTACTTACGGCTGAACGAACACCCTCAATTCCTCCTGCGTAACTCCAGACGTAAGGCACAGCAATAATGAATCCTGCGAGAATAACGGCGACCTCAACGATATTGACGACGGCGCTTGAGAGTATGCCGCCTGCGGCAAAATAGAGCGTTGTAACGACAGCACCGGTGATAACGCCCTGAGTCTTCGGGATTCCGGCAACGACTTCGAGAATCCATGCGATACCCAGAAGCTGACCTGCGAACAGTGCGAGAGTGCCGACAGACATCATGAGCGATATTATTCCTGAGAATGCCTTACTGTAACGAGCGTCAAGGTAATCGCTGAGGGTGTAATAGTTATGCTCTCTGGCAATACGCCAGATTTTAGGGCCGACGATGTAAGCGAGGATTAACGAGCCTATACCTGCGCTGCCAATCCACCACCAAGCCGAGACTCCGTGAGTGTAAGCCAGAGCGGCAACGCCTACGGTTGAACCTGCGCCGAGATTTGCGGCGATCAGCGAGGTGAAGAGCAGACCAGTCCCGAATTTCCGCCCGGCGACGAAGAAATCGGAAGCGGATTTAACTTTCCTGCCTATGAACGTGCCGATAGCCACAAGAATTACAGCATAAATGAAAATGAAGATTAACATAAAGATTTTTCCTCCTAATATATAAAAAACCCTGTCTAGCTTTTTCAGTCTAAACAGGGTGTAATTTCATCCGTCATCTTAAGAATTACTTAGCTGGGAATCAGGGATTCGAACCCCAATTGCCTGATCCAGAGTCAGGTGTGCTGCCGTTGCACCAATTCCCAGAATCTCAACTGTTCGCTTAATTCCGAACACCAGAGAATTTTATCAGTAAACTCGAAAATGTCAATAACTCTGGTATAATCAGGCGCGGAAAATTAATCATCATGAAGGGATTTCTTTCAAAAAATTCTATGTACAGACATTTTTTCAAGAGGTTATGCGATGCCGTTTTAGGGATTCCCGCGATACTGCTGCTTTCGCCGTTAGTGATTATCTGCGCTTTAATCATAAGGCATGAGGATAGAGGGCCTGCGTTCTTCGCACAGAAGCGAATCGGCATTCACAAGCGTCCGTTTTACATATACAAGCTGCGCACAATGAGGCTGGACGCTCCGCATGATATTCCGACTCACCTTCTGGGAAATCCTGACCAGTATCTTCTCCGCAGCGGAAAATGGATAAGAAGATACTCTATTGACGAACTGCCCCAGCTCCTCAACATCATAAAGGGCGATATGTCAATCGTAGGGCCGAGACCTGCATTATGGAACCAGTATGACCTCATTGCCGAGCGCGACAAGTACGGAGCTAACGACATAAGGCCGGGACTGACCGGCTGGGCGCAGATTAACGGGCGCGACGAGCTTGAGATTTCCGAGAAGGCTAAACTTGACGGCGATTACGTCAAGCGCGAGTCGTTAATGTTCGATTTGATGTGTATATGGAAAACTATATTCAAAACTGTGAGGCATGAGGGCGTTATTGAGGGCGGTACGGGGCAGGGCTGAGCAGTCTCAGCCTCTTTCAGTTTCCTCAATGCTTCCGCGTAAATCCTTCAGTCTGTAGGGCTCTTTGTATTCGCTGAGTGCCATGTCATAGGCCAATGAACCGAAAGCCTTGTTGAACATTCCTGAAAACTTTGAGGCATTCTTCAGCGGAAACTCTAAGAACGGAATCATTAAGACCTTTCGTCCGTGAGCTTCCGCAATCATTCTTACTATTTCCGAAGTGTCGGAGTATTCAGCGTTCTGAGGCCAGAAAATTCCCTTCTCCTCATTCTCAATCATAAGCCTCACGAACTCCGCAAAATTTTCCGCGTAGAGCATTGACCTTGTATTATGTATCTTCGGGAACACAGGAAGCCTTCTGGCAATTTTTGAGAGTACGGGATAATTTCCCCTGCACCCTTTACCGTAAATCATCGGACACCTCAGTATACATACCTTCAGGCCGTCAGCCTCAAGCGTCCTGAGCATTTCTTCAGCCTTAAACTTGCTGTCCCCGTAAACGCTCTCAGGATTAACGGGAGTTTCACGGGTGATGATTTTTGTTTTTCCTATGGGAGCTGATTTTCCGTAGATGATTGACGAACTCATGAAGATAAACTGCCTCACTCCGTCATTAAGTGCCTTTCTCGCTGTCTCAAAGGCCAGTTCCGAATTGACACGGTAATACAAATCCCTGCCGCACGATTTCGTATTGTCATGAGCGAGTCCGGCAGTGTGCAGTACCGTATCGAACCCCCTGAAACTCTCCGACCTCCATGAATCTCCGCGAAGGCTTATCCTTTCGGTACGGTATTTTTCCGGCCATGACGAAAGATATTCAGCGGCCGTACTTCCTGTGTAGCTGTGCAGACCTGTGATTAATATTCTCTTCACCGCAAAAAAATTCCCCTCCGCTTATTCATGGAGGGGATTATATAACACTTTAATGGGCTGTTGCCATACCTCTGTTTTTGGCGGCGAATAATTCTTTCCAGCAGTTCGACACAACCATGACCGCGAGCGTCATTAACGCCAGCGCGATTATAAGCTGCAATCCGTCAACCATGAAGACGAAATTACCTGCGCCGAGTTTGAGGACGATATTGTAGACGCTTATGACCAGCGCGCTCATTGTTACAACGAACATGAACGTCATCGGAACGTAAAGCACCCAGCCCTTGCGCCCCGTAACTCTCAGGAAAACGGCAAGCGCGGTAAGAACGAGTGCCGATAAAAGCTGATTGGCCGCGCCGAACAAAGGCCATATGCTCGCGTAACCGGCAAGGCATAAGGCGTAAGCAAATACAAGAGTTATCACTGTCGAAACGTAAGTGTTCGTGATGAACTTGACGAGAAGTCCTGCCTCCTCGCCGTCTGACGGAGCGAATAATTCCTGCAATGACATTCTGCCGATACGTGTTACTGCGTCAATGGTGGTCATTGCCAGAGCGGAGACGCACATCATTATTACGCAGGTCGAAATTTCAGCAGGCAATCCGAACATTGTGAAGAATCCTCCGACAGCGTTCCCGAAAATCTGGAACGGCGTACCTGTCGGCAGGCCTCCGTCCTTTGAGGCCGAACAGGCGATAACAAGCGCGACAACTCCGAGAAGAGTCTCAACGAGCATTGCGCCGTAACCGACAGTGAGCATATCGCGTTCATTGGAGATTGATTTTGATGAAGTTCCTGATGAAACGAGGCTGTGAAATCCTGAGACAGCTCCGCACGCGATCGTTATGAACAATATCGGGAACAGCGGCTGATTTTTGACCGTCCAGCCTGCGAACATGGGCATTTGAATCTCAGGGTTAGCGATAACAATTCCGACAGCACCGCCGAGAATCATTCCAAGTAAAAGAAAAACGCTGAGATAATCTCTGGGGTGTTTCAGAAGCCACATGGGCAGAACTGAGGCGATGAAGCAGTACGCGAACACAACGTAACGCCAAGTCTGAGCGTTGTAATACATTGGGTTGGCGATACCTGCCCAGAGCATAGCCACAACGAGTACAACGCCGACGATGAATTTTGAAAGCTCACTGGTCTTAGCGAACTTCATGAATACCCCGAAGACCATAGCGGCGAAAATGTAAATCATTGAGATTGAGGCCGCCGAAGCTCCCGGAACATTCTGCGAGCCGTCCTTAGCGAAACCGTTGAAAGTTCCTGCGAGAATGTCAGCGAATGCCGCGATAACAAGAAGCGTGAAGAGCCAGCAGAACATCAGGAATAATTTACGTCCTGTCTTTCCGATGTAGCGTTCGATGATGAGGCCCATTGATTTTCCTTCGTTTTTGACGGAGGCGTAAAGGGCTGTGAAATCCTGAACCGCTCCGAAGAATACTCCGCCGACTAAGAGCCATAAGAACGCCGGAAGCCACCCGAACATTGCGGCGATAATCGGGCCTGTTACGGGGCCTGCGCCGGTGATTGAGTTGAACTGGTGTGAGAATACCGTGAAGCGCGAGGCAGGTACGTAATCCTGACCGTCCTCGAAGCGGTAAGCAGGAGTTTTCGCGGAGGGGTCAATTCCCCAAGTCTTAACGAGCCATCTGCCGTAGAGAAGGTAAGCAAGCACTAAGACTGCTACAGCGATGCCCACGAGAGTTAAACCGTTCATGAAAAATAATGCCTTCTTTCATTTTGGAGCAAAATTTCACGGAAATATAGCACCGTCAAAATTTTCTGTCAAACGTTACTTCAAAGCCTCCGAAAGTGCATTGATGTATTCATTCACGAACTTTACGCAGACCGGCGCATTAGGGAAAAGAAATTCACAGGCATGAACTATGCCGGGTATCACATGAAGTTCAACGGGTACTCCCGACTGCATGAGCCTCTGAGCGTAATTAACGATTTCGTCTCTGAATACGTCAAGAGTTCCCGTCAGTATGTACGCCGGCGGAAGACCCGATAAATCATCAGCTAATGCCGGAGACATGAAGTCAGGCAGTTTTCCGTCCGCGTTTTCGGGATAGAATTTTCTGGAAGTGAGTTCCAGCTCACGGCACCAAACACGAGTGTCATTGATCTGCCGCATGGACGGGGTATCGTTGACGAAATCGACATGAGGGTACAAGAGGAACTGAAAGCAAATTTGAGGGCCTTTCCTATCCCGTGCCATGAGAGCCATTGAGGCGGCGAGTGTCGCCCCCGCGCTGCAGCCCCCGACAGCTAATCTGTCTTTGCGTATCGGTAGATTCTCTGTCGCCCACAGAAGCGTCTCGTAGCAGTCATCAAAAGCGGCGCGGCATGGATTTTCCGGCGCAAGCCTGTAGTCAGGCGAGACAACGATACAGCGGACGGCCTTAACGATTTTGAGAATTAGCCTCTCGTCCATCTCAGGAACTCCGGAAATGAAGCCTCCCTCGTGAAGCCATAAGAGTACGGGATATTTTTCCGCGCCGGTTTTGGGAGTGTAGATTCTGACACGGAGATTTGAGCCGATAATCTCATTTCGGACATCGACAGAGTCATCTTTCGGGAGAAGTTCGGGATTACCGGCGAGAACTTTACGGAGAGTGCCGAGAGTCTCAGGGGTCAGCTCGAAGTAAGGGACTTTCATTAACCCTTCTTTTAACTGGGGGTGAATCATATCATTGAGATTCCATGCTGTGAAATCTTTTGCTGACGAGACACTGGGAAGCATGAACAGAATTAAGATTAACGCGCAAAATATTTTCATACTGATTTTCCTATTCTTCCCCTGCCATCATCAGAGCAAAGACTTTGGCATTATTCACGAGGTAGCTTATCTCAGTGAACTCGTCAGGCTGATGGGCTACTCCTCCGCATTCCTGCGACCACACAACGGCAGGTATACCCTTCCTTCTGAAGAACACCGCGAACGTTCCTCCTCCTACGCCGCCGGTAACAGGTTCAACGCCCAGAACTTTCCTTACGCTTCCGGCAAGAAGTCTGCAAACTTCAGCGTCAGGACTCGTCGGTTCAGCAGCGTCAGACCTGTCGACAGCAAGCTCAATTTTTGCGCCCGTTCTGCGTTCGACATCAGCCCTTATCTTCTCAACGACATCAAAAGCCTCGTCAAGCGAAACTTCCGGAAGCACCCGGCAGTCAAACTCAAATACCTCACGGCCGGGAACAATATTAACCGCAGGAACGTTAGCCTGTCTTCTTGTCGGTTCAAATGTCGAGAACGGCGGGTCAAATACTTCATTCCTCTGGGTGAATTTACTGTTCAATGCCTCATCAACCTCATGGGCAAGCATATTAGCTACACGGCAGGCGTTAATTCCCTTGTGAGGAAGTGAAGCATGTACTTGTTTCCCGATCACTGTGAACATTAAACGCCACACAGCTTTTTCGGCTACCTCGATGAAATTGCCCTCATCATTTCCTGAGTCAGGCACAACAACAAGGTCATTATCCCTGAAAATTCCGCGTTCCATTAACGGCTCAAGCCCGTAATGACTGCCCATCTCCTCATCGGATACGAATGCCAGAAGTATGCTGTATTCTGGTGTGATACCTGCGTCCTGAATCGCTTTGAGCGCGAACAGCGAGGCAACAAGGCATGTACCGTTATCGCTTACGCCGCGCCCGTAAATTCTTGACCCTCTGACTTCGGGCTTAAAGGGGTCGAGAGTCCAAGCTGACCGATCGCCTTCGGGAACAACGTCAACATGGCTGAGAATGCAGAGACGCTGTGATTTTCTGCCGGGACACTCAAGGAACAATGACTGTCTCCGCCCTGAGGGTGATTTTTCGTCGTCAACATGTTCGACTTTAAGCGAGATATTTTTCAGTTCCAATTCGTCAATGATTTTTGCGAGTTCGAGAATTTTAGCGTCCTCGCCCGTACCGCCGTTATGCGGTGAGACTGCCGGAATACTGCATAAGCGTATCAATGACTTGACCATTAACGACTCAAGGCTTGCTGCTGAGTTCAAGATTCCATCGTTCAATTTATGTTTACCTCCTGAAATTTTTGTGATTGTGATGATGATTATTTATGCCAGTTTTATTGAGTTCAGGAACTCGCCGTTATTTTCGGTCTGCCTCAGCTTGTCGAGAATCAGATTCAAAGCTCCTGCCTCGTCAACTCCTGCGATTCTCTTTCTGAGAACCCATAAGCGTTTCAGTTCCTCATCTGGAATCAAAAGTTCTTCCCTTCTTGTTCCCGAACGTGTTATATCAATGGCAGGGAAGATTCTCTGTTCCGAAAGTTTCCGCGACAAATGAAGTTCCATGTTGCCGGTGCCCTTGAACTCCTCGTAAATAACATCGTCCATTCTCGAACCTGTATCAGTCAGAGCAGTTCCGATTATGGTGAGGCTTCCGCCCTCCTCGAAGTTCCTGGCCGCTCCGAAAAATCTCTTGGGGAAATACAATCCTGAAGGGTCAAGACCTCCTGAGAGCGTTCTTCCTGACGGGGGAACAGTGAGGTTTGAAGCCCTCGCAAGCCTCGTAATCGAGTCGAGAAGAATGACTACATCTCTTCTTGCCTCAACGAGCCTTTTAGCTTTTTCGAGCGCGAGGTTAGCGACTCTGATGTGTTCATCGGCCGGCCTGTCGAAGGTTGAGGCGATAACTTCCCCGTCAATCGAACGCGAAATATCCGTAACTTCTTCGGGGCGTTCGTCAATCAGCAGTGCCATTATGATGATGTCGGGTGAACTTGCGGCGATGGCTCTTGCGATTCGTTTGAGCAGGGTAGTTTTACCTGCTTTGGGCGGCGAAACTATCAATGCTCTCTGCCCCAGTCCGATGGGCGCGAACATGTCAACGAGTCTGGTTGCCAAATCCTTCGGGTCATACTCAAGGCTCAGTCTTGTGTTCGGGAAAATCGGTGTCAGCTGAGAGAACATAGGCCGTCTTCTCGAATGTTCGGGGTCTGAGAAGTTCACCGTCTCAACTCTCAGTAATGCCTCGTAATGCTCCTGATCTCTCGGAGGGCGTATCAATCCCCAGATAACATCGCCGTTTCTGAGGCCGAACCTCCGAATCTGGGACGACGACAAATAAACATCACTGTCAGTCGGGAGCATTCCTTTTGGCCGCAAGAACCCGAAATTCTCCGGCAGTATCTCAAGAGTTCCGCCTCCGAACCTGTAATTCATGCTTTCAGCCTGAGCCTTTAATATTGCGATAATCAAATCGTCTTTTCTCAGCGAGGCCGGAATATTAATCTCAAGTTCCTTAGCGAGCCTCCTTAAATCCGCAGTGTTCTTTGACGACAGCATTGCATACGTATACTTAGGCTTTGGGTGCTGAACGACCTCACGAGGTCTTGAGCGTCCCCGTCTCATTACCACGTCCGGCAGTTCCGGCTCGTCAGGTTCGGTATCATCGTCATAATTTTCGTCCTGCAAATCATCGTCAAGGTCATCATACTGAGACTCTTCCTGTATTTCGCGCACTTCTTCCGCAATTTCTTCGGGGGATAATTCTGAAGCAGGCATAAAATCTTCTGTCATGTCGTCCGCCTTTCCCTGTACAGCAGTTTTTTTTCTGACTGCTGCACGTTTGCTTGTCTGTATTAATTCCTGTTCTGTCGAATCTGGTTCAAGTGATTTAGCTTTTCTCGGCATTTAATTCTTCCTTATGTCTGATGTTTTTGATGAAGTGGGGAACAGGGAGCAATTCAGGAAATCACTCCCTGCTTAAAGCTAGTTCATTTTGTTTATGAGGCTCAGCATTTCGGGGCTTAATGATTTATGCTCGCTCCAAGCTCTTTCAAGCGGGCTGAGCGTGAGTTTATGATTGATGTTTCCGACCATCATTCCTGATTTTCCGATCATGAGGTTCTCGGTTGCGAATGCTCCCATTCTTGTGGCCAGTACAACATCGAACGATGTCGGGTGGCCGCCGCGCTGAATGTATCCGAGTACCGTAACTCTCGCGTCATATCCGCCTGAATCCTGAAGCTGCTCGCGCATTTCGGCAGCGGTCATAACGCCCTCAGCAAGGATTATCAGGGTATGACTCCTGTGTTCCTTGTAGGAACTCTTGAGCCTCTTGGTTAAATCGCCTATGCTCAAGGGAAGTTCGGGTACTACGACATATTCCGCGCCGGTAGCGACAGCGACTTCGAGGGCTAAGAAACCTGCGTTCCGTCCCATAACCTCGACGACGAAGAGTCGTTCATGGCTTGAGGCGGTATCGCGGAGTTTCATTATGGCTTCGAGGGCGGTATTAACGGCGGTATCAAAGCCTATTGTCTCGTCAGTGCCGGTGATGTCGTTGTCAATCGTTCCGGGAATGCCGATTGTCGGGAAGCCCATGTCGTGAAGGGCTTTAGCTCCGTGAAATGAGCCGTCTCCGCCGATGACTACGAGTCCGTCAATTCCGGCCTTTTTCATCTGTGCTAAGGCTTCCTCGCGGCCTTCGGGGGTTTTGAAACGTTCGCTGCGTGCGGTTTTGAGGATAGTGCCTCCGCTGTGGATTATTCCGCCGACAGCGGCACGGTCAAGAGGAATGAAATCCCCCTCGATGAGACCTTCATAGCCTCTCCTGACACCGATGCACTCTTTCTCGTTGAACATGCAGGTTCTTGCGACTGCCCTGAGTGCGGCGTTCATGCCCGGTGAATCTCCTCCGCTCGTAAGGACAGCGATACGATCCATTTTAATCATTGCAACAATACTTCCTTTCGTAATATTTTCAGCTTTCTGCTAATCTGACTGCAATTCGTCAATCCGTTTGTTTATGTCTTTGTATTCTTTGTTGAGTTCGTCGAGTTTTTTCTGAAGTTCGGCTCTTTCAGCGTCAATTTTTCCTGACCTCTTAATGAGTCTGTCAGCTTCAAGCCTGTCAGCAGCTCTTCCTCCGGCGATTTTGCCTCTGTCCTTGTTTAAGTCCCAGATCCAGAGGACATCTTTTTTTCCTGCTAGGGCATGGCTGATTGAACTGTCGAAGATTACGCGGATATCTTTTGCTCCGGCGAGAATTTCCTTGCCGGTTTTGTCGTCATAGCGCGGAAAGTATACCATTCCATCGCGCGGGCCGAGTATCTTGAAGTTGAAACGCTTATCGTAATCAATGGGCTTGTATTTCTTTCCGTTGACCATCAGCGTGATGTGCCTGTCGAAAGGCTGGGCATACATCGGAAGGCCTCTGACGTATAAATCAATGTGGAACGGTATAGCCTCGCCGAGATTGAGATTTTTGAGGAGGGTGTATTTGTAGTTCTCCATTTCGTCGGCAGTCCAGAGATTTTTCTCGGCCTCGTAATTCACGAGGGCATTGACGTATTCATTTGAGAAGTACGTGGCTTTGATGGTGATTTCCTGATCGCCTTCTTTTGTCTGTCCGTGCGTCTCTTTAGTCCATGCTTTGAGTACGGCATCATCATTGCTTGCGGCGAATGACGGTGTGTGAATCGCTAAAAGCATAACCAGCAGTGCGGTAAATTTTTTTGAGGGCATATGATGCAATTCTCCTTTGAAATTTTGCTATGAGGTAAAACTTTTTGAACTGGAAACTTTTTTGATTATTATACAATAAGTTTTTGATGTGTCCAGATTCCGTCATATAAAAATTCTCAGGGAGGTAATATCTCAATAGTCAATACTTTGACATACTCCCCATGCTTTGTCGCGCAGCACGCGTTAGCAAAGGCAGGGGATTCTGGCCTCAACGAACCTTGCCTGATAATACAGGTCTTACGAGTTCTAGTCCAATGGCTGATGCCCCAGCCATTAATATATTTTTTGCCGCATTCTCATCTCGGTCGTGGTGTGTTCCGCATGAAGGGCAATCCCATTCACAAATCCGCAAATCTTTTACTGCCGAATTCTTATATCCACATACACTGCATAGTTGCGATGAAGGATAAAAACGGTCTATGAATACTATCTGCGTACCAAATTTCACAGCTTCGTATTCTAATATTTTTACAAATTCTGAGAAACCTGAACTATGTACTTTTTTGCCATACCTACGAGCCATTCCCTTCATGTTCAGGTCTTCAAGGCATATTACTGCATACTCTTTGCACAGACTGCGTGCTGTCTTGAAGTGAAAATCTTTACGCTGGTTCTTCATTCGCCTGTATGCACGCGCTAGTTCTTTACGTGCCCGTTCGCGATTATGTGAACTTTTCTGTTTGTGTGATAAATTGCGGCATTTATTCTTAATTTGTTTGGCATTCAGCATGAAGAAATATGGAGACTTTATATTATGTCCATCACTGCCGGTGAGAAATCTCTTCAGTCCAAAATCGAACCCGACTATTTTACCTGTTCGCGGCTCAATCGGTTTATTCTGAATTTCACAGCTTAGATAAATATATATATCTCCTACTGCATCACGCTTCACTGTTAATGTCTTTACTTTGCCTTCTATATTCCGTGATTTAAAATATCCATACCACTTCTTGCCTATTCTTATACGGCCTTCTAACTCATTCAGCGACCAGCCGGCTTGTTTCAGTGTGAATGATTGATAGTGTTTTACTCTACGGAATTTAGGCGGAGAACTTTTTATTTTCCGTTTACGATTACTCCAGAATAGATTATATGCTCTGTCTATTCGTTCCACTATGTTTTGAACAGCCTGTGAGCCTAATTTATTCATATACGAAAATCTTTTTGTTCGTTTAAGTTTCGTCAGGTGCTTCATTAGCTGATAGGCGTTAATATATTTTCTGAACAGTCGGTAGTATCTTTTATGTAGAGCAATACAATGATTGAAGATAAGACCTGCAATATTAATCTGTCTCATCAATGTATTGTTATGGTCTGAATTATAGAGTTTAAAGCAAAATGTTTTCATTTCTGGAGTATTATACACACATAATATAAATAATACAAGGCAAAAAATATACTAAGGTCTTATATCCCCATAACTAAAGTCTGGTGCTTTACGGCCTATTTGGGTAAATCTTTGCAATGAAATAATTTCTATGATATTCTACGTTCAAATTGCATTTCAGGAAATCACTACCACATTCAAAAAAGGAGGAACTTGTCGGATATGGGATTTCGTACTATCGAAGAGCTTTGCGCTGAACTTGATGAAAAACGCAGTTCAGCTCTGGCAGGCGGAGGCAGTGAAGCAGTTTCCGCCCAGAAGTCAAAAGGCAAAGCAACAGCCCGTGAACGTATTTCCGAATTGCTTGACGCAGGTTCATTCGTTGAGCTTGACGAGTTCGTTACACACAGGTGCAGCAGCTTCGGTCTTGATGAAAGGAAGCCTCTGGGCGACGGAGTCGTTACCGGCTGGGGTACTATCGAGGGCCGAAAAGTTTTCGTTTTCAGTCAGGACTTCACAGTCTTCGGAGGCTCATTAGGCGAGAAACACGCGGATAAAATCTGCAAAGTTATGGATATGGCCATGCAGTCAGGCTGTCCGGTCATCGGCATCAACGATTCTGGCGGCGCAAGGATTCAGGAAGGTACTGACGCACTGAACGGCTACGGAAAGATTTTCAAGCGCAACACTATGGCCAGCGGTGTAATTCCCCAGTTCTCGGTCATAATGGGGCCGACAGCCGGCGGAGCGGTTTACAGTCCGGCACTCACTGACTTTATATTCATGGTCGATAAGGAAAGCGTAATGCACATCACCGGCCCTGAAGTCATAAAGGCAGTAACCGGCGAGGAAGTTACAAGCGAGGAATTAGGCGGAGCAGTTACCCACAACACCATCACCGGAAACGCCCACTTCTGCGCCAAAGATGAGGCCGAGTGCTTCGCGCAGGTCAGGAAAGTTTTATCGTATCTTCCTCTCAACAACCTCGATGACGCGCCGTTCAAAGCGACAAATGACAGCCCCGACAGAGCTGACATGGAGCTTCGGGAGATTGTCCCAGTCAATCCCAACAAGGGCTATGACGTTCATGAAGTTCTCGCGAAAGTTCTTGATGACGGAGAGTTCACGGAGGTACAGGAAGGATTCGCAAAGAATATCGTTACCGGCTACGGAAGAATCGGAGGACGTTCGGTCGGAATAGTCGCCAACAACGCTGATGTGTTAGCAGGCTGCCTCGACATTAACGCTTCGGACAAGGCTTCAAGATTCGTAAGGCACTGCGACGCTTTCAATCTTCCCATCGTAACGTTTGTTGACGTTCCGGGATATTTGCCGGGAGCGGAGCAGGAACGCGGCGGAATTATCCGCAAGGGCGCGAAACTTCTCTACGCTTACAGCGAGGCAAGCGTGCCTTTAATCACCGTAATTCTGAGGAAGGCTTACGGCGGCGCATATCTTGCAATGTCGAGCAAGTCTCTTGGTGCTGACGTTGTACTCGCATGGCCTCAGGCTGAAATCGCCGTCATGGGTGCTGAGGGCGCGGCAAACATCGTCTTCAAGAAGGAGATTAACGCCGCTGATGACCCGTCGGCAAAACGCCTTGAGAAAATTGACGAGTACCGCAAGGAGTTTGCCAATCCCTACAAGGCCGCCGAAAGAGGCTATGTAGACCGCGTAATCATGCCCGAAGAGACAAGGAAAGTATTATGCTCCGCGCTTGACGGGATTGAGAGCAAGCGCGAGACTCGCCCTGCCAAAAAACACGGGGTAATCCCTCATTAAGCATTCAGAAAAAGGAGGAGTAACAAGACTATGCACTTTGAAGGACTCTCAGGAGCAATTAACGTCAGCATAGTGGCATTCTCAATAGTATTCGGAGTACTGCTTGTTTTAACAGGAGTAATCTACGGAATGAGACTGTTTGCCGGTTCAGGGGACGAAAAAAAAAATGATGTAGCCCCTGCCGCCAAGCCCTCATCGCCAGCGTCAAAGCCGGTACTGGCCAAAGCCTCATCGCCGGCTCCCGACAAAGCGAAAATCGTCGCGGCAATAACAGCGGCAATAATCGAGTTCACGGGGAGTTCGGATTTCAGGGTAGTATCAGTACAGGCGGAAGGTCAGGGAGTTTCAAAGGATTACTGGACTTCAAGATGGAAGACCGCCGGAATGATAGGGCTTAACACGAACAGGTTAAACCGCAGATGGAATTAGGAAAATACGGAAGGAGAAAAAAGAATCGTGAGCAATAAATACAGAGTAGTAGTTGACGGCACAGCCTACACAGTTGAGGTTGAGAGTCTCGGAGCAGGTTCAGCAGTTCCGGCACCGGCTCCAGTTCCGGCAGCAGCACCGGCGGCACCTGCACCGGCAGCAGCTCCAGCCCCTGCCCCAGCACCTGAAGCACCGGCAGCACCTGCACCAGTAGCAGAGGGCGCGACAGTAACAGCACCAATGCCCGGAAAAATCCTCAGCCTTAAAGTCAATGTAGGCGATACGGTCAACAATGGTGATTTAGTGCTTCTTCTTGAGGCAATGAAGATGGAGAATGAAGTCTTCGCCTCAGCGTCAGGAAAAGTAGCCGAGATTAGAGTCAAGTCCGGCGACAGCGTGAACACCGGCGATGTATTGATGGTGATTGCGTAAGGAAATAACGCTCAAAAAAAATAACCTCCCAGTCTGAAAACGGCTGGGAGATTTTTTATGGAGGTTAAATGCTACTTGTTCTCAGCACCAAGCGTCTGAGCCGCTATTCTTCCCGAAACGAAAATTTCAGTGATAGCGTTACCGCCGAGCCTGTTCCCTCCGTGAATGCCTCCAGTAACCTCACCGGCGGCATAGAGTCCCGGAATGATTCTCCCTGACGCGGTTAGAACATGTCTTCCCTCGTCAACGGCTATTCCGCCCATTGTGTGATGGGTGCTGGGTGCCATGAGCCTTATGGTCATTACGGTGTTGTCGAGGTCGTAGGTGTCAGGGTTGTAGCTTCCGTCAGCATTCCTCTGAACGTTGCCCACTGTCCTTGAGGCGATCGCCTTTCCAACATCGGGGAACTCGCTGCCGGTCATGACGGCCTTGTCGTAAGCCCTGATAGTTTCCTCGACGACTTTGGGGTCGGCCTTAACTCCAAGCTCCGCGAAAAGCGCAGGAAGTTCGGCGATTTTCCTTCTGTAGTAGCGTCCCGGGTAGTCGCCAGTTGCAGGTAACTGAGTCGGCGCAGGCATCTTCTGCTCAACGTTGTAAAACTCAAGGAATACTCCCTTGCTTCCCTTGTACTCCATTCCGTTCTTGAACTCGGCGAGCGAAAGAACATCGCGTTCCGAACCCTCGTCAACGAAACGATGGCCGGTTATAGGGCTGATCCAGCAGGCGTAATTTCCTCCGCCGAAAGCGAGGTTGCCGTTGTCAATCCATGAGATAGGCATCATCTGGGTGAAGCCCATTCCCGTTGAAGCAGCTCCGGCCTCCTCAGCCATCGTTATGCCGTCCCCCTGAAGCGATGAACGGTTAGTGGTCTTTGTCGAAAGGGTTACGTACTCAGGCGACCAGTAAACGTTATCATCAACAACTTCGCGAAGGTTCGCCGCAAATCCGCCCGTCGCAACGATTACGCCCTTAGCGGCATAAGCGGTTATCTCAGTGCCGTCATAACGTTTCGCCTTAACACCGATCACTCGCCCGTTCTCCTTAATGAGGCCGGTTACTGACGTTCTGAGCATTAACTTGTTGGCAGGGTTAGCCTTGTACATGGCCGTGAGAGGCGCGACAAAATAAGTTCCCCAGCGTCCCGGATAACTCTCAGTCTTTCCGTCCCCGTCAGTGTCAACTTCTGCGCCGATAAATTCATTCTCCCTGTACCACAACGCCCCGATTAACGTCTGCTGTGTGTCCTCGTGGAACGTTGCGCCCATGCCCTCAAGCCATTCTTTGAGACCCTGTGCGCGTTCGATGAACTGTTTAACGAGATTGACATCGCCGTAAATCCAGCTCTTTTTATCCGCGCTCTGCCTCAATCCTCCGTAATACGTCTGGAAAATATGAAGGTTCAGTGTCGAGAACAACGCTAACTGATTCTCAGGAGTACCTGCGTCAAGTTTAGGCTGTGCCCAGTCAAGGTACACTTTGATTTCTTCCTTGAGTGCCTTGAGGATTGGGAGGTACTCGGCGTGAACACCATGCTTCGAGAGTTCGGCGGCATCACCGGCGACATACTCATGAGTCTCGTAATACTTAGCGTCAAACGGCGACTCGTTCCAGTTGAGAATCATCTTCAGCTCGTTGATACACCCCTGAACGCTCTTGACCTTCTCATAAGTCTGGCCGTTGAAGGCGTAAACTCCTGTAGTAGCGTCAGGATTTTTAGGATCCCAGACGAGATAGGGCATAACGCTCTGATACTGTCCGCCCGAAACCAGCGTGTTGCCGCCGGCCTCAGCGTTCTTCTCGATGATTAGGACTGTGCTTCCGTCCTGAGCCGCCTGCGCTCCGGCCGCTACTCCTGCACCGCCTGCACCGATGATGATGACATCATAGTTATACTTTTCGGGCTTGCCTGCTTTGTGAACGACCTTCGCTGATTTGAAAGCGTCAATATTAGTGCAGCCTGCTTTTTCTGCGGCACTGTTGACGGCGTTTCGCAGTGCGCGTGTCGAGAACGTTGCCCCCGAAACAGCGTCAACTCCTGAACCGTTGGCCTCAAGCATTTCAGGAATCATTATCCCGAACGCTATGTCGCCTACATGAGGAGTCTCAGTGTGCGAAGTAACCTCAAGGCCGATCATCTTTGACGCTGTGAACGTGGCTTTGACTTTCACGGGGCCGTTGTAGCCCATTCCCTCAGCCTCGTACTCGCCGGCGTTGAACGACAAAGGAGCGTCATTCTCAGCCTTCTCGCCCTTCGCCTTAGCCAGTGCCTTAGTTACAGCCTCAACGATTCCGTCTCTGGTCATCGTAGCACCCGAAACAGCGTCAATCTGAGCCTCGCTCTTTCCGATTAGGGCGTCGCCGTACTTCCCGAACAAAGGCACTCCGAACGGTACTTCTTCGGGCGCGTCAATCTCTACAGCCGTAATCTTCTCAGCGTCAACTGTAACTTTGACTTTGACGGGAGAACCTTCGCTGTAGCCCTTTCCCTCACCCTCGTAAGTTCCGGGCGTGAAACCTGCTCCCCATGCGC
The DNA here is from genome assembly GCA_017470485.1 of Synergistaceae bacterium. GTDB lineage: Bacteria > Synergistota > Synergistia > Synergistales > Aminobacteriaceae > JAFUXM01. The sequence continues at coordinate 43,236 of JAFUYQ010000027.1, forward strand.
TCGCCGACAAAAGCATAACGCAGAGGATTACGCTAAAAATTTTTTTCATGCTAGTATCCCTCTTTTTCTAAAAATTTTGGACGGGAATATAATATCATGCTTTTGTTAAGGTAAGTATAACTTCATTTGACGAAAGAGAGAATTTATATTAAATTATCACCGTATCCAGTAAAATTTTATTCACTAGAATTTTTATCACATCAAAACTTTTAAGGAGGTATTTATCCCGTATGAGCAAAAAACTGGTAGCAGATCTCATCGTTGATTACCTTGAACGCCGCGAAGTAAGATATATCTTCGGTCTTTGCGGTCATACAGTCATCGGTATGCTCGACGCTCTCAACCGCAACGAGCAGAAAGGCGGAAAGCTCCGTTACATCTCCAACCGTCATGAAGCAGTCGCCTCGACAGCCGCTGACGGCTACGCCCGTGTTACCCACAAAGCCTCAGTCGTAATGTGCCACTTGGGGCCCGGAATCACTAACGTACTCACCGGCGTAGCAAATGCCGCGTTCGACTCGATTCCTATGGTAGTGTTCGCCGGAGACGTTCCGAGCTATTACTACGGCAAGCACCCCCATCAGGAAGTCAACATGCACGGAGACGCAACTCAGTACAGACTTCTTGAGCCTGTCTGCAAACGCTGCTGGAGAGTTGACGACCCCGAAGCACTGCCCGACATTCTCGACAAGGCTTTCAGACTCGCTGAGTCAGGAAGACCCGGCCCCGTCCTCATCGACATGCCTATGGACATCTGGAGCCGCGAAATTGAAGAAGACCTTTTCGCACGCACCTATCAGGACAGCCACATCACCGTTAAGCCGGCTCTTGACCCTGCATGTGCAAAGGCAATCGCTAAACGTCTCATCGAGGCTAAAGCTCCCGTCATTCACGCAGGCGGCGGCGTTCTCCTTGCGCAGGCATCGGCAGAACTTGCGGCACTGGCTGAGTTCCTTGACATTCCGATTTCGAGAACGCTCATGGGGCAGGGCTGCGTGAGCGACCTTCACCCGTTGATGATAGGCCAGACAGGTTTCTGGGGACTCGCTCATACTCACGAGTTCACGCTCGGCGCAGATGTCATTCTCGCACTCGGAACTAGATTCGCTGAGGCTGATTCCTCAAGCTGGTATCAGGGCGTAACGTTTGACCCGTCAACAACGAAATTCCTTCAGATTGACATCGACCCGACAGAAATCGGACGCAATTATCCCGTTGAAATCGGCGCAGTCGCTGACCTTAAACTCGCTCTGGCTCAGATTCTCGAAGCTGCAAAGGCAATCAAGCCCGAAGGAATCAAACGCGCAGGACTCCGCGAGAAAATCGCAAAGGCAAAGGCTGACTTCAAAGCCTCCAACGTTGCAATCTCCAATGACGGAAGATTCCCAATGACTCCTCAGAGAATACTCAAGGAGCTTAAAGGCGCACTTCCTGAGGACGCATTAATCTTCACCGATGTAGGCTGGAACAAGAACGGAGTTGCTCAGCAGTACGACATCACGATACCCGGAACAGTTCATCACTCGTCGGGACTCGCCACAATGGGCTTCGGAGCGTCAGCAGTTCTCGGCGGAAAGAAAGCCGCTCCCGATAAAATCTGCGTTGCCCTCATCGGCGACGGCGGTTTCGGCGTTAATCCGACGTGCATGGCTACGGCTGTCGAGGAAGGTATCCCCTGCATGTGGCTGGTAATGAACAACATGGCGTTCGGTACGATTGCAGGACTTGAGAACGCTAACTATCACACGCAGTACGGCACTAAGTTCCACACGCCGAACGGCGAGGCATATTCACCGAACTGGGCGAAAGTCGCTGAGGGTTACGGAATCGATTCAATCCGCGTCAATTCAGCCGATGAGTTAGGCCCCGCACTGAAGAAGGCTGTCGAGGCCAACAAAGCCGGAAAGCCTTTCCTTGTCGAGGCTATTATGGAGAACATCGCTGTTCCTACTCCGGGCTGCTGGAACATCAACGACATCTACACGCCCAGCGAGCTGGTCAGCGAGGGTAAACTGGTCAAGAAAGACGCTGACGGAAAATACATTCCGCCCAGCCACGCGAAATCACACATCACGAAATAACTTGAGAGGAGTAAAACTGTAACAATGGCACATCATGAAGTAACACCCGAAGAAATTGCAATGATTGAAGAAATGGTCAAAAAGGCCAAAGTTGCCGCTGAAGTAATCGCGACCTATGACCAAGAAAAAGTTGACCGTCTCGCACGCGCAATCTGCGCCGCCCTCTACCCGTTGAAAGTCTGGGGGCCAATCTGCGATGAGGCTGTAGACGAGACAAGACTCGGCGACAAAGTTACGAAGCGCAACAAGAGGAACAAACTCAAGCTCATACTCCGCGACTGCCTCCGCCAGAAGAGCGTCGGAATCATCGAGGAGATTCCCGAAAAAGGCCTCGTGAAGTACGCCAAGCCCGTAGGCGTTATCGCAACGCTCGTTCCCACAACGAACCCCTGCGTTACCCCTGCCGGTCAGGCAATCTATGCCGTAAAAGCCAGAGACGTTCTCATCTGCTCGCCGCACCCCAGAGCAAAGAAAACCACATGCAAGACCGTCAACATCATTCGCGATGTTCTCGTCCGTGAGGGCGCACCTGCCGACATCGTTCAGGTAATCGAAGAACCCAGCATCACCCTTACTCAGGAACTTATGAAGAGGGTTGACCTCGTTATCGCAACGGGCGGCCGTCCGATGGTCAGAGCCGCTTACTCGTCAGGCGTACCGGCTTACGGCTCAGGCGCAGGAAACTCAACTGTCATCGTTGACAACACCGCCAACACCAAAGAGCGCGCATACGAGGCCGCCACAAACACCAGAATCTCGAAATGCTCAGACTTCGGGTCAGGCTGTTCCTGCGACGGCAACTTAATCGTTCATGAGGACGTATATGACAACTTTGTCGAGGGACTCGTGAAGGAAGGGGCTTACATTCCTACATGGGAACAGGCTGAGGCCATCAAGAAGGTAATGTGGGACGAGACAGGCCACAGGCTTCCCGACACTGTTGCAATCAGCGCACAGGCACTCGCTAAAGCGGCAGGCTTCGAGATTCCGGCAGACCGCAAGTTCATCGCTGTTCCCAACAACGGACAGAAGGAAGGCTTCACTATCCGCAACGCTGACGACATCAAGAAGTGTATCGGCAAGGAGCATTTCTTCAGCACCGAGAAACTTACTACCCTCCTCACGCTGTTCAAGTACGGCGGAGAGTTCCAGACCGCTCTTGACATCATGCAGGAGATTTTCGACAAGGCCGGCGGCAAGGGACATTCATGCGGACTTTACTCATTCGATGACGATCACATTCACCGTCTCGGAATGTGCGCGCCCGTCTCACGCTGCATGATTCGCCAGCCGAACAACAGGGGCAACGCCGGTTCAGCCACAAACGGAATGCCTCCCACGAACTCAATGGGCTGCGGTACTTGGGGCGGTAACATCGTCAGCGAGAACATCACCCTCAAGCACTATATGAACACGACATGGGTAGCGCGTCCGATTCCTGAGGATATGCCCTCGCTCAAGGAACTTTTCGGCGAGTTCTATCAGGACGGAATGGACGAGGAATAACCGAAAGTTCAGAAATTACAACGGGCCTTGCAGAAATGCAGGGTCTGTTTTTTTATTCATGTATGAAAGCTGTGTGTGGGCAATAAAAACATCCTCCCTGTTCACTCTCGAACAAGGAGGACGCTGTAATTACTGCTTTGTTGTAGTTTTCTGCGTTATACTACTTTTTGCGTGTGAAGATGAAACTGCCGAGTACAGCGAGAGCGAGAACTGCGCTTGCTGCTGAGCAGCCGCCGCTTGCACTGCCTACGCCGCTGATGGTAACGTCTTTCTTTGTGCCCGTTACTGTTCCGAGAGAATATCTCAGAGGATCGATGTCATCGCTTGCTCCTGTAGGAACTACGCCGAATGATACAGCCACGCTCGTGCCGGTAGCAATCTGATCCCTGTAAATCGTTACTGTAGCGTCTTTGCTGGTTGCGCCTCTCTCGAGGAGACCTCTGTCATCAGCAGCATCAAACTCTACGAAGTCAGCGGTATTCGCCAGAGTATTGTTGATGTAAAGAATCCACTTCTTTACGTCGAACTTCAGTTTGATTGAAGCTGTTGCGGTGTCGGTGTCGTCCTCGTCTATCGTCATGCTGGGTACATCGCCGGAGAACGCGCTTCTTGTGAGTGTAACGTAGTCAGCCGATGAAACATAGCCGAGTCCAACGAGTTCGAGGACTTTCGCGTCTGAGGCGTTCTTAGGAAGCACTGCTACTGCCTCATCAACTACCTTGACTTCTGCAACCTCATCAAATGAGATACCAGCGGCTTTCAAATCACTGCTGGTTACGTCATCAACGTAGAGAACAGGCTCGTAGACGACACCCTCTTCGACATAAGCTACTGCTGTAAGGTCGCCGCTCTCAGGAACCTCAGTTACGACATCGCCGCTCGCGTTGAGGAAGACAACATCACTGCTTACTCCAGTGTCAGCCGCCGCGCTAAATCCGCCGACCAGAACACTAGGCTTGAACGCGCCCATGTACATTCCGAGCTTCTTGCCCTTGAATGCTTTATTGGCCTTAGTAGGCATTGACTGGAATCCGTTCTTCTTTGCAGTGAAGGGAGGGTTAACTCCGATAGCTGCCTTTTTGCTGTTGTTGCCGTCAGCCAGCTTCAGTTTTGCAGCAGCCTTCTGCATATTGCCTGCGTTATCGCCGACTTTGTAGTTCTCGCTCTCATACTCTTCGATATCATTTTCGTCGAGTACAGCAGCGGTCGGGCTGATTGAGACATTGAGGGCTTTGCTTAACAAGCTGGTAACAAATGTCTTTGCGGTAGTAACCAAACTTCTCGTTGCCGGAGTTGATTTTATCTGCGCAAACGTAGGAAGAGCAGCAACATTTACATTGATTACCACAACGTTTGTTACTGTTCCGCTTGCCGGTGCTGCTGGGTATTCAGCTTTCTTCTCGTTGGCGTTGGTTACTGTTACCTTGATGGTACGCTCGCTCGGGAGATAGGCTGAGCCGTGTGAAACAGTATCATCAGTATAAGCCTCAAGCGCGCTTACCGTTACGTCATATGTGCCTGACGCAACTTCCGATGTCGGGCTAAGTGTGAGTGTGTAACCACCGCTTGTCGCCTCTGTTATTGTTCCCCAAGTAACATCTACTACGGGGTCATCGTCAAAATCGCCGCCCTTGTCTGCCGACAGGGTTACGGTTACGGTTGCTGAGCTTCCGACTGTGATATTAACTGCTGTCTTATCGACACTTACCGTTGCCATTGCAGTGCCCGCGATTGAAAGCATTGCAATAGTTACTACTAACGCTAATAACTTCTTCATGAAACTAAAGCACTCCTTTCGGAATAATAAAATTTTTGGAACTTCTACTAAGTAATACACGCAGAACTACATTGCGTATTTTACACCGAGATATTTTCTTGTCAATAAACCTCAAAAAAAACTTTGCTACTGTATTTCTGCTCATTCAAAAAACAAAAATTGCCTAATTGCTTCTAGTTAATTGTAGACTGAATTACCGCAGGAATCCTCGAATCGTTCTTTACCTGCCTGACTAGCTCCGCTCTCCTCGCGCTCCCTGCGTCATAGAGTTCAGCCAGACGGCATTTAATCATTCCCGAACGCAGTGAATTCGGATATGTCTTCAGGCATAATTCAAGTATGTTCCTCGCTTTGTCCCTCATCTCATCGGGGAAGCCCTCAAGATAAAGATCCGCTAAATCCCAGTAAGCCGCCTCCCCCTCCTCAGTGCCTCTGCACCTCTCAGCGATTCTCTTGAGAAGCGTCTCGCGTTCCGAAGGGTCAGCGTCATTCCCCAGACGGTTTAATTCAGCGCGTATAATCATTCCTTCGCGTTCAACAGCCTGAATGTCCGCGCCGTATGAACAGACAGGCATTATCAGAATTGAGAGGAGGGCTAAAATCTTAAACATTAACTTCCGGCCTTCCTACTGATACATAAGTGAAGCCTCTGCGTTTCATCTCGGAGGGCGAATATAAATTCCTTCCGTCAATGATTAACGGGCGGTTCATCAGTGCTTTAATTCTGGGGAAATCGGGCTGTCTGTAAATATCCCATTCCGTCATGACCGCGAGGGCGTCAGCGTCATTAACAGCGTCATACATATCTGAGACATAGACGAGTCCTTTTCTTTCGCCGAGAACAGTTCTGGTTTCCTCGACTGCTCTGGGGTCGCTCGCGTGAATTTTAGCTCCGGCCTCAAGGAGGGATTTTATGAGGACTTGTGCAGGAGCTTCGCGAGTATCTGAGGTTTTGGGCTTGAAAGCTAATCCCCATATAGCGATAGTTTTTCCAGAGAGGGTGTCGAATTTAGCGGAGAGTTTAGCGAACATTGATTTTTTAGCGCGTTCATTAACATCGTCAACGGCTGTGAGGATTTGAGGTTCATAGCCTGAAGCCCTAGCGAAGTCGCGTAAAGCTCTGACATCTTTCGGGAAGCATGAACCGCCGTAACCGCAGCCGGCATTTAGGAATTTCTTGCCGATTCTCATATCAAGTCCGATACCGCGCCTCACCGATTCGACATCAGCCCCTACATGTTCGCAGATACCGGCCATCTCATTCATGAATGAAATTCGGGTGGCTAACATGGCATTTGCGGCGTATTTCGACATTTCAGCGGAAGCGGTATCCATGAACAATAATTTTGACGGTTCGAGGAACGAATAAAGCTCCTCAAAAATTCTCCTGCCCTCCTGCGAATCGACACCTATTATCACTCTGTCAGGCTCAAGGAAATCTGTGAGCGATGAACCTTCGCGGAGAAATTCTGGGTTAGAGGCCATGAAAAGATTATGAGATGACTTTCGAGATTCGAGTTCTGAGGAGATTATTGATTTCACGCGGCTGTTAGTGCCTACTGGGACGGTGGACTTGACTATGACGAGGAGATCGCCGGCCATTCCATTCCCGATGTCGTGAGCTGCGCTTTCGATGTAGGACATATTTGCGCTTCCGTCTGGCATTTGAGGAGTGCCGACGCAAATGAAACAGGCATCAGCATTTTTGAGGGCTTCGGCGGTTGAGGCGGTGAAGGAGAGTCTGCCCTCATTCATGTTACGTTTCATCATTTCTTCGAGTCCGGGTTCGTAGAAAGGCACAATGCCTTTGCGTAATTTTTCGATTCTTTCGGTGTTGATGTCAACGCAGGCCACATTATTTCCGTAACGGGCCAGACAAGTTCCAGTAACGAGTCCGACGTAGCCTGTACCAATAACGACAAGTTTCATGTTGAATTTATCACTCCAGTTGATGAACTAATATGCTGAAAATTATACACTGCACCGGCTTACCGGCCATTTGATTTCTGAGGAGGGCGGTACGCGAATGGGGTTAATATTTTTGCAGATGATAGAATATTTTGAGGGTGATAATTTGGGAACGAAGGATATGACGGAAAAATATCTTGAAAGTTATAACGATGTTTTTTCTGACAGGAAAGAACTCAGCGCAAGCCCTAATTTTAGTTATGGGGATAAGCCGAGTATATTTTGTTATAATCATTCTTATGAAAACTTTTTGTTTCAAGTTATACAAATCCAAAAAGAACAGGAGATTAAGACGACAAATAAATATAGCCGGCATCGTCTACAATCATTGTATAGCCTTGTACAGAAGGTACTACAAACTGTATCATAAATCGCTGAAAAAGTATCAGCTGCAAAAACATCTTGTAAAGCTCAAAGGCCAGAAAAAATATTCTTATTGGAATGAAATTCCTTCACATGCGATACAAGATATAACCGACAGAATATTTAGGGCTTATGCAATGTTTTTCAGCAATCAGAAACGAAAAGTCAAAAGCTCGCCGCCGAAATTCAAGAAAGTCAGGAAATATAAATCTTTTAGCTATAACATGCCCGGAAAAAATATTATTTCAGGCAACGTAATAAAACTGGCCGGAGGATATTATAAATTCTTCAAGTCGCGAGAAATACAAGGGCAAGTAAAGGTAGTAACGGTGAAACGAGACGCGGTGGGTGATATATATGTCTATCTGGTGTGTGATGTACAGCGTGAACCAGTTGAAGCGCGAACGGGTAAAAGCGTCGGCTTAGACTTTGGGCTGAAAACATTTCTAACAGCTTCAGACGGACAGGATATAAACTCGCCGTATTTTTTCATGGAGAACATAAAGATAATCCGCAAGAAAAACCGTAACTTATCCAGTAAAAAGGAAGGCTCAAATAACCGTGAACGTGCGCGAAAAGACTTAGCGCGAGCGTACCGCAAACTCTGTAATCAGCGTCATGATTTTCATTTCAAGACAGCTCGAAAACTTTGCGAAAAATATGCCTGTATATGTCTTGAAACGCTAAACATAAGAGGAATGGCACGTATATGGGGCAGGAAAATTCATAGTTTAGGCTTCTACAGCTTTGTAAAAATCTTGGAGTATGAAGCCAGTAATTTTGGAACGAGAGTAATATTTGTGCCGCAGTATTTCCCGTCAAGCCAGTTATGTCATGTTTGCGGATATAA
>JAFUYQ010000033.1 GCA_017470485.1 Synergistaceae bacterium
ATACTCTTGATACGCATGATAGAAGGATAGTGTAGATTCTAAGATTAAATTCAATGTTTTCTCAGCAGTTTCAATCTCCCCTGCCCAAAGAGCATTTGACAGATTCCTCACGAAAACATTATCAACCTTATCGCTGAAGAAGTCCCAAACTTCCTGACGAAAAACATCGGTAATGCTCTTATTAGGGATTCTCAACGGCATTAAAGGCATTCGTTCCTTCACGGCTTTTGTCAAGTACCCCGTCTCCAACAGAGCTGACCATATGTTATCGCCAGTTAAGTGAATATTGTGATATGTTAGCGTTTCGTTAATCTTGCAGTCGATGGTCTTTCCCGCTAAGAGCTGCTCGAAAGATTCTGTCATTGAGAAGCCACTTATCCCTGCGCTGTCTGTTTCGGCACTGTTTGTCTCGCCGGAAGTTTTAGCAGTTCTAGCAGTTTCAACTTTTGGGGCAGTCTTTGTGTCCGTTTTAGTTGTGCCAGAAGTGGCTTTCCCTAAAAAGCCGTGAATCAGCTCTAATGATGTCTCGGACGTATTAACCCAATAACTCTCTGGGCCCATCTCAACGCTGTAAGAACCGTCCAATACGGAACTTACATAGCGGAGAACGTCCCACGGGCAGTACATTTTCTCCCGTCCGAAGATATAGCCGTCGTACCATTCAGACACAGTGTCATACCTATCCGCAAGACCGACATCGGAGAGGAGCTGTCTCACATCGTCATCAGTGAAGCCGATGTACGAAGCATAATTCGGGTTCAGAACAGTATAGGGTATTATGTTATTCACGCCAGTGTAGGTGCTGTTTTTCACTGTGTAGAAGCAGCCGGAGAGAATAACAGCTTTGACGTTTTCATTGGTCTTACAGACGTAGCTGAGCATATGTTCAATCATGTCTCTGGTTTGATCATAGGCCGGGGTGTTCAGTGCTTTTGCCATTGGAACGTCATACTCATCAATTATGATGAATACGGGTTTATTGTAGTGAGTGCGGAGCATCCTGGCAAGGAGGTCTAAAGCTTCAATAGTGTCCTCTTGGCTACTTTCTCTCTGCATAAGCCTCACAAGTAAAGTCTTATCGTATTGACTTATTTTTTCACTTACAACTAAACTGTCATAAGTTTTACACACAGTAGAAATAATATTTTGAAAATTCCTAAAAATCGCATTAAAATCCGTCCCGAAAACTTCCTTCAGAGACAAAAATACCACAGGATACTGATTCATATATTTCTCGACCGTCTCAGTATGGGACATAATTTTTAGTCCTTCAAAAATCCCCCTACTATCCTGCCGAATATCCAGAAAGTCTCTAAACATTGTCATAGTTAAAGTCTTCCCGAATCTTCGAGGCCGTGCAAATAAAACGGCTTTTTCAAACTTCTTATTGAGATACTCATAAATCATTTCCGTCTTATCCACATAATAAGAGTTTTCTTCCCGCAGACCTCGGAATGTGTCATTTGATGTTTGGATAATATTTCCTCTGTGCATCATATTCTTTTTCAACGCTCCTTTCTCGATACATTAATATCTATGTTAGTGAATTATAGCATGAGAAGGCAGGAACGTATTAGTGTATGTTAATGTGTATAAAGGCTTTCTGTATAATTTGATGCACAAAATAACGTTGTATAAAATATTTTTTACATTATTTTAGGTTCAAGGTGCAGAAGAGCGGTAGAACTGGTTTACTTTGAAGAATGTAGGAGCAAGGGCGCGGCGATGAAACGGGAACGGCAGATAAAGAGATTGAGCCGTGCGGAAAAACTGTGGCTGATTGAAGCAGGCGTTAGTCTGAAGCCTTGAAGTTATAAATCGGCTTCAGGATTTCAATGATGCACACGGCATCATCAATGACATCAATAATATCTTCGAGAGATTTATAGGCCATTGGAGCTTCGTCTAAAGTTTTTTCATTAACAGAAGTTGTGTAAATTCCTTTCATTGCTTCTTGATATTCCGTCATGCTCAGCCTTTCTTTAGCGGAACTTCTCGACATCAGACGGCCAGCTCCATGAGGCGCGGAATAATTCCATTCAGGATTTCCTTTACCAATAGCAATGATAGAACCGTCCCGCATGTTAATCGGTATCAGGACACGCTCTCCTTCGTGAGCCGCAATAGCTCCTTTTCTCAGAATCATTTCATCAGTGTCGATGTAGTTGTGAGTTGTGTGAAATGAATCGCCGCCAGTTACCCCAGTTCTGTCCAGTAAAACTTCAGCAATTTTTTCTCTGTTCAACTTTGCGAAGTCCTGACAGATTTTTATGTCGTGTAAATAGTCGGCCAAATATTTTCCCTGCAAATAACATAAATCATCAGGGATTTCATTCTGACGCTTCCCCCATCTCAGTTCTTTCAAAGCGGCCTGAATCTCTGTGCGCCGTCCCTGCTCCTTGTAAGTTCTGATTATTTCGTCCCGCTTATTGAAATATTCCTCTTTCCCCTGAGCAAGCTCGATGGCTAACTTCTGATAATGCTCTGCTACCTGTTTACCCAGATTCCTGCTGCCAGAATGAATGACGAGATACCGTGTTCCGTCATGTGAGCGATCAATCTCGATGAAATGATTTCCGCCGCCTAAAGTTCCTATGCTGCGTTCGATTCTTCGAGGGTCTTTCAAATCCCTGTAACAGACTAATTGCGTCAGGTCATAATGCGTCTGTCTGCCTTCCCAGACGTTAGTCCCTGAAGGGATAAAATGCGCGGCTTCGTCAAATTTTGCGAGATCAATTTCTCCCTTGCCGATGTTCACAGTGAACATTCCGCAGCCAATATCGACTCCGACGATATTCGGAACGGCCTTATCTGAGATTGTCATTGTCGTTCCGATTGTGCAGCCTTTACCGGCGTGAACATCGGGCATAATGCGAATTTTCTCACTCAAAGGATAATCACACATTCTTTGAATCTGCGTTATCGCTTCGTCCTCAATGACTTTAGTAAAGCATACAGCTTTGCTTACTTTGCCTTTGATTATTATCATCTTAGTTTTTCGGTCCAACACACTGCATCAGCGTGAAATTGTGCTTATCCGTCAACCCTAAAAACTCTTTGAGTTTTTCCTTATCGAAACTCAATCGAGTTCTTGCTCCCCAGCCTTGAGACGCTGCGTAAAGATAAACGCCCTGCATTGATAATCCGGCATGAGCGAATCCGCAATTCAAAATGTCAGCAGCAGGTATTTTCCTTCCGACTTTTGCCCATTTCTCAGTGTCTTGAATGTAGAGCAAATCGACAGCTGCTTTTGCAACGAATGGCTGACCTCCAGTTAGAACGCGATTGTCGCCGTCCCTAATGAGTGTCAGGCTGTGATCGGCAGGATTGTAACGATAAGTTCCTTCACGCATGAACACAAAAATAATCATGTCCTGATTATTCAATGCCGTAGCATACGTTAATTTCCCGTCATCGCAGTTGATACCGCCAGCAACCCAGAGCAATGTCGAAAGCTGCTGAAGAGAAATTTCTTCATCAACAAAGTCGGTAGCTGACTGTCGCGCTGCAACAGCATCGAGAATATCAATTCCGCCGGTCTTTTCAGGAGCAGGCAACTCAATGTCAGCCGCAGAAGCTGATACAGTAATAAACAAGACGAATAAAACCAATAATTTTTTCACTGTGAACATCTCCTTATTTTTACCACAGCTCGACTTCCCCAGTTTCTTCCCCTTTAACCCAGTAGGCTTTTCCTTCGTCAGCCCTGACGTAAATCTTCTCAACCAAGCCGACCTTCTCTTTTATCTCTTTCGGAGTTATCTCTTGCCCTGACGGAGATTGGATAATGATCGGCTCGTAATATCTTTTCCACGAAACGATTGTTTGCCAAGCGAAGCCGTAAGCCTCAGCAATGGGGTGAACGCCGACTTCTGCCGCCTTAGCGACGATGAGAGCTTTCTCTTCTGCGGAATAGCTGTCTCTCTTCGGCGGCAGACCGTAATGCTCTGGTGTTAATGGTTCCATGATAGTTCATTCCTTTCTGGAACGGTATGTTACCACATTTTCATAGAAAGGATTCAAATTCCTTAATTGTAAATGAGAATTGAGAATAGTTCCTCTGAAAATTCAATTCAAAGGAACTATTCAAATTTTTGTAAATTTTAAGAAGCTATACTCATAAGCAGTATTCTTGGATATTCCAAGTTTTTTGGCGATTTTTGCCGTCTTGCTTTCAATGGCTTTTTCCCGTATCATATGAGCTGATTCGCTCCTTATCATTGCGGTCTCCATAGTTTCAAAAATGTCAAAACTATAGTACCGCGTGTTAATCGGGTGGGTCAATTATATTCCGGCGATAACACATGCCTGCGCCGGAGCAGCACGGCAATCGGCAAAAGACCAAAACTTAAAAGCGAAAATCTCAAATTACAGCCGCTTCCTGAATAACTTACAGCATATTTATCGTCAGATTCAACATCAGCGTCAGTTGCTAACCATTCATTCAATAATGCTTTTATCTCCGTGTTTAATTCTTCTTCCATGTTTTTTATGCCTGCTTCGTGAGCCTCTTTTGAAGAGATAAACACATGAATATTCGGATTGTCTGTCTCGGGAAGTCTCATGAAATACCAAGGGTCGGAATCGCCGTAAATCATGATTACGTTGCTTGTATTTGTCTCTGTCCATTCAAGCATTTTATTCCGCATGGCAGGATTAAATTTGAATGTGTCTATCTGTTCTTGAGTAAAACCTGACAGAGCTACGTAATTTCTTTCCGTTTCTGCTGTGAAATACGTCGAAAGACCTTTCTTTGCCAGCTCATCACGCAGAGGCTGCAAATAAAAACCGTAATTTCCGTTTTCCGTAGCTGCCTGTACGGTATAAGGGAAGCCTAATTCCACATCATCGTAATCATCATATTTGCGAATTAAACCCAAAAGGCCGTCCACGAATTTTTGATTTTCTTTCACGTCCGGTGTAGAAAGGTCATCATTGCGCGGTGTGATTTTCATAACCTCATCGAAAGAAGCAAAATTCTGGTCATACTGCCACACTCCCAATACCAAATTTACAATCTTTCCCTCAAAATCAAACGAAGCTGCCGCGAGAGGATGTTTATTTGCTGAATAATCCTTCGATATAACAATCGGCTGGAGATAATCGCGGTTCTTTATCGCTTCAACCTGAAAATCAAGCATTAAATCGCGATATTCTTTTGCTTTCGTTTCACCGTATCGTTCATTGCCGATTGTGTTATATATCGCATCGAAGGCTCGGTCATCATCGATACCGTTGCAGAACGGAGCAACATATGAAACGTAAGCATCGACATCATCAGGGAAATAGTAAGCAAAAACATTCGTTGCCTGTCCTCCTTTGCTCGTTCCTGTGAATACCCATCTGCCTGGAAGAATTTCTTTCAGTTGCTCGATGATGTTGTGGAAATCATTTGAGGCATTTTCATCCGTTAAATATTCCCACAAAGCCGTACTATCACTTGAGAGTCCTTTAGGCTTTGACTTTGAGAAGAATCGGTATTCGACAGAAATATAATTTCCGTTGTACATTTTGGAAATTTCATGATCATCATCTTTCTCAAAACTATCTTCAGTAAGTTCATAGCCGCTTACATACATTACGTTGACGTTATCATAACCCTTGAAACCTATTTCAACGCGCTGTGTAAACGTTCCTAAGTCAGGGTTGTTCCAGTCGAGATACTGAACGAATGTTACTAAATATTTTTCCGCAAAAGGTTTTGAATCTCCGCTCTGCACTATCTCATCAACAGAAACAACTCCCTCAAGCGTCAACAAATCATCTTTGAATGATGCCGCTGACGTTCCGCAAAACGACAGAAGTAACAACAACAACAACAAAATTTTCTTCATAGAGACATCACCTTCAGTTCATCTAACACAAATCAAGGCGACTCGCCCTTCAGCTAAAACGAGCGAGCCACCGTGTAAAATCTTCAGTGCTTTCTGAAAATCACTGCCATGCCTGTGAGACTCAGAACCAGCCATCCGCTCAGACCCATATCACAACCGCTGTGGCTTGATGTACCCTGCTGAGGCGTGGTTGTAGGGTCTTGCTGAGGCGTGCTAGGGTCCTGCTGAGGCGTTGTAGTATCTTCCTGAGCCGTTATATGGATAACTGGCAGCGTACCAATATCGGGACTCTCATCGCTCGACACCGTGTAGAACACGTCATAATAGCCCACAGGTGCGCTATGACCCGCCGTCGCCGTAGGAATATCATCGGCCTTCAGCGTAACATTTCCGTTGACCCCCACAGTTACCGTCCTCTGATAGGAGGCGAAAAGCTCACCGTCATCGTTCACGTAGAGCTGTGGCTCGTAGCCTTCCGGATACAGTTGGAACGTCCACTCATCGCCGGGCTTCTCGATGTAACCGTAGTAATACGTCTCGTCCCCCTCGGTGTAGGAATCATCATCGTCCTCAGCAACGTAATACTTGTCATAGCTGGCGTCCGAACCATGTAACATGAACGTCAACTCCGCCTGAGTCCCCTCTGGCAGGGGTGCGTCATCGCTGTCCAGTAGGAACAGGGAGAACTCACGGCCTGTCGTAATCGCCGCGTTCTCACCGCTGGGGTTGTTTGCCTCCATCAGCTGGCCGTCGCTCACCGTATTCTCAGGACGGTCAATAACGCGCTTGCTGTTGATAACCCAATCTTGAGTCTTCTGCTGCTGCGAGAACTCCTGCTGTTGTGCGCCGGACACAAAGACTTTGATGCAGGCATTCATGGGGGAGACGTAGGTACTACCATCGGAGTCCTTGAGGATCATCTGCGTTCCGTCTGTCCAGTTTATGCCATCAGTGGAGAAGAAGCTCTCACCGTCGGAAACCCTTGCATAGTCCGAGTAACCCTTCAGTCGTGTCTCAACGGCGATGGGCATCTCGAGAGACTTGTCCGCCTTCATGCCGACTGAGAAATAGCTGTTGGCAGGAATCGTTACAACATGATCAAGGCTCGCGGTGTGGTAGCCGATATAGTCGCGGGACACCGTCATCGTAAGGCTTGGGGCTACTGTCCAGACGTTCGATGCTGTGGGCTGTGTCATGCCGTAGTTCCTGACGTAGAACGTCAACTCGGCATCATCTTCAGCGGTGTAGAAGCCAATCCAATTCAGGTTCACTGGCTGATCCCCGGTCTTGTAGACGTTGACGGCGTAGGAGTCGTCTTTCTTCCACTCGCCGCCCCAATCGCTGCACCAACCAAGATGATCCCACTCGTAGCAGAACACGTCCTCGTCAGCCCAACTGACGCTGTAGGACTGGAAGCTCACATCTTGTTCATAGGACATCCAGAAATAACCGTGATCATGAGTATCGTTATTGTCGCCCCAGCTGTTACGGATAAGCCACGCGCCGTCTATCGTTGGCAGTGCTCGCCCAGAAGTCTGAAAGTGCTCCTTGGGGAATGTGTCGTCCCAGCCAACCACAACCACAGCGTGTCCGCCCGATGACTCCGGGTCTCTCGCCTCTTCCATCTTTCTGTCCCACTCCGAACAATAGTAGGTCTTGTACGTTTCGTTGCGGGAGTAGTCAACGTCAGTGTAGCCAAGAGCTAGAGCTCCCCTGTCCATGATTATCCCCTTCACTTCCCTAATGACCTCATTTCTTTGCGCTGTGGTATCCGAGGCCGTGGACGCCGATGGATATTTCAGGAAATCCACGTTAGTCACCCACAGGACGGAGCGGTATTTTGGGTCGGTTGGATCCTTAGCAAGCGTTCCATTCGCCATCAGAGCATTCAGTGTGGCGTTTGTTACTTTCGCTGCTGTGTCAGGTATCGCAGGGTAGGGAAGATCGCTGTGCGGAATAGGGCCGTAGCCGAAGCCCCGCGAAAGTATTGCGGCGGTTTTCTCCCAGTTTCCTCCTGTTATAACCTTACCCGGGTTTGCCTCCAACTGCTTCATTGAAAGCAGCTCCATGGACAGCAGATTATCCCCGCTTACGACTGAGAAGACCCGATATTCCTGCCCAGTCTCAGCCTTGCGGGAGAACCAGCCCAAGTGAAGCTCCGAGGCGTGGGGGTTGTCAGCACTGGGATCATTCAGTAACGGAACGTCAAAACTCATGTCATAGCTGACATTCATCATGTAGTTGGACTCGATTGACCCCATTGCCCCGAAAGCCCAGCAAAGCCCCCAGTTCCCTTGATGACGAATCATTGAGGGAATTGCATGATGCTCCCTCAAATCGTAAGAAACGGGGAGTTCCGCCGCCCATACCCCGCTAACCACAATGACGGCCAGCAAGGCGGACAACAAAACCGACGAAAAAACAGACATAAACTTCTTGCGCATTACTAAACGCTCCTTCTTAATATGAAATTAGGACATCGTCCTTATTGTCGTAAGGGAAAGCAGAGATAATCTTTCCCCCTTTTCCGATAAACATTATCACTTCCATTCCGTTCGCAGCGAAACCTACATATACTTCGTTCTTCTCATACAACATTACCCTGTTCCCGTAGGCTTCGTTGATTGCGTCTATAACTTCCTGAGGAGTCATAGCGTCAGGGAAGAACGTGGAATATCCCTGATTAGCGTCCTTCGGCATACCTTCAACGGCAACCTTTGCCCTGTATGAGCCGTAACTGTCTATGTACTCACGGGTTGAAGGCAGAATGTAACCCCTTGCACCCTTGAGCCTGGCGTAGTGATAGCCGCCTGCCGCTCCGTACTTAACATCTCCGATGAAGATATGTTCAATGGCAGACCGCAAGAAATTTTCCGTGCGTTCAAGTTCCTTCAATGCGTCCCTGTCATAAGGCAGCCTCTGGGTCCAGAATGCAACAGCCCCCGTGAGGAACGGATTCATCTTCGCCCTGACTTTCAGAAGTTCAAAGGCAGCCGGGAAATACGGGTTTGAAATCAGTGCTTCGACCGGTCTTAATCTGCGCGGGTGTGTCAGGTAATGTTCAACGCTAAGAAATTCCTCCAAATCACGACGCTCAGTCTTCCAATAGACGTAAACACGGCTTTCTTTATCGAGGACTTTTGCTGCACTGTCCCAAAATGACATTCCTTTTGCCGTCTCACGTTCAATGGCAGGCCAAAGAGCAGCAGTTATGAAAAATCTACTGTATCCCTTATCTCCTTTATTTTTCGCGTAAGCAGCATCAAGTGCAGTCAGTGCAGCCTCCATGTAACTGAGGTATTCAGGGGTATCATAAATTTCGGACAGGACAGGAAAGACCACAGGTATTGCGCCGTACTCCTCAAGAGTCTTCCAGCAGGTCAGGCTGTAACCTGTGAACGACATTTTCGTAATCTCGTTTGATAGAGCCGCTCCCTTCATTGCTGAAACGTATTCAGCGATATGTTTACGGATTGCCTCATCAACCTGAGGGGTCATGATGTAACCGTAGCGGGACATAAAACGCAGGGCACGGAAAGCGTGATTAGGTTTGTAGGAAAACTCCATGTGAGCGTCAGTCATTGTGTTAATCTGTCCTTCGCGGAGGTCATGAAGTCCGCCGTGAAAATCAATAAGATCGCCCGTCGCAACGTCATAATAAATGGCGTTGAATGTCAGATCCCTCTGAAACGAATCGCTCAAAAGATCATGACCGTAAAGTTCCGAAGGGTTGAAATCAGGAATCCCCTCATGTCCGTAGTACGGTGCAGGAATATTTGAGAAGGCCGCAACATCAATCCCCTCACCCGGATAGTGGGCTACGGCGAACTCCTGCCCTGTCTGTATTGCGTGGAAAGTTACATCGGGCAGCAGTGCTTTTATTTCCTCGTTGCTTGCACTGGTTACGATGTCGAAATCATTTACGGTTTTGCCCATGATTAAATCCCGAACCGCTCCGCCTATAACATAAGCCTCATGTCCTGCCGCCAGGAGAGTCTTTGCCGCCTCAATGCAGTTGGGTGAAAATTTCTCCGTGCCTATGCTGTGAAGGGACTGCGGTATGACGAGTTTAGCCCAGCCGTTCTTTTGCACAAACTCATAGTTCTCATCAATAAGCCTGTTGACTTCAGGTGTGAACAGCGGCAACGATGTTTTTTTCCCTGACTGTTCCTGCCAGAACTTAAACGCTTCTGCAGCATTGGAATCCGTCATTGCCCTGACCTTCAAAATCAGCATTGCGTCGCTGAAATACGGTGAAGCCTTTATGCCCTCAATCGTTCCGATACCGGCTGTCTTGTAGTTCATTGTCAGAGCCGCTTCAAGATGAATACATGCCTCAATATGCTCACGTTCCCTGACTCCGAAACGGTAAACTTCAGCTTCCTCATCAAGAGTAATCCGCAAGGCATTATTGAAATTACTTTCACTGGTACGCTCTTCAATGACAGGCCACAGCATTGCACACATGGGCAGACTGCGGGACACTTCACCTTTTGTTCTGCGAAGCTCATCAATAAGCCTCATAGCGTTTCTCTCAAACGTCAGGTACGGCTTCTTATTCTCAAACGCCTTAACGGGAGCGAAAAGAGCCGACAGAACATTGTAATCCTTCAAAACCTCGAAGCTGTTTAAGGCAAAACCGCCACGGAACATTCTCGGTGTCTGGCTGCCCTTTGCGGCCGGCTCCATCAGGGAAAGGTATTCAGCCGCATTGGCACGCATGGCTCTCTCCAGACCGTCAGAGAAGCGGAAACCGTACCTCGCCTTGAACCTCATAGCGCGTATGCCTGTGTTGAGGTCGCTTCGTATTGACAGATCCGCGTCTGTCATCGTCTTAATAACACCATCGCGGAGGTCGTGAAGCCCCCCGTGCCAGTCCACAAGCTCTTCCGTCCTCATATCGTAGTAAAGCGCATTTATGGTAAGGTCGCGCCGGAAGGAGTCGTTTCTGGCGAGTTTCGTGTTTGACTCCTCCGGGTTGAAGTCCGGAACTCCACGCTGTCCCTTGTAGGGGGCTGGAATGTTGTAGAACGTCGAGACATCTATAGCCTCGTCGGGGTACTGGGCTATGCCGAAGATCTTATGATTAACCTCGTGGAATTTAACGCTGTCCAGTGTCGCCTTTATTTCATCGTTGGTCGCATTAGTTGAGAGATCAACATCATTGGCTGGCTTCCCCATGAGCATATCCCGAAGTGAGCCGCCTACGACATAGACATCATAGCCTGCTGAGATTAGTTTTCTTGCTGCGTCAACGGCATTCAAACCGAAATCAGAGCTGCTGATATTGTGAATAGATTGAGGGATTCTCAGCTCCGCCCAGCCGTCTTTTTGCACAAGTACATAATTCTCATCAACAAGCCGGTTGAAATCCGGATCATCAAACGGATTCGCCACTGAAGTCCCCGTAAGGACTGCAAGAGCCAATATCAGCAGTGCAGAGATATACCTTCTCTTCATTTATATAACCTCCTCAACAAAGAACCCCCATGCCTCTTGACAGCAGAGGGGGGTCTCTCTCAGTATCTTGTCAAAACGGAGTTATCGCTCTTTCTTCGCAGTGATGAGCGCAACTTCAGCCAAAGCGAGAAATGCAAAACAGCCTAAGCCTATATCGCACCCGCTGCTTGGGCCGACCCCCGTAACGCTGTCCGTAACGCTGTCCGAATGCGCTACAATCAACGGAATTGACGTTACATAAATTTCATCGTCCGATGTCAAATTCTCAATATCCGTAATATCAATCCTGACATTTTTGGCATCTTTAATATCTTCGGAAGTGATAACAAAATAAAAACCGTAATCGATTGCATTATCCGGGTCAGCCGTTACATAATAAGTATCTTCGTCATAAACTTCGTCGAAGGTTTCGCCGTCTTCGTCATATTCCAGAACGATTTCAAATAACGTCAAGCCGACGTTATTATCTGCAAGATAATCAAGATTAACCATGATTTCAACGGGTTCTGACTGGCTCATGATGTAATCGTAAAGATTTTTGCCGCTTTCGATATCAGCCCAGTTCAGAGGCTCATATTCTGCGAAATTATCATTGTCATCAGTGTCATCATCATCATCAGCAGCAGTTTTGACGTTTGATTTCTGCGCGACTTTCACGGCGGCTTTTACGTCAGAAGCCGCGATACGTTTTGATGTATCTTCAGTAGTTGTACCGGCAGCGTCCATTATCGGGAACATAAAAATTCCCGTGTTATTTCCGCCGGGTACAGTTTCGCTCCATTCCTCATGAACTTCATTGATGTCGTTGTCCGGGTCAATTTCCGCTAAAAAGACATGATCGCCGAACGCTGCATCAGCAGGAACTGTAAATTCAAATTCGGCATAAGTCTTATTAGCTTCCGAACCCTGAGTCCAGCCCCTAAGGTTTGAAACCGTATATTCGCCTATCTTCTTGAACTTTGAAGCGTCATTTCTGTACCTGTAAGGAGCGTAAGAAAGGCTGACTTTGAACGAAGGCGCATCAACAAAACTCGCGTTATAAATCGGCCACGACAAAACATAAGTTGCTCCTTTCGCAAAATAAGGAGCCGGCAGAATTACCCGCTCTCTGTTGTACATCGCGTAAAGTTCAACGCCTCTGACAGAAGTTGCGCTCAGTTTGTCGGGATTAACCCGTATTCCCTGTTCCGTTACAGCGAATTTGTTCGGAAGCACGAAAGACGGATCTGCGCTGACGTTATAAACGCTTTCGCGCCATAATAACGGTGTCGGCTGTCCTCCGCCCTGTAAATTCACTGCAAAACCCATTTTCATAAGTCCGTTTGGATTTATATAGGCCTGATAGGTCGTAGAAAATGCTACGTTGTTTATAAGTCCTGCCATGCCCTTTGCCTTTATGGGGTCTGCAAACGTTACTGAAAGTTTATCGCCCTTGGTGAACGTGCTATTCAACACGTTATTTCTTGACCCTTCCCAGCTCCACTGGTGATCCGTATCAACTTTTGCTCCGCTCTTGCCTATGCCGTAATTTCCGAACATATACTGGAAATTAAAACCGACCTTCGTAGTGTGTTCAGCCGTTATGCTGTTCTCTGTTTCTTTGGCGGCTGTAACCTCAACTTCCTTTTTATATTCGCCCGGTTCAAGCAAATAATCTACGGCGTCAGTCAAAATTTTCGTCTTTGCGTTCGTGAAATCAGGAATATTATCCATTTTAGTCGGATACGAGAACAAATTTCCTTCTTCATGGCGGGCGTTGTAGCCTATGCGTCCCTTACGGGATTTCGGAGCTTCGCTCATTGTTACGGTATAAGCAAATTTTCCGTCCGACGGTATATCTTTCGAGCGGACTTTATACCATTCCGGCACCGGCTCAATCGGATAACGCCACGTGTGCTGCCTGACGCTGTAAGCCATAACGCTGTCTACCGCAGTAGCTTTGATTGTTTCCGTTGTTTTGACTGTTTCGGTTGAGGCTTCTAATTTTTGGGCAGTGTCTTTGCCTGTATAATTTGCCCGCCCTTCAAATAAGAAGCTGTGCCTTGGCGAAAATTTGCTGTCCGGATTCGGCACAAAAGGAATAAAATCCGTCGGCGAGAACGAAATCGAAAGTCCTAAACTACTTTTCATTTCGTAAGTCGAAGTTGAAACAGTTTTTGCCGTATTCTTGTTTTTCGTGTCCGTCGTCCTGACGTAAGATACCTCGCCGCCCGGAACGAAAGTGAAGTTTGCGAGTTTAGGCTTTCCGTCCTTTTCCCATGGAAGCGGAATATAATCGACATGATATGGCAGAGCCTGAATCACGGACGTGAAAACACCCCTTCCGTCATGATAAAAATGATAGGGATCTTTCAGAAGGATTCCGTCGCCGACGAAATCGCCTGCCGCAAGCCCTATAGTAATATTATCGCCGGAATTCCCTGTATAAATATCAACGCTCTTAAACTCCTTGAACTTTCCGTCGTTATCAAGAACAGGACAAAAGGCTTTTATATAACTGTTGCCTGACCCTTTGGCATACCATCCTATATCTATATCTCTTGAGATATTTCTTGAGAAGCTGACGATAATATCCTCGCAGGGTTTCTGAGTTGTCGTGGTTCCGGAAAAAACTCCTGAAGTTATCTGGAACATCGGTTCGGTGAAAGTTTTTCCGGTTACGTATTGCCGTTTTCCGCCGATATCATAGGTATCGCTATTGGTCGAAACCTGGCAATCATTCAGTCTGTCTGAGTGGCATCTAAAATTGCTCGAATAAAATTCTCCTAAATCAGCAAGTTTTTTGTCATATGTCATGTTAAGACTTGCTGCAACGTCAGTCGCAGGAGTGCTGCTTGACGGTGCGGAGTATTTCCATAAGTGGAGCTGAGAACTCCAAGTTCCCATTGTCAGGGTATCCTTGTAGAGTATATTCTTCTCAAAGTCCGCCGCCCAAAAAATTCCAAACATTGCAAGTTCAGATTTTCCGTCGCCGTCAACGTCAGCAGCGGCAATTTTCAAATCGCCGAGATCGCTTAACGTCCGTATGTCTGAATTGTCCGTGTGCCAGCCGCCTAAACTGCTGAAACTTTTTTTCGCAGCGGTTTTGCTTTCGACAAGCCTGCCATTTACGGAAGCATTGTACTGATAGAGCTTGGCGTAAACAGGCCCCATAACGTTAGTCAAATCGCTGTCAAGCCCTTGAGGCAAGTCTTCGTTATAGCCTTTATAGACTACGGCAATTTCATTTCTGCCGTCACCGTTGAAGTCCGCTATTGCAATATCACCGGCAGCTTTCAGAAACCAAATATCGCGAAACGTGTTGTATTTTCCGATTTCGTGGCTGTAAACTTCTTTGGCATCTACAAGAGTATTAATCTCGACCGCGCTGCCTTTCCAGTTTACCTGAAAAACATAAAGGTAATATTTCCATAAATCTGAAGAACTGGCGGAATTTTTGCTTCGGGCAGGGACGTTTGTGAAAACAGCGATTTCATTCGCGTAGCCGTCGCCGTTAATATCTCCGACGGCCATTTTTGCGAATATATTTCCTGAGGAAGTGAACGCAAAATCTTTTGATTTGTCAAAATTGATTTTTTCACCGTCCCCCTCAACGTTGAAAACGTCAAGATTAACGAGACTGTACCCATCTTCATAGTCATACCATTGAAGCGCGGCGAAAATTTCACGGGTCTGACCGGGAGCAAAAATCCCGCCTTTTAATGCGCTGATAAATGGTCTTAGATGTCTTTTCGTTTTCGCTGCCTGGGCAGGTGTCTTTTCAGACATTGTTACGCTGTCCCCTGTTTTGGAAATCTGAAAGAGATTTACGGGATAAGTATACACAATATCATCAGTATCATCAGCCATTACTAATGCCGGCGGAACAGTTGAATTTTTATAATTCTTTGAAACTGCAGGGTACAGGCCGCATCTTTGTTCTTTTTTCACAGATGATGTTCTTGTAAAAAGAGTTTTTGCTCCTTCAAGTTTATAATCATCACCGAAACGCCTGTATGTGAACTCGGTTTGGCCATTCGTTCTGTCATGGGTGACGTACAGCAGCGAATCTTTTTTCAGCACAGGATTTACGCCCGTAGCTGCAATGACATCCTCAACGGTAGTCATTGGCTGATTGCCGATTTTTGCGGCAAAAGCTTCTATACATCCCCCAAAAATTACAAGAGACGAAAGCAGTAACGCAAGAAAAACTTTTGATTTTTTTATTTTCATGAAAAAACCTCCTTCAAAAAATTACCTGTAAGACGCTGTGCCGTTTTTGTTGAGCGTGATCTCCGAGACCGTGAAAAGGTCAAAACCGTACCACTCGTCATAAGTCCCGTCGGCAAATTCAGCGCGTATGTCCCAGTAACGGGCATCGTCCCAAGGGCTGAACACGATGTCAATTTCGTAATTATGCTTGAGCACATAATCGCCGAGTTCGTCCTCAGCACGCCATCTTGAAGCACCCGTAGGGCTGAGAAGCACGCTGATGATTGTTTCGCCTGTGTGGTTTACGAGTGTAAAATCCTGATCAACGACTACCCGGGCTCCCTGAGAAGTTCCGGCTGTCATTGCTGAGTACAGGACAAACGCCGCAAGCACAAGAAGAAAACGTGAGAACTTTAATTTTTTGTGGTTCATAAAAGATCCTCCTTGAATGTATTACAAGTCTAATATAAAACGCTGAATTTTTCAAGGTTTTAGGAAAAATTTTATCACGATTTTTTTCAGAAAAAAAATTTCTAAGAGCCTACTACAATATGTTTTCAGCATGCAAGGTTGATATTTTTGAATAATTGATATTTGAAAATATTATCCATCTCGTTGTTGAAGCTGTTAAAATGAGTTTGGCATACGGTCTGGCCATAAGAGCCTAGGAACTAA
>JAFUYQ010000028.1 GCA_017470485.1 Synergistaceae bacterium
ACAGCAGACAGCAGACAGCAGACAGCAGATGCTATTACTTTGACTTTCTGAGGGTATTCGGTACGTTTGCGGTGATGGTGCTGCATGTATCAGCCTATAATTGGACGAAAGCAGATGTCTATTCACTTGAATGGAGCGCAATGAATTTCTATGACAGTATAGTTCGTTGGGCAGTACCAGTTTTCGTAATGATTAGCGGTTCTCTCTTCCTCAGCAAAGATATTCCCCTCAAAAAAATCTACAGAAAGTACATTTTCAGAATATTGACGGCGTTTTTGTTCTGGTCATTCGTTTACGCAGTTGCGTTCTATCTTGTGAAAGAAAGGAACGTGGTGAAAGCTGCTGGGCATTTTCTTAAGGGTCATTACCATTTGTGGTTCTTGTTCATGATAACGGGGCTGTACATGATAGTGCCGTTCGTGAAAAAAATCGCTGAATCGAAATCAATGACAAAGTATTTTCTCGTTATGGCGTTTGTCTTCTCGTTTCTGTTCCCTGAAACTGTCAATCTAATATCGCTTTTCTCGGAAAAATACGGCAAGTTCGCTGACGGATTAGTAAAACAATTTAATCTTCAATTTGTGGGAGGTTTCACAGGATATTTTCTTCTGGGTTACTTGCTTAATAACGCTGACATATCTCATAAGACCAAGCGAATGATTTACATTGCCGGAATCACGGGCTTCGTTGCGACAGTGCTGATGTCCCTTTATGCTTCACATTTCAAAGGTGAGCCTGTCGGTAGTTTTTATGCTAATCATTCCGTCAATGTTATGTGCGAAGCAATCGCAATGTTCATACTCTTCAAGGCAAAATTTAACCGTCCGTCAAAAATCATAAGAACGTTATCACAGTATTCATTCGGCATGTACCTTGTTCACGATGCTGTCATATCTAGCTTAGGCAAACTGGGACTCAACTCCCTGACGTTCAGTCCCGTAGTTTCAATTCCAGTAATTTCCGTGATTGTGTTCGTGATTTCGTTCGCAATATCGGCAGTCCTGAATCGCGTTCCAGTCCTCAGAAAATACATCGTCTAACAAAACACTCCCCCTCTGTTATAATTTTTCCATAACATGAAGGGGGTCTTAAAATGTTCAACGGCGAGGACTTCATCACCGCAAAGGGAATAACTCTCTCAAGAGAATTTTCCGGCGAAAACAAACTCTGGGTTCGCCTGTTCCTTCAGAACGAGGGCATTGTGAGTTTATCGTCTAAAAATTTTATGGGCGATTCTGAACCGTTAATATGGGCAGTCTATGACCTCCGTAAAAATTCAAGAAGCTCTAAATATTTCGTCTGCGATATTGATGTAAAAGATGACATGTTACAGATAAGACGAAGCGGAGAGACAATAGCTATTGCTTTAAGCTGGGTAAAGTTTCTGATACGCTACATGCCTCATGAACAGCCCGATGACGACCTCCTCAGTAATCTCTACTGGAACATGAAACTTTTATCACACCCTTCAGTTCCTCATAGTGCCGTTGAATGGAGATTCGTATGGCTCTGGCTTGAACACTGGGGAATTGCTCCTGATATTGTGGATTTCCATTCATCGCACAATTTCACCGATGACGAAATATCGCTCCTTATTAAAACTTCACATCTTAACGCAAAAGGAGTTCTGAAATTGTTTTCAATGCCTCTTAACTCGGAAATACGCGAAAATATTTTCAAGGTCGCCGCTAATTTAGCCTACTCATCGCTCCGTCAGATATAAATCATGAAACGAATCAACCTCATTACTGCCCCCGACTCCAACGCGATGAACGAAGCGTTAAAAATTCAGGACAGCCTCGTAAAACCCTCTGGAAGTCTCGGAGAACTCGAAAAAATTACGGTCAAACTTGCTGGAATTACAGGACGTTCACGGAATACTATTGATAAAAAAGCAATCTGCCTCTTCGGCTCAGACCATAATATTTACGAGGAGGGAGTCTGTTCATCACCGCAGGATTTCACTCGCAGGCTTATGGAAGTTTACGCGGTGAGTCAGAACGGGGCGATTAATATTCTAGCGAGGCAGGCGAACGCTGAGTTAAAGATTTACGATTTAGGCGTTAAAAATTTACAGCCTCACCCGAACATCATCACTCACAAATTCCTGCCTCAAGGCACGGCAAATTTTCTTCATGAGCGAGCTATGACGCTTGAGACAGTGAAGGAGGTTATCGCTTTCGGGATTGATGTTGTCAGGGACTTGAAGGCCGACGGCTTCGGACTTATAGGCACGGGCGAGGCCGGAATGGCTAACACTTCACCGGCATGTGCCTGCGTAATGGCGGCGTTGAAATCGAGAGATGACTCACTTGTCGGGAGGGGTGCAGGGCTTGATGACGAGTCATTTTCGAGGAAGAAGAAAGTCATAATCGAGGCGTTGAGATTTCACGCTGAGAATCTTACTGACCCTTTGAATATTCTCTCATGTGTCGGAGGACTTGATATTGCCGCAATGACGGGGGTATTCTTGGGCGGAGCTGTCTATCATGTTCCAGTGATTGCCGACGGAGTGATTTCGATTGCTGGGGCGTTGCTTGCTTACATGATTGAGCCGTTGACGAGGGAATATGTATTTTTGTCTCACGAGTCGGCTGAACCGGCATACATTCACGCGGCTGAAGCTATGAATCTCCGTCCATGCCTCAAAATGAACATGAGGCTCGGCGAAGGTACAGGGTGTGCAATTATGATGCAGATAATTGATGACGCACTCGCTATAATTAACAATATGGGAGCTATAGCCTCTCTAATGTGAAAGGAGTTTTTCTCAAGATGGAAATTTTAGTAGTTGACTGCCAATATGATTTCATTAACGGGACGTTAGCCTGCGGTCATTCCGAAGAGGCCGTGAAAAATATCATCACGTTCATTAACTCAAACCCCTCCGCGAAAATCTACTACTCAGCCGATAATCACAGCCCCAAGCATTGCAGCTACGTTCCCAACGGCGGAACATGGCCGGTACATTGTCAGGCAGGGACTCACGGAGCGGAGCTTCACGAAGCATTCAGCACTGACATCATTAACCCCTCCCAGCGTCCGAACGACTCGACAATCTACTACAAGGGCGAAAATGACTCAGTCGAGGAATATTCAGCCTTTGAGGCGAAGAACAAAGCCGGTCAGAAACTCTGTGATGTTCTCGGCCATGAAGTTATCGTTACGGGAATAGCAACTGAGTTCTGCGTCAAGGAAAGCGTTGTTGCCCTTCTCAATTCGGGGCGTAAAGTTACGGTCAAGGCTGATATGCTCGGCTGGGTTGACGCTGATAATCACGGCAAGACGCTCAAGGAACTCGCCGGAATGGGGGTAACTATTGCTTGATTAACACCGTAATATTTGACATCGGGAACGTTCTTGTTGATTTCGACTGGGAGGGTTACATCATGAGAATGTTTCCGGGCCGTAATGAGTTAATCGCCGAACTTGACGCTGCCGTGTGGGGTGAAGGACGATGGGACAGGCTTGACGCTGGCGATGACCCCGAAGAAGTTTTCGCCTCGATAGTTGCTCATGCCCCTCACCGTGAAAACGAACTCCGAAAAGTTTTCGCAAATGTCGGCGAGACTCTCGTAAAACGCGCGGCAACTCCATCATGGATTAACGGCCTCAAAGAGAGAGGATACAGGGTGCTTTACCTGTCGAACTACTCGCGTTACGTCATGGGGAAAAATCCTGAAGTCCTTGACTTTCTGCCTTTAATGGACGGGGGGATATTCTCATGCGACGTGAAACTCATTAAGCCTGACCGAAGAATCTATGAGGCACTAGCGGAGAAATACAATCTAAATCCTTCCGAATGCGTATTCATTGACGACCTAGAAAGGAATGTTAAGGCCGGAAAAGATTTCGGGTTTCACGGGATTCAGTTCGTAACATTGAGGCAGGCACAGGAAGATTTGAACAAATTATTGAAGGAGGAGAAGTAAAAATGAAAAGTTTGCGCGTTAATTTATGGGTAACGGGCGGAATATTAATCGTTCTGGGAGTATTAATGCTCCGTTATCCGCTCGAAGCGATTATGTCAGCCGGTATCGTTCTGGGAATTGGGCTTCTCATGACGGGAGTGAATGACGTAGCAGGGTGGTACTGGTTCGGAGTTAGGAGAATGCTGGTACTCGGTGCGCTCGACATCATCATGGGAGTGGTTATGCTTACTCAGCCGGGATTGACGGCGTTCGTGATACCGTTCGTGATAGGGCTGTGGCTTTTCACTGCCGGAATTTCGAGGACATGCGCTTCATTCTGGCTTGGCGGAGCAGGGATTCCGGGCTGGTGGATTGTGCTTGTGAGCGGTCTGGCAATGATACTTTTTGCCGTGATGATGTGCGTTTCGCCGCTGAGCAGTACGTTCTCGGTGATGATGATTCTTTCGGGAGTGCTGATAGCTTCGGGAGTGCTTGCGGTTCTTGAAGGGTTCATAATGGGATAAAGTTCACTGATACTATATGAAAGCCTTACCCTGAAATACAGAGTAGGGCTTTTATAATATTTAATGAAAGCTGATGAAATTATTGACTTCTACAATTTATGATGATGTGTTCAGGACGCTGCTTAATGACTGTTCAGCCCTGATTATTCCTGTGATTAATGAACTGTTTAACGAGAATTATTCAGGTAATGAATTTATTGAGTTCCGGCCTAATGAGCATTTTATCAACCAGCAGGACGGTAATGAAGATAAGCGCATTACGGATACTTACTTCATTATTCACGGCCTGTTTAAGAAAGGTTATCACTTGGAGTGCCAGTCTTCTGATGACGGTTCATTGCTCGTCAGGATTTTTGAATACGACAGCCAGATTGCTCTTGATGAAGGAGTGCTGGAGAACAATACTCTAAGGGTAAAATTCCCTAACTCTGCTGTATTGTTCCTGCGGTCAAGTTCGGTTACTCCTGACCGTATGAATATAGTTGTCGAATTTCCCAACGGCTCATTCAGATATGAAATTCCTGCTATGAAGGTTCAGGATTATTCACTTGAGCAGATTTTCAACAAGGGATTATTATTTCTTTTGCCTTTCTATATTTTCTCGCACCAGAAACATTTTAGAGAGTATGAGAGAGACGAA
This sequence comes from Synergistaceae bacterium, assembly GCA_017470485.1. GTDB lineage: Bacteria > Synergistota > Synergistia > Synergistales > Aminobacteriaceae > JAFUXM01. The sequence continues at coordinate 5,076 of JAFUYQ010000028.1, forward strand.
AGCAAATTGAACTCTTTGCTTGACGAATATAAAATCATATCGCAAAGGCTGGACGATCTTGTTAAAGATGGTACTATCTCAGAATACATCAAATGCACTATTCACGATATGACCGGCCGTGTTGTTGAGCAGTTAGCGAAAAATTATTCAGGTATCAGGGAAGGGGTTAAAGATATTATGGTCGGAAAAATTCTTGACTATGAAGCTAAGGACATTTTGAAAATGGGTATAGCTGAGGGAATTTCTAAGGGTATCGCAAAAGGTGAGCTGTCTATGCTCTTGAAGCTGGTTCGCAATAAACTGCTCTCATTAGCTGATGCCTCTCGCATGGCCGATTTGACCGAAGAAGAATTTTCACGCCTCTCCGAAAATTAGTAGTGTTAGAAACTTCGTGGCGTATAATATCCCAGTAACACAAATCTTAAGGAGGCAATAACTCCATGCAGTACGGAAAAATTGAAGCACTCTTAGGCTCAGAGGCTGAGTCCCTCTTAACCCACGAATGCAAAACCATCAGCAAAGATATGCTCTCATTACCCGGCGCGGACTTCGTTGACAGAGTCATCAGCATGACCGACAGACCTATACCCGTCATGCGCGCAATGCAGACTTTATTCTCTCACGGAAGACTCGCTAATACCGGCTACATTTCGATTCTCCCTGTGGATCAGGGCATCGAGCATTCAGCAGGCGCGTCATTCGGCCCTAACCCGATTTACTTTGACCCTGAGAACATCATCAAACTCGCTATGGAGGCTGGCTGCAACGCTGTAGCTACTACTCTCGGCGTACTCGGCGCAACAGCTCGTAAATACGCTCACAAAATCCCCTTCGTTCTCAAGCTCAACCATAATGAACTCCTCACTTACCCCAACCAGTTCGATCAGGTATTATTCGCTTCGGTCGAACAGGCTTACAATCTCGGTGCGGTAGCCGTAGGTGCTACGATTTACTTCGGAAGCCCTGAGTCAACAAGACAGATTCAGGAAATCTCAAAGGCTTTCCATATGGCTCACGAAATGGGAATGGCTACAATTCTCTGGTGCTACCTCCGTAACTCAGCTTTCAAAGTCAAGAACGGCGAAAAAGTTACGGATTACCACGCTTCAGCAGACTTGACCGGTCAGGCGAATCATCTCGGCGTTACGATTGAGGCCGACATCATAAAGCAGAAACTCCCCGAAAATAACGGCGGTTATCCTGCAATGGGCAAGGGCTACGGAAAAACCTCAAAGGAAATGTACGAGAAACTCACCACTGAACACCCAATCGACTTGGCACGCTATCAGGTCGCTAACTGCTACATGGGTCGCGCAGGACTCATCAATTCGGGCGGTGCTTCGGGTGAAAATGACCTCGCTCAGGCCGTCCGCACTGCCGTAATCAACAAGAGGGCAGGCGGTATGGGACTCATTCTCGGACGTAAAGCATTCCAGCGTCCTATGGCTGAAGGCGTACAGATAATCAACGCTGTTCAGGACGTTTACCTCTGCAAGGAAATCACTGTAGCATAACTCATATCAGTAAAAGAAAATCCCCTCTGCCTTAATGACAGGGGGGAAATTTTTTGCGCTTTTACGTTCCGTTAGTAACGGGACTGCTGGAACGTCAGAACGATTTGGTCATCGGAATCAACATCGGACGTGATTGTAATTGTGCCGATTCTGTCCTCGTTCGTTGTGTTGGTCATGGCAGTGTAACCGAAATCACCGCCGTTCGAGGCTCCTCCGCTCGTCTTCGTGAGCTGAAGCCAGTCCGAGTTCGATGAGGCAGTCCAGTTCGCTTCGGAGTAAATCTTCGCGAAGTACGTTTTGCCCTCGCTTGTGCCGTTTGTTACGGGATCAGCCAAACCTATCTTTACCGGTTTCACGATGTTGACTCCAACCTCGCCGCTGTCATGATGAACATCGCAGTGTGATCTGCCGCCGCCGCTCATGTCATGCGCCGCGTAAAATCCGTCTGACCAGTGGGCTTGTGTCTTGAAGCTGGCGTTTTCTGTAGCACCGGGATCCACTTTCCATATCGACTCGGAGTTGAGGGTTACAGCAGACCTTGCCGCTTCTGAGATAGTCCAGCCCTCACCGTTTGTATAGGAAGGCGGAGTAACATCAACTTTCCAGCCTGCCATAGGCCTCCCGCTGTCGTTATGAGTGTTGTACACGGAAATGTTGTAGTCTTTGGTGTGGAACGTTTTAGTACTGCTGTGGGAGACTGTGTAGCTGAACGAGGCTTCTCCATGACCTTCTCCATACTCGCCTTGTTTTTCGCTTTTGCCTCCGCCGCCGCCAGCAGTTACGCCCGCAGTCCATGAGTAGCCGTCAGTGTCCGAATAACTCTGATCGTTGTTGACCGTAGCCGCCGGAGTCATCTGCACAAGATTTATGCCGTCAATCTCGGGCCAGACATAGCACGACATGTCTCTGTTGCAGCCCATTACCACAGCGTAATGGTACGAGCCTGAACCTGAGACTTCACCGCCTGTTGTGTTGTTGCCGTGATCAGCCCTTATCGCGAGCTGCGAATGAGGGTGAATTCCTGCCGCAGTGCTGATGACATAGTAGTCGCAGTGATCCTCGAACGAATGAAGGCCGTATGAGATATGCGTAACCGTAAGATCGAGGCCGGGCGTGAAGCCGTTCCAGTAATCCTTAAGTGTGCCGTAATCATCCTCGCCGCTGCAGCCTAACCAGTGTGTGAAATTGTTGTACCAATCACTTGCCTGCGAGCCGTTCCTTCTCGCATAGTCATAATCGAAGAAACAGCTGCTATATGAACTGTCATTAACAGTAGTGTAAGTTCCTCCGACAAACTGGAGCAGGTCTTTCTTGCTGTCGCCCGTCTCATCAGCCACCGTAAACGCGAAATCTGAAGCCATCTGTACGAGAGTCTCTCTGAACTCGTTGACTGTGTCATCGATTCCGGCTGACCAGTCAATCACCTTCTGCACGCGTTCCCTGAGATGTTCGTCCGCATGAGCTTCATACTCTTTTAACCGCTCGGCTAATTCTTCATCGCTGGGGGAATCGCTACCGACCAAGTCAGTGCTGGCGGTGCTGACGGTGCTGGCAGAGTAGCTGACGGTGTAGAGGTTATTATGGACTCTGTTCTCGCCGCATTTGTCGATGTAGATGAACGTGTGAGGAAGAATGTCGCCGCTTGCGTAACGCATTGAGGCCGCTACAATCTCGAAGTATTTGCTGTTGGGTTCACTGCTTGGGTCAGCTAGGGTAACGCCGAGAATATTTCCCAGTGCTTTGACGTCCTCAGCGTCGGGATATATTGCCGCTATTGTTACGTGCCTGTTGAAGAACGCATAACGTATCGGGAGCATTGCGTTCTCGTCATCGGCTCTGATTGTGCTTGCGTCCTCAAGGAAGATAATATCCCTGCTGGTTACTCTGAGGCCGTCAGTGTTAAGCTGCGAGAGTTTCGACAAGTCGAAGCTGTCCGTGATGATGTTCCTGATGTGTGGGGAAAGCTCGCTCGCCTCAGAGTCAGTTCTGCCTGACGCTCCCATGAGTATGTGATGACCGCTGAAGGTTAGAGTCCCATTGCCTTCATTGCCGCCGCTGTCAGGGTTATAGCCCTCCTGAACGCCGCCGCCGGAACTTCCGCAGCCGCCTGAACCTAATGCCAGCATGAACATCAATGCTGACACGCCCATGAACGCAAGAAATTTTCTGCTGTTCATAATAAATATTCCTCCTTTATTGATTTCGTGTATTGTATCACAGACTTCGAGCCGTAAAGCTCACAGCCTGATATAATCATAGGCATAAAATTTTCTGACGGTAAAGAGCGTTCTTACACTCTGACCCCGAAGAAGGAGGGTAAAATTATGTACAATCCATCATCACTTCATGCAGATGATTTCATTAATCACGAGGAAATTCTCGACACTCTGATTTACGCCGAAGCACACAAGAATGATACTGCCCTTATCGACTCACTTCTTGAGAAGGCGCGCCCAAAGTTCAATGAAAACGGCTGTACATGTTCGGGATTAACGCACCGTGAAGCCTCAGTGCTTTTAGCGTGCGAAGACCCCGAAATCATCAAGCGAATCTACGAAACAGCAGAGGAAATCAAACAGGCTTTCTACGGAAACCGAATCGTTCTTTTCGCACCGCTCTACCTCTCGAACTACTGCATTAACGGCTGTCTCTACTGTCCGTATCACACTAAGAACAAGACAATCCCGCGCAAAAAATTAACTCAGGACGAGATTCGCGCCGAAGTAATCGCCTTGCAGGACATGGGACATAAACGTCTCGCCATTGAAGCCGGCGAAGACCCCGTGAATAATCCTATCGAGTACATTCTCGAAAGCATTAAGACGATTTACAGCGTCCACCACAAAAACGGCGACATCAGGCGCGTAAACGTCAACATTGCCGCGACGACCGTTGAGAATTACAGGAAGCTCAAGGAAGCCGGAATAGGAACATACATACTCTTTCAGGAGACGTACAACCGGAAGCGTTACGAGGAGCTTCACCCGACAGGCCCGAAGCATGATTACGCCTACCACACTGAGGCTCATGACCGCGCACAGCAGGGCGGTATTGACGATGTAGGACTCGGAGTTCTTTTCGGGCTTGAGGGCTACAAGTATGAGTTTGCAGGACTCTTAATGCACGCCGAACACCTTGAAGCTGTATTCGGGGTAGGGCCTCACACTATAAGCGTTCCGAGAGTGAAACCGGCTGATGACATCGACCCTGAAGAGTTCAACAACTCGATACCCGATGAAATTTTCACGAAGATAGCCGCCTGCATAAGAGTTGCAGTTCCATACACCGGAATGATTATCTCAACCCGTGAGAATGAGGCAGTCCGCGCAAAAATGTTACAGGTCGGAATATCACAGATAAGCGGAGGTTCAAGAACTTCAGTTGGAGGCTACACGACTGAGGAACGCCCTCATGACACAGAACAGTTTGACGTTTCAGACCAGAGGACACTCGATGAAGTTGTAAGATGGTTAATGGAACAGAATCATATTCCTTCATTCTGCACGGCGTGTTACAGGGCAGGGAGGACAGGCGACAGGTTCATGGCCTTGTGCAAGTCAGGACAGATTCTTAACTGCTGCCACCCCAATGCACTGATGACTCTCACCGAATACCTTGAGGATTACGCCTCGCCGGAGACAAAACGAATCGGGTATGAGATGATTGACCGCGAACTTGAGAGGATACCTCGCGAGAACGTCAGGGAGATTGCCCGAAAGAATATCGAGGCCATGAGGAACGGCAATGCGAGAGACTTCAGGTTCTAGCCTCAACGAAACACCGTCAGGCGAACGGGTACACATTGCATTTTTCGGACTGAGGAACGCCGGAAAGTCATCGCTCGTAAACGCTGTAACAGGTCAGGACTTGGCGGTCGTCTCGGACGTTAAGGGCACGACAACTGACCCCGTGAGCAAGGCAATGGAGCTTTTACCGCTTGGGCCTGTAGTGATTATTGACACGCCGGGACTTGATGATGAGGGCGCATTGGGTGAGCTCAGGGTCAAAAGGGCAATGAACGTTCTTGCTAAATGCGATGTGGCTGTCTTAGTGCATGACGCTTCGGCTGAATTTTCACAGGCTGAGTCGGAACTTCTGAAACTTTTTGACGAGCGGAAATTGCCGTATGTTGTTGCGTTCAATAAGGCTGATATTCTCAAGGTCAGGCCGGAAAATGATTCTCTTTACGTCAGCGCATTGACCGGCGAAAACGTGAACGCCCTCAAAGAACGTATAGCCCTTCTCGCGAAGAAGAATGCTCCCGAAAAACATCTTGTTTCAGATTTGCTCAAGACCGGCGATGTCGTTGTACTTGTTGTGCCTGTCGATAAGGCCGCCCCGAAAGGAAGACTCATTCTCCCCCAGCAGCAGACTATAAGGGACATTCTCGACTCGAAATGTTCATGCGTTGTCTGTCAGGATACCGAGCTTCCGGCCATGCTCAAAGCTCTTTCGGTAAAACCGTCGTTAGTGATTACGGATTCGCAGGTGTTCGGGAAGGTTGACGCAATTGTTCCGAAGGATATTAGATTGACATCGTTCTCGATACTTTTCGCGAGGTACAAAGGGAATCTCAAAGCACTTGTTGAGGGAGCTGAGAGGCTGTCGGGGCTTAAAGACGGCGACAGGGTATTAGTCTCTGAGGGGTGTACACATCACAGGCAGTGCGGAGACATCGGGACTGAAAAGATTCCCGAATGGATACGGAAATTCAGCGGTTCAAGTCCTGAGTTTTCGTTCACTTCGGGCGGCGAGTTCCCTGAGGCTGAAGGGCTGAAGGGGTATTCGCTTATTGTTCACTGCGGAGGCTGTATGCTCAATGAACAGGAAATGCAATCACGTCTTGAAAGGGCGAGACTCGCAGGAGTGCCGATGGTGAATTACGGTGTTGCTATTGCTGAAATGCACGGGATACTCCGAAGGAGTATTGAGCCGTTCAAATTGTCATAAAAAAATCCCCCTCCCTGAAAGTTGGAAGGGGGAATAACTTTTCATCGAACTACTTTCAACAGCTCTTTTGCGTACCAGTTAATACCTTTGTGAGCAAGGATTTTATTTTCCCTGCTTGCCTCGCAGAAAATTGGAGCTGCTTTCACTGCGATTTCCGCTGCTCTCTCATAGCTTAATCTTCCGTAAGAGAACATAACTAATGCTTTCCTCATTTCGCTTTCAATAGTACGCATTTCCATTCATCTTCAACTCCTTTTCTATGCCTCCTGTGAACCCTTAAATAGATTCGACCATTTGAGCATTTTACAGATTACTTGACTGCCGACATAAAGCTGCTTCATGCTGTTAGGCTTTATCAGCTTTTCTATTGCCAAGTCATACGTTAATTCACCGTTGGAGAAATCAATCATTACTTGGTCAGGTATACTGTCGCTCATCACTCCCCAGATGATGTCGATACCGTGAGGCTTGTTATTCAATCGGTTCTCAAAAACAAATTCAGCAAACTTCTTATCATGTTTTGCAAAATTCATGTATTTGTAATTCAGACCGTTTAACACCGTAAGTTCTTTTTCATCTGTTTTAAGGGGATTGCCGAACAATAAACTGAACGGATTAAAATTGAACTCAATCACTGCCCATTCGGTTCTTGTCCTAGTTTTGCCGTCAGGTTCGATAACAGGGACACGCGACATATAAGAATCAGCGCGTTTCTTAGTGTCCGTCAGATAAAAACCTGCTCCAAAATCAAGGCTGTTACCGTAGTTATAATCTACAATCACTCCAAGTTTACGAATGTTCTCCGCATCTTCCAAAGATGTTCCGTGATACCACAAATCACGATTCAAAAGATTCAATTCTTTTACTGGAATGCCTGTTTTAGCGTTGACATCATTAACTGTCATTTGAAAAACTCCCTTTCATTAATGTTGAGATTAATTCTATCATGGCCGTAAAAAATCCCCCTCCCTGAAATTGGAAGGGGGATAACTTTTCACTCTATTACAGGATCTACAGCAAGTATCCCATCGCCGAAACCGTGATATATTACCTGCCAGCCTTCGGCCTCATTCCTGAAACCCCACGTATGACCCCTGCGCCTCATCTCCGGCAGTCCGTAAATCCTCGTAAGCTCGCGTACGCAGGTTTCATGACTCATCATACCCCCCCCAGTCATTTCTACGTATCTTTATTGAAGCGACTCTCATGTCCTCCGTGAAGGTTATGCAGTTTTCGCGGACACGTGTGTTTTTGCCTCTGAGCGTTATCGTCTCGATGTAAGCATTTTCGAGTTCCCCTATAAGATCCTGAAGTCTCATTTTCTCCTGACGGTAACGGTAAAATTCCCTGCTTGCACTCGATACCTCAAAGTCAGAAAGTTCTTTGCCCTTTCCTTTGAAAAGTATCGAGATGCTTCCTGCCCCTGACGGTGTGCGTCCCGGTATTCTCTCGCTGTTTATCTCAAGCGTGAAAGGAAGTCCCCGAAGATTCATGCGCCACCTTATTATGTCCATGAGCGTCATTTTCATGCCTAACTGAGTTCCGGCTATTTTGGGGCCGAAACCGCCTTCATTGGCCGCGAACGGGTCAATAGCTGATGACGGTGAGGAGAGAAGAATTATCAGTATGATGACCGCCGGAAAAACTTTTGCTAGTCTCATTTGTATTTACTCTCTTTCTGCTGAAGTATGAATAACGGAAATTGTAAATAAATATATCATAGTGTTTAATGAATTTCAAAATATTCAGGTTATAATTGACTGTATCATTAACAGAAGGTGATTAACGAATGGCAGTTATGTACTCGAAGCACACAAGACGTGAATATATTATCAGCCAGTCAGACAATCAACAGCAAAAGAAAACCTCAAAGGAGCGTATAGAAATACGAATGAGAATCCTTCAGGAAAGAAAAGAGGCTTTTAACATACTTGCAAAATATTGAGTGGCTCGAAGAAGATGAAATCATCTCACTGATAGATGATTTGCGCGAAAAATACAGCGATGATCCGATAAATATTATCTCCTACAACTCTATAGGCTATGTATGCGGACTTGAAGCTGTTGCGGAGTTTTACGAGTATGATATTTTGAAACTCGCTGCCGTAATATGCCGTTCTGTCATTCAGGGACACCCTTTGCAGGACGGTAATAAGCGTTTCGGTATGTATTTGGCCACATATTTTCTTGAACTGAACAATATCGCTGTTACTGTCAATGACAATGATTATGTTTCTATTGCTTTAAGAATTGCAAAAAGCGAAGCAGATTTAGAGGCCGTGTATCAATGGTTCTGCGATAATACAGCCTTAATCAGTCCTCCTGTTGTTCAAATCGGAGAGACTTCCTTCAGTCAGGTTATAATTGACTGAACTGCCAAAAGGAGGACTAACAATGAATGAGCTTGACGAATTAAAACTAAGGCTTGAGGAAGTTACCCGTGAACGAGACGAATTAAAGCGCGAACTCGAAAGACTGAAAGTTACTCCTGCCCACACATCTGAAGCTGTTGAAGAATGGTTCGAGAGAGGCTTCTATTAAATCATGACTGACACCGCCTCAGAGCCTTTAGCCGCAAGAATGCGCCCTAAATCCCTCGATGACTTCGCCGGACAGACTCATCTCATCGCTGAAGGACGAATCCTCCGCAAAATAATCGACAGCGACCGCATACCCTCAATGATTTTCTGGGGGCCTCCCGGTGTCGGAAAGACTACCCTCGCTTCAATAATCGCCCGGAAAACCAATGCCGAGTTCATTACGTTTTCGGCAGTTACGGGCGGCATTAAGGAGATTCGGGAGGTCATGAAACAGGCTGACATTAACCGAAACTTCGGCACAAGAACAATTCTATTCGTTGACGAAATTCACCGCTTCAACAAGGCACAGCAGGACGCTTTCTTACCCTTTGTTGAGAAAGGCAGCATAATTCTTATAGGTGCCACAACTGAAAATCCTTCCTTCGAGATTAACGGGGCTTTACTGTCGCGCTGCAAGGTATTCGTTCTCAAGCCTCTTAGCGTTGACGAATTAACGGGACTTTTACGGAGGGGACTCGAAATCCTTAACGTTAAGGCTGATGATGAAATTCTCAGGGCAGTCGCAAATTTTTCAGACGGTGATGCGCGTTCGGCATTATCGCTTCTTGAGATGGCCGCTATAAATTCAGACAACGGCGAAATTACCCCAGAGATAATCGAGCAGTGTACCTCCCGAAAATCACTGCTTTATGACAAAAACGGCGAGGAACATTACAACTTAATATCCGCCCTCCACAAGTCAATGAGAAATTCCGACCCTGACGCTGCCGTCTACTGGTTAGCCAGAATGCTTGAGGCCGGCGAAGATCCTTTATACATTGCGAGGAGAGTCATACGTTTCGCAAGCGAAGATGTCGGACTTGCTGAACCTTCTGCGCTTTCAACAGCTGTGGCGGCTTATCAGGCGTGCCATTTTCTCGGAATGCCGGAATGTTCCGTCCACCTTGCACAGGCCGTCATTCAAATGTCAATCGTCCCGAAGTCAAACGCTGTTTACACCGCTTACAATTTCGCACGCGATGACGCTCTCAAGAGCATGGCTGAACCCGTACCCCTTCAAATCCGCAACGCTCCTACAAAATTAATGAAGGAACTCGATTACGGCAAAGGTTACAAATACGCCCACGATTACGAAGAACATTTGACCGTTATGGAGTGCCTTCCCGAATCCCTGAGAGGCAGAGAATACTATCACCCATCAGAAATGGGAGGAGAAATTCATTACAGGAAAAGGCTCGCCAGTATCAAAGACTGGAAGGAAAAGCACAAATCCTGAAACTTATATTACAGACCTTGCCGGTGCAGGTCTTCCGAACAGATAGCCCTGTGCCAAGTTACAGCCTGCTTTCTTCAGGAACTCTAACTGTTCTTTAGTCTCGACTCCTTTTGAGAGGGCAGGTATTCCGAGTTTCTTGGCCATGTCGATTACAGTTGAGATGATTATGTCGGTGCGTGCGTCATCAACTGACTGTATCATGTCCATGTCAATCTTCAGACCGTCAAGCTCAAAATCCTTCAGTACCTTCAATGACGAATAACCCGATCCGAATGCGTCCATCCATACTTTGAAGCCGTGCCGCCTTAATCTTTCGGACTCGCGTTTCATAGCGTCCATGTCTACGGCAATGAGGCTCTCGGTGATTTCAAATCTAAGAAGCTCATCGGGCAGATTATTTTTAGCGACAGCATCTTCAATTACCCTCACAACGTCAGTGAGTTCAAAGTCAAGCCTCGAAAGGTTCAGCGAAACAGGCACTAATTCTTCGCCGTTGTCCTTGCGGCGTTTTAATTCCTCGCAGACCTTGTTAATTACGAAAGAGTCAAGGCGGTGAATAAGTCTCTCCTCCTCAAGGACATAAAGGAATTTCGCCGGTGCTAAACGTCCGTACTCAGGGTCTTCCCATCTCGTCAGAGCCTCGACTGAAGCGGTCTTCCCCGTCTTGACATCGACAACGGGCTGGAAGTAAATCTGTATCTGCCCGTTCTTCATTGCCTCCTCGAATGATAAGAGTATATGTTTCTGGAGCTTTACTTTCTCGTCCATACTGCCGTCATATTCCTGAACGTTAGTTCCGTATTCGTGCTTAATGGAGTCGCAGGCTGACTTAGCGCAGTCGCATATAACGCTGATGTCCATATCGGAGCTGTTCACCGCGTAGATACCTGCTTTCATTTCGACGACAACGCCCCTTCTGAGGTTATTCACGCGGACGCTCATGCGGTTGATTTTCTCGCGTAAATTCTCCTGAGCGGTTATGACAAAAAAATGATCCTCGCCGAATCTCGCGCAAAATTCTTTCGGGAATGTGTCCTGCAAGATTCTTGCGACCGACTTCAGCATTCTGTCGCCGCCCGAAAATCCGTAAGTCTCGTTATAAGTTCTGAAGTTCCTGATGTTGAAGTAAACGCAGCTTGGACGGCCTCCCTTCTTGAGGTAATCGCGGATTATGACGGGAGCGTTGAGACGGAATGCTCTCATGTTCGCAAGCCCTGTAAGTTCGTCAACAGTTGCCGCTTTAGGTTCGGGAAGACTCGTCTGGCCTGATATATCGGTGAGTTTCTCGCGGATATCCATATCATGAAGATAAACATAGAAGACCTCGCCGAACTCATCATCTTTCACAAGATGTCCCCAGTCCTCAATTTTCTTGATGTTTCCGTTCTTGGTGATTATCCTGTAGGTTACGTAGTCGAAGCCGCCGGACGCTGATACCTGCCCGGCAATAATGCTTTCAACTTCCTCAATGCCCTCAGGATAAACTATCGTTGCGAACGAACCGCCCGTGAATCTCATGAAGTCAGCAACAGAATCACACTCGAAGATTCTCGCTATCTCATCACTGGCAAAGATTATGTCTTCATTATGATTGTTCTTGTAGACTATGAACGCTCCGGGAAGATTTGCTGATATTTTTGAAAGCGTTACGCTGTCGTCTTGATTATACATAAATTCTCTCAGCCTCCGTTTTATCGTATCTTAAGGTCTTCGGGTATGTACAAAGCCAATATTTTTTTCAGAGCATCGGCCTTTATCGGTTTGGGAAGGTAATCGCTGAAACCTAACGAAATATATTCCTCTCTGAGTCCAGTCCCTGAATGCGCCGTTAATGCTACATACTTCGACAGCCTCGAAGGGCCGTCAATTCCCCGCGCCCTGTTGAGAGTTTCAATACCGTCAAGTCCGGGCATCTTGTGGTCAAGGAAGATAATATCGTAATGCTTTGCGCTGAGTTTCTCTAATGCTTCCTCGCCCGATTCAGCCGTATCGACTTCAGCGCGTGAATCTTTCAGCATTCCTTTAGCAACAACGAGATTAACCGGCGTGTCGTCAACCACGAGAATTTTTGCGTCAGGGCAGGTGAACGGCCTGTCATCAATTTTCGTCTGAGTTTCTGAACCCTCAATCATCTTCACGTATTCTTCGATTGTCCCCTGAAATCCGTCTTGTGCCAACTCCTGTGTCAGTTCTACAGTGAAGGTGCTTCCCTTCCCGTAAATACTCTCGGCTTTAACAGTGCCGTTCATGAGTTCGAGGAGCTTGCGAGTAATCGTAAGACCGAGTCCCGCGCCTCTTATGCTCTGAGTTTCATTGAGGTTCACGCGCCCGAATGACTGAAATAATTTCCCTATGTCCTCGCTTCGGATTCCTATGCCTGTATCCTTAACGGCCATCGTCAGATTAACTCCCGAACGTCCGGCGGACTGTCCCTTTACGCTGAGAGTTATGCTTCCTGAAGGGGTATATTTCACGGCGTTGTCGATTAAGTTCATTAGAACCTGCCTTATGTGATCCTCATCGCCGTACAAATGTTCAGGGAGAGTCATATCAACATCAAGCATGAACTTGAGTCCCTTTTCCTTGAAAGCGTCATAGTCCTGATTCCTGTCCTCAATATCCTTGAGGAGCTGCCAGAGATGATAATCGCTCTTGTAGAGTTCCATTTTGCCTGAATCAATTTTCGTAATGTCGAGAATATTATTGATGATGGACAGGAGGTTATTTCCTGCGTTCCTGATTCTGAGGGAGGCATTGCGGATTTCGGGATCTCTGCTTTCCTTTAGTATCATCTCGTTCATTCCGAGTATTGCGTTCATAGGCGTTCTGATTTCGTGGGAGGTGTTCGCGAGGAAATCACTTTTTGCGCGGTTGGCGGCGTTAGTGATTTCGGCGGACTGTTCAGCTTTACGGCGCGCCGATTCCAAATCCTCCTCAACCCTCAGCATACCCCTGTAAGCCGGTGCCTCATAGTAGAAGAATATCAGGAAGAGCATTACGGCGGCTACAGCGTAAGTGAAGAGAACTGTCTGTGCAAACATGTATTGAATGACGTTCGAGGCAATCAGGAGGCCGACTATTGTGTTCAGAATTATGAACTGGGATTTTGCAGTGTAGTATTCCCTGTGAGTAACCTGAAGCCAAAGTGCCATCGCCACAAAGTAAAGCGTGTAGACGCTCCGCCATAATGTGTTGTAAGTTCCTCTGAACAATCCTCCGCCGTTGACGATGATGAAGAAAAATCCCGAAGTACCCGGCGTTAAATTCAGAATAAGCACCAGAAAACTTGAGATAAGCAGAAGCCTGTTGAAGGAGTCAAATTTTTTGTTATCGACATGAACGAACTCCTGAACGTAGCGCATAAGGTAGTAAGCGTTGAGATTGACTGAAACATAGTAGAAAGTTCTCACGACGAGATTAAGACCTGTTAAATGATTCCAGCCGTCAATAAGCATTGCCGACGCTGCCTCGAATAATGCCCCCGTAAACGTTGAAAGCGATAGCAGCCTGAAACGCCTGTTAATTTCAGCGTTGGTTCTGTATCTTGCAAAAAGAAACGCCGTCAGCACTGCCAGAAAAGGCAGGACTGATAATTCAATCCATACATTGAAACCGTATGTCAGCATATTTTCCTAGCCCTCCGGCCTCTGAGTAATCTTCTCTGAAGGTATGTATTTATTCAGCATTTCTTCAAGCTCCTTGCCGTTTACCGGCTTGCTGAGAAAATCATCGAACCCTGACGAAAGTAATTCAGCCCTCACCCCTACAAGAGCATTTGCCGTGCAGACTATGACTTTTGCGTTTGCTGACGGGGAGTCTTTCATTTCCTTGAGGCGGCTGAGAGTTTCTTTGCCGTCCATTCTGGGCATCATGTAGTCCATGAGTATAACGTCATAGGAATTTTCTGAGCATTTCTTGAGGCATTCCTCGCCCGATTCGGCTTGGTCGATTTTCACTTCGTTCTCCTTCATGAGCGAGCTTAGAACTACTCTGTTCATGTCGTTGTCGTCAACTATAAGGACTTTAGCTTCGGGAGCCTTGAGGATTTTTCGTTCAACTTTCTTTTTGTGGGACGATTCGACCTCGTAATCCCTGAGAGTTTTCGAGCCTACGATTTTTTGAGGAATGACAACATGGAAGGTTGAGCCCATTCCGTAAGTTGAGGATACTTCAATGCTTCCGCCCATAAGTTCAATGAGCCTTCCCGTAATTGCCAAGCCCAATCCAGTTCCTTCGATGTTATGAGTCTCCTTAGCGTCAATTCTGCTGAACGACTTAAAGAGTTTCGGAATGTCCTCTGCGTGAATGCCTATGCCGGTGTCAGCAACAGTGATGTGAAGAACTATCAATGACGGATCATCGCCCTTAACGCCCGTCAATGTGAATTTCACGCTGCCGCGCTTTGTGTATTTGACTGCGTTGTTGAGAATGTTGACCATAACCTGCTGAACTCTTATCCTGTCGCCGAAAAGTTCATCAGGAAGTGAGCTGTCTATCTGCGCGGTGTACTGCAAGCCTTTTTGTTCGGCGCGAATCTTAATCATGTTATCGACATCTCTCAATACTCTTCCCAAGTCGTAATTCCTCGCGGCTAACTCAAGCTGGCCCGACTCAATTTTCGAGAAGTCAAGAATGTCATTGATGATGTGAAGAAGGCTGTTGCCTGCGCTCTGAATGTCCCTTGCGTATTCGTAGACGGGACCTGCCTCGTACTTTCTGAGAATTATCTCGTCCATTCCCATTATTGTAGTTAGGGGCGTTCGGATTTCATGGGACATGTTGGCGAGGAACTCGCCTTTTGCGGCATCAGCGGCTATAGCCTGTTCATTGG
Organism: Synergistaceae bacterium; assembly: GCA_017470485.1. Classification (GTDB taxonomy): domain Bacteria; phylum Synergistota; class Synergistia; order Synergistales; family Aminobacteriaceae; genus JAFUXM01. The sequence goes on from JAFUYQ010000028.1 coordinate 20,187, forward strand.
CTTCATCGGCGATGGCTTTAGCTTTCTGGAGGCGTTCGAGAGTCCTTTCAAGATCCCTGTAAGCCGGTGTCTCAAGAAGGAAGAAGAAGTAATAAACGTTTACCGCCAGAATTATGAACTGCACAGGAATCTTCGGGAAGAATACAGCCTGAAGAGCCAGTATAACCCAGCATAACGACAACTGAAGCACTAACGCCCATATCTGCCCCTTAGTGAATGATTTTCGGTAGAGATAAATTTCAGCCCACGTCCAAATTCCGAAAAGCCCCGTGAATCCGTAAGTTATCAGCCAGTGAACAGCCCCTTCGGAGAGTGAACCGTCATTTGCGATTGATAGGTTAGCACCAGTGAAATGCCCTGCCAGTAAAAGATAGAAGAAAATTCCCAGAAAGATATTCTGAACACGCTGCATTCTTTTTTTTGCAGGGCTTTCAAGCCCGAAACATGCTATGTATCTCATTAACATAAAGTAAACGCCGCAGTTTGATATTTGCACGATGAGCGAGCAGAAATATCTTGAGAGCGGTGAAAACGATGAGCCTTCAGCGAGAATTATTGAGGAGAAAAGAGAGACGAGGCCGCTTGCTGTTACCATGCAACAGTAACGGAATAGACCCTGTTTTTCAGACGACGTTCCCGAATAGATAATCTGAAGGTAAAGGCATAATATTGCACTCAGGAACAAAACGGCGATTTCTGACTCTATAATAAAATTGTTGTCCACGTTGTATAAAACCCTTTCAGAGAGATTGAAACTTTTAGACTATTATATAACCTGTAGCACCCGTTAAATAAATGTGATATTATTCAGGCCATGAACACTCAGACAATCAGACAACTTATAGTTAAGCCGGACAAGTCGGGCGGAAATGTAACCTCATTATGTTTCTGCGCGTTCACGTCCGTTTCAGCATTCTCGATGTGCTTAACAGGAATATTTCGTTTAATCGGCGGATATTACCCGTCAGGTGCGGTGTATCTGTTACTCTCCGCAGTTTCAGCGGCTCTCTTAATGTATTCCCTTCAGAACATCAGCAGAGGCACTCCCGAAAAAATCTTAAAACTTTCCTACCCTTTGACAATCGGAGGGTTTATTTTCGGATTGACTGTGCTTTTCTTTCTTGACGGAGGGATTTTCGGAGGAGTTCCTGTATTTTTCATAATGACTGCGGCAGTTACTCCGTGTTTAATGCCTTCGGGCGATGCGGTTCTAATGGTCTTCCTCGAAATTGCCGCGTGCGTCTCGAATGCTGTCTTTGCGGATTTTTACCCTGAATCGGTTTCAGGGCTTCAGGGCGGAACGTTCATACCGATTTTATCGGCGGCGGCAGTTCTCGCGTTAATGTTCCTGATTTACACGAACTCTTACCGAAGCCAGCAGACAAGATTAGACACAGCCATTGCCGAAGCCAACAGCGCGAACGAGGCCAAAAGCTCCTTCCTCAACAACATGAGCCATGAGATTCGCACCCCCATGAACTCGATACTCGGAATGAACGAAATGATACTCCGCGAGGAGGAAAGACCGGAAATCCGCGAGTATGCCCTCGTCATTCAAAGGAGCGGACGCGCACTTCTCGGAATAATCAATGATGTACTTGACTTCTCGAAACTTCAGGACAAGAAAATGGAAATCATGCCTGTACGTTACGATTTAAGTTCATTGATTAACGACCTTGTGAACATTGCCGCCGAACAGGCCAAGAAAAAATCGCTGACCTTCACAGTCAATGTCGATAAGGAAATACCGAGAATACTTGACGGCGATGAATACCACATAAGGCAGGTAATGCTGAACCTCCTCAACAACGCCATAAAATACACCGAGCGCGGAGGAATTACCGTTACAATCGGCTATGAGACAGTTGACAGCTACAACATACTGCTGAAATGCTCTGTAACTGATACGGGAATAGGCATAAAATCTGAGGACATTGACGCGATTTTCCAGCCCTTTGAACACATTGAAGCCTCAAGGAAATTCAGCGCGGACGGTTCAGGATTAGGACTTCCGATAGTTCAGAAGCTCCTTAACCTTATGGACTCGGAACTCAAAATAGAAAGCGTCTTCCATAAAGGCTCGACATTCTCGTTTGAAGTGAAACAGGCCGTAATGAAGTGGGAGCCGATCGGCGATTACGAGCGCGTATTCTCTGCGGTATCAGCACAGCAGGGAAAGACCTTCACTCAGTCATTCCAAGCTCCTGAAGCAAAAGTTCTTGTAGTTGACGACGCAGACGTGAACCTTCTGGTGTTCGCCAACCTCCTCAAGAAAACAAAAATTAAAATTGATACTGCCTCCAGCGGTCTTGAAATGCTCCAGATGGTCAGAATGAATCATTACAACATGATATTCCTTGACCACAGAATGCCCGGCATGGACGGTATCGAGGCGTTCCACAACATGAAGAAGATGACCGACGGCCTGAACTTCAACACCCCTGTTGTTGCGCTGACTGCCAATGCTGTTCTTGGAGCGAGACAGCTGTATATTGACGAGGGCTTCAGCGATTACATCTCGAAACCTGTCGATACTGTGAGGCTTGAGCAGGTATTGCTTGAGTACCTCCCGAAGGACTTAATCATTCGCGGCGAAGACATGACTGATGACGATGATGTTCCGTCAGCTCCAGCGAAGCCAGAAGAAATCGAGACAACTCAGGAGGCTGAGGAGGACACTTCAGCGAAGTTCAAGAACATTCCGGGAATAGACTACAATGCCGCCGTAACTAACTGCGGAACTGAGGAGACATTCATTCAGGCACTTGAGATTTTCTACAACTCGCTCGATAAGAAGGCCGATGAAATTGAAGGCTATGAACGCGAAAAGGACATCAAGAATTACACCGTCAAAGTTCACGCCCTGAAGAGTGCCGCGAGGCTGGTAGGTGCGCTGAAACTTTCTGAGGACGCTAAATATCTTGAGGCTTGCGGAGACAAGAACGACATCGCCGAAATTGAGGCTAAAACACCCTCGCTCCTCTCGGATTACAGGAAGTATAAGCCGGTTCTGGCTAAAGTCTTCGGTTCAGGCGAGGACGAATCGTTACCTGAAATTCCGGTCGAGGATTTGCACGAAATGTATTCGCTGATAAAAGGTTTCGCAAACGATTTCGATTTGGACAACATCGACCGCCTCATGGAGGAGGCCAAAAATTACCGTATCCCCGAAAGCGAGCGTGATAAATTCGCCAAGATTAAAGAGAGCGTAACTAATGCCGACTGGGGAACGTTAGAAGACTTGCTTTAGACTTGCTATAATTGGAAAATGAACGATGAATGAAGGAAGGAAGATAAATTGAGCAAGGTACTATTCATAACAGAAAAAGTAAGTTTCATCTCTGAGGGAATTATCAATCACCTCAAGGCTCAGGATTTCGAGGTCTTAACCGTCAAGCCCGATGTAACTGCAATCTCGAATTTCCTGAAGGAAGACAACGGCAATGATGAGGAAGCTATAGATCCTGAGGTTGCGGCGTTACTGACTCAGGAGGCCGGAACTGAGGGCGAGGCTTCGCAGGCCGAAGAAAAGAAAGACGATATTCCGCGAATATTCATACTGTATCTTCAGGGCGAGGATAATCTGATGATTGACGTTCTCGGATATATCCGTGATTTGGTCGAGGACAGAGGCATACGCTTCTTCGTAATCGGAACTCAGGAGGAACTCGACACAATTATCGGGAAGAAATCCGATTATGTCGCGCAGGTTTACACGAGGCCGGTTGACTTGGGCGAACTCATCAAGAGACTTCAGAAGGAGGGCGAAGCTGTAGACAAGCTCAAGGAGTTCAAGAGCATTCTGATAGTTGACGATGACGCTACGGCACTGCGCTCAATGAAGAGTCTTCTCTCGACGCACTACAAAATACTTGTGGCGAACTCAGGAATGAACGCAATAACGATTCTGGCAAAGAATAAAGTTGACCTGATACTTCTTGATTTTGAAATGCCTATCGTGAACGGCCCGAAAGTTCTCGAAATGATACGTTCAGATCCTAATACTGCTAATATCCCCGTAATGTTCCTGACTGCTAAGGGCGATAAACGCAGTATAATGGAAGTGTTGAGGTTTAAGCCTGAAAAATATCTCCTCAAGACAATGCTGCCAAAAGATATTCTTGACAGCATAGACGATTTCTTCAAGACAAGACGCTAACAACTAAACCGCAGCAGCACCATAACACACTTAACCACTCCTTTCTAATGAAAAAGCCCTTCCCGTTTCACAGCGGGGAGGGTTTCTATTTTGTATAATACTGGCTGAGAGATTTAGAGAAGGGCAGAGATTTTCATTATGGGAATTGAAACAGAAGGCTATAGATATTACGCTTTTATCAGCTACAGCCACAAGGACAAAAAAATCGCCAAGAAACTTCAAAAACGACTTGAAAGTTATCATTTTCCAGCAGCTTTGCGGAAGTCTTTCCCTAATTTACCCAAAAATCTGAAGCCTGTATTTATTGACGAATCGAATCTTGTCGCCAAAGGGAGTTTGAGGGAAGCACTGCAAGATAATTTGAGAAGGTCAAAATACCTAATAGTGATTTGTTCGCCGAACAGTGCGAAATCTGAGTATGTAAATGACGAGGTGGAGTATTTCATCAGTATGGGAAGGGCGGGACACATCATACCGCTGATTATTGACGGTGTGCCTCATTCTGAAGATGAGTCTCTGGAGTGTTTTCCTCCTGCGCTTCTGTCGCTGCCGAGAGAAAATGAGCTTTTCAGCATTAACCTCAGGAAGTTCGGTAGACGTGATTCATTTCTCATGATTATAGCTACAATGCTTGAGCTTGATTTAGACAGCTTTGTATCAAGAGAGGCACAGGAAAGAAAGAGAAAAACGATAATATTTGCGTTTATGGCAACTACTCTTGTAAGCATTAATGTACTCTATCATTTGACGAAACATAAACCCCCGATATTTATTTGTGTATTCTGGTTAATCCATTTGATTGCTTTTTGTACAGTTACAACAACATTGCTTATACGTTTTCGGAACGATTTGCTCAGATGGATAAATAGAATGAAAACTAGAATATATGATATAAAATTAATGTTAGGTACAAATAATCAAGATTCAGAAGAAAATGAAAGCCTTAATTATTACGCATTTATCAGTTACAGCAATAAAGACAAAAAGATAGCCAAGAAACTACATAAAAGACTTGAACGCTATCATTTGCCGTCTTATTTGCGAAAGTCTGACCCCAGACTCCCCAAAAATCTGAAACCTATATTTATTAATGAATCAGATGTTGTTGCAACGGGAACTTCGGAGACTGATTTACGAACAAATATAGATAAATCCAATTATCTTATCGTCGTCTGTTCCCCAAATAGCGCGAAGTCAGAATATGTTAATGATGAGGTTGATTATTCCATTAAGAAAGGCAGAGTTAATGACGTAATACCGCTGATTGCCGGCGGTGTTCCGCACTCTAAAGATGGCGCTTTGGAATGTTTCCCACCTGCAATTCTTGCGCTGCCAAGAGAACAGGAACTTCTCGGCATCGACTTAAAAACATATGGTGAGCGAGATGCTTCTCTCAGGGTTATTGCCACAATGCTACATCTTGATATTGACGGCTTTGTATTAAGAGAGGCCAAAGAACGCAAGAAAAAAACTATAATGTTCACGCAGATAGCAGCTGCTCTTGTTTTGATTGTATGTGTATTTAACTGGTATCGCCCTATTCTTCTAACTCAAAACAATAAAAAACTGGATCCCATTTTAGACCCTGCTGATATTAAATTTCATGTTGATGATTATTATATAAAAGGGTTAGGAGTAGAACAAAACTACGCAAAGGCGAAGGAATGGTATGAAAAAGCTGCCTCTCAGGGCACTGCCGAAGCGCAATACAATCTGGGTGTGATGTACCGTGATGGTCTAGGTGTCCCTCAAAGTGATGAAAAAGCTATCGAGTGGTTCAAAAAAGCAGCCGAGCAGGGACACGAGGGAGCAAAAACCGAGCTGAAGGCTTTATCCCATGATTACGAGTAGCCCAAACGCCTTAACGCCGCCGGATTTCTCCGCCAGTTCGGAACGGCCTTCACCCATAAATCGAGATACGTCTCAATCCCCGTAACCTCCTCGATTGCTTTCCTCGAAACCTCGCCGATACGCTTAATCATTTCGCCTTTTGAGCCTATGAGAATTTTCTTCTGCCCCTCAGTCTCCGTAATCAGCGAGGCGCGGATATAAAGTTTTTTTCTGTCGGGGTATTCTTCGGGGCTCTTGTAATCGTCAATTATCACCGCAACGCAATGAGGCACTTCATCACGAAGGAGCATTAAAATTTTCTCGCGTATTATCTCTGAGGCCATGAATTTCTCGGTGGTGTCCATCAGAATATCAGGGTCATAAAGCGGTTCACCCTCAGGAATATGAGGAAGTATTGCCTGTATCAAAGCGTCAATACCGCGCTTTGTCTTCGCCGAAACGGGCACTTTGCCTGCGAACTGGTACAGAGTTTCATAGAGCCTGAATGCTTCTGAAGGGTCAGCCTTATCGGATTTGTTAGCGGTGAGAATGACGGGGATTTTCTTGGGAAGTATACGGGCAATCTCAAGGTCATCGGGCTTCAGCTTTCTTGTGTCGGCCTCGATTAACCAGAGTATGCAGTCCGAATCCTCAAGCGCGTCAAGTATCGAGTTGTTCAGAAAAATTCCGAGCTTATCCCGCGAGTCAGCCCTGTAAAGTCCCGGCGTGTCCGTGAAAATTATCTGTGTGTTTCCGTCATTGTAGATACAGCGGACAGAGTTCCGGGTGGTCTGAGGCTTCGGGGAAATTATGAGGGCATGAGTTTTCAACAGTGCGTTAATGAGCGAGGACTTTCCTGCGTTCGGGCGGCCTATGAGGGTTACGGTTCCGCATTTTTCGGGGGAAGTCATAGATGTTTCAGTCATAATTCGGCCTCCTTGTGCCGATTATTATAACAGTATGCTACAATGAATTATTCCGTTGAAAGAAGTGATCTAAATCGTGAAACGTTGCATTAAATTACTGGCTTTCATTTTAATATTTACGATGCTGTTCCAGCCGGAGCAATCCGAAGCTGGACGAAAAAAACGCAAATCCTCAAAATCTCCTCAGCCCTCTTCATCTCAGAAAGCCTCACCGCTTAGTTCACTCATAGGAGTCTGGAAGGGCAGCGGTTCGGGAAAAGGTTCAGACCCAAGACAGCCCGGTGTTGATGTCTCACTTAATGCTGATGATGTCGTTCTGAAAATCGAGAGCGTCAAATATTCCGAGAGCGAGGGCGAAGGGCAGGCCGATGTTATTTTCACAGGGGTAGTAACTGACATAAGAGGCGATGTAATCTGCGAGAGGAGCTGGGAATATTCAGTGCCTTACGAGATGAAGCGCGAAAATGAAGATTCATGGAGCTTCAGCACAGAATTTGTTGACGGCGAGGACAAGATTACTCTGACATTGATGCCCTCGAAGAACGCCTTGATACGCTGGGAAGGACTCATCATCAACGAGACTTACCCCGATGAAAAATATACCTTTGATGTTACGTGCAGCGCATATCCAAAATAAATCCCCCTGCTCTCCCGGAACAGAGGGGAATTTTTTTGAGATTCATTCTTTCAGTGCAGGCTTGTTCTGAAGTAATGCTGTGCCGTTCTTAGTGAATGCTACGTTCATCGGCAGAATGTATTTCTCGTAAAAACTTGACGCTTCACTCTCGTTCATTCTGAGTTCAAGTTTTGTCAATGCCCTGTTCATAACCGAGAAAAGATTTATCTTGCTCAAATATCCGTCTTCAATTTCCTTTATCACCTCCTGCAAGACATTTTCAGTTTTCATTTCGAGATTGCCGGCAGAGAAGTATTCATCTATGTACATGAACGGCACATCATTCTGATGAAGCCTCTGGTAATATGAGTGCGAACAGTTGTCGTATTCAAGCATTACCATGAAACTGACCTCCGGCGTTAATTCGATGAGCGGCCAGAAATCACAGTCGCTCGAAACAATTACTGCCGAGTCTATCGGATTTCCTTCGGCTCTGCTCTGTGCTATCTCCCTGTAGAATTTTATCGTTAATGCAACGTCAACCGCTGATTTATCGTCCTTCACTCTGTCGGTCATGTAGTATTCGAGCGGCAGGTTCTCATTCCTTCTTAGAAGCCTCCATTGAGTCGAAGTATGCCTGTCGTCAACAAGTATTACCTTTGAGATTTTGCTGAGAACGTTTTGTTTTTCGAGTTCCTTCATGATACCGATTACCTTGCAGGGGTCAGCGTTCTCGCAGTCAATCGCAATCAATACTCGCTTAGCCCTCGCAAAAAATTCCGAAGGATCTTCGACTGCCGTATCACCTGCTTCAGTCAGCTTGCTTGTGTCATGGAATTTGTCCCTGTTCCGCTCGTAAAGTATCGGGAGAAATTTAGCGTCATCACGGAGAATATTCCCGTCTATCTCATTCGGCGACCAGTTTATGTACGCCTGATAAGGGAATAAATCCCTGAACTCATAATAGATTTTCGCCGCGTCCTTATTACCGTCAACAGTATTTCCTTTCACGATGAAAAAGAGATTTCTTATGTAAGGCCATTTCACCCAGTCCGGAATGAATTTCTGGCAGTTAGGGACGTGAGGCAGAAGGTAATTATGAACGTCAACAATGTAGTCTTCAAGTCTCCGTCTCGGCCTTACGAAGGGTATGCCGTCATTCTCAAGGGATTGGAGAATATCGGGAGGTATTAAATCAGGCATTGAGTCGAGGTTTTTGACATCAGAATTCATTTCGGTGCAGATGGCTTTGAAGTGTCTCTGCATTTTAGTCCTAAGACGGCAGAGGTTTCTGACGATTCGCGCTTCCTTGTCCTGATTCATCTCCTCGTAAACTGAACGGTAAAACTGAGGGTTCATGCTCTCGCCGTTAAACAGTCCGAAATATTTTGCCTCAATCCCGATTAAATATGCCACCCGTGAAACTATATCACGCTTTGAGCGCGGAGCCTCCTGAAATTTAACGGGCAGATTCTCCGAAAAATTCTGAAGGGACGCTCTCTTAGCGTCATCAAGAAGACTTCCTATGCTAAAATCACTCGTAATTTTTCACTCCTTATCAATTTTTACAATGAACGCCAGCTCTTGAAGCCCTGTCCTAAAACTTCACTGGCATCACATATTGATACAAATGCTCTGTCGTCATGCTCCTTTAGAAAATGTTTCAGCATTACGACCTGTCTGGGGTCTAAGAGCGTAAGCAATACCGGTCTTGGCTGACCTGTATATCCTCCGCGACCCTCTAATCTTGTTACCCCCCTTCCGTGCGAATTAATGAACTCGCTGACTTCATCGGGCTTGTTGGTGATGATTATTGCCTGTTTCCGGCGGTCAAAACTCCTCGTAACATTGTCCAGCGTTATGCCGTTCACGTAGAGGCCGACAGCACCGTAGACGACCGACTCAAGTCCCACGACACCGATCGAGAGCGCAAGAATAAGCATGTTAATAGTGATTGTGAAGCGTCCGATTTCAAGACCGTAACGCCGTCTTAATACTATCGCGCTTATGTCAGTGCCTCCGCCGGAGCCGCCGGCATTAAGCATTAACGCCCCCGAAAATCCCTTCATCAATCCCGTTATGACCGTCCCCATGAATTTATCATCAGGAAGCGGCAGCGGGTATCGTTCAAAAACTGAGAGCATGGCCGAGAATGTCAGTATTGATATTATGGTGAGCGCGAGAAACCTGACGTTAAGACTGCGCCTTGCCCAGATGATGAGGAGAATATTGCCGGTGAGTATGACCCAGTTCGGCGAGATTCCGAACATGTAGTTAGTGAGGACTGCTACCCCCGAAACTCCCAAGTCGGGGAAATGATAGTGAAGCGTGAAGTATCTTACCGCGAATGCCTGTATTGTGCTTGCGAAAATCATGACGGTTAGAGCTTTCCAGTCATTTCGGATAATGTTAAGAGCGTGCGCCGAAAATGCGCGTAAAAATTTCGTGGCTGATCCCTCCTTACAAATGAAAAATTTTTCCTTGTGAAATATTAGCACAGCTTTTTATAATAAACTTCTTATCAAATTAGGTATTATTACTGTTGAAAAAAAAAAAAAATAACCTAATCTACAATTTCATTATAAAAAATCTCACACATCGGAGGTAAGTTAATATGAATGTAGCTGCGTTTATTCTCGCTATAGCGGGCGCAGGGTTAAGCCTTTTTCAGCCGGTAGTCCCTGTAATGGGTCTCAGCTTCTCGGATTTCCTCTCAGCTCCCAATTCAGACTTGAAAACAGCCGCGATAATCGTTCTCGTCATCGCAGTCATTGCCGCGATATGCGGATTCTGCGCGCTCATGAGGAAAGGAATACCTAATTGCGTGGCAGGTCTCGCAATCTGCGGAGTGCTGTACCTTTTCAGCGTTACTCTGTTCATGAATCAACCCGCTAACACAAGAAATCTCCCGTTCGATACCGCTAGAATAGCGATGTCAGTCTGGACGAAAACATTTTTAGTCTGGGCATTATGCTACATTGCCGCTGCCGTGTGCGCTCAATTAGACGAAACAGCTGGAACTGTTACGCTTTCAGCGACATCAAATCCATCCTCAACGCTCCCATCTGTCGTGCTGTCTTCTGTCCCTTCACAGTCTCAGACTTCCTCAGAGCCCCAAGACTTCGAGCCTGTCTTAGGCATTGAGACACCAGCATTAATCAAGCGCGGTAAAATCTTCCTTGAAGACGACGATTTCTCGGAAGCTGAACGATACTTCGAGCAGGCTTTGCGCCAAGACCCCGAAAATTCTCAGGCATATTTGGGAAAATTAATGGCTCAGTTTAGAGTCCATAACATTGACGAACTGAGCGATGTGTCATCTCCTCTGAGCGAACAGAAACTCTTTAAGCGAGCTTTAGAGTTCGCGGGCGATGATGAAAAATCCGCTATTCAGGAATGTCTTGAGGCCAATAGCAAACATGTTGAGCAGTTAGTCAAGGAACAGGAACTTAAGGCTCTCGAAGAAAAGTATCAAGAGGCACTTCGCTTAAAGAAGCAGGGCGAGGAGTTACGCTACATTGAGATTTTACAACATGCCGAAGAGTTATTAGCGGAACTAGGAGATTACAAGGAAAGCGAATCTCTCATCGAAGTTGTTAAGCAGCAAATTCAGGAAGAGAACTTCAATAAGATGAAAACGAGAGGATTAATCATTTTTGTCATTGTTGCGATAGTGGCAATTTTATAGCATTTTTCTAAAATATGAATAATGAGATATAATAAAAAATTATGAAAGCATATAGTGATGATTTAAGAGAAAAAGTATTGAAGGCATTACAAAGTGGGCAAGCGGCAAAAGAAGTAGCACCACGTTTTGATG
>JAFUYQ010000034.1 GCA_017470485.1 Synergistaceae bacterium
TCAATACTTTTTCTCTTAAATCATCACTATATGCTTTCATAATTTTTTATTATATCTCATTATTCATATTTTAGAAAAATGCTATAAAATTGCCACTATCGCAACAATGACAAAAATGATTAATCCTCTCGTTTTCATCTTATTGAAGTTCTCTTCCTGAATTTGCTGCTTAACAACTTCGATGAGAGATTCGCTTTCCTTGTAATCTCCTAGTTCCGCTAATAACTCTTCGGCATGTTGTAAAATCTCAATGTAGCGTAACTCCTCGCCCTGCTTCTTTAAGCGAAGTGCCTCTTGATACTTTTCTTCGAGAGCCTTAAGTTCCTGTTCCTTGACTAACTGCTCAACATGTTTGCTATTGGCCTCAAGACATTCCTGAATAGCGGATTTTTCATCATCGCCCGCGAACTCTAAAGCTCGCTTAAAGAGTTTCTGTTCGCTCAGAGGAGATGACACATCGCTCAGTTCGTCAATGTTATGGACTCTAAACTGAGCCATTAATTTTCCCAAATATGCCTGAGAATTTTCGGGGTCTTGGCGCAAAGCCTGCTCGAAGTATCGTTCAGCTTCCGAGAAATCGTCGTCTTCAAGGAAGATTTTACCGCGCTTGATTAATGCTGGTGTCTCAATGCCTAAGACAGGCTCGAAGTCTTGGGGCTCTGAGGAAGTCTGAGACTGTGAAGGGACAGAAGACAGCACGACAGATGGGAGCGTTGAGGATGGATTTGATGTCGCTGAAAGCGTAACAGTTCCAGCTGTTTCGTCTAATTGAGCGCACACGGCAGCGGCAATGTAGCATAATGCCCAGACTAAAAATGTTTTCGTCCAGACTGACATCGCTATTCTAGCGGTATCGAACGGGAGATTTCTTGTGTTAGCGGGTTGATTCATGAACAGAGTAACGCTGAAAAGGTACAGCACTCCGCAGATTGCGAGACCTGCCACGCAATTAGGTATTCCTTTCCTCATGAGCGCGCAGAATCCGCATATCGCGGCAATGACTGCGATGACGAGAACGATTATCGCGGCTGTTTTCAAGTCTGAATTGGGAGCTGAGAGGAAATCCGAGAAGCTGAGACCCATTACAGGGACTACCGGCTGAAAAAGGCTTAACCCTGCGCCCGCTATAGCGAGAATAAACGCAGCTACATTCATATTAACTTACCTCCGATGTGTGAGATTTTTTATAATGAAATTGTAGATTAGGTTATTTTTTTTTTTTTTTCAACAGTAATAATACCTAATTTGATAAGAAGTTTATTATAAAAAGCTGTGCTAATATTTCACAAGGAAAAATTTTTCATTTGTAAGGAGGGATCAGCCACGAAATTTTTACGCGCATTTTCGGCGCACGCTCTTAACATTATCCGAAATGACTGGAAAGCTCTAACCGTCATGATTTTCGCAAGCACAATACAGGCATTCGCGGTAAGATACTTCACGCTTCACTATCATTTCCCCGACTTGGGAGTTTCGGGGGTAGCAGTCCTCACTAACTACATGTTCGGAATCTCGCCGAACTGGGTCATACTCACCGGCAATATTCTCCTCATCATCTGGGCAAGGCGCAGTCTTAACGTCAGGTTTCTCGCGCTCACCATAATATCAATACTGACATTCTCGGCCATGCTCTCAGTTTTTGAACGATACCCGCTGCCGCTTCCTGATGATAAATTCATGGGGACGGTCATAACGGGATTGATGAAGGGATTTTCGGGGGCGTTAATGCTTAATGCCGGCGGCTCCGGCGGAGGCACTGACATAAGCGCGATAGTATTAAGACGGCGTTACGGTCTTGAAATCGGACGCTTCACAATCACTATTAACATGCTTATTCTTGCGCTCTCGATCGGTGTCGTGGGACTTGAGTCGGTCGTCTACGGTGCTGTCGGCCTCTACGTGAACGGCATAACGCTGGACAATGTTACGAGGAGTTTTGACCGCCGGAAACAGGCAATAATCATCACCAACAAGCCCGATGAAGTCAGCGAGTTCATTAATTCGCACGGAAGGGGGGTAACAAGATTAGAGGGTCGCGGAGGATATACAGGTCAGCCAAGACCGGTATTGCTTACGCTCTTAGACCCCAGACAGGTCGTAATGCTGAAACATTTTCTAAAGGAGCATGACGACAGAGCATTTGTATCAATATGTGATGCCAGTGAAGTTTTAGGACAGGGCTTCAAGAGCTGGCGTTCATTGTAAAAATTGATAAGGAGTGAAAAATTACGAGTGATTTTAGCATAGGAAGTCTTCTTGATGACGCTAAGAGAGCGTCCCTTCAGAATTTTTCGGAGAATCTGCCCGTTAAATTTCAGGAGGCTCCGCGCTCAAAGCGTGATATAGTTTCACGGGTGGCATATTTAATCGGGATTGAGGCAAAATATTTCGGACTGTTTAACGGCGAGAGCATGAACCCTCAGTTTTACCGTTCAGTTTACGAGGAGATGAATCAGGACAAGGAAGCGCGAATCGTCAGAAACCTCTGCCGTCTTAGGACTAAAATGCAGAGACACTTCAAAGCCATCTGCACCGAAATGAATTCTGATGTCAAAAACCTCGACTCAATGCCTGATTTAATACCTCCCGATATTCTCCAATCCCTTGAGAATGACGGCATACCCTTCGTAAGGCCGAGACGGAGACTTGAAGACTACATTGTTGACGTTCATAATTACCTTCTGCCTCACGTCCCTAACTGCCAGAAATTCATTCCGGACTGGGTGAAATGGCCTTACATAAGAAATCTCTTTTTCATCGTGAAAGGAAATACTGTTGACGGTAATAAGGACGCGGCGAAAATCTATTATGAGTTCAGGGATTTATTCCCTTATCAGGCGTACATAAACTGGTCGCCGAATGAGATAGACGGGAATATTCTCCGTGATGACGCTAAATTTCTCCCGATACTTTACGAGCGGAACAGGGACAAATTCCATGACACAAGCAAGCTGACTGAAGCAGGTGATACGGCAGTCGAAGATCCTTCGGAATTTTTTGCGAGGGCTAAGCGAGTATTGATTGCGATTGACTGCGAGAACGCTGACCCCTGCAAGGTAATCGGTATCATGAAGGAACTCGAAAAACAAAACGTTCTCAGCAAAATCTCAAAGGTAATACTTGTTGACGACAGGCATACTTCGACTCAATGGAGGCTTCTAAGAAGGAATGAGAACCTGCCGCTCGAATACTACATGACCGACAGAGTGAAGGACGATAAATCAGCGGTTGACGTTGCATTAACGATAAAATTCTACAGGGAGATAGCACAGAGCAGAGCCGAAGGAAATCCGATAGACTCGGCAGTAATTGTTTCGAGCGACTGTGATTTCTGGCCGCTCATCGAATTAACGCCGGAGGTCAGTTTCATGGTAATGCTTGAATACGACAACTGTTCGCACTCATATTACCAGAGGCTTCATCAGAATGATGTGCCGTTCATGTACATAGATGAATACTTCTCTGCCGGCAATCTCGAAATGAAAACTGAAAATGTCTTGCAGGAGGTGATAAAGGAAATTGAAGACGGATATTTGAGCAAGATAAATCTTTTCTCGGTTATGAACAGGGCATTGACAAAACTTGAACTCAGAATGAACGAGAGTGAAGCGTCAAGTTTTTACGAGAAATACATTCTGCCGATGAACGTAGCATTCACTAAGAACGGCACAGCATTACTTCAGAACAAGCCTGCACTGAAAGAATGAATCTCAAAAAAATTCCCCTCTGTTCCGGGAGAGCAGGGGGATTTATTTTGGATATGCGCTGCACGTAACATCAAAGGTATATTTTTCATCGGGGTAAGTCTCGTTGATGATGAGTCCTTCCCAGCGTATCAAGGCGTTCTTCGAGGGCATCAATGTCAGAGTAATCTTGTCCTCGCCGTCAACAAATTCTGTGCTGAAGCTCCATGAATCTTCATTTTCGCGCTTCATCTCGTAAGGCACTGAATATTCCCAGCTCCTCTCGCAGATTACATCGCCTCTTATGTCAGTTACTACCCCTGTGAAAATAACATCGGCCTGCCCTTCGCCCTCGCTCTCGGAATATTTGACGCTCTCGATTTTCAGAACGACATCATCAGCATTAAGTGAGACATCAACACCGGGCTGTCTTGGGTCTGAACCTTTTCCCGAACCGCTGCCCTTCCAGACTCCTATGAGTGAACTAAGCGGTGAGGCTTTCTGAGATGAAGAGGGCTGAGGAGATTTTGAGGATTTGCGTTTTTTTCGTCCAGCTTCGGATTGCTCCGGCTGGAACAGCATCGTAAATATTAAAATGAAAGCCAGTAATTTAATGCAACGTTTCACGATTTAGATCACTTCTTTCAACGGAATAATTCATTGTAGCATACTGTTATAATAATCGGCACAAGGAGGCCGAATTATGACTGAAACATCTATGACTTCCCCCGAAAAATGCGGAACCGTAACCCTCATAGGCCGCCCGAACGCAGGAAAGTCCTCGCTCATTAACGCACTGTTGAAAACTCATGCCCTCATAATTTCCCCGAAGCCTCAGACCACCCGGAACTCTGTCCGCTGTATCTACAATGACGGAAACACACAGATAATTTTCACGGACACGCCGGGACTTTACAGGGCTGACTCGCGGGATAAGCTCGGAATTTTTCTGAACAACTCGATACTTGACGCGCTTGAGGATTCGGACTGCATACTCTGGTTAATCGAGGCCGACACAAGAAAGCTGAAGCCCGATGACCTTGAGATTGCCCGTATACTTCCCAAGAAAATCCCCGTCATTCTCACCGCTAACAAATCCGATAAGGCTGACCCTTCAGAAGCATTCAGGCTCTATGAAACTCTGTACCAGTTCGCAGGCAAAGTGCCCGTTTCGGCGAAGACAAAGCGCGGTATTGACGCTTTGATACAGGCAATACTTCCTCATATTCCTGAGGGTGAACCGCTTTATGACCCTGATATTCTGATGGACACCACCGAGAAATTCATGGCCTCAGAGATAATACGCGAGAAAATTTTAATGCTCCTTCGTGATGAAGTGCCTCATTGCGTTGCGGTGATAATTGACGATTACAAGAGCCCCGAAGAATACCCCGACAGAAAAAAACTTTATATCCGCGCCTCGCTGATTACGGAGACTGAGGGGCAGAAGAAAATTCTCATAGGCTCAAAAGGCGAAATGATTAAGCGTATCGGCGAGGTTTCGAGGAAAGCAATCGAGGAGGTTACGGGGATTGAGACGTATCTCGATTTATGGGTGAAGGCCGTTCCGAACTGGCGGAGAAATCCGGCGGCGTTAAGGCGTTTGGGCTACTCGTAATCATGGGATAAAGCCTTCAGCTCGGTTTTTGCTCCCTCGTGTCCCTGCTCGGCTGCTTTTTTGAACCACTCGATAGCTTTTTCATCACTTTGAGGGACACCTAGACCATCACGGTACATCACACCCAGATTGTATTGCGCTTCGGCAGTGCCCTGAGAGGCAGCTTTTTCATACCATTCCTTCGCCTTTGCGTAGTTTTGTTCTACTCCTAACCCTTTTATATAATAATCATCAACATGAAATTTAATATCAGCAGGGTCTAAAATGGGATCCAGTTTTTTATTGTTTTGAGTTAGAAGAATAGGGCGATACCAGTTAAATACACATACAATCAAAACAAGAGCAGCTGCTATCTGCGTGAACATTATAGTTTTTTTCTTGCGTTCTTTGGCCTCTCTTAATACAAAGCCGTCAATATCAAGATGTAGCATTGTGGCAATAACCCTGAGAGAAGCATCTCGCTCACCATATGTTTTTAAGTCGATGCCGAGAAGTTCCTGTTCTCTTGGCAGCGCAAGAATTGCAGGTGGGAAACATTCCAAAGCGCCATCTTTAGAGTGCGGAACACCGCCGGCAATCAGCGGTATTACGTCATTAACTCTGCCTTTCTTAATGGAATAATCAACCTCATCATTAACATATTCTGACTTCGCGCTATTTGGGGAACAGACGACGATAAGATAATTGGATTTATCTATATTTGTTCGTAAATCAGTCTCCGAAGTTCCCGTTGCAACAACATCTGATTCATTAATAAATATAGGTTTCAGATTTTTGGGGAGTCTGGGGTCAGACTTTCGCAAATAAGACGGCAAATGATAGCGTTCAAGTCTTTTATGTAGTTTCTTGGCTATCTTTTTGTCTTTATTGCTGTAACTGATAAATGCGTAATAATTAAGGCTTTCATTTTCTTCTGAATCTTGATTATTTGTACCTAACATTAATTTTATATCATATATTCTAGTTTTCATTCTATTTATCCATCTGAGCAAATCGTTCCGAAAACGTATAAGCAATGTTGTTGTAACTGTACAAAAAGCAATCAAATGGATTAACCAGAATACACAAATAAATATCGGGGGTTTATGTTTCGTCAAATGATAGAGTACATTAATGCTTACAAGAGTAGTTGCCATAAACGCAAATATTATCGTTTTTCTCTTTCTTTCCTGTGCCTCTCTTGATACAAAGCTGTCTAAATCAAGCTCAAGCATTGTAGCTATAATCATGAGAAATGAATCACGTCTACCGAACTTCCTGAGGTTAATGCTGAAAAGCTCATTTTCTCTCGGCAGCGACAGAAGCGCAGGAGGAAAACACTCCAGAGACTCATCTTCAGAATGAGGCACACCGTCAATAATCAGCGGTATGATGTGTCCCGCCCTTCCCATACTGATGAAATACTCCACCTCGTCATTTACATACTCAGATTTCGCACTGTTCGGCGAACAAATCACTATTAGGTATTTTGACCTTCTCAAATTATCTTGCAGTGCTTCCCTCAAACTCCCTTTGGCGACAAGATTCGATTCGTCAATAAATACAGGCTTCAGATTTTTGGGTAAATTAGGGAAAGACTTCCGCAAAGCTGCTGGAAAATGATAACTTTCAAGTCGTTTTTGAAGTTTCTTGGCGATTTTTTTGTCCTTGTGGCTGTAGCTGATAAAAGCGTAATATCTATAGCCTTCTGTTTCAATTCCCATAATGAAAATCTCTGCCCTTCTCTAAATCTCTCAGCCAGTATTATACAAAATAGAAACCCTCCCCGCTGTGAAACGGGAAGGGCTTTTTCATTAGAAAGGAGTGGTTAAGTGTGTTATGGTGCTGCTGCGGTTTAGTTGTTAGCGTCTTGTCTTGAAGAAATCGTCTATGCTGTCAAGAATATCTTTTGGCAGCATTGTCTTGAGGAGATATTTTTCAGGCTTAAACCTCAACACTTCCATTATACTGCGTTTATCGCCCTTAGCAGTCAGGAACATTACGGGGATATTAGCAGTATTAGGATCTGAACGTATCATTTCGAGAACTTTCGGGCCGTTCACGATAGGCATTTCAAAATCAAGAAGTATCAGGTCAACTTTATTCTTTGCCAGAATCGTTATTGCGTTCATTCCTGAGTTCGCCACAAGTATTTTGTAGTGCGTCGAGAGAAGACTCTTCATTGAGCGCAGTGCCGTAGCGTCATCGTCAACTATCAGAATGCTCTTGAACTCCTTGAGCTTGTCTACAGCTTCGCCCTCCTTCTGAAGTCTCTTGATGAGTTCGCCCAAGTCAACCGGCCTCGTGTAAACCTGCGCGACATAATCGGATTTCTTCCCGATAATTGTGTCGAGTTCCTCCTGAGTTCCGATTACGAAGAAGCGTATGCCTCTGTCCTCGACCAAATCACGGATATATCCGAGAACGTCAATCATCAGATTATCCTCGCCCTGAAGATACAGTATGAATATTCGCGGAATATCGTCTTTCTTTTCTTCGGCCTGCGAAGCCTCGCCCTCAGTTCCGGCCTCCTGAGTCAGTAACGCCGCAACCTCAGGATCTATAGCTTCCTCATCATTGCCGTTGTCTTCCTTCAGGAAATTCGAGATTGCAGTTACATCGGGCTTGACGGTTAAGACCTCGAAATCCTGAGCCTTGAGGTGATTGATAATTCCCTCAGAGATGAAACTTACTTTTTCTGTTATGAATAGTACCTTGCTCAATTTATCTTCCTTCCTTCATTCATCGTTCATTTTCCAATTATAGCAAGTCTAAAGCAAGTCTTCTAACGTTCCCCAGTCGGCATTAGTTACGCTCTCTTTAATCTTGGCGAATTTATCACGCTCGCTTTCGGGGATACGGTAATTTTTGGCCTCCTCCATGAGGCGGTCGATGTTGTCCAAATCGAAATCGTTTGCGAAACCTTTTATCAGCGAATACATTTCGTGCAAATCCTCGACCGGAATTTCAGGTAACGATTCGTCCTCGCCTGAACCGAAGACTTTAGCCAGAACCGGCTTATACTTCCTGTAATCCGAGAGGAGCGAGGGTGTTTTAGCCTCAATTTCGGCGATGTCGTTCTTGTCTCCGCAAGCCTCAAGATATTTAGCGTCCTCAGAAAGTTTCAGCGCACCTACCAGCCTCGCGGCACTCTTCAGGGCGTGAACTTTGACGGTGTAATTCTTGATGTCCTTTTCGCGTTCATAGCCTTCAATTTCATCGGCCTTCTTATCGAGCGAGTTGTAGAAAATCTCAAGTGCCTGAATGAATGTCTCCTCAGTTCCGCAGTTAGTTACGGCGGCATTGTAGTCTATTCCCGGAATGTTCTTGAACTTCGCTGAAGTGTCCTCCTCAGCCTCCTGAGTTGTCTCGATTTCTTCTGGCTTCGCTGGAGCTGACGGAACATCATCGTCATCAGTCATGTCTTCGCCGCGAATGATTAAGTCCTTCGGGAGGTACTCAAGCAATACCTGCTCAAGCCTCACAGTATCGACAGGTTTCGAGATGTAATCGCTGAAGCCCTCGTCAATATACAGCTGTCTCGCTCCAAGAACAGCATTGGCAGTCAGCGCAACAACAGGGGTGTTGAAGTTCAGGCCGTCGGTCATCTTCTTCATGTTGTGGAACGCCTCGATACCGTCCATGCCGGGCATTCTGTGGTCAAGGAATATCATGTTGTAATGATTCATTCTGACCATCTGGAGCATTTCAAGACCGCTGGAGGCAGTATCAATTTTAATTTTTGTTTTCTTGAGGAGGTTGGCGAACACCAGAAGGTTCACGTCTGCGTCGTCAACTACAAGAACTTTTGCTTCAGGAGCTTGGAATGACTGAGTGAAGGTCTTTCCCTGCTGTGCTGATACCGCAGAGAATACGCGCTCGTAATCGCCGATCGGCTCCCACTTCATTACGGCCTGTTTCACTTCAAACGAGAATGTCGAGCCTTTATGGAAGACGCTTTCTATTTTGAGTTCCGAGTCCATAAGGTTAAGGAGCTTCTGAACTATCGGAAGTCCTAATCCTGAACCGTCCGCGCTGAATTTCCTTGAGGCTTCAATGTGTTCAAAGGGCTGGAAAATCGCGTCAATGTCCTCAGATTTTATGCCTATTCCCGTATCAGTTACAGAGCATTTCAGCAGTATGTTGTAGCTGTCAACTGTCTCATAGCCGATTGTAACGGTAATTCCTCCGCGCTCGGTGTATTTTATGGCGTTGTTGAGGAGGTTCAGCATTACCTGCCTTATGTGGTATTCATCGCCGTCAAGTATTCTCGGTATTTCCTTATCGACATTGACTGTGAAGGTCAGCGATTTTTTCTTGGCCTGTTCGGCGGCAATGTTCACAAGGTCGTTAATCAATGAACTTAAATCGTAACGTACAGGCATGATTTCCATTTTCTTGTCCTGAAGTTTCGAGAAGTCAAGTACATCATTGATTATTCCGAGAAGTGCGCGTCCGCTCCTTTGAATGACGAGGGCATACTCGCGGATTTCCGGTCTTTCCTCCTCGCGGAGTATCATTTCGTTCATTCCGAGTATCGAGTTCATGGGGGTGCGAATCTCATGGCTCATGTTGTTGAGGAAGGAGCTTTTGGCCTCGTTCGCGCTGTTGGCTTCGGCAATGGCTGTGTCTAATCTTGTCTGCTGGCTTCGGTAAGAGTTCGTGTAAATCAGGAACATTAACGCGAGAACTGCCGCCGCCGATAAAATCGGTATGAACGTTCCGCCCTGAAGCCCTGAAACCGATTCAGGGTAAAAATCCGCAAAGACAGCATTCGAGACGCACGCGGCAATTTCGAGGAAGACCATTAGAACCGCATCGCCCGAAGGCATTAAACACGGAGTAACTGCCGCAGTCATTATGAAAAATACAGGAACTCCTCCGAAAATCCCTCCGTCAAGAAAGAAAAGCACAGTCAATCCGAAAATAAACCCTCCGATTGTCAAAGGGTAGGAAAGTTTTAAGATTTTTTCGGGAGTGCCTCTGCTGATGTTCTGAAGGGAATACATTAAGAGAGCCGCTGAAACTGCGGAGAGTAACAGATACACCGCACCTGACGGGTAATATCCGCCGATTAAACGAAATATTCCTGTTAAGCACATCGAGAATGCTGAAACGGACGTGAACGCGCAGAAACATAATGAGGTTACATTTCCGCCCGACTTGTCCGGCTTAACTATAAGTTGTCTGATTGTCTGAGTGTTCATGGCCTGAATAATATCACATTTATTTAACGGGTGCTACAGGTTATATAATAGTCTAAAAGTTTCAATCTCTCTGAAAGGGTTTTATACAACGTGGACAACAATTTTATTATAGAGTCAGAAATCGCCGTTTTGTTCCTGAGTGCAATATTATGCCTTTACCTTCAGATTATCTATTCGGGAACGTCGTCTGAAAAACAGGGTCTATTCCGTTACTGTTGCATGGTAACAGCAAGCGGCCTCGTCTCTCTTTTCTCCTCAATAATTCTCGCTGAAGGCTCATCGTTTTCACCGCTCTCAAGATATTTCTGCTCGCTCATCGTGCAAATATCAAACTGCGGCGTTTACTTTATGTTAATGAGATACATAGCATGTTTCGGGCTTGAAAGCCCTGCAAAAAAAAGAATGCAGCGTGTTCAGAATATCTTTCTGGGAATTTTCTTCTATCTTTTACTGGCAGGGCATTTCACTGGTGCTAACCTATCAATCGCAAATGACGGTTCACTCTCCGAAGGGGCTGTTCACTGGCTGATAACTTACGGATTCACGGGGCTTTTCGGAATTTGGACGTGGGCTGAAATTTATCTCTACCGAAAATCATTCACTAAGGGGCAGATATGGGCGTTAGTGCTTCAGTTGTCGTTATGCTGGGTTATACTGGCTCTTCAGGCTGTATTCTTCCCGAAGATTCCTGTGCAGTTCATAATTCTGGCGGTAAACGTTTATTACTTCTTCTTCCTTCTTGAGACACCGGCTTACAGGGATCTTGAAAGGACTCTCGAACGCCTCCAGAAAGCTAAAGCCATCGCCGATGAAGCCAATGAACAGGCTATAGCCGCTGATGCCGCAAAAGGCGAGTTCCTCGCCAACATGTCCCATGAAATCCGAACGCCCCTAACTACAATAATGGGAATGGACGAGATAATTCTCAGAAAGTACGAGGCAGGTCCCGTCTACGAATACGCAAGGGACATTCAGAGCGCAGGCAACAGCCTTCTTCACATCATCAATGACATTCTTGACTTCTCGAAAATTGAGTCGGGCCAGCTTGAGTTAGCCGCGAGGAATTACGACTTGGGAAGAGTATTGAGAGATGTCGATAACATGATTAAGATTCGCGCCGAACAAAAAGGCTTGCAGTACACCGCGCAGATAGACAGCTCACTTCCTGATGAACTTTTCGGCGACAGGATAAGAGTTCAGCAGGTTATGGTCAACATTCTCAACAACGCAGTCAAATACACAAAGCGCGGCAGCGTGAAATTCACATTGACGGGCGTTAAGGGCGATGATCCGTCATTGATAGTTCTTCACATCACTGTTGCTGACACCGGCATAGGCATTCACGCAGAGGACATTCCGAAACTCTTTAAGTCGTTCAGCAGAATTGACGCTAAGGAGACTCATAACATCGAAGGAACTGGATTGGGCTTGGCAATTACGGGAAGGCTCATTGAACTTATGGGCGGAAGCATTGAAGTATCCTCAACTTACGGAATGGGCTCAACCTTCCATGTTGTCATTCCTCAAAAAATCGTAGGCTCGAAAACTCTCAGGGATTACGAGGTCGAATCGTCCCACAAAAAGAAAGTTGAACGAAAAATCCTCAAGGCTCCCGAAGCTAAAGTCCTTATAGTTGACGACAACGACATGAACAGAGTAGTTCTAAGCTCGCTCATGAAGGAGAACGAAGTGAAAATCGACCAAGCCGAATCGGGCGAGGAATGCCTCAAGAAATGCTCAGAAAATTCCTATGACGTTATACTCATGGACTACATGATGCCCAGAATGGACGGCAAAGAAACTCTCAGCCGCCTCAAGGAAATGAAAGACTCCCCGTCAGCAAACGCAAAAGTCATAGTCTGCACGGCAAATGCTCTTGTAGGGGTGAGGGCTGAATTACTTTCGTCAGGGTTCGATGATTTTCTCAGCAAGCCGGTAAACGGCAAGGAGCTTGAAGAAATGCTGAATAAATACATACCTTCAGAGAAGATTACTCAGAGGCCGGAGGGCTAGGAAAATATGCTGACATACGGTTTCAATGTATGGATTGAATTATCAGTCCTGCCTTTTCTGGCAGTGCTGACGGCGTTTCTTTTTGCAAGATACAGAACCAACGCTGAAATTAACAGGCGTTTCAGGCTGCTATCGCTTTCAACGTTTACGGGGGCATTATTCGAGGCAGCGTCGGCAATGCTTATTGACGGCTGGAATCATTTAACAGGTCTTAATCTCGTCGTGAGAACTTTCTACTATGTTTCAGTCAATCTCAACGCTTACTACCTTATGCGCTACGTTCAGGAGTTCGTTCATGTCGATAACAAAAAATTTGACTCCTTCAACAGGCTTCTGCTTATCTCAAGTTTTCTGGTGCTTATTCTGAATTTAACGCCGGGTACTTCGGGATTTTTCTTCATCATCGTCAACGGCGGAGGATTGTTCAGAGGAACTTACAACACATTATGGCGGAGCGTCTACACGCTTTACTTTGTGGCGATGGCACTTTGGCTTCAGGTTACTCACAGGGAATACTACACTGCAAAATCCCAGTTCATAATTCTGAACACAATAGTCGGCCTCCTGATTGCCTCGAACGTCATTCAATACATGTTTGCACAGACAGTTCTCTTCACTTACGCTGTAGCCGCCGTAATGCTCTTCCTGATATTCTTCTACTATGAGGCACCGGCTTACAGGGGTATGCTGAGGGTTGAGGAGGATTTGGAATCGGCGCGCCGTAAAGCTGAACAGTCCGCCGAAATCACTAACGCCGCCAACCGCGCAAAAAGTGATTTCCTCGCGAACACCTCCCACGAAATCAGAACGCCTATGAACGCAATACTCGGAATGAACGAGATGATACTAAAGGAAAGCAGAGATCCCGAAATCCGCAATGCCTCCCTCAGAATCAGGAACGCAGGAAATAACCTCCTGTCCATCATCAATAATATTCTCGACATTACGAAAATTGATTCAGGCAAAATGGAACTCTACAAGAGCGATTATCATCTCTGGCAGCTCCTCAAGGATATTGAGGACAGGAATCAGGACTATGACGCTTTCAAGGAAAAGGGACTCAAGTTCATGCTTGATGTTGATATGACTCTCCCTGAACATTTGTACGGCGATGAGGATCACATAAGGCAGGTTCTAATGAACTTAATCGACAACGCCGTGAAATATACCCCTTCAGGAAGCATAACTCTCAGCGTAAAGGGACAGTCCGCCGGACGTTCGGGAGTTAATCTGACGATGGCCGTTAAGGATACAGGCATAGGAATCCGAAGCGAGGACATAGGGAAATTATTTCAGTCATTCGGGCGCGTGAACCTCAATGAAACTCAGAGCATAAGAGGCGCGGGACTCGGTCTTACGATTACTCGCAAGCTCCTCGAACTCATGAACGGCACTGTTAAAGCCGAGAGTATTTACGGGAAGGGAAGCACCTTCACTGTAGAACTGACACAGGAGTTGGCACAAGACGGATTTCAGGGGACAATCGAAGAATACGTGAAGATGATTGAGGGTTCAGAAACTCAGACGAAAATTGATGACAGGCCGTTCACCTGCCCTGACGCAAAAATTCTCGTGGTTGACGACACGCCGGTTAATCTCGTTGTTGCTAAAGGAATGCTGAAAGATTCACGCGCTGAAGTCGATACGGCTGAATCGGGCGAGGAAGCATTAGAGAAACTCAGCGCAAAGCATTACGATATTATCTTCCTTGACCACAAGATGCCCGGACTTGACGGTATTGAAACTCTCAACAGGGCGCGGGGAATTGACGGCCCTTCGAGGCTGTCGAAGTATGTAGCATTAACGGCGCATTCAGGGACTGGACTCAGAGAGGAATATATTTCGTTAGGTTTCAGCGATTACCTTCCCAAACCGATAAAGGCCGATGCTCTGAAAAAAATATTGGCTTTGTACATACCCGAAGACCTTAAGATACGATAAAACGGAGGCTGAGAGAATTTATGTATAATCAAGACGACAGCGTAACGCTTTCAAAAATATCAGCAAATCTTCCCGGAGCGTTCATAGTCTACAAGAACAATCATAATGAAGACATAATCTTTGCCAGTGATGAGATAGCGAGAATCTTCGAGTGTGATTCTGTTGCTGACTTCATGAGATTCACGGGCGGTTCGTTCGCAACGATAGTTTATCCTGAGGGCATTGAGGAAGTTGAAAGCATTATTGCCGGGCAGGTATCAGCGTCCGGCGGCTTCGACTACGTAACCTACAGGATAATCACCAAGAACGGAAACATCAAGAAAATTGAGGACTGGGGACATCTTGTGAAAGATGATGAGTTCGGCGAGGTCTTCTATGTTTATCTTCATGATATGGATATCCGCGAGAAACTCACCGATATATCAGGCCAGACGAGTCTTCCCGAACCTAAAGCGGCAACTGTTGACGAACTTACAGGGCTTGCGAACATGAGAGCATTCCGTCTCAACGCTCCCGTCATAATCCGCGATTACCTCAAGAAGGGAGGCCGTCCAAGCTGCGTTTACTTCAACATCAGGAACTTCAGAACTTATAACGAGACTTACGGATTTTCGGGCGGCGACAGAATGCTGAAGTCGGTCGCAAGAATCTTGCAGGACACATTCCCGAAAGAATTTTGCGCGAGATTCGGCGAGGATCATTTTTTTGTCATAACCGCTCAGGAGAATTTACGCGAGAAAATCAACCGCATGAGCGTCCGCGTGAATAACCTCAGAAGGGGCGTTGTCGTCGAAATGAAAGCAGGTATCTACGCGGTGAACAGCTCCGATATGGACATCAGCGTTATATGCGACTGCGCTAAGTCAGCCTGCGACTCCATTAAGCACGAATACGGAACTAACGTTCAGGAATATGACGGCAGTATGGACGAGAAAGTAAAGCTCCAGAAACATATACTCTTATCATTCGAGGAGGCAATGAAGAACGGGCAGATACAGATTTACTTCCAGCCCGTTGTCGATGTCAAGACGGGGAAGACCGCTTCAGTCGAGGCTCTGACGAGATGGGAAGACCCTGAGTACGGACGTTTAGCACCGGCGAAATTCCTTTATGTCCTTGAGGAGGAGAGACTTATTCACCGCCTTGACTCTTTCGTAATTAACAAGGTCTGCGAGGAATTAAAACGCCGCAAGGACAACGGCGAAGAATTAGTGCCTGTTTCGCTGAACCTTTCGAGGCTTGACTTTGAACTCACTGACGTTGTGAGGGTAATTGAAGATGCTGTCGCTAAAAATAATCTGCCCGATGAGCTTCTTAGATTTGAAATCACCGAGAGCCTCATTGCCGTAGACATGGACGCTATGAAACGCGAGTCCGAAAGATTAAGGCGGCACGGCTTCAAAGTATGGATGGACGCATTCGGATCGGGTTATTCGTCATTGAAGGTACTGAAGGATTTTGAGCTTGACGGTCTGAAGATTGACATGGACATGATACAGTCAGTTGATGACGCACGCACCGACATAATCATCTCAACTGTAATCGACATGGCCAAGAAACTCGGAATACCTGCCCTCTCAAAAGGAGTCGAGACTAAAGAACAGTTAGAGTTCCTGAAGAAAGCAGGCTGTAACTTGGCACAGGGCTATCTGTTCGGAAGACCTGCACCGGCAAGGTCTGTAATATAAGTTTCAGGATTTGTGCTTTTCCTTCCAGTCTTTGATACTGGCGAGCCTTTTCCTGTAATGAATTTCTCCTCCCATTTCTGATGGGTGATAGTATTCTCTGCCTCTCAGGGATTCGGGAAGGCACTCCATAACGGTCAAATGTTCTTCGTAATCGTGGGCGTATTTGTAACCTTTGCCGTAATCGAGTTCCTTCATTAATTTTGTAGGAGCGTTGCGGATTTGAAGGGGTACGGGTTCAGCCATGCTCTTGAGAGCGTCATCGCGTGCGAAATTGTAAGCGGTGTAAACAGCGTTTGACTTCGGGACGATTGACATTTGAATGACGGCCTGTGCAAGGTGGACGGAACATTCCGGCATTCCGAGAAAATGGCACGCCTGATAAGCCGCCACAGCTGTTGAAAGCGCAGAAGGTTCAGCAAGTCCGACATCTTCGCTTGCGAAACGTATGACTCTCCTCGCAATGTATAAAGGATCTTCGCCGGCCTCAAGCATTCTGGCTAACCAGTAGACGGCAGCGTCAGGGTCGGAATTTCTCATTGACTTGTGGAGGGCGGATATTAAGTTGTAATGTTCCTCGCCGTTTTTGTCATAAAGCAGTGATTTTCGGGAGGTACACTGCTCGATTATCTCTGGGGTAATTTCGCCGTTGTCTGAATTTATAGCGGCCATCTCAAGAAGCGATAATGCCGAACGCGCATCACCGTCTGAAAAATTTGCGACTGCCCTGAGAATTTCATCATCAGCCTTAACGTTAAGGATTTCGAGTCCCCTCCGTAAAAGTCCCGTTAATTCGTCAACGCTAAGAGGCTTGAGAACGAATACCTTGCAGCGCGACAGTAAAGCCCCGTTAATCTCGAAGGAAGGATTTTCAGTTGTGGCACCTATAAGAATTATGCTGCCTTTCTCAACAAAGGGTAAGAAAGCGTCCTGCTGTGCCTTGTTGAAGCGGTGAATTTCGTCAACGAATAGAATTGTTCTTGTGCCGAAGTTTCGGTTAATGTCAGCCTGTTTCATGACCTCCCGAATCTCCTTAATGCCGCCCGTAACTGCCGAAAACGTAATGAACTCGGCATTGGTTTTCCGGGCGATTATTGAAGCGAGGGTAGTCTTTCCGACACCGGGAGGCCCCCAGAAAATCATTGAGGGTATGCGGTCGCTGTCGATTATTTTGCGGAGGATTCGTCCTTCAGCGATGAGATGAGTCTGTCCGGCGAAGTCATCGAGGGATTTAGGGCGCATTCTTGCGGCTAAAGGCTCTGAGGCGGTGTCAGTCATGATTTAATAGAAGCCTCTCTCGAACCATTCTTCAACAGCTTCAGATGTGTGGGCAGGAGTAACTTTCAGTCTTTCGAGTTCGCGCTTTAATTCGTCTCGTTCACGGGTAACTTCCTCAAGCCTTAGTTTTAATTCGTCAAGCTCATTCATTGTTAGTCCTCCTTTTGGCAGTTCAGTCAATTATAACCTGACTGAAGGAAGTCTCTCCGATTTGAACAACAGGAGGACTGATTAAGGCTGTATTATCGCAGAACCATTGATACACGGCCTCTAAATCTGCTTCGCTTTTTGCAATTCTTAAAGCAATAGAAACATAATCATTGTCATTGACAGTAACAGCGATATTGTTCAGTTCAAGAAAATATGTGGCCAAATACATACCGAAACGCTTATTACCGTCCTGCAAAGGGTGTCCCTGAATGACAGAACGGCATATTACGGCAGCGAGTTTCAAAATATCATACTCGTAAAACTCCGCAACAGCTTCAAGTCCGCATACATAGCCTATAGAGTTGTAGGAGATAATATTTATCGGATCATCGCTGTATTTTTCGCGCAAATCATCTATCAGTGAGATGATTTCATCTTCTTCGAGCCACTCAATATTTTGCAAGTATGTTAAAAGCCTCTTTTCTTTCCTGAAGGATTCTCATTCGTATTTCTATACGCTCCTTTGAGGTTTTCTTTTGCTGTTGATTGTCTGACTGGCTGATAATATATTCACGTCTTGTGTGCTTCGAGTACATAACTGCCATTCGTTAATCACCTTCTGTTAATGATACAGTCAATTATAACCTGAATATTTTGAAATTCATTAAACACTATGATATATTTATTTACAATTTCCGTTATTCATACTTCAGCAGAAAGAGAGTAAATACAAATGAGACTAGCAAAAGTTTTTCCGGCGGTCATCATACTGATAATTCTTCTCTCCTCACCGTCATCAGCTATTGACCCGTTCGCGGCCAATGAAGGCGGTTTCGGCCCCAAAATAGCCGGAACTCAGTTAGGCATGAAAATGACGCTCATGGACATAATAAGGTGGCGCATGAATCTTCGGGGACTTCCTTTCACGCTTGAGATAAACAGCGAGAGAATACCGGGACGCACACCGTCAGGGGCAGGAAGCATCTCGATACTTTTCAAAGGAAAGGGCAAAGAACTTTCTGACTTTGAGGTATCGAGTGCAAGCAGGGAATTTTACCGTTACCGTCAGGAGAAAATGAGACTTCAGGATCTTATAGGGGAACTCGAAAATGCTTACATCGAGACGATAACGCTCAGAGGCAAAAACACACGTGTCCGCGAAAACTGCATAACCTTCACGGAGGACATGAGAGTCGCTTCAATAAAGATACGTAGAAATGACTGGGGGGGGGGGGGGGTAT
>JAFUYQ010000035.1 GCA_017470485.1 Synergistaceae bacterium
ATAGTTAAAGTCTTCCCGAATCTTCGAGGCCGTGCAAATAAAACGGCTTTTTCAAACTTCTTATTGAGATACTCATAAATCATTTCCGTCTTATCCACATAATAAGAGTTTTCTTCCCGCAGACCTCGGAATGTGTCATTTGATGTTTGGATAATATTTCCTCTGTGCATCATATTCTTTTTCAACGCTCCTTTCTCGATACATTAATATCTATGTTAGTGAATTATAGCATGAGAAGGCAGGAACGTATTAGTGTATGTTAATGTGTATAAAGGCTTTCTGTATAATTTGATGCACAAAATAACGTTGTATAAAATATTTTTTACATTATTTTAGGTTCAAGGTGCAGAAGAGCGGTAGAACTGGTTTACTTTGAAGAATGTAGGAGCAAGGGCGCGGCGATGAAACGGGAACGGCAGATAAAGAGATTGAGCCGTGCGGAAAAACTGTGGCTGATTGAAGCAGGCGTTAGTCTGAAGCCTTGAAGTTATAAATCGGCTTCAGGATTTCAATGATGCACACGGCATCATCAATGACATCAATAATATCTTCGAGAGATTTATAGGCCATTGGAGCTTCGTCTAAAGTTTTTTCATTAACAGAAGTTGTGTAAATTCCTTTCATTGCTTCTTGATATTCCGTCATGCTCAGCCTTTCTTTAGCGGAACTTCTCGACATCAGACGGCCAGCTCCATGAGGCGCGGAATAATTCCATTCAGGATTTCCTTTACCAATAGCAATGATAGAACCGTCCCGCATGTTAATCGGTATCAGGACACGCTCTCCTTCGTGAGCCGCAATAGCTCCTTTTCTCAGAATCATTTCATCAGTGTCGATGTAGTTGTGAGTTGTGTGAAATGAATCGCCGCCAGTTACCCCAGTTCTGTCCAGTAAAACTTCAGCAATTTTTTCTCTGTTCAACTTTGCGAAGTCCTGACAGATTTTTATGTCGTGTAAATAGTCGGCCAAATATTTTCCCTGCAAATAACATAAATCATCAGGGATTTCATTCTGACGCTTCCCCCATCTCAGTTCTTTCAAAGCGGCCTGAATCTCTGTGCGCCGTCCCTGCTCCTTGTAAGTTCTGATTATTTCGTCCCGCTTATTGAAATATTCCTCTTTCCCCTGAGCAAGCTCGATGGCTAACTTCTGATAATGCTCTGCTACCTGTTTACCCAGATTCCTGCTGCCAGAATGAATGACGAGATACCGTGTTCCGTCATGTGAGCGATCAATCTCGATGAAATGATTTCCGCCGCCTAAAGTTCCTATGCTGCGTTCGATTCTTCGAGGGTCTTTCAAATCCCTGTAACAGACTAATTGCGTCAGGTCATAATGCGTCTGTCTGCCTTCCCAGACGTTAGTCCCTGAAGGGATAAAATGCGCGGCTTCGTCAAATTTTGCGAGATCAATTTCTCCCTTGCCGATGTTCACAGTGAACATTCCGCAGCCAATATCGACTCCGACGATATTCGGAACGGCCTTATCTGAGATTGTCATTGTCGTTCCGATTGTGCAGCCTTTACCGGCGTGAACATCGGGCATAATGCGAATTTTCTCACTCAAAGGATAATCACACATTCTTTGAATCTGCGTTATCGCTTCGTCCTCAATGACTTTAGTAAAGCATACAGCTTTGCTTACTTTGCCTTTGATTATTATCATCTTAGTTTTTCGGTCCAACACACTGCATCAGCGTGAAATTGTGCTTATCCGTCAACCCTAAAAACTCTTTGAGTTTTTCCTTATCGAAACTCAATCGAGTTCTTGCTCCCCAGCCTTGAGACGCTGCGTAAAGATAAACGCCCTGCATTGATAATCCGGCATGAGCGAATCCGCAATTCAAAATGTCAGCAGCAGGTATTTTCCTTCCGACTTTTGCCCATTTCTCAGTGTCTTGAATGTAGAGCAAATCGACAGCTGCTTTTGCAACGAATGGCTGACCTCCAGTTAGAACGCGATTGTCGCCGTCCCTAATGAGTGTCAGGCTGTGATCGGCAGGATTGTAACGATAAGTTCCTTCACGCATGAACACAAAAATAATCATGTCCTGATTATTCAATGCCGTAGCATACGTTAATTTCCCGTCATCGCAGTTGATACCGCCAGCAACCCAGAGCAATGTCGAAAGCTGCTGAAGAGAAATTTCTTCATCAACAAAGTCGGTAGCTGACTGTCGCGCTGCAACAGCATCGAGAATATCAATTCCGCCGGTCTTTTCAGGAGCAGGCAACTCAATGTCAGCCGCAGAAGCTGATACAGTAATAAACAAGACGAATAAAACCAATAATTTTTTCACTGTGAACATCTCCTTATTTTTACCACAGCTCGACTTCCCCAGTTTCTTCCCCTTTAACCCAGTAGGCTTTTCCTTCGTCAGCCCTGACGTAAATCTTCTCAACCAAGCCGACCTTCTCTTTTATCTCTTTCGGAGTTATCTCTTGCCCTGACGGAGATTGGATAATGATCGGCTCGTAATATCTTTTCCACGAAACGATTGTTTGCCAAGCGAAGCCGTAAGCCTCAGCAATGGGGTGAACGCCGACTTCTGCCGCCTTAGCGACGATGAGAGCTTTCTCTTCTGCGGAATAGCTGTCTCTCTTCGGCGGCAGACCGTAATGCTCTGGTGTTAATGGTTCCATGATAGTTCATTCCTTTCTGGAACGGTATGTTACCACATTTTCATAGAAAGGATTCAAATTCCTTAATTGTAAATGAGAATTGAGAATAGTTCCTCTGAAAATTCAATTCAAAGGAACTATTCAAATTTTTGTAAATTTTAAGAAGCTATACTCATAAGCAGTATTCTTGGATATTCCAAGTTTTTTGGCGATTTTTGCCGTCTTGCTTTCAATGGCTTTTTCCCGTATCATATGAGCTGATTCGCTCCTTATCATTGCGGTCTCCATAGTTTCAAAAATGTCAAAACTATAGTACCGCGTGTTAATCGGGTGGGTCAATTATATTCCGGCGATAACACATGCCTGCGCCGGAGCAGCACGGCAATCGGCAAAAGACCAAAACTTAAAAGCGAAAATCTCAAATTACAGCCGCTTCCTGAATAACTTACAGCATATTTATCGTCAGATTCAACATCAGCGTCAGTTGCTAACCATTCATTCAATAATGCTTTTATCTCCGTGTTTAATTCTTCTTCCATGTTTTTTATGCCTGCTTCGTGAGCCTCTTTTGAAGAGATAAACACATGAATATTCGGATTGTCTGTCTCGGGAAGTCTCATGAAATACCAAGGGTCGGAATCGCCGTAAATCATGATTACGTTGCTTGTATTTGTCTCTGTCCATTCAAGCATTTTATTCCGCATGGCAGGATTAAATTTGAATGTGTCTATCTGTTCTTGAGTAAAACCTGACAGAGCTACGTAATTTCTTTCCGTTTCTGCTGTGAAATACGTCGAAAGACCTTTCTTTGCCAGCTCATCA
Source organism: Synergistaceae bacterium (assembly GCA_017470485.1). Classification (GTDB taxonomy): domain Bacteria; phylum Synergistota; class Synergistia; order Synergistales; family Aminobacteriaceae; genus JAFUXM01. Next base: position 3,444 of record JAFUYQ010000035.1, read on the forward strand.
CGCAGAGGCTGCAAATAAAAACCGTAATTTCCGTTTTCCGTAGCTGCCTGTACGGTATAAGGGAAGCCTAATTCCACATCATCGTAATCATCATATTTGCGAATTAAACCCAAAAGGCCGTCCACGAATTTTTGATTTTCTTTCACGTCCGGTGTAGAAAGGTCATCATTGCGCGGTGTGATTTTCATAACCTCATCGAAAGAAGCAAAATTCTGGTCATACTGCCACACTCCCAATACCAAATTTACAATCTTTCCCTCAAAATCAAACGAAGCTGCCGCGAGAGGATGTTTATTTGCTGAATAATCCTTCGATATAACAATCGGCTGGAGATAATCGCGGTTCTTTATCGCTTCAACCTGAAAATCAAGCATTAAATCGCGATATTCTTTTGCTTTCGTTTCACCGTATCGTTCATTGCCGATTGTGTTATATATCGCATCGAAGGCTCGGTCATCATCGATACCGTTGCAGAACGGAGCAACATATGAAACGTAAGCATCGACATCATCAGGGAAATAGTAAGCAAAAACATTCGTTGCCTGTCCTCCTTTGCTCGTTCCTGTGAATACCCATCTGCCTGGAAGAATTTCTTTCAGTTGCTCGATGATGTTGTGGAAATCATTTGAGGCATTTTCATCCGTTAAATATTCCCACAAAGCCGTACTATCACTTGAGAGTCCTTTAGGCTTTGACTTTGAGAAGAATCGGTATTCGACAGAAATATAATTTCCGTTGTACATTTTGGAAATTTCATGATCATCATCTTTCTCAAAACTATCTTCAGTAAGTTCATAGCCGCTTACATACATTACGTTGACGTTATCATAACCCTTGAAACCTATTTCAACGCGCTGTGTAAACGTTCCTAAGTCAGGGTTGTTCCAGTCGAGATACTGAACGAATGTTACTAAATATTTTTCCGCAAAAGGTTTTGAATCTCCGCTCTGCACTATCTCATCAACAGAAACAACTCCCTCAAGCGTCAACAAATCATCTTTGAATGATGCCGCTGACGTTCCGCAAAACGACAGAAGTAACAACAACAACAACAAAATTTTCTTCATAGAGACATCACCTTCAGTTCATCTAACACAAATCAAGGCGACTCGCCCTTCAGCTAAAACGAGCGAGCCACCGTGTAAAATCTTCAGTGCTTTCTGAAAATCACTGCCATGCCTGTGAGACTCAGAACCAGCCATCCGCTCAGACCCATATCACAACCGCTGTGGCTTGATGTACCCTGCTGAGGCGTGGTTGTAGGGTCTTGCTGAGGCGTGCTAGGGTCCTGCTGAGGCGTTGTAGTATCTTCCTGAGCCGTTATATGGATAACTGGCAGCGTACCAATATCGGGACTCTCATCGCTCGACACCGTGTAGAACACGTCATAATAGCCCACAGGTGCGCTATGACCCGCCGTCGCCGTAGGAATATCATCGGCCTTCAGCGTAACATTTCCGTTGACCCCCACAGTTACCGTCCTCTGATAGGAGGCGAAAAGCTCACCGTCATCGTTCACGTAGAGCTGTGGCTCGTAGCCTTCCGGATACAGTTGGAACGTCCACTCATCGCCGGGCTTCTCGATGTAACCGTAGTAATACGTCTCGTCCCCCTCGGTGTAGGAATCATCATCGTCCTCAGCAACGTAATACTTGTCATAGCTGGCGTCCGAACCATGTAACATGAACGTCAACTCCGCCTGAGTCCCCTCTGGCAGGGGTGCGTCATCGCTGTCCAGTAGGAACAGGGAGAACTCACGGCCTGTCGTAATCGCCGCGTTCTCACCGCTGGGGTTGTTTGCCTCCATCAGCTGGCCGTCGCTCACCGTATTCTCAGGACGGTCAATAACGCGCTTGCTGTTGATAACCCAATCTTGAGTCTTCTGCTGCTGCGAGAACTCCTGCTGTTGTGCGCCGGACACAAAGACTTTGATGCAGGCATTCATGGGGGAGACGTAGGTACTACCATCGGAGTCCTTGAGGATCATCTGCGTTCCGTCTGTCCAGTTTATGCCATCAGTGGAGAAGAAGCTCTCACCGTCGGAAACCCTTGCATAGTCCGAGTAACCCTTCAGTCGTGTCTCAACGGCGATGGGCATCTCGAGAGACTTGTCCGCCTTCATGCCGACTGAGAAATAGCTGTTGGCAGGAATCGTTACAACATGATCAAGGCTCGCGGTGTGGTAGCCGATATAGTCGCGGGACACCGTCATCGTAAGGCTTGGGGCTACTGTCCAGACGTTCGATGCTGTGGGCTGTGTCATGCCGTAGTTCCTGACGTAGAACGTCAACTCGGCATCATCTTCAGCGGTGTAGAAGCCAATCCAATTCAGGTTCACTGGCTGATCCCCGGTCTTGTAGACGTTGACGGCGTAGGAGTCGTCTTTCTTCCACTCGCCGCCCCAATCGCTGCACCAACCAAGATGATCCCACTCGTAGCAGAACACGTCCTCGTCAGCCCAACTGACGCTGTAGGACTGGAAGCTCACATCTTGTTCATAGGACATCCAGAAATAACCGTGATCATGAGTATCGTTATTGTCGCCCCAGCTGTTACGGATAAGCCACGCGCCGTCTATCGTTGGCAGTGCTCGCCCAGAAGTCTGAAAGTGCTCCTTGGGGAATGTGTCGTCCCAGCCAACCACAACCACAGCGTGTCCGCCCGATGACTCCGGGTCTCTCGCCTCTTCCATCTTTCTGTCCCACTCCGAACAATAGTAGGTCTTGTACGTTTCGTTGCGGGAGTAGTCAACGTCAGTGTAGCCAAGAGCTAGAGCTCCCCTGTCCATGATTATCCCCTTCACTTCCCTAATGACCTCATTTCTTTGCGCTGTGGTATCCGAGGCCGTGGACGCCGATGGATATTTCAGGAAATCCACGTTAGTCACCCACAGGACGGAGCGGTATTTTGGGTCGGTTGGATCCTTAGCAAGCGTTCCATTCGCCATCAGAGCATTCAGTGTGGCGTTTGTTACTTTCGCTGCTGTGTCAGGTATCGCAGGGTAGGGAAGATCGCTGTGCGGAATAGGGCCGTAGCCGAAGCCCCGCGAAAGTATTGCGGCGGTTTTCTCCCAGTTTCCTCCTGTTATAACCTTACCCGGGTTTGCCTCCAACTGCTTCATTGAAAGCAGCTCCATGGACAGCAGATTATCCCCGCTTACGACTGAGAAGACCCGATATTCCTGCCCAGTCTCAGCCTTGCGGGAGAACCAGCCCAAGTGAAGCTCCGAGGCGTGGGGGTTGTCAGCACTGGGATCATTCAGTAACGGAACGTCAAAACTCATGTCATAGCTGACATTCATCATGTAGTTGGACTCGATTGACCCCATTGCCCCGAAAGCCCAGCAAAGCCCCCAGTTCCCTTGATGACGAATCATTGAGGGAATTGCATGATGCTCCCTCAAATCGTAAGAAACGGGGAGTTCCGCCGCCCATACCCCGCTAACCACAATGACGGCCAGCAAGGCGGACAACAAAACCGACGAAAAAACAGACATAAACTTCTTGCGCATTACTAAACGCTCCTTCTTAATATGAAATTAGGACATCGTCCTTATTGTCGTAAGGGAAAGCAGAGATAATCTTTCCCCCTTTTCCGATAAACATTATCACTTCCATTCCGTTCGCAGCGAAACCTACATATACTTCGTTCTTCTCATACAACATTACCCTGTTCCCGTAGGCTTCGTTGATTGCGTCTATAACTTCCTGAGGAGTCATAGCGTCAGGGAAGAACGTGGAATATCCCTGATTAGCGTCCTTCGGCATACCTTCAACGGCAACCTTTGCCCTGTATGAGCCGTAACTGTCTATGTACTCACGGGTTGAAGGCAGAATGTAACCCCTTGCACCCTTGAGCCTGGCGTAGTGATAGCCGCCTGCCGCTCCGTACTTAACATCTCCGATGAAGATATGTTCAATGGCAGACCGCAAGAAATTTTCCGTGCGTTCAAGTTCCTTCAATGCGTCCCTGTCATAAGGCAGCCTCTGGGTCCAGAATGCAACAGCCCCCGTGAGGAACGGATTCATCTTCGCCCTGACTTTCAGAAGTTCAAAGGCAGCCGGGAAATACGGGTTTGAAATCAGTGCTTCGACCGGTCTTAATCTGCGCGGGTGTGTCAGGTAATGTTCAACGCTAAGAAATTCCTCCAAATCACGACGCTCAGTCTTCCAATAGACGTAAACACGGCTTTCTTTATCGAGGACTTTTGCTGCACTGTCCCAAAATGACATTCCTTTTGCCGTCTCACGTTCAATGGCAGGCCAAAGAGCAGCAGTTATGAAAAATCTACTGTATCCCTTATCTCCTTTATTTTTCGCGTAAGCAGCATCAAGTGCAGTCAGTGCAGCCTCCATGTAACTGAGGTATTCAGGGGTATCATAAATTTCGGACAGGACAGGAAAGACCACAGGTATTGCGCCGTACTCCTCAAGAGTCTTCCAGCAGGTCAGGCTGTAACCTGTGAACGACATTTTCGTAATCTCGTTTGATAGAGCCGCTCCCTTCATTGCTGAAACGTATTCAGCGATATGTTTACGGATTGCCTCATCAACCTGAGGGGTCATGATGTAACCGTAGCGGGACATAAAACGCAGGGCACGGAAAGCGTGATTAGGTTTGTAGGAAAACTCCATGTGAGCGTCAGTCATTGTGTTAATCTGTCCTTCGCGGAGGTCATGAAGTCCGCCGTGAAAATCAATAAGATCGCCCGTCGCAACGTCATAATAAATGGCGTTGAATGTCAGATCCCTCTGAAACGAATCGCTCAAAAGATCATGACCGTAAAGTTCCGAAGGGTTGAAATCAGGAATCCCCTCATGTCCGTAGTACGGTGCAGGAATATTTGAGAAGGCCGCAACATCAATCCCCTCACCCGGATAGTGGGCTACGGCGAACTCCTGCCCTGTCTGTATTGCGTGGAAAGTTACATCGGGCAGCAGTGCTTTTATTTCCTCGTTGCTTGCACTGGTTACGATGTCGAAATCATTTACGGTTTTGCCCATGATTAAATCCCGAACCGCTCCGCCTATAACATAAGCCTCATGTCCTGCCGCCAGGAGAGTCTTTGCCGCCTCAATGCAGTTGGGTGAAAATTTCTCCGTGCCTATGCTGTGAAGGGACTGCGGTATGACGAGTTTAGCCCAGCCGTTCTTTTGCACAAACTCATAGTTCTCATCAATAAGCCTGTTGACTTCAGGTGTGAACAGCGGCAACGATGTTTTTTTCCCTGACTGTTCCTGCCAGAACTTAAACGCTTCTGCAGCATTGGAATCCGTCATTGCCCTGACCTTCAAAATCAGCATTGCGTCGCTGAAATACGGTGAAGCCTTTATGCCCTCAATCGTTCCGATACCGGCTGTCTTGTAGTTCATTGTCAGAGCCGCTTCAAGATGAATACATGCCTCAATATGCTCACGTTCCCTGACTCCGAAACGGTAAACTTCAGCTTCCTCATCAAGAGTAATCCGCAAGGCATTATTGAAATTACTTTCACTGGTACGCTCTTCAATGACAGGCCACAGCATTGCACACATGGGCAGACTGCGGGACACTTCACCTTTTGTTCTGCGAAGCTCATCAATAAGCCTCATAGCGTTTCTCTCAAACGTCAGGTACGGCTTCTTATTCTCAAACGCCTTAACGGGAGCGAAAAGAGCCGACAGAACATTGTAATCCTTCAAAACCTCGAAGCTGTTTAAGGCAAAACCGCCACGGAACATTCTCGGTGTCTGGCTGCCCTTTGCGGCCGGCTCCATCAGGGAAAGGTATTCAGCCGCATTGGCACGCATGGCTCTCTCCAGACCGTCAGAGAAGCGGAAACCGTACCTCGCCTTGAACCTCATAGCGCGTATGCCTGTGTTGAGGTCGCTTCGTATTGACAGATCCGCGTCTGTCATCGTCTTAATAACACCATCGCGGAGGTCGTGAAGCCCCCCGTGCCAGTCCACAAGCTCTTCCGTCCTCATATCGTAGTAAAGCGCATTTATGGTAAGGTCGCGCCGGAAGGAGTCGTTTCTGGCGAGTTTCGTGTTTGACTCCTCCGGGTTGAAGTCCGGAACTCCACGCTGTCCCTTGTAGGGGGCTGGAATGTTGTAGAACGTCGAGACATCTATAGCCTCGTCGGGGTACTGGGCTATGCCGAAGATCTTATGATTAACCTCGTGGAATTTAACGCTGTCCAGTGTCGCCTTTATTTCATCGTTGGTCGCATTAGTTGAGAGATCAACATCATTGGCTGGCTTCCCCATGAGCATATCCCGAAGTGAGCCGCCTACGACATAGACATCATAGCCTGCTGAGATTAGTTTTCTTGCTGCGTCAACGGCATTCAAACCGAAATCAGAGCTGCTGATATTGTGAATAGATTGAGGGATTCTCAGCTCCGCCCAGCCGTCTTTTTGCACAAGTACATAATTCTCATCAACAAGCCGGTTGAAATCCGGATCATCAAACGGATTCGCCACTGAAGTCCCCGTAAGGACTGCAAGAGCCAATATCAGCAGTGCAGAGATATACCTTCTCTTCATTTATATAACCTCCTCAACAAAGAACCCCCATGCCTCTTGACAGCAGAGGGGGGTCTCTCTCAGTATCTTGTCAAAACGGAGTTATCGCTCTTTCTTCGCAGTGATGAGCGCAACTTCAGCCAAAGCGAGAAATGCAAAACAGCCTAAGCCTATATCGCACCCGCTGCTTGGGCCGACCCCCGTAACGCTGTCCGTAACGCTGTCCGAATGCGCTACAATCAACGGAATTGACGTTACATAAATTTCATCGTCCGATGTCAAATTCTCAATATCCGTAATATCAATCCTGACATTTTTGGCATCTTTAATATCTTCGGAAGTGATAACAAAATAAAAACCGTAATCGATTGCATTATCCGGGTCAGCCGTTACATAATAAGTATCTTCGTCATAAACTTCGTCGAAGGTTTCGCCGTCTTCGTCATATTCCAGAACGATTTCAAATAACGTCAAGCCGACGTTATTATCTGCAAGATAATCAAGATTAACCATGATTTCAACGGGTTCTGACTGGCTCATGATGTAATCGTAAAGATTTTTGCCGCTTTCGATATCAGCCCAGTTCAGAGGCTCATATTCTGCGAAATTATCATTGTCATCATTGTCATCATCATCA
>JAFUYQ010000029.1 GCA_017470485.1 Synergistaceae bacterium
ATGGGGCAGGAAAATTCATAGTTTAGGCTTCTACAGCTTTGTAAAAATCTTGGAGTATGAAGCCAGTAATTTTGGAACGAGAGTAATATTTGTGCCGCAGTATTTCCCGTCAAGCCAGTTATGTCATGTTTGCGGATATAAGAACGCTGAAGTCAAGAATTTGAAGATAAGAGAATGGGAATGTCCGAACTGCCATACACGCCACGACAGGGACAAGAATGCGGCAAAAAATATATTGATGGCTGGGGCATCAGCCATTAGCGGAGACACGGTAAGACCGGAGCAATCCGGCGGTGTCGTTGATGCTAGAATCCCACACCTTTGCTAACGCGTGGGGAGTATGTCAAATTGTGAATGTATTTTTTGCAGTAAACGGAATAAAAGATTTGCGGATTGAACGGCCTGAAGACTTACAGGACGCTCAGGCGCGGACAGTTTACAAGTCTGCCGGTCAAATCAGGGAGCAGGAACGGGACGTAACAAAGCTGTGGGTAAAGGAAGACACAGTGATTTCGTTAATAGGTCTTGAAAATCAAAGCGTAATAGACCGCACGATGCCGTTGAGGATATTCGGGTATGAGGGAGCGGATTACCGTTACCAGCTGACGCAGAAGGACAGAAAGCTAAATCCAGTATTTACTATTGTGGTTTACTTCGGAACTTCTGAACGCTGGCCGAAATCCAGAACGCTTTTTGAACTGCTGAGAGTTCCTGACAGTCTGAAGATCATTCTGAATGACTGCCGAGTGAATGTTCTTGAACTTGCGTGGCTGACCGATGAACAGATAGATTTATTCAGGAGTGATTTTAAGTTCGTTGCGCGCCAGTTAAAAAGCGAGAGAACGGGCGAAGCGTTCATACCTTCAGATGAACGGATTTCTCACCCAGACGCATTATTGAAGTTAATGGGAGCGTTGACGGGGGATCAACATTTCACGGAGGCAGTGAACAATCTAACAGATTTTTCTGAAGGGGGAAATTTCACGATGAAAAGTTTTTTAACCAGCTTTTTGGAAGAGGCTGAAGCCAAAGGGTTAGCAATAGGTGAAGCCAAAGGTCTAGCCAGAGGAGAAGCCATTGGGGAAGCCAAAGGTATGGCCATAGGTGAAGCAAGAGGCATAGCCATAGGGGAAGAACGGGTGAGGCAGTCAATCTTTCAAAGTCTTTTGTCTGAGGGAATGCCCAGAGAACGTGCAGCTAAGATAGTCGGCTTGAATTAAGCCTACTCATCGGAGTTAAACAGCGTTCAAATTTTTCAGGCTTGCAAAAATTCCGCCCTCTGTATAAAATATTTCCCGTTTTGAAATTGCCAAGCCCGGGTGGCGGAATTGGTAGACGCGCTAGATTCAGGTTCTAGTGGGCGCAAGTTCGTGGAGGTTCGAGTCCTCTCTCGGGCATAAAGAAAAACTTTTTGTGTTTCATGAAGTTCCTTTTTGAATTAGAAGCGTAATCGTGTCCATCTTGACATGATTATGCTTTTTTTGTTATCATGCCTCATTGCACTAAATACAATCCCAAGACTATCAAGGGAGGTACCAAATGGCTGAATTTGTCCCAATCAGCAAAAACCGGAAGCGTTACACTTTCGGACAAGCACATGACTTAGTAGAAATGCCCGACATGATAGGGGTGCAGCGCGATTCCTATCACTGGTTCTATCAGGATAACGTTCCGCCCGAAGAGAGAAAATCTCAGGGGCTTCAGGAATTATTAGAGGAAGTATTCCCGATTGAAAGTTATGACGGAGCATTTGCCCTTGAATTTCTGAGTTATTCGATTGACAGGCCCAAAATAACAGAGGAAGACGCAAGACAGAAAGATATGACATGGGCGCGTCCAATCAAGGCAACTATACGCCTCACAAACACTAAGACTCAGGTCAGAAAGGAAGCAAGAGAAATATTCTTGGGCGACTTCCCCGTAATGACCGAGAGAGGTACTTTCATAATCAACGGTACTGAACGTGTTGTGATTAACCAGTTAGCGAGGTCGGCAGGAATTTACTTCACGCACAACGCTGAAGGCTGTTCGGCAAAATTAATTCCTGACAGGGGAGCATGGCTCGATTTTGCGATGCCAGAATCCGAAAAGGAATTAATCACCGCAAATATCGACAACAGAAAGAAATTACCCGTAACACTCCTTCTCAAAGCACTGGGAGCAAGAAATAACGACCATATACTTGAACTTCTGGGAATACAGACCGCTTTCAGAGTATACGATACGGATCTGAGAGGCTACATGGCCGCCGAAGATGTCTACGACGAAAAAGGCGCGCTGCTCGTGGCTAAAGGCACTATTCTCGAAGAGGAACATATTGCGAAGCTCTATGCGTTCGATAATTCCGAAGGTGCAGGATTACTCGTCTACGACATGGAGCCTTCATTAGCGCGGACGATTGCCCGTGAACCCACTAAAAGCCCTGACGAGGCAATACAGGATATTTTCAGGAAGCTGAAGCCCAATGAGCTTGCCCGAATCGAGAACGCACGCGATTACTTCAGGAGTCTTCTTCAGGATCCCAGACGCTACACATTGGGCAGGGTGGGACGCTACAAGCTCAACAGAAGACTCGGAATGAACGTCCCCGAAGATGAAAGACTTCTGAGCCTTGATGATGTCGTTGAAATCGTTAAAGAGATGTTCGCGATGAAAGCTCAGGATAAACCGAGCGATGACATTGACCATTTAGGCAACAGAAGAGTGCGTTCAATAGGCGAGCTCCTGCAGAATCAGGTCAGAATCGGACTTCTCAGAATGGAAAGAATAGTCCGCGAGAGAATGACAACGATTCCCAATCTTGACGAGGTTACAGGCCGCGAGTTAATCAATGTAAGACCGATTGCCGCATGTCTCCGCGAATTTTTCGGGTCAGGCCAGCTCTCGCAGTTTATGGATCAAACCAACCCGTTAGCCGAAGTTACGCACAGGCGCAGACTCTCAGCATTAGGGCCGGGAGGACTCAGCCGTGAAAGAGCAGGTTTCGAGGCCAGAGACGTTCACTACACACACTACGGAAGAGTCTGCCCTATCGAAACTCCTGAAGGCCCGAACATCGGACTCGTCTCATCACTGACGACCTACGCGAGCATTAACTCTCACGGCTTCTTAGTTACTCCGAGAAGAAAAGTTGAGAACGGCAAATTAACCAGCAAAATAGAACTTCTCTCGGCTGACGATGAGGATAAAAAATATGTCGCAGTAGCCAACACTCCGCTTAACGAAGACCATACCGCAATTCTCGGCGCTTCATGCCCCACAAGGCACGCTGATGATATCGTTACAGTACCTTCGGACATGGTTGACTACATGGACGTTTCACCGCGTCAGATAGTATCGCCCTCAACTGCTTTAATCCCCTTCCTTGAACATGATGACGCTAACAGAGCGTTGATGGGGTCGAACATGCAACGTCAGGCAGTTCCTCTTTTAGTCCCCGAAGCTCCCATCGTAGGCACAGGCATTGAACACAGAATCGCAAGGGATTCAGGCTCGTGCATAACGGCGCGTGAGGACGGAACTGTAACTTACGTTGACTCCGACAAAATAAAAATCCGCAACAAAAAGGGACGCGAAAGAACTTACGAGATGATAAAGTTCAGACGTTCAAACCAGTCAACACTGATTCACCAGCGGCCTTTAGTCCGTAAGGGCGAGGAAGTCTTCAAAGGCGACATCATTGCTGACGGTCAGGCTATCGACAACGGCGAGTTATCGCTCGGTCATAACGTTCTTGTTGCGTTCGTCCCGTGGGAGGGCTACAACTTCGAGGACGCTATACTCCTCAGCGAAAATCTCGTGAAGGAAGACAGATTCACTTCCATACATATAGAGGAATACGAGATAGAGGCACGCGAAACTAAACTCGGTGCTGAAGAAATCACTCGCGACATTCCCAACGTCGGCGAAGACATGCTCAGAAATCTTGACGATGACGGAATAATCAGAATCGGCGCGGAGGTTACAGCAGGCGATATTCTCGTCGGAAAAGTTACCCCCAAAGGCGAGTCAGACCAGACCCCTGAAGAAAAACTGCTCCGTGCAATTTTCGGAGAGAAAGCAAGAGAAGTCAGAGACAATTCGCTGAAGCTCCCCAACGGTTCATGGGGTAAGGTCGTAGCGATAAAGCAGATGGACAGGCGCACAAGCCCTGAGGCATTAGGTTCGGGGGTAATACGCTCGGTTAAAGTCTACGTTGCTCAGCGCAGAAAAATTACTGTCGGCGACAAAATGGCAGGCAGACACGGTAATAAAGGCGTTGTCAGCCGTATACTTCCCGTTGAGGACATGCCCTATCTTCCTGACGGAACACCCGTTGATATCGTTCTTAACCCTCTCGGAGTTCCCAGCCGTATGAATCTCGGTCAGGTTCTCGAAACAATAATGGGCTTCGTTGCTCTCAATAACCACTGGCATGTTTCAACACCAGTCTTCGAGGGCGCGAACGAGAATGAAATTTTCGCCGAGATGAGGAAGATTGCAAAAAGAAAGTATAAAGACCTCACTGAGGACGGAATGATTACGATAAGGGACGGCAGAACTGGAAGGCCTATGGACAAGAAGGTTACTATAGGCTGCATGTACATGCTCAAACTTAACCACCTTGTTGACGACAAGATTCATGCGCGTTCGACAGGCCCGTACAGCTTAATCACCCAGCAGCCTTTAGGAGGTAAAGCACAGTTCGGCGGTCAGAGGTTCGGCGAAATGGAGGTCTGGGCACTCGAAGGTTACGGAGCGGCTAACGTCCTTCAGGAAATCTTAACGGTTAAATCGGACGACATAAGGGGACGCGATAAGACCTACGAAAGAATCGTAAAAGGTCAGAGCCTCGTTAAACCCGGAGTCCCGGAGAGCTTCAGAGTTCTTGTAAAGGAGCTTCAGGGATTAGGGCTTGATGTCGAAGTCGAGTTCAGCGACGGGTCGCACGGCGATATTCCTATGGAAGATGATGAGCGTCCGATGTTCATGGGCAAACCGCCTGAGATTTTCTCGGTTCAGCGGAAAACCAGAAAGCCACGTTCCAAACCTCAGCAGGACGGAGAAGCCGCAAAGCCTTCAATAGCTGACATACTCTTTGACAGCGACGAGCCTTCAAGCGATGAGCCTACTGAGGAAGATCTCAAGAACATGACCGATGAACTTATGCTCAATGACGATAACGGCAAACCCGAAACAGAAGCAATATTTGACGAAGAGGGGGAGATTTAGACTTGGCCAGAAGAAAAGAAATCACAGGTGTACGAATCAAATTAGCAACGCCCGAAAGAATACATGAAATCTCAAAAGGCGAAGTCTTAAAGCCTGAGACAATAAATTACCGCACATTAAGGCCGGAAACTGACGGATTATTCTGCGAAAGGATTTTCGGCCCCACCAGAAGTTACGAATGCCGCTGCGGAAAATACAAGCGTTCAGGCCCTAAATTCAAGGGCGTTATCTGCGAACACTGCGGAGTCGAAGTTACTGACAACCGCGTAAGACGCGAACGAATGGGACACATCGACCTTGCTGTCCCTGTTGTTCACATCTGGTACTTGAGAGGCATACCGAGCAGATTGAGTCTTCTTCTCGGAACAAGCGCAAAGGATTTGGAGAGGGTAATTTACTTTGCGCCCCTCAAGAAGCCAGAAAAAGCCTACAAAGTTACAGCAACTTCAAGACCTGACCTAGTAGCTGTTGGTGCGGTAATCCCGTCAACCGAGATGAAAATTCACGAGCATTACGACCCTGATTTCAGGTGCGAAAAAGCATTCGTTATTGACGAGATGTTAAGCATTCCCGTGAAGGTCGGCGACCTCATCACAGCGTCTCAGGTATCGAAGTATAAGGCTGAATACGGCGATGAGAGTCTCAGAGTTGAACCTGCGTTTGTCCTCACTGAAGACGATGATGACTTAGGGCTTGAGGTAGGCGCAATAGTTCCGGCCTCGAAAGCCCCTGACAGTGCCGAACGCGCTAAAACAGGAAGCAATGAAGCCTTCCTCGTAACAGCTGCCGTTAAAGCCACAGTAGGCGATCAGGAATTAACCAAAGGAAAAGTCTTGTCTGAAACTGAGTTCAGAAAGGCTCATGAACTTTATCCGGAACTTTTCACAGAGCCTTTCCCCGAAACTAAAGACAAGATGGACGAAAGACAGTGCAGCCTCGTTGTCGATGACCCGTGCCACTTGGTTATACTGCCGGGAAGTTCGCCCTTTGAACAGGGAGACGTTATCTTTGAACATCAGCAGAAACTCTGCAAGGCATACGATGACAGATTTGACGCCGGTATCGGTGCGGACGGTGTCCTTGCTCTGATTAACAGGCTGGATTTGGACTGGCTCGCCGATTCACTCAGGGAGCAGATCGCTGAGACTACCGGCCAGAAAAAACGCAAGCTCATCAAACGTCTTCAGGTTACGGAGGACTTCAGGAAAAGCGACTCTATGCCTCAGTCAATGATACTGACGGTTCTGCCGGTTATACCGCCGGATTTGAGGCCGTTAGTACAGCTTGACGGAGGGCGATTTGCAACCAGCGACCTTAACGACCTCTACCGCCGTGTCATTAACCGCAACAACAGGCTCAAGAAACTTCAGCAGCTTAACGCCCCCGAAATCATCATACGAAACGAGAAACGTATGCTTCAAGAATGCGTTGACGCTCTCATCGACAACGGCAGAGTCGGAAAGGCCGTACTCGGTGCAGGAAACAGGCCGTTAAAGAGCCTTACTGATTTGCTCAGAGGCAAGAAGGGACGCTTCCGCCAGAACCTTCTCGGCAAGCGTGTCGATTACTCCGGACGCTCGGTCATCGTCATAGGGCCTCAGCTCAAAATTTACCAGTGCGGTCTTCCCAAGCAGATGGCTCTCGAACTCTTCAAGCCCTTTGTAATCAGAAGACTTGTTGAGGGCGGATTAGCTCCCAACGTAAAGAACGCTAAACGAAGAATCGAGAAAGGCGGCGGCGAAATCTGGGAGATTCTCGAAAACATCATCAAGGATCACCCAGTTATGCTAAACCGCGCCCCCACTCTTCACAGGCTCGGCATTCAGGCGTTTGAACCCGTACTCATGGAGGGAAAGGCAATTCGTCTTCACCCTATGGTCTGCACCGCGTTCAATGCTGACTTTGACGGCGACCAGATGGCTGTTCACGTTCCTTTGAGCATTGAGTCTCAGGCTGAAGCAAGACTCCTCATGCTCTCGGCGAATAACCTCCTTTCACCGGCAAGCGGAAGACCCGTAGTTACCCCGACACAGGATATTGTTCTCGGTGTCTACTACCTCACCGATATGCGCAACGGCCTGAAGGGAGACGGTATGCACTTCTCCGATATGGACGATGTTTTGTCGGCAGTCTCTCACGGCACAGTCCACGTAAACGCAAGAATATGGCTCAAGGAAAATCCCGAATTATGGGGACACCCTTCAGGGCGCAGAAAATACACGCTCAATAACGAGGCCGTAATCGTCAACAATTTCTCGGAGGTCGAGGGTAATCCTCACGCTGTATTCTTCGAGACGAGTCCTGGCCGCGTAATGTTCAACACGAAAATTGCTGAGGCTTTAAGATTCGTGAACGAGCAGTTAGGAAAGAAACGTATCGGAAGATTGCTTGACGATGCCTATGACAAAGTTGACCGTCCCGGCGTTGTTGATATGCTCGACCAGATTAAATCGCTCGGCTATCACTGGGCCGCAAGAAGCGGAATCAGTTTCGGCGTTCAGGCCGTAAGAATCCCTGACGAGAAAGCCGAAATCACTAAGGCTACTCAGGCCGAAGACGATGTCGCCAAACAGAATTACGAGATGGGACTCCTTACCTATGATGAGTATCTCGACCAGAAGAGCAAGTTATGGGCTGAGGCAACAAAGAATATTGCCGACAGCATAGAGGCTCACATGAGCGAGGATAACCCCGTCCGAATGATGGTTGACAGCGGCGCACGAGGTTCAAAAGGCCAGCTCGGACAGATGGCAGGTATTCGCGGACTCATGGCCGACCCCACAGGTAAGACAATCGACTATCCTATAACTGCGAACTTCCGCGAGGGTATGAATATGCTTGAGTATTTCATATCGACTCACGGCGCAAGAAAGGGACTCGCTGATACCGCACTGAGGACAGCAAAATCAGGCTACCTTACCCGAAGACTTGTTGATGTCTCTCAGGACTTGATTATCACCGAGCATGACTGCGGTACTGATAAAGGTATCTGCATAAGGCCGTTAATCAGCGAAGGAAAAGTGATGATCGGTATCGCTGAACGTATCGCAGGACGCACCGCTCTCCATGACATAACAGCCGGTGATGAACTCATCATTAAATCCGGCGACATCATCACTGAAGCAATAGCCAGAAAAATCGAGGCTGCCGGGATTGATGAAGTCTGGGTCAGAAGCCCTCTTGCCTGCGCTCTCAAAAAGGGAGTCTGCCAGAAATGCTACGGCCATGACCTTTCATCGCGTAAGCTGGTTCCCATCGGCGAGGCTGTCGGCGTAGTAGCTGCCCAGTCAATCGGCGAACCCGGCACTCAGCTCACAATGAGAACGTTCCATACCGGCGGAGTTCGTTCGGCGGAAGATATTACACAGGGTCTTCCGAGAATTGAACAGCTCTTCGAGGTAAGACGGCCTAGAAAAGTCTGCATACTCGCAGGAATTGAAGGATACATCAAGGAAATCATCACCGAAGGAAAACGCAAGGTCATCATCGATGGCATTACCGATGACGGAGTCGAGAAGACAATTACACACGCTATACCCTCCGGACAGGACATCAAAGAGGGAATCGAGGAGGGCATGGAAGTCCATAAATTAACGCCTCTCACCGAAGGAAGCATTGACCCTCAGCAGCTTCTCGAAGTTGAAGGTATTAACGCCGTTCAGAAAATGCTCGTTGATGAGATTCAGTACGTCTATCATTCTCAGGGTGTCAGCATAAACAACAAGCACATCGAGGTAATACTCCGCAAGGTCGCGCCTCTCAACAAAGTAAGAGTAATTGAGGAGGGCGATACCTCGTTCGTTGCGGGCGACATGATTTGGGAAGACGACGTTGCTAAAGTCGAGAAGGAAATCAGCGATGACAACGAAGCTCGCGTTAAAGGCGCGGCGGAGAACTTCGAGGGCGATACGCTCGTATGGATTGACCGCCCTGAAGCCGGATTCGATGAGTACGTCGGAAAGCCTCTCACTGAGGAAGTTCTGAGAATGATTCTCACTCCCGGCGTTCCCGTGAAGATGTTTACGATTCTTCATGAGGATCAGGAAATTGACGTTATCATCGGAAAGACTGCCTTCAGAAAACAAATGCAGGGCAAACGTCTTATCCGCGAGGTCAAAACCGAGAAGTTCGGAAAAATCAGAAAGAATATCCACTTAGGCCGCGAAGACCTCAAAAAGATAACTTCAGGAGGCCCTCTTGTCGTAAGAATAAGGCACCGCGAGAATCTCGAACGCCTCATAAATAACCGCTGGCTCGCCGAAGGAATCGTAATGGGAAAGAGGACAGTCGCTTCTCACGACACATTCATTGACCCTGATGTCGCCACTGAAATTTCACGCAGCGGCGTAAGAGATATTAAGGTCTGGAATAACGTTGAGTCCGTCGATGTTACTGACGCTCTCCGAAGGACGTTTGACGCTATGGAGCTTCTTGGGAAGGACATCTACAGGAACGGCGACTACACCGGCAAAACTGTTGATGCCGAACTCCTTGAGGCTCTCGCAACTGGAGCGGCCGAAGAAATTGAAGTCGATACCGGCGAAGAAGTGGTAACAGTTATCCGCTCTGAGATTCTCAGAAAGATACTCACCACTAAGCTAAGAAATAAAGTTCTCGTAAAGGCCGACTTCGCTGACTGGCAGGAAGAGGAAGAACCTCAGATTGTTCAGGAAGCTGAAGCCTCAGATGATGAAATTAACGAGCCTGAAGAACCTGAATATGACGGAAGAATTCGCATAAGGGGCGGCCTCGAACTCAGGGCTGACGCAATCGCCGAGATAGCCTCGCACAATCCGACTCAGGTCTGGATAAGACCTTCTAATTCAAAGCCCGAACTCGTTCACTTAATCCGCGAGTTCACGTTCGTTCAGAGAATGAGGGAGTTCCCGAAGTGCAGCCCGTTCATTCATGGAATCACTAAGGCAGCACTTGCCACTGACAGTTTCCTCAGTGCCGCGTCATTCCAGCAGACCGCTCAGGTTCTCGCAGGCGCGGCGGTCAAGGGCGAAATGGATCCGTTAAGCGGCCTCAAAGAGAACGTCATAATCGGCCATTTAATTCCGGCCGGTACGGGAGCAGAACCCTTCAGGGGGATTTCCTACAAGACCGAAAGGAAACCGCGTCCGCAGTTCAGACCTGCTCCGAAGCGCGAAGCTCCTCAGCCCAAACAGGAACCCGTTCTCGACAGCAGCGATATATTCACGGACTAATACACGCAGAATATTAAGAAAACCCCTCCGGCACTTTCACCAGAGGGGTATTTTTTTGTCTCAGGGCTATATCATACTCAGTATCTCAGCGTGAACGATGGGTAATAGACTCTACCGTCATTGAGTCCTTCCCTCTGTTCCTCAAGTGCCCTTCGTCCCTCATTGCCCATGTCCTTAGCGAGTATTGACGTTAAGACATGAACGGCGAACATCGAACCTATGAGGCTGCTTCCGAAAAGCGGCGACGTGTCGCTGACATAGAAGTGCATTGACGAGTACGCGCAGACAGGAGCTGCCGGACTGTCCGTTATCGAAACAATCTGAGTCCCACGTGAGGCGATAAGCCCTGCGGTTTCGGTAACTTCGATGACATAGCTTGGAAGTTCGCAGACTATGAGAACGTCATTCTCGCCTATTCCCCTTGACTGCTCCTGAAGTGAAAGGGAGCCTCTTCGCATTAAGATGCTTTTCAGACCGAGTTCGGCGAAACGTGTATAGAGCCATTCAGCAGGCATAGATGAAATCCCCCAGCCCATGCAGTAAATCGAGTCGGAATCGCGGACGGCTCTGCAAAACTTTTTTATGTCCTCACGGCTCAGCGATAAATTCCTGTAAGTCTCGTCAATATTAGCGTGTTCAAGCCTGCAAATTTTCGTCGCAGTGTCAGAATTGTCCTCAGGAATAATATCTGTATCGGCAGATGAAGGAATGACCTGATTCAGCAATTTTTTCTTGAGAGTATTCTTTAGGTCGGCATATCCGTTGAACCCCAGCATTCTCGCAACACGCACGAGCTGGGCGCGCGAGACTGATAATTTTTCGGCAGTCTCGCTTATCGAATGGAACGCGATTTCGGGCGAGTTTCCGAGAATATACTCGGCTACTCTTCTTGTTTTAGCAGGGAAACGGTCAAGTTTTCCGCGTATGTTATCTTCCAGCCGCTGAATTTCCATAATCTCATCTCACAATCACTATTCTAGTTTTGTGCATCTCACATAATTAACTCCGCTTCCCCTTGAAGATCTCAAAGTACCCTCAACAGTAACGGGGTCATTGTCATTTTTCTCTGCGAGCATGTTCCGCATTGTGTCTCCGCCGTCATCATAGACTCTCACGACAATGAAGTCGCGTCCGTTTTCGGGGTCTTCCTGACGGACAGCGAAGCGCGTGTATTTTCCGGTAGCGTTTTCGCCCTCGTTCTGAGCCTTAATGACGTGGACTTCTCCCGAAAGGCTCACCATGTTTACGGGCTGCCCAAGCTCATTGAGAACCTGAGCTTCATTGACATCGAGGAATAATTCGCCGCTTCCCTTCGATGAACGGAGAACGCCTTTCACGAGAATCGGCGTATTCTCATCGAGAGCTGAGAGCGTCTCTTTGAGGTCATCGCGGAACGTTCGGGCATTAAGGAAATCCTTTCGTAAAGTTCCGTCAGTCCATAAATTTTCGTGGCGTATTGAGAAAGGGAAATATGATTGTTTTTTCCGGCTCAGGTGGTGAATTAATCCTGAGATTGTTACAGTGTTTACGTGGTTCATCGGTATCACCCTCTGTAAATTATTAAGTTTGCTTTGATATTCTACAACATTAAGCCTGAGACTGCCTCGTGTTCAGTACAGAATGTTGAATCTCAGACAGTAAAAACCAGTGAAATGCGGTGCGTATATATTGCATAATTTGTGAAAGCTGATAAAATGCAGAAAAAATTTCAACAGGAGGTGTAAAACATGACCAAAGCAGAACTCATTGACGCAATCACCGAAAAACTCGAAATGCGCAAAAAAGAGGTCGCACCCATAGTAGATGCAGTGTTCTCCGAGATTCAGGGGGCATTAGCGAAGGGCGACAAATGCACATTCGTAGGCTTCGGAGTATTTGAAGTCCGCGAGAGAGGAGCAAGAGAAGGACGTAACCCTCAGGATCCCACAAAAGTCGTTCTTATCCCTGCGAAGAAAGTACCCGTATTCCGTCCGGGAAAAGACCTCAAAGAAAGTGTTGTTGATGCTCCCATCAGCAAATAAGGCAGTCATACTTATTGTTAAATTAAGGCGGTTCCCCCAGAATTATGAGAGAGCCGCTTTTTTTGTGCAGGCTAAAATTTTGGAGGATAAAAAATGCTCAACTTCAGGAAATTAACATGGCAGGACAAAGATTTTTACACGCGCTTTTATGAAGAGTCGCCGGTTCATTACGCTGAGTATTCGTTTTTCTGTTTGTGGGGGTGGTCGCACGCTTACCCGATTGAAATCGCGGAGACTGACGGGGATTTGCTATGGCTGAGATCCGGCGGGCCGCTGGCCGGAATGTTCGGGCCGTGCGGAAACTGGAATGCCGTCAAGGACTGGGACAAGGAATTATCATGCTTCAGTTCTGGGGACATAATCTATGATGTTCCGGCAAGCGTCATGAAGATTCTTTCATCAAGAGAAAATCTGCGTTTCACCGAAGACAGGGATCAGCATGAATACGTTTACGCCGTGAAAGATTTGACAGCCCTCAAAGGGAAAGCATACGCCCATAAACGAAACAGGGTAAGAGCATTTCTTGACGGCTACGAATGGGATTACTACCCGATAAAGCCTGATGACTTTGCGGAGATAATGGAGTTTCAGGAGAGCTGGAGGGCTCACAGAATGCTCACTATGAATCAGGACGAGGCAGAGTCATTAGCGGACGAGGACACAGCAATCCGCAACGCTCTAGAAAAATGGGAGGACTTCAATTTCAAGGGAGGTATGCTGAAGATTGACGGGAAGATTGTAGCCTACACAATCGCTGAGGAATTAGATCCCGAGAATCTTGACGTGTGTTTCGAGAAGGCATTTTCTGAATACGCAGGGAGCTATCAGGCCATAAACTACATGTTCCTCAAGGAGCAGGGAAGCCAATACACTTGGGTGAACCGCGAGGAGGATATGGGCGAACCCGGACTCAGAGAAGCGAAATTATCATATAATCCTTCAATGATGCTTGAGAAATACCAGATGGAAATCTTGTAGGGGTGATGATGAATGTACACTGATGTTGCTGACATTGCAGACGTGAAAACTTCCGAGAGTTTCAGGACAATGCTCGATGATGCAAAAGAATGGGCGGAACGTTCAGGATTAAGGGAAGAAGATATTGATGATGTGATAAAGAGCGTCCGCAGAAAAAAACGAATATGAAAATCGTAATTGATACAAATGTCGTAATTTCAGGGGTATTCTTCGGCGGAAAACCTAGAATGATTCTTGAGGCTGTTGCTGACGGAAAACTGTATGCCTGTGCTTCAGCCGAGATACTCTGCGAATATTACGAAATAATTGACGAGATGATTTCGAGAGGGCAGGGGCATTTTAACCGCAATGTCCTTCTCCCTCTTATTTCAGCAATGGAGATAGTGATTCCAGTTTCAACGATAAATGCAAGCCGCGACCCTGACGATAACAAATTCATTGAATGCGCAAACGATTCAGGAGCGTTATACATTGTCAGCGGTGATAAAGACCTCCTTGACATTCAGGAGTATAACGGCGTACAAATTGTTACAGCTTCTGATTTCTGCAGCATGTACAGCGGAATTTTCTCAAAAGAAGGCAGGTAAAAACTCACAATGATATATCTCGTAATCGGTCTGTTCGTAGCGATGGCAGTGGGAGCGTTCCTCCGCCAGCAGTCCCGAAGCTCTTCGCAGAATCAGGATACCCAGCCCCCTTCAGTCCAGCAGGAGAATCCTGAATCATTAGACCTTCCCGATGTCGAAATCGTTGACGAAACAGAAGACGACACAGGATTCATACTCTCAGCAAAGCCGGTAACTGACCCCGACAGAGCAGCAGGAGCAACTTACTCGGCACACGCTCCGGCAGGCGAGGACTCGCCTTACGGTCTTTCATCTGAACCTAAGAAACAGGCTCAGGCTAAAACTAACCTCCTGAGATGGTGCGGACGTTCAGGGAATGTTCTTCTCGACAACATCGTAGTTCCCGGCCCTGCGGCTTACTGGTCGAACGGCGAGGCGGCAACTCCCGAACCTTCATGTATTGATGTTACACTGCCCGTCGAGTTCCCGAAGAAGGGTGAGCCTCTTCCTGCTGACGGTGCTGAATCATACGCGGCCATGACACCGTTACAGCGCGGAATTTATTTAACGTGGCTTGCCGGAGGAAGGATTCAGCCTCCGCTGCACATGTGCTATCCGGCGATATGGCTTTACGGAATCGAACGCCGTACTATCATTGATAAACTGGACTTGGGAATGTGCATTAACGAGGCTTTCAGGCTGATACCGTTATTGAGGTGGGACGCTCTCAAAGATAATCTTGTGAGGTTCATTACGTGGCTGGCAATAAAAGTCTGGCTCCCCGATGAAGATTTGATTGCGCTCTGCCGTAAAATGGAGACTGTTCCCGAGGGACTTCTTGATATTCTCCTGAACTCTTACGCAAATTCAATGCTCCCTTTGCCGTCAGCCGTAGCGTTCACGGTGGTGCGGACATCATCGAAACTTCACAGGGAAGGACAGCCCAAAATCAGCCATTCCGATGAAGCATTGCAGAAATTCACGCCGATATACAAGGAACTATGCAAGGGCGGTTTAATTCTCGTTAAGCCCCAGAACGTTATGAAACTCTCCTACAAACCTGCAAATCCTTCCGTAACCCTCAGCAAAAAAGATAATGAGTCCGTTGAAATCCCTGATTTCTTCGCAGACCTCTCAATCTTCAAATCACTTGTAGATTCGTGGGAGGTATTCTTGGAGGCTCACAAGCCGCCTGAAAAAATACCTGACCTTGCGAATATTGAAGACCGTCCGGATTTTGCAGGGTTCATAGAGAGGTTAAGACCCGAAGGAAGCGAACTGCCTTTAGTCTCAACGCTGGGCGATGTCGGGAAGATAATGAAGTTCACGGTTCAGCCCAATGTCAAATTAAACGGCAAGGAACGAAAAGCAATAGTTGACACGGCACAGGTTGAGGGCTGGCAGGTGATACCCGATTTAGGAATCTCAGGGCGCGAATACAACTGGGAAGATAAGGTTCTTTTCAGGGAACTGCCGTTAGGGACTCAGCTTTCGCAGAGTTACAGGATTGCGTCATTCATACTTGAGTTCACGTGCGCGTCAATAGCGGCGGACGAGGAGAGAGTTTTCGAGCCGTTAAGACGGAGAATGAACGAGTATTTCACGCTCACTGACGAGGATAATCTGAGGCTTGAGGAGCAGAAGATATTGAATTTGCCGACGCAGTACGGGCCGGAATATTACGGGGAGTTTTTATGCGCGTGGCTTTCGGAGGCCGAACGGAAGAGCGTTAAGGGGTTAATACTTCACGCGTTGAGTTTTATGCCTGAGTTCGGGAATAATCCTGAAGTGAACTCGATATTATGCGAGGTTATGAAGCTTCGGGAAGATGAACCCCCAACGCCTGAGGATCTCTCGAAATCAGCGAATGACTGGGGACATGAAGTTCTGAATCTTATGACGCTGCTGTTCAAGAATAACTGATTTAGGAAAACATTTGCCCGGCAGATTGAGAGTGCCGGGTATTTTTTTGACAACCTGAATGGAAAAGTTATGTAGTAATTGAAAAAAGTAAACAAAAAATACAAGGGATTTATGCTATAATAAGTTTACCAAACATTAAATCGGCACATAGCCGAAAAACAATAGCCACAAGAGTCCCTTGTATATGTGGGTTAAATTATACCATAAGGTTATTGGCGTGGGTTATGTGCCTTTTTTTGTTATGGTAAAATTTCAAAGGAGGTAACAGCTTATGGCTGGCAGAAAGTTTTATGCGCTATTCATAGTGATGATGCTGTTGGCGGCTATGGTGTTCACGGGAGGCTGCGGAGGAAGCGGCGGCGGAACACCTCAGTAGGGGTTTGTACCAGACCCATCGCCGATAGTATCACCCGACCCGACACCGAGTCCCTCACCGACTCCATCACCTACCCCAACCCCTACACCTTCACCGACTCCGACTCCGACCCCGACTCAAACCTACTACACCGTAACATTCGATTCAAACGGCGGAAGTTACGTAGCAGAGCAAACAGTGAATGCTGGGGGAAATGCGGAAGTTCCTCACGACCCACAAAAAGATAACTCATCATTCATGGGGTGGTATCCGTCAGAAGGTTTCGCATTCAGGTTTGACTTCAGTACCCCTATTTCAAATGATATTACGTTGTATGCGAAATGGTGGGATAACGATGACAAAACTGACAGCGACAAAGACGGTATGACCGATTTACTTGAGATGACTTACGGCACGGATCCTAATAATCCTGATACTGACGATGATGGTTTGACAGACTGGGACGAAATAAACTGGCTTGGCTACAACCCTCTCGCAAAAGACACTAACGGAAACGGTATCAATGACGGAGATGAAGACGCTGACGAGGACGGCTTGACTAATATTCTTGAGGGAAATTACGGCACTAATATGATTGCGAAAGATACGGATCATGACGGCCTCACTGATGGTGAAGAAGTCCAGACATACAAAACTGACCCACTCAATCCAGATACTGACGGAGATGGCGTTGATGACGGCACAGAAGTCGCTGTAGGCTCTGACCCACTCACCCCTGAGGCTACCTTCACTACAGCCCTTGAGACGGATTATACTTCCTCGCACCCTGAGGCGGCAGACCTTTCTGTTGTAATGACTTCTCCAGCGGATTCGGCTGGGTCTCTGACTGTAAGTCCAGCAAGCTACTCGGACAGCCCATTTGTTTCTCGTTACATTCCAGGCTACATTACAGCATGGAACATTGAGACAGTATCTTCTTTCGACAAGGCAGAAATAACATTCACGCTTGGAAGTGGGGCTGAAGAAATCGGTAATGACTTCCAACCAGCTATATACTGTCTTGACGAGGACACCGGGATTTTCCGCAAGGTTAAGAACCAGCGCATTGAGGGCAGGAAAATAATCGCTGAGGTAAGCCACTTCTCAATATACGCGTTGCTGAACAGTAGGCTATTTGATGAAGTATGGAGCGAGGACATCAGGCCGCCTTCGTCAATCAATACTATAGCATTTTTCTAAAATATGAATAATGAGATATAATAAAAAATTATGAAAGCATATAGTGATGATTTAAGAGAAAAAGTATTGAAGGCATTACAAAGTGGGCAAGCGGCAAAAGAAGTAGCACCACGTTTTG
>JAFUYQ010000004.1 GCA_017470485.1 Synergistaceae bacterium
ATGTTCGAAAGATACCGAAAACAAAAATTGAGGAGCTAGAAAAGGCAGTGGGAGAAAGTCTGAGTAAGCTAAAACGATTGGATGCAGTGGGCTGGTTCAGACATTGTGGTTATTCTTCATAATTATGGAATTTGCTATAACAGGAGGTCTTATTATGCCTAATAAACATTTTACGGCACTTTTCACGCATTCTTCATTGTTGACGCTGTCGGACAATAGGAGGGCTTCACGATGAACTGTCCAAGTTGCGAAGCTCCCATCAAAAGCAGCGAGACAATCTGCCCTTACTGCGGTGCGGCGGCTAACACTTGGGGCTGTCCATTGCGTCAGATATTGCTCCGGCAATTAATGAGATGATTGCCGGCTCTGTAGTGATTGGGTTTTGGATTGTGTCGTCTTATCTGGCATTCGAGATAAGGAGCATTCTGAGGGCTTATGCCTCAAAGTTCATGAGCAAGAGAGAAGCGGCAGCATTCGTAGGGCCTTCAAGCGCAATGCTGTTCTTCTTTGGCGTGATATACCTTCAGTTCCAGTAAACGATATGATTGAAGCCGAGATTCTCAAACGAGAAGAGTAAATTTCCCCTGCAAAAAAAAACTGCCTCCCCCATATCTCACAGGAGAGGCAGTATATTTTAGTCGTTGTTCTTTCTGAAAAGCTGAGAGACAATCGGCCACACCAGAAGCGCAAGGCTCACAACCATTAACGTTCCTGCAACAGGTCTGGCAAACATGTTCACAAGGTTAGCCCTCGAAATCGTGTAAGCCCTGCTGAAGTTCCCTTCGCAGATTACACCGAGTACCAATCCGAGAATCAATGCCGCGCTGTTGAAGTGGCACGCAGAAATTATCAGCCCTATCACGCCGGCAATCGCCATGATTTTCACGTCGGCAATGCTCATGTTAGTGGCGTATGAGCCGATTATCGCAAGCATTATGATTATCGGCCCCAAGTACGAGTAAGGCACGGCCAAAATCTGCGCAAAGACCTTCGCTATCGCAATCGCCACAACGACCATAAGGATATTCGTTACGACCATCGAGGCGAACGTTGCGCTCAAATACTGAGGCTGATTAACCAGTAACAGCGGCCCTAACTGTACGCCCTTCAGGACTAGCGCACTCATCATTACGGCGGCGGCGTTACCTCCCGGAATACCCAGCGATAACAGCGGCACCATTGCTCCGCCCGTAGCGGCATTGTTCGCTGTCTCTGAGGCGGCTACACCGTCAATGATTCCAGTTCCGAACTTCTCAGGGTGTTTAGAAAGTTTCGTCTCGGTCGAGTAGCAGAGGAATGACGCAATCGTTGCGCCAGCTCCGGGAAGGATACCGATTATCGTTCCGATTACCGAACATCTTGCGAGAAGCCACTTAATCCCCCACCATTCTTTCCATGAGGGCATCTTTGTGTTGACGCTTGCAGTACCTTCTTCGGCTGAGAGCTTATCGCGCTTCTTAGTCTGTTTGAGGACTTCAGTAACAGCGAATATACCGATTAATACGGGTATCATCTCAAGACCAGCGATGAGTTCACCGCTCCCGAATGTCAAACGCTGAACAGCGTACATCGGGTCTTGCCCTACGCACGCCAGAAGAAGACCGAGCAGTCCCGAAATCAGCGTCCTCAGAATATTCTTGCTGTCAAGGCACGTCAGAATCGATAAGCCCATGAAGGTTATAGCAAAAATATCTGAAGGGCTGAACGATAACGCCGCCTGTGTCAACTGAGGCGATAACGTGAGCATTGCAAGTGCCGAAACAAGTCCGCCGATTGCTGACGAGCCTAACGCTATTCCTAACGCCTTGCCGGCCTCGCCTCTCTGCGCCATCGGGTAGCCGTCAAAAGTTGTCGGCGCACTCGAAGGAACTCCAGGTATCTTGAAGAGAATCGCCGTAATGCTTCCGCCGGTTATTGACGAGCAGTAGACAGCGACAAGAAAAACTATCGCCGGAACAGGCTGCATTGAGTACGTGAAAGGCAGTCCCAACGCTACGGCCATCGTTGCGCTTACGCCCGGCAAAGCTCCGAAGATTGTGCCTACGATAATGGCGAACACGACCATCAATAACGTGTAGGGATCCATGAGTACGCCGAAGCCGTTTGTGAATAATTCCCATGTTGTCATGATTAAATTACCTCCCTACATTACCTATTGCTGATTTTGCTGAAGCCACTATACCTTCAACGTAGAGCGAGAAGTTTCTGAACTCCTCGATTGTTCCTCTCGGAAGGTTCACCGAGAGAAGAACGCTGAAGACAATATAAAGCGCGAACGTTACAAGCACCGAGAAAACCGCCAGCCTTATGACGTGAGTCTGACCAAGTAACAATCCGTAGAAGAAAAGCACGAGACAGCATGTCGCCATGTAGCCGAGCGGTTCAAGAATGAAACTTGCTCCGACAACAAGCGCGATACCGATAACCAGTCTCGCCCGTATGCTCATGAGTGCGTCAAGTGCGAAATCGGGATTGTTTTTGTTCTTCCTGATAATGTTGATGATGTTGATTGCTATGCAGATTAACAGAAGAATTATTATCGCTTTCGGCCATACATCAGGCTTGAGGGTGTAAGGATTTCTAGCTGTTCTGTCTGGGATTGGGGCTTCGAGGACGTTGAAGAAGTATGCGTAGAGCAGTCCGAGCCACAGTAATATGTTGCAGATTAATTCAAACACTGTTAAATTTCTCCTTTATGCCATAAAAAACGGGGCATTACTTCACCCCGTAAAATTCAACGCTCACTATTTGCCGCTGTAGTAGTCTTTCTTCATAACGCCCTCAGCCTTGAGGTAATCGGTGAGGAGTTTGTAATCGCTCTCGCAGTCGGCGGCGTATTCAGCAGGGCCGGCGAATCCGGGTCTCTCGTCATAGCAGCCCTGTACAAGGAATGCCTGCCATGTCGGATCCTGCGAAGCCTTTTCGATAGCGGCGACAAGAACGTCAATAGCCTCCTGAGGAGTGCCTTTCTTGGCGAAGATTCCTCTCGCCGGGCCAAGCACTGAGTTAATGCCGAGTTCGACTGAGCATTCAACATCAGGGTAACGCTTCATTCTCTTTTCGGAGAGAGCGAGAAGCGGAACTACATCACCGGCGGCGATTAAGCCCTCGATTTCGTCAGTGCCAGTAACCATGATGTCGATGTGGCCGCCGACTAATGCCGAGTTCATTTCCGAGCCTGAAGGATAGGAGACATCAAGAATGTCCAGACCCTCAAGAGCCTGTTTGAGCGACGCGCCGTCAAGCCCTGTGCTTGTGAGCATACCTACGCTGACCTCAAACGGGTTTTCCTTGACGTACTTAATCATCTCGGAGAACGTCTTGTAACCTTTTCTGTCCATAGCTTTTTTGGAGGCTGTGATTACGTTGATGGCGTGGACGAGACGGGCTACGGGGATAAACTCATCTTTGAAGTTCATTGACGTTGTGCCCTGAATGTCCTGCATGAAGAGGCTCTGAGTTCCGAGCATGAACGTGTAGCCGTCAGCGGGCTGCTTGTAGACGTACTCGACCGCTGTAACGCCGTTTCCGCCGGTAACGTTGACGATTTCGACTTCCTGACCGAGAATGGGCTTGAGGAGATTGGCCATAGGACGGAGAGTCGAGTCAGCACCGCCGCCGACACCCCACGGACAAACGATAGTAACCTTGCGCTCGAATTTCCATTCGGCTGACGCAAACGATGCAAAGGACGCTACTAAAACTACAGCGAGCAATGCACAAAGAATTTTCTTCATGAGAAGAATACCTCCTAAAATTGAATTGAGATTAAAATGCAAAAGTGAGTAAAATTTTATCACAATGAACATTTTTAGGGAGCGCATTTACGTAGATTATTTCATTTCCAGAGAGCCGAGAATTTCGCCGAGCGTCTCGCCGTTGCTTACGAACCCTGTCCCGATTATGAGCATGTAGAAATCCTCATCGCCCGTAATCATGGCTTGGCTTATCCCGTTATTAAGCTCAAATGTGTAGTTGCCCTCGTCATCACTGACGGGCTTAGTACCCTTCAGCTCATTCGAGAATGACACGGCCAGTTCAGCGATTGATTTGCCTTTGGGACTGCCGGCGGTTATCGAGAGCGAACCCGATTTGTCATCTGCCGAAACGCTCACTACATCGCCCGATTCAACAGCAGTCCAGCCTTCGGGGACATTGAGCGAAAAATATCTGAACTCCTCAATATCAGCGTATGCCATCGCCGGAATCATCATCAGCATTAAGAATAGCGTTAAACGTTTCATTACTTCCTGCCTCCGTGAATGTCAAAGAGATTCAATCTCAGGGCGTTAGTTACGACACAGAAACTTGATAGGCTCATGGCCGCCGCCCCGAACATCGGGTCAAGTTTCAATCCCCATAACCCTGCCGCTAATGGTATTCCGATAACGTTATAGATGAATGCCCAGAACAAATTCTGATGAATGTTGCGGAGAGTCATACGGCTTAATCTGACGGCGGCAGGTACGTCCCTGAGAGTGTTCTTCATTAGAACGACATCGGCAGCGTCAACAGCTATATCAGTTCCGGCACCGATTGCTATTCCTATGTCAGCGCGTGTCAAAGCCGGTGCGTCATTGATACCGTCCCCGACCATTGCGGTCTTGCCGCTCTCCTGCAACTTTCGGATTACGCTTTCCTTGCCGTCAGGAAGCACTCCGGCGATAACATCATCAACACCGGCTTCATTAGCGATTGCCTTAGCTGTGCGCTCATTGTCGCCCGTGAGCATGACGACTTTTATTCCCATCTCCTGAAGTTCTTTAACGGCCTCCTTGCTGTCAGGCTTAATCACATCGGCGACAGCTATTATCCCTATTAACTCATCGTCCCGAACGAACATTAGAGGTGTCTTGCCGTTCTCGGCGAATTTTTCGGCCTCGTGGGTAAATTTATCGCTGACGGAATATTTTTCGGTGATGAACTTGACGCTTCCTCCCGTTAAAATGCTTCCGTCAGTAAGCGCGGCTGTCAGCCCATTGCCCGTCAACGCCTTGAAGTCCTCAACGTCTTTGGCCTTAATGCCTTTCTCCTTTGCGTAATCAACCACAGCTTTCGCGAGAGGGTGTTCGCTTTTTGACTCAAGTGAGTAAGCGAGGGTAACTAATTCTTCCTCAAGGCAGTCTCCGGCTGTCAATATGTCCGTAACTTTCGGCTCACCGCTGGTAATCGTGCCTGTTTTGTCGAGGGCGGCGATTTTGATTTTGCCTGTTTCCTCAAGAGACGAGGCGGTCTTGAAGAGGAGACCGTTTTTCGCCCCGACCCCGTTTCCTACCATAACGGCGACAGGAGTAGCGAGGCCGAGAGCGCAAGGACAGCTAATTACGAGAACGGCTATGCCGTAAGAAAGAGCCTCGCCGAAAGATTTTCCGGCGATAATCCAGCCTGCCACAACGCAGACAGCAATGAAAATTACGGAAGGGACGAAAATTCCGCAGACCTTATCGGCGATTTTAGCGACAGGAGCTTTAGTGGCCGCCGCGTCGCTGACCATCTTTATGATTTGCGACAAGGTAGTGTCATGGCCGACTCTGGTCGCCTCGCACTTGATGAAGCCGGATTGATTGATTGTTCCAGCCGAGACTGAGTCGCCCTTCATCTTGTCAACTGGAATACTCTCGCCCGTTAATGCCGACTCGTTCACGGCGGTTGAGCCCTCAACGATTACGCCGTCAACTGGAATATTCTCGCCCGGCCTCACAATAAATACATTCCCCCTCATAACCTGCTCAATAGGTACGGTGATTTCCTGATTGTTACGGAGGATTACGGCTGTTTTCGGGGAGAGTTTCATGAGGCTTTTAAGAGCGTCAGTGGTTCGGCCTTTCGAGCGAGCCTCTAACATCTTACCTACGGTTATCAGAGTCAAAATCATTCCAGCCGACTCGAAATAGAAATCTGACATTGAAAATAAACCAGTGTGTTCCCTCGTCATCATCAAGAGAACGTAGACGCTCCACGAGAACGAGGCAAATGACCCCATAGCCACAAGCGTGTCCATGTTAGGGGCAAGGTGAAGCAGTGAGCTGAAACCTGAGACAAAGAATTTCTGATTGATGACCATGATTATTCCGGCAAGGAGCATTTGAATTATACCCTGCGCAACGTGATTATCAGCGAAGAATGACGGCAAGGGAAGATTCAGCATGTGTCCCATTGAGAAATACATCAAGGCCAGTAGAAAGACCAGCGAGGAAATTAGACGGCGTTTCAGAATCGGTGTCTCATGGTCAGCGAGAGCGTTTTCCTCCTGAGAATGTGAAATTTGAGGCGAGGGGTCTGGAGTTTTTAGAGCCGCTCCGTAACCGGCCTTCTCGACAGCGGCAATGACTTCCGACGGAAGGGCGGTTCCCTCAACGGTCATTGAGTTAGTGAGGAGGCTTACGGCGCATGAGTCAACGCCGGGCAGTTTTTTAACAACACGCTCGACTCTAGCTGAACAGGCGGCGCAGCTCATTCCCGTAATATTGTATTGTTCTGACATGAAAATTCACGGCCTTTTCCTTTGTGATTTTGTTCATTATATTACACGGCCATGCGCTTATTAGTGTAGAATACTTAGGAAAATTTTTTATTATGAGGGGGAATCTTTCACAAATGCCTATGACAATGACACAGAAAATTCTCGCGAAACACGCCGGACTTCCAGAGGTTCATTCCGGCCAGCTCATTCAGGCAAAATTAGACCTTGTTCTGGGAAACGACATAACATCGCCCGTAGCTATCAATGAGTTCGAGGCGGCAGGCTTCAATAAGATATTCGACACCGAAAAGGTCGTTATGGTTATGGATCACTTCGTCCCTAACAAGGACATTAAATCCGCTACACAGTGCAAGCAGTGCAGAACCTTTGCAAAGAGATTCGGAATCTCTCACTTCTATGATGTCGGTACAATGGGAATTGAACACGCTCTCCTGCCCGAACAGGGACTCGTTGCGCCCGGCGAGGCAGTTATCGGAGCTGACTCGCACACATGCACTTACGGAGCGTTGGGGGCGTTCTCAACGGGCGTTGGCTCAACAGATATGGGCGCGGCAATGTCAGCAGGTTACACATGGTTCAAAGTTCCTGCGGCTATCCGTGTGAACGTTAGCGGCAAAAAACGTCCTTATGTTTCGGGAAAAGATGTCATTCTGACTCTCATCGGCAAAATCGGCGTTGACGGCGCACTCTATAAGTCGCTTGAGTTTTCGGGGGACGGTCTGAGCGAACTTACTATGGCCGACCGCCTCACAATCTCAAATATGGCCATTGAGGCCGGCGGAAAGAACGGTATCTTCCCTGTCGATGACATTACACGAGAATTTCTCAAAGGCCGCGTAACCCGTGAATGGACAGTGTATTACCCTGACCCTGACGCTGAGTATGAGTCTGTAGTCGAATTGAACCTTGACGAAATCGACTGCACTGTCGCTTACCCTCACTTACCGGAGAACGCTCACCCAGCCCGTGAAGGCCATGACATTAAGATTGACCAGATTGTTATCGGCTCATGCACAAACGGAAAAATTGAGGACATGGAGGCCGCCGCTAACATTCTCAAGGGAAAGCATATCGCTGACGGCGTGAGAGGGATAATCATTCCTGCAACGATGTCGATTTACCGCGAGTGCATGAAACGGGGCTACACTGACATATTCCTTGATGCCGGCTGCGTGGTTTCAACGCCGACATGCGGCCCGTGCTTGGGCGGTTACATGGGGATACTCGCTGAGGGCGAACGCTGTGTTTCAACAACAAACCGCAATTTTGTCGGGCGAATGGGACACGTAAAGAGTGAGGTTTATCTTGCCTCGCCTGCCGTAGCCGCCGCCTCTGGAATCACTGGACACATCACTCACCCTGAGGAGGTAATGTAAAACAATGTTTGTAAAAATCGTTTGCACAATCGGCCCTTCAAGCGACAATTACGAGACGTTGAAGGCGATGGCTGAGGCCGGAATGAATGTAGCCCGCCTGAACTTCTCGCACGGCGATTATGACGGCCATGAGAAGAAACTCAAACTAATTCGCAGAGTCGAACGTGCGGTCAAGAAGCCTATAGCCGCATTACTTGACACCAAAGGCCCCGAAATCCGTACCGGCCACATGAAAGACGGTGAAATATCGCTCGTTCAAGGCTCAAAAGTCATTCTCTCGTCATGTGAACAGCCTTTCGAGGGCACTCCAGAGAAAATATGGGTCAATTACCGTTTACTCGCTGATGAGGTTAAGACGGGACAGAGCATTTTCATTGATGACGGCGCATTGAATCTTGAGGTTGAGTCGGTTTCGGGCGATGAGGTTACGTGCAAGGTAATCGTCGGCGGCTCTCTCCGCAACACTAAGGGCATTAACCTTCCCGGAGCTGATATAACTCTTCCGGCACTCTCCGAAAAAGACAAACAGGACATCGCATGGGGCATTCAGCACGGAATGGAGTATCTCGCTGTATCGTTCGTTAAGACACGGCAGGACATCGTTGACGTTCGGAGACTGATTCAGAAGTACGGCTCAGGAATGAAAATTCTCGCCAAAATCGAAACCCGTCAGGCTGTCGATAACATTTCCGAAATCGTTGACGTTGTTGACGGCGTGATGGTGGCGAGAGGAGACTTAGGGGTTGAAATCGCTACCGAAGACGTGCCGTTGGTGCAAAAGAAAATCATCGAGATGTGCCGCGTCAGAGGAAAGGCCGTTATCGTTGCCACTCAAATGCTCGACTCAATGATTCGTAACCCGAGACCTACACGCGCTGAAGCCTCTGATGTCTCTAACGCTGTTCTTGACGGCGCGGACGCTGTAATGCTTTCGGGCGAAACGGCTTCGGGAAGTTACCCTGTTCAGGCGGTGGCGACAATGCGGAAAATTGTTGACCGCGCCGAAAAAGAACTTCAAATCTGGGGCAACCACAAGAACAATGAGCAGAACCCTCTTGAGCTTGAGGGAATACCCGTTCCGGACGCTGTTTCAGGAGCGGCGGTACTCATCGCTAAACAGATTAACGCTCCGGCAATAATCTCGCTCTCACGCTCCGGCCTCACCGCAAAAATGATAAGCAAGCACCGCCCTGAGTGTCCCATACTCGGAGTAACTCCCTCACAGCAGACATGGAGGGAATTAGCTTTGTGGTGGGGAGTTCACCCTGTGAGGCTGTCCGAGATGTCTGACATTAACGTGGCCGCCCGTGAGGCCGTAACAACCTGCGTCAGCAAAGGCTTATTGCCCGAAGGAGAGCTGGTTGTTATTACGGCAGGCGTTCCAGTAGGCCGGCCCGGCTCAACAAACGTTGTTGAAGTCCTCACTACAGGGACAATACTTCTTTCAGGAACTCCGTTGTCTCATAAGAACGCCGTCGGGAAAGTCTGTATCGCCCGAACCGCTCAGGAAGCTATCGAGAAGGTAACGCCCGGCTGTATATTAGTAGTCCGTCAGTTGAGCGAGGATTACCGGCCTGTTCTCGACAAAGTGGGAGCGGTATTGTTCGAGAGCGGATTATTATTCTCGGAGGGCAACTCGCTGGCGATGGATTACAATCTTCCGTGCATTGTCGGAGTTGCTGACGCATTCTCGACGTTAATGGACGATGATACTGTGTCGATTGACGGGACGAGGGGATTAGTTTATCGCGGAGTTGTCAGGCTGGTGGTTTAATGCTCAATCTGGTGAACTTCCGAAGCCTCATTGATATAGCCATAGTATCGTTCATAATTTACAGGATACTTGTGCTTCTTGTCGGAACACGTGCCGTTCAGTTAATCAAGGGTGTATTCATACTCGCGCTTGTATTAGCGGCGGCATCGTTCCTTCAGCTGACACTGCTGACATGGTTTCTCAGAACGACACTGCTTGCGCTGGGACTGGCAATACCGATAGTTTTTCAGCCTGAGTTACGGAAAATGCTTGAGGAACTCGGCAAAGGACAGTTCTATCTTCTCAAGCGCAGTATGTCAACCGATGAAGCCGAAGTCAGAGTGAATCAAATCACGGGAGCGTTAAGCTACCTCAAGGCTCACAAGATAGGCGCGCTTCTTGTGCTTCAGCAGAACGTCGGACTTGGTGATTACACTGAGACGGCAATACCCTTGAAGGCAAGAATAACTCAGGAATTAATCATCTCAATCTTCTGGAAGGATAATCCGCTTCATGACGGTGCTGTGATTCTCGATAAATACAATCTCATTGCCGGAGGGTGTTATCTTCCGTTAGCGGACGCGCCCGAAATCTCACGCTGGTACGGGACAAGGCACAGAGCCGCATTAGGTATATCCGAAGTTTCGGACGCAATCGTCATCATAGTGTCAGAGGAACGGGGAGACATATCGCTCGCTGTGAAGGGTAAACTCTCGAAGAACATTAAGGATTTCCAGATAGAGAGATTACTGAGGCATTATTTTGCCGGCGAACAGGTTCTTACGGGGTGGAAAGCATTGAGCAGGACGCTTTCCAATATTTTCTGGGTGAGGAGCGTTGAACAGGACGCAGGAGGGCTTGTGAAGTGAAACTGAAAACGGTGCTTAAGAATTTTGACCTCAATGAAATATTAACGTCCCCGTGGGCATTATGGTTAATCTCGATTTCACTGGCGGTAACGATGTGGGTATACGTTACGGGAATGAACGAAAGGGAATTAATCACCCGAAAATTCTCATGCCCCCTTGAGTATCGCGGATTGGATCCGCAGTCTATGCTTCGCGGAAAATTATCTGAAGTTGACATAGAGGTTCGCGGCTCTGAGGAGGCAATAATGCGGCTTGACTACAATTCCGTAAAAGCCTATGTTGACGCGAGAAATCTTATTCCCGGAAAGAAATACACCATCAATATTAACGTTGAATACCCCGAAAGCATAACGTTAATTTCGTGTTTCCCGTCTCAGGCCGTACTGGACATAGTGAGACAGGTTACGAGGCTGATGAATGTTGAGACGGTTTTACCGCAGAACATTCCTGAAGGGCAGTACATTGAGGGCGTTGAAATTATCCCTAAAGAAGTCGGCATAAAAGGAGCTGAGGACGATTTAGCAAAAGTCGGGAGCGTCAGAATTACGCCGACTGTTGCGGAATTGCAGAGAGGCTCCGAGCTTTTAATGCCCGTGAAATTCGCGCAGTCAGAACCTTTTGAAGGGACTGTAACGATTGAACCTGCACAAGTGAGATTCAGAGCGAGTCTTGTGAGAGGTCTTCCGCGAAAAAGAGTCCCTGTGAACGTGAGACTTGCAGGCAAACTTGATGCGGATTACGAGGTTCAGTCAATAGTGGTTGACCCTTCGGAAATTCAGGTAGAGGGGAACGCTGAGGACTTGGCGAAAATTGAAGCTGTCGACACGGAAACTATAGAAGTCTCAATGATGAATTCCGACAGCGTTATAGTAGCTCCGTTAAGGCAGCCTGAAATCGAAGGTATTTCAATTCCTAACGCCTCATCGGTGAAAGTGAGCATAAAACTAAGCGAGGCTCATGCGGAAAAAATGATAACAAACATTCCCGTTGAGCTTCGGGGAACTGACACGCCTCAGAACTGGACTTGCAGTCCTCCCAGTGTCTCAGTAACAATCGGCGGAAAGCCGTCATTAATCGGCAGGCTCGACACTGAGAAAGCAGGGCTAAAAGTTTATGCTGACGTTGCCAATATCTTTATGACTCCCGTAACGCTTCCGGTAGCTGCCGAGATTTTATCGGGCGACAGCTTCAGGATTTTGAGGGTTGAGCCTCAGAATATTACGGTGAACAACCACGATATTCAGTAAGAAAATTTTTCCCCCTTGTGAGTGATGATTCTTCATGAGGGGGATTTCTTGAATGGAGGTGGTATGTTGGAATTTGATGAATCTAGAATTGATGAAATAAATCAAAGTTTCCCGTTTGAACAGCGGTGGGAGAATTTAACGTTGGGCAATGATTTCATGTTCGGGAAGGTATTTCAGGATACAGGACTTTGCCTTGAGCTTGCGAGATTAATACTGCCCGAACTCGATATTGAGCATATAACGAGGATTGAACAGCAGAAGTCTGCTAAAGAAACTCTTGACACTCACGGGGTAAGATTTGATGTCTATCTTCATGACGAGAAGGGGAGAATAATAATTCTTGAAATGCAGATTGCCAACAGGAAAAATCTTCCGAGACGAGCGAGAGCGTATCACTCAAACGCTGACCTAGACGCTAGGGACGCGAAGAGGTATAAGACTTACAGCGAAATGCCGGAAGTTATAGTGGTGTTCATCTGTGAGTTTGACCCGTTCGGACTGGGAAGACATGTTTACACGTTCAGGAATTATTGTGCTGAGGAACGGAGCTTAATGCTTGATGACGGAGCGTCAACGATTTTTCTGAACACTAAGGGGAAAGATAAGGATATTCCGCCGAGACTCAGAGCGTTTCTTGACCTTATAGGCGGCAAGAGTTCAGATGATGAGTTCGTCAAAAGGCTTGAGGACAGACTCAGTTACGCTAAACATAATTGGTATTGGAGGAAGGAATACGTGAAGAATACACTTGATACTAATACTTTTGCTGAGGAATGCGAGGAGCGCGGACGTTCAAGCATGATGAGTTCGGCAGTCGAGTTCATGAAGTCAATCGGAATAACACATGAGCAGATTGAAAAGTTCATACAGTCGGCAATGCCTCAGTATAAACAGTTATAGAAGTCTCAGAAAGATGTTCACAGGCGGACTAATATTCCGCCTTAAATTTTAAGGAGTGATAAAAACTTGAACCATACACGAAAACTATTCGGCACAGACGGTGTGCGAGACTTAGCAAACTCCGGCAACATGACCCCTGAATTAGCCCTCAAACTCGGCAGGGCATTCATTCAGTTCACGGGCGGACGCAAAATCGTTATAGGCAGCGACACAAGATTAAGCGGAAGAATGCTTGAGGGCGCACTCTATTCCGGCATGATTTCTGAGGGAGCAGATGTCTGCCTCGCCGGTGTTATCCCTACTCCCGGCATAAGCTATGCGGTTAAAGCTCTCAATGCTGACGGAGGAGCAGTAATCAGCGCGTCCCATAACCCCGCCGAATACAACGGCATTAAATTCTTAGGCTCTGACGGCTGCAAACTCTCCGATGACGAAGAACTCGCAATCGAAGAACGCTTAGCACTCGGCGAAACCTGCACTTCCCCAGACATCGGAACTATTCACGACTCGCCTAACCTCGTCAGTGATTACGCGGAACATATTGCCTCCCTCCTGAACCCTGACGCTGCTCTTGACCGCGTTGCATTCGACTGCGCCAACGGTGCTTCAGCCAAAAGCGTTCCAGTCCTCGTTAATGCAACAAAATTTTCCGGCCTCAATACGTCAGTCATCTCATACGCTTATGACGGTCTGAACATCAATAAGTCATGCGGCGTTATGCACATGGAAAATCTCACCGGCTATGTCAAAAATAACGGCCTTAATCTCGGATTTGCCTTTGACGGGGACGCTGACAGGGTTTTAATCTCAGACAATCACGGAAGGATTATTGACGGGGATATTATTCTCTGGGTTCTTGCGAAGTGGCTGAAGAAACGTTCGGGAAATGACAAAGTTGCCGTTACGGTAATGAGCAATATGGCTCTCGAAACTCATCTTGCCGGCGAGGGAATTGAAACTCTGCGCTGCCCCGTAGGCGACAGGTACGTTCTTGAGACAATGAGAGAATCAGGCGCAGGATTAGGCGGCGAACAGTCAGGACACATTATCGCCTCAGATTTCACATCTACCGGCGACGGGCTATGCACTGCAATGCTGTTCCTTAATGCCGTTCACGATTTGGGCGAGGACATTTCGACACTGGTTGACCGTTTCGGACGTTACCCCCAGAGGCTCACTAATCTAACATTGAGAAGACCAAGAAACGAAGTTGACATGACAGCGATTGATGATATTGTAAACGGGTATCAGCAAAAAATTTCACACGGAAGAATCTTCATACGCACTTCGGGAACTGAACCGCTGCTCAGAATACTTGTTGAAGCTCCTGAAGCCGATACCGTTGAAAATTTATCGGAAATACTTTCATCGAGGCTTGAAGAATTTTGTTAGAGGAGAGATTTTTACATGACCGTCAAAAAATGCCTTTTCCCTGTCGCAGGATTAGGCACAAGGTTTCTGCCCGTTACGAAGGAAATCGCTAAGGAAATGCTGCCGCTCGTCAACCGTCCTATAATCTCCTACGGAGTCGAGGAGGCTTTAGCGTCGGGCTGCGAGGACATCGTAATGATTACAGGCCGTACAAAGCGTTCAATCGAAAATTACTTTGACCGTTCGTTTGAGCTTGAGGACATTTTGAAGAGGCGAGGAAAACTTGAGCTTTACCAGAAAATGATTCAAATTTCGGAGATGGCCGAAGTCCTTTACATTCGCCAGCGCGAACCTTTAGGGTTAGGACATGCGGTATTATGCGGCGAGCCGGTCTGCAAGGACGAATTTTTCGGAGTGATACTTCCCGATGACGTTTTCATAGGCAAAGCCCCTGTACTCTCTCAGCTCATAAAAGTTCATGAGCGTCTGGGCGGAAGCGTTGTTGCCCTTGAGAAGGTTGCAGATAAAGACGTTTCGCGCTACGGAATTGCGGCAGGCGATGAGGTTGAGTCCGGAATTTTCAGGATAAGCGACATGGTTGAGAAACCGAAACTTGAGGACGCTCCCTCGCGTTACGCTATCATGGGAAGATATGTTTTGTCGCCGGAAATTTTCACGCTTCTTCACGGACAGCAGGCAGGTACAGGCGGTGAAATTCAGCTCACTGATGCCATAAGGGAATTAACGAAGTCCGAGCCGGTCTGGGGAGTTGTTTATCACGGAAAGCGTTTTGACTGCGGAACTCAAAAAGGCTGGCTGAGCGCGAATATTCAGCTTGCGCTTGACGATGATGAACTCCGCGAGGTCGTAATGGAAATTGTGAACGCCCAGAAATAATCTGAATACAGTAAAGCCGGAACGCCCTTGAGGTATTCCGGCTTTTTGATTGCCTGAACTACTTTATGAATTTTACCTGCTCGCAGATTTTAGCGATCTGCTCATCTTTCTTCTTGTTGTATTCGATTTTCTTCTCCTCGAAGTAATTTCTTCCCTGAGCGTCAATCGAAACAATCAATGGCCCGAACTCCTTAACCCTGCAATTCCAGAGCGTCTCAGGCATTCCCAAGTCGCGCCATTCAGCCTTGACGATTTCCTCAACGCAGACAGCGGCAACTACGGCATTACCGGCAGGAATTACACAGTGAATGCACCCGAAATCTTTGCAGGCGTTAGCGGTGTTCTCCTTCATTCCGCCTTTGCCGACGATAACGCGCACTCCGGTAATCTTCACGAAGTCATACTCGAACTTCTCCATGCGCATTGATGTAGTCGGCCCTACTGAAACCATCTCGAACTTCCCGTTGTCGGGGTCAATAGGACGGATAATCGGCCCTGCGTGAAGTATGGCATTGTTTCGGACATCGACAGGAATTTCCCTGCCCTCCTCAACAACTCTTCTGTGCGCAACGTCCCTGCATGTCGTCAAACTTCCCGAAAGGTAAACGATGTCGCCGATTTTAATGTCCTTGAGGTCGTCCGCGCTTATAGGAGTAACGAGAATTTTCTTTCCGTCTCTGATTTCAACTGACATTAGAACTTCACCCCCGAATGTGATAATACTTCA
This sequence comes from Synergistaceae bacterium, assembly GCA_017470485.1. Taxonomy (GTDB): domain Bacteria; phylum Synergistota; class Synergistia; order Synergistales; family Aminobacteriaceae; genus JAFUXM01. Next base: position 15,625 of record JAFUYQ010000004.1, read on the forward strand.
CAGTTGAGATCCTTGTCGAATATTATATGGCCTCTCCTGTGGCTCCAGCACCCTACGTTCACGGCCACGCCGATTGCTGAAGGGTGTCTTGCGGTGTTCTCAATGTTCACTCCCATAACGGCGTAATTTCCTCCCATGCCCTGAGGGCCGAGTCCTATAGCGTTGATTCCGTCCTCAAGCAGCTTCTCCATTTTAGCGGCGCGCTCATTGGGATTATGGGAGCCTATCGGGCGCATTAGGGCTTTTTTCGAGAGGAGAGCCGCTGTTTCGACAGAAGTTGCAACGCCCACGCCCACGAGTAACGGAGGGCAGGCATTGAGGCCGTAAGATGTCATTCTGTCGAGAACGAACTTGGTAACGCCCTCGTAGCCTTCGCCGGGCATGAGAACCATTGCGTAGCCCGGAAGCGTGCAGCCGCCTCCGGCCATGTAGGTATAAATCTCGCACTTGTCCGAATGCGGAACGATGTCCCACCAGACTGTCGGAGTACCTTTGCCGACATTTTTGCCTGTGTTGTACTCATCGAAAGTTTCGACAGAGTTGTGGCGTAACGGTGTCTCGAAAGTTGCTTTGATTACGGCTTCTTTGAGGAGAGCTTCGAGGTCGTCAATGAGCGGAAATTTAGTGCCGCATTTCACCCAGAACTGAAGCACGCCTGTATCCTGACAGGAAGGGCGGTTAAGTTTTACGGCGAGTTCCTGATTTCTGAACATCGTATCGTAAATCACTTTAGCCATAGGGCTGTCTTCTTTCGCGCGAAGCTCCGTAAGTTTCGCGATGACATCATCAGGAAGTTTTCTGGCAGTATGGCCTATGAACTTAGCGATCATGTCAGTCATTTTTTCGACTTGAGTCATAAGATTTTTACCCCCTTGAAAAATTTATTACTATGCCGCCGGGAAGAACGGGAAAGCCATTGGCAGTAATATCATGCTGATTATTGTAGCGATTACGATTAAGGGCAGGCCGGATTTAACGTAGTCCATGAACGTATAATCACCTGCTCCGACAACCATTGTGTTGGCCGGCATACCGATAGGAGTTGCGTAAGCGCATGAGCCTCCGATAACGCAAGCCATGAGGACGGCTCTAGGGTCAGCGTTCATGCCCTGAGCGATTGATAGGCATATGGGAGCCATAAGGGCAGTAGTAGCTGTGTTGCTCATGAAGTTTGTCATGACGCAGCAGAGAATGAACACAACGAACGTGAACATAGTGGGTGATGGATTATCGCCTAACGCGCCGATTACTGTTTCAGCGATTAACTTGCCTGCGCCGGTTTTATCGAGGGCGGAAGCTAATGAGAGAGTGCCGCCGAAGAGGAATATAGTTTTGAGGTCGATTGATTTGAGAGCGTCTTCCTCAGAGATGACGTTGCAGACGATGAGGAGTATTGCGCCGATACAGCCTGTAATGCTGAGAGAGATGTGAATTTGTTTCTCGAATATCATTCCGAGAAGTGTAACAACGAGAATGATGAGCGATAAATTTTTCTTCCACTGAGGCACTGCGGAAAAATCTTTCTGAACGTCAAAGACTCCTTCGCCTTTGGGGTCATGATTAGGGAGGAGGTAGAAGCCGATTGTGGCATAGAAGATTATGCCGGCGAGCAGTATCGGAAGACCGACGATTGCATACTCGAAGAAGCCGAACCCTTCGAGACCTGCCTTAGAGAGAGTTGACTGTGCTATCATGTTGCCGGGTGCGCCTATTAGGGATAGGTTGCCGCCCATAGCTGCCGCGAAGACGAGGGGCATCAAAAGCCTGGAACGCTTGAACCCTGACTTTGCGGCTATTCCAATCACGACCGGTATTAACACTGCTGCTGTGCCAGTATTTGACAGCACGCCGCTCATCAGTCCAACGATGGTCATGATTGCGACTATGAGCATTCTTTCCGAACTTGCGAACCTAGTAACGATACCGCCGATTTCGTTAGCCATGCCAGTCTCGAACAAAGCCCCTCCGACAATGAACATTGCGACGAAGAGAATGACGTTTCCGTCAATGAAGCCTGAGAATGCTGTCTTCATGTCGAGAACGCCGGTAACGACCAGACCGATACAGACGATCATGGCGGTGAGGCCGAGAGGGATTTTCTCGGTTACGAACATGACGATTGCGAACGCGAGGAAACACAAGGTAATAACTGCCGGACTCATAAAGAGATAACCTCCTGACGAATGATAGATTTGAGATTGAAGATAATGTATCCATGAATTAATGATAATGATAACTACCTGCCCTCAAAATGTCAATAACCTTTATAAAAAATATGCCGGAAATTTTTATCGAAACTTGGAAAGAAATTTACGCTTATAAAAATACAGAGAGCGGAACAGTTGTGATTGATATTTATTCGCTGTCGCTCTCGTGCCACTTTGAATCGTCAGTCAGCATCAATTAATTCATGTTCTGTTAATACTGCCTTGCCTGAACGTATAGCATTTACTACCCTCTCAAGCCTTGTTATATTAACCGCCCTGTAGAACGGATCACCTGGCAGTTCCTCGTCCATTTTTATATTGATGCTAACTTCTGACATTACGATAATGCCTCCTCAAGAACCCGTTACAGAAGACTTATAAAAAGTTAACAGCTTATCGCCTAATATTAACTTTTCTGCTCCCTTCCTCATTCATCGCGTCCGCTTTCACGATGCTCTGCTACTCACGTTTGGTTTAACGCTCCAGAGGCTTCAATTCCCCGCTAACGTACGGGTATGAATATAACTTCCCGCTTGGTTCTCGCTTCAGAAGTTAAAAATATTTTAGCCAATATATAAGTTATAAGCGCAAGTTGATTTGCTTAACTCTCTGTAACGGTTTTCACCTATCTTTCTGTTTTTGACAAATATATAATACATCATTAAGAAAGCGTTATGCCTCCGAATTTCCTGCGCGATGAAAACGGTTTCTCAGGCGCGGTAATAAATACCTGCCACCCCGTATTCAAAAGCTCCGTCAATACTCGTTGTCTTCCCTTTGAATCAAGTTCAGCCGTTAAATCGTCTAACAGTAAAACAGGCTTCCTCTTCAGCCTCTCTGCGATTAACCGTCCGGCTGTCAATATCATGAACAGTATTAACCTTCTCTTCTGACCCCTGCTTAATGCCTCTGATGCCGGTCTTGCGTTCTCCGTAATCGTTATGGCAAGTTCGTCATAGTTAGGCCCGAATAACGGCCTTTGAGCGTAAACCTCCCGTTCGTGGTTTGAAGCGAGCTTTTCACGGAGATAGCTCTCCCCAGAAGAAATATCAGGCAGAAATCGAAGCGTTAATTTTCCTCTACTCATCATGGCCGATAACTGCCCAAGAACTTCGCGCCTTATGTCCATAATCCAGCCGCCCAGCCTGCAATAATCCTCGTCAGTGGGAGAAGGGGAACGTCCGTTTCTCAGGAGCATTGAGCGCGCACGGTTGACCGTTTTGAAGTCGGCAAGCCTTTTCGCGAACGGAGGCACAAACAATGCGCAAAGCCTGTCTATAAATAACCGTCTCGCTGACGGCGCACCGTCTATCAATGCCAAGTTGCCCGTAAGAAATATCACTGAAGGAAGCGATAGCCTCAAGTCCGTGAATGACACCGATTTATCGTTGAGCCTCAGTGAGATTCGCGATGTTATTTCGGCACTTACAGTGAATGATTCTTCGCCCGAAACTTTCGCGCCAATAAAGGCTCTCTTAACCGGCGAGTTCCACGAAATTACTGATGATGTCCTAGCGAATGCCCCCCACCCGGCCAGAATGCTTAATGTCTCAAGAAGATTAGTTTTTCCTGAACCGTTCGCGCCCAGAATCAAATTAATGCCCGAATCCCAGTTTATTCTAAGATCCGGGCCGGTGAAATTCCTGTAGTTCCTCAGTACCGTGTAGTCAAATCTCAAAACTGCGGTTCCGTATTGTTCTGATTATCCTGACCGTACTCCTGCGGCTGACTCTGTTCCTGTTCCTGCGGCGAGTCCTGCTGCTGTTCCTGCTGAAGCTCCTGAGGTTCTTCAATGTTCTGCGTGAAGTCGCCGATTTCCTCCTCAGTCATTGCGTCCTGAGCGGTCAGTCTCGCAGGCATTAACATGTAAAGGAAATTATCGCTCCCCTCACGCTTCATTCTAGTCTGCCCTTCCTCGCCGCTGAACTCGATAACGGCCTGTTTGTTTCCGAGTGCCTTCAGACCGTCAAGGAAGAAGCCGACGTTAAAGCCTAACTGCAAATATCCTCCCTGAATATCTGTCTGTATCGTCTCGCTTGAAGTTCCAAGTTCGGGGGCGCGCGCGGTTATTCTGAGTTCACCGCCGGGATTCAGAGCCATAGCCATTATATGAGCTGTCGTTGTCTTCGCGATGATGTCAATTCGTTCGAGGGCTGACGACAAATCACCGGCGTTAATTCTCAGCGTTGTGCTTACGTCTGCATTGAGTATGCGCTCGAATTTCGGGAACGTTGACTCGACTCTTCTCACTGAGAACTCAATGTCGCCAACTGAGAACCATGCTGTTGAACTGTCGGCCAGAACTCTGAGAATGTCCTCCTCGCTGTAGCCTGAAATAGTCTTTGAAAGCTCCCTCAATGCCGGTGCTAAAAGAAGCATATCTTCATCTTTGAAGACATTGCAGGGCGATTTAGAGAGCGAGAGGCGTTTACCGTCAGTCGATACACCTGTTATCATGCCCTCCGAAGTTCTGATGAGGCAGGTTCCCAAATACTTCGGGAAATCCTGAGGCTGCGAGGCTGCGGAACTTCCTTCGGTGATAACGGTGGCAAGTAAGGGCGCAGGTATCTCGCAGAGGGTATCAGCTCCCGAACTTTCGGGGATATTGGGAAATTCCTCTGACTGAATTACGGCGAAACGTGTCTTCTGTCTTCCGGCGTTAAGAAGTCCGCGCTCGGAATTGACTTCGAGGACTAAATCTTCGGAGGCTGACTTCTTGAGCATTTCGCCGAACATTGAAGCAGGGATTACGGCGAAACCGGGTTCAATGACATTAACGCCTTTTGCCTTGAAACTGATTGAGGTATTGAGGTCGGTAGCTTTGAGGATTACTGAATTGTCTTCGGCAGCAGTAATCAAAATACCGCGCGTTGAATCTTTGGCGGTCTTAACAGATGTGAATTTCTCAGCGGTCTGCCATGCCTTGAGGAAATCCTGTCTTTCAAGTTCAAGTTTCATTTGATGATTAAAAAATCCTTTCCTGATTTTGAGATTTCATAATGACGGTGAGATTATATCAGTATCAATTTATAGGCGGTAAAGACTGCCATGTCTGATATAATTACAGACAATTCCAGCAAAAGCGAGGTAACATAAAAAATGAAAATCGGATTTATCGGATTGGGAATCATGGGCAAGCCTATGGCTAAAAATCTCATCAAGGCCGGACATGAACTCCGTGTTTATGACCGTACTCAGGCAGTAGCCGATGAAGTAGTCGAGTTCGGAAAAGGAAAGGCCGTTAAAGCTGCCAATGCTGTCGATGCCGCTAAGGGCGTTGAACTTGTTCTCACAATGCTCCCCAATTCACCCCACGTTAAAAGCGTAATGCTTGAGGACGACAAAGTAGCTGACCACATGGAGAAAGGCGCGTCCTTCATCGACATGTCATCAATCAATCCCATTGCAAGCCGCGAAATCGCTGACGCTCTCGCCAAAAAAGGTATCGACATGCTTGATGCCCCTGTTTCAGGCGGTGAACCTAAAGCCATTGACGGCACTTTGAGTTTTATGGTCGGCGGTAAAAAGGAAGTCTTCGCAAAATTCGAGCCAATACTCAAGGCTATGGGTTCAAGCGTAGTCCTCTGCGGTGAAATCGGCGCAGGCAATGTAACTAAACTCTGCAATCAGATCGTCGTCGCCGTCAATATCGCCGCTGTCAGCGAGGCTTTAATGCTCGGCAAAAAAGCAGGCGTTGACCCCGAAGCTATCTATCAGGCCATCAGAGGCGGATTAGCCGGTTCAACAGTCATGGACGCTAAAGCTCCTATGATTATGGACAGGAACTTCAAGCCCGGCTTCAAGATTGATCTCCACATCAAAGACCTCAATAACGTTATGGACGCTGCTAAATCAGTTGACAGCCCCATTCCTTTAACTGCTCAGGTCTTCGAGATGATGAAGATTCTTCACGGCGACGGCAAAGGACAGAATGACCACAGCGCACTCGCCCTCGTCTATGAGAAGATGGCCAATACCGAGATAACAAGAGGCTAAAAGCTCAAGGCAGTTCAAAACTTCTTCACTCGTTCTGAATATACTCAATCCCGTGTCTTAGTGTAAAATCTATTTCACGGGGTCTAATTTTATTCTCAGGGGTATTTTTATTATGCGAAGATTTTTTCTCACACTTTCTTTCCTGATTTTACTCGCCAGCATATCGAACGCTCAAACTTTTTCAGATGATGTTTCCGGCCTTTCGCTCAATGAATGTTTAATACTTGCGCTTAACAATCACCCCTCGCTCAGAAAATCAAAAGCATCAGTCCGCGACTTGACCGCACAGCTTGAGAGTATAAGAGCTGCGAACAGGGTGAAGGTAACATTGACTGGTTCAGCGCGGTACAACGGGAATTACGAATTTTGGAACGATAATTACGACAACGAATCTTTATCCCTCAATGCCTCGAAACTCATTTACGACAACAGCAGAAATTTAATTCAGAAAAAAATACGCTCCGAAAATCTGGAAGGCTCAAGGCAGACCTACCGTAATACTCAAATCACTGTAGCCGCTGAAGCTAAACGAAAATATTATGACCTCGTTCTGAAATTCCTGAACAGAGACGTAGAAATCGAAAAATATAAAAACCTCGAAGACCATCTCAAAACTGCCGAAGGACTCTATGATGTCGGAAACAAGGCTTATATCGAAGTAACCAAAGCTCAGTCAGACCTCGCCGCCGCAAAAGTATCGCTCCTCAAGGCCGAGAATGACATTCTTATTTCGCAGGAGGCACTTAGAGTCGCTATGGGTACGGATATTCACGGCCCTTTCAATATTGCCCTCTCAACCGAGCTTTTACTGCCCCAGCCGCCCGAAGACGTTTCAGGATTAATCGACACGGCTCTTGAGGACAGAGCCGACTTCAGGAAATCACTTCACGACATCAGAGCCGGCGAACTCTCCGTTAAAGACGCGGCAAGAGCTAACTCGCCGACAATTACAGGTCAGGCAAGCACCTCAACTAACAACACTAAAGGCTCACCGGCAAGTAATACTTACTACATCGGCGTGAACATGAGCGTTCCTGTTGTTGACGGCGGCGAAACTAAAGCAGGCATTGAAAGCGCAAGAGCTAAACTCGAACAGTACAACGCCGATTCTGAAAGCCTCAGACAGAATATAATTTACAGCGTCAGAAGTGCGGCCCTGTCCCTCATGAACGCTATCGACAGGGTGAAATCATCAGAGTTGAGCGTTAAGTATTCCGAAGAAAATTTAGCATTGGCACAGGGACGCTATGAAGTCGGCGTAGGAGATCCCATTGAAGTCAGTGATGCTGTTTCAGCTTTAGCGTCATCAAGATATACTTATTATCAGGCTCTTTATGACGCTCAGACATCACGGGCGGATCTTGACGAGGCATTAGGACATTTTCCGCCCGAAATCGAAGGAAGGAACGAATTATGGGAAGCACAATAGATCTTCATATTCACACGAACGCTTCAGACGGTACGGATTCGCCGGAGTCCCTGCTCTGGAACATCCAGAAAGCCGGTATAACCATCTTCGCAATCACTGACCACGACACAACAAAAAGCGCGCTCAAAATGAAACGTATTATCCCTTCGGGCGCAAAGATAAAATTCATTCAGGGCATCGAGTTTTCATGTATCACTGACAACGGTGCCAAATGCCACATCTTAGGACTGAATTATGACGAGAATAATCTTTCTTTTCAGGAGGCATTGAGAACCGGCGACAGCCTAAGACAGGAGAAATTTCACCTCAGAATAAAACTTCTCCGCGAAAATTTCGGAATCACTTTCACCGATGATGAGATTGCCTCGCTTTCGCAGTCCCCCAGCGTCGGAAAGCCTCATATCGCCAACATGCTCGTAATGAAGGGGCTCGCTGATACCAAACAGGACGCAATCGAAAGCTACATCGACAAGTGCAAAATAGGCAAGTCGAGAATTGACGCTAGAATGGCGGTCAAAGCCATAATCTCGGCAGGAGGCATACCAGTCTGGGCGCACCCTTTAGGCGGAGAGGGCGAGAAAGAAATTTCAGAGCAGGACTTCAGAATGGCACTTCGCGAATTAATCTCTTACGGCCTCAAGGGACTCGAATGCTGGTACTCAAAATATTCGCTGAACAGGTGCAAATTCCTTGCCGATTACGCTGAACGTTCAGGGCTTTTAATCTCCGGCGGAAGCGATTATCACGGCACTAACAAGACTATCCCTTTAGGGCGGCTCAACTCGGAGAATGAAAATATCGGCTACGAAAAACTCAGCATTCTGAAAATGCTCTAGCCGTTAAACCAATTTAAGGAGGAGAAAATTTAATGAGGGCAGGACTCAAAAAATTATTGATACTCGCAGTATTTGCCGGAGCAGGCTGGTGGATATGGGATTATTTTTTCACGCCCCAGCCGGTTAATTACGGTCTTACGACTTCGGCAGTTACCAGAGGCAATATTACCTCGTCAGTTACGGCCACAGGAGAGCTTAACGCGATTAACGTCGTTGAAATCGGTACTCAGGTTTCGGGAAGAGTTCAGGAAATTTATGTGGACTTCAATTCACCGGTAAAAGCAGGACAGCTAATAGCGTTAATAGATCCTTCAGTCCTCAAGCTGACCCTCAATGAATCCGAAGCAAGCCTCGCTGTTAATCAGGCCAGCGTTCAGAGCGCACAGGCTTCACTTGACGACGCTCAGAAAAAACTTGCAAGGAACAAAGAACTTTTGAACAGGAAACTCATCGCACGAAGTGAAGTTGACACAAGCGAGGCCGACGTTAAGATGAAGAAAGCAGCCCTTCAGGAGGCAAAATCACGGGTTACTCAGGCTCAGGCTTCACTCGCCCGCGCAAGAACTAACCTAAATTATACCCGTATAACCTCACCCGTAAACGGTGTTATTATTGACAGGAAGGTTGACGCTGGACAGACCGTTGCGGCAAGCTATCAGACACCTACGCTGTTTAAGGTTGCCGAAGATCTCACTCACATGAAAATTGAAACGAAGGTAGATGAGGCCGATATAGGAACGGTCGCTGAAGGACAGTTTGTTACGTTCAGGGTTGACGCTTTCCCTGACGAGACATTCGCCGGAAAGGTAGTTCAGGTTCGTATCGCCCCCAACACAAGCGACAACGTTGTTACTTACACAGTCATTATTCATGTCGATAACCCGGCACTCAAGCTCAAGCCCGGAATGACCGCTAATGTTTCGATAGAGACAGCAAAAGCCGAAAATGTCCTAAGAATACCTGTGGCAGCTCTGAGATTCACGCCGCCTGAGGAACTTTTAGCGACAATATCATTTGACAGGGACATTCTCACCGCAAAGAAGACTCTTAATTCGGGAACGGTCTGGCCTGAAAGAGACGGTTTCATGATGAGGCCGGTACAGGTCAGGACGGGCGTTACCGACAGCAAATGGGTCGAACTTGTCAGCGAGGTTTCGGAAAGAAAAAGACCGGCTCTCCGCGAAGATACTGAACTCGTGATTAATGCTCAGAAGGGTGCAACGACCGGCAAACAAACAAGCGGAGGTTTATTCGGCGCGCCGCGCGGAGGCAGGAGAGGCGGAGGCCCCAGATAATGAGCATAATTGAGGTAAAAGAGCTGACGAAAATTTATGTTACCGGCGATATTGAACTCCGTGCGCTTGACGGTGTGAGCTTCAAGATTGAACGCGGTGAATTTGTCTGCGTAATGGGGCCTTCGGGGTCGGGGAAGTCAACGATGATGAATATACTCGGCTGCCTTGACGTTCCGACATCAGGACATTATGAGCTTGACGGAGTTGACGTTAAAGACCAGAGCAAAGCCGAGTTAGCCGACATAAGGAATCAGAAGCTAGGATTTGTGTTTCAGGGTTTCAACCTTCTGCCGAAAGTTGACGCTGTCGAGAATGTTGAACTACCTCTTCTCTACAGGGGGGTAGGAAGTTCGGAGAGACGCAAAGCCGCCGTTAATGCCCTCGAACGTGTGGGGCTTGGGAAGAGGTTACACCACAGACCGGCGCAGATGAGCGGAGGACAGCAGCAGAGAGTAGCTATTGCCCGTGCGATTGTCGGCGAGGCTCCGATAATTCTGGCCGATGAGCCGACAGGAAACCTTGACACAAAAACCACCGTTGAAATCATGAATATCTTTACAGATTTGCACAAGCAGGGGATAACAGTTATTCTCGTTACCCATGAGCCTGAAATAGCCACGTGGAGCGAAAGAGTATTGAGGTTCAGGGACGGGAAACTGATTGCTGACGAGGCCGCGCCTAAGATTGAGGAGCTTGACAGCGAGGCGAGACAGTAAATGACAGAGAGGGCAGGAGACTTTTATCCCCTGTCCTTGATTAACGGCCTCCACCAGTCCTCATTCTCAAGATACCACTTGATTGTCTTCCTGATACCGTCAGCGAATCTCGTCTCAGGTCTCCAGCCCAAACGCAGATAAATCTTCGTAGGGTCAATAGCATATCTGAGGTCATGGCCTTTCCTGTCAGCCACAAAATTAATCAGGCTCTCAGGCTTCCCAAGCTCCGCGCAAATCAGCTTCACAATATCAATATTCCTCATCTCGTTATGACCGCCGACATTGAAGATTTCACCCTCCGCGCCATCATCATGAATTATCATGTCAATCGCCCGGCAGTGATCCTCAACATAAAGCCAGTCCCTTACGTTTATGCCCTGACCGTAAACGGGAAGCGGCTTGTCATGAAGCGCATTGATTATCATCAGAGGGATTAGCTTTTCGGGGAAATGGTAAGGCCCGTAGTTATTTGAACATCTCGAAATGCTAACGGGCAGATGATAAGTCCTGTGGTACGCCTGAACAAGCATGTCAGCTCCGGCCTTAGAGGCTGAATACGGCGATGATGTGCGAATCGGCGACTGCTCTGTGAAGAACATGTCCGGCCTGTCGAGCGGCAAATCTCCGTAAACCTCATCAGTGCTTACCTGATGATAGCGTTTAATCCCGAACTTCATGCACGCGTCAAGAAGTACCCCAGTCCCAAGAGTGTTCGTGAAAAGGAAAATGCCCGGATTGTCGATTGAGCGGTCAACATGTGATTCTGCGGCAAAGTTCACAACGATGTCAGGGCGTTCACGCTCGAAAAGCGCGTAAATTCTTTCGCGGTCGCATATATCCAGCTTGAAGAACGATATTTTTTCATCGGCTATAACTTCCTTGAGCGTCGCTAAATTTCCGGCATAAGTCAGCTTGTCGATACAAATGATTTTGTCCTCTGGGTGCGACTTCAGCATATGAAAAATGAAATTGCTTCCGATAAATCCTGCTCCGCCTGTTACGATAATTTTCACGGCAGTACGGCCTCCTTTAGTGTTGGTAAATTGCTGTCCCTCTCGATGATGTTCAACGGCGCGTCAACCTCCGGCCATGCGATATTTATTGAGGGGTCATTCCAGATTATTCCGCCCTCATCGTTTGGGTGCCAGAAGTCATCGCACTTGTAGCAGAACTCTGCGAAATCCGAAAGCACTAAGAACCCGTGCGCAAATCCTTTCGGAATTAAGAACTGTTTGTGATTGTCCTCAGTCAAAATCATTCCGCAGTATTTTCCGAATGTCTCACTGCCTTTTCGGACATCGACAGCAACATCATAGACTGCTCCGCGAATTACGCGAACAAGTTTCGTCTGTGGGTAACGAATCTGAAAGTGCAAGCCTCTGAGTACACCTTTAGTGCTGCTGCTCTGGTTGTCCTGAACGAAATCGTAATTCAATCCGGCCTCGCTCATCTCGCGTTTGTTGTAAGTCTCAGTGAAGTAGCCCCTTTTATCCCCGTGAACCGCCGGCGTAATAACGCACAGCCCCTTAATTCCGCCGGCATCATGTTCAATTTTAATTTGTCCCATTCTCAGATAAATACCTCCTTAATGCGTCCTTCCAATCGGGCAGCGGCTTAAATCCTGATGACAGCAGTTTGCTTTTATCAAGCCGCGAATTATACGGCCTCTTAGCTTTTGACAAACCGTATTCAGATGTCGAAACAGGAATAACATTTACATTTACGCCCGACTGCCTGAAGATTTCACACGCAAAATCATACCAGCTTATGTAACCGCCCTCGTTAGTCGCGTGATATATTCCGAATTTCTCAGTCATGTTGATGTCGGCAAGAAGACGCGCTAAATCAGGCGTGTATGTCGGCGTTCCTATCTGGTCGTTTACGACTCGGATTGTGTCATGTGTCTTAGCGATTTTCAGCATTGTGCGGACGAAGTTGTTGCCGTTAGCACCGAAGACCCATGCGATTCTGACGATGAAGAATTTTTGCAGATATTTCTTCACCGCTAACTCGCCCTCAAGTTTCGTTTTCCCGTAATAGTTAAGGGGCGAGAACGATTCATCATCGGGCGTTCGCGGAGCTGTTCCCGTTCCGTCAAAAATATAATCGGTGCTTATGTACGTCATCACAGCGTCATACTTCGCGCAGGCTTTAGCGATGTTTTCGGTACCGGTAACGTTGACAGCGTAAACCTTCGCCCTGTTTGCCTCGTCCTCCGCAGGGTCAACCGCTGTCCATGCAGCACAGTGAATCACTCTTGAGGGTTTCGAGGCTTGTATTGCCTTATCGACAGAATCATAGTCAGTAATATCGAGCTGTATGTATCCGCATTTCTCAGCACCCGTGAAATTTTCCTGAAGGTCTGACGCTGTGCATTCGATTCCGCGCGAGGTCAATTCGTGAATAAGGTCGCGCCCTAATTGACCGTTAGCACCTGTGATAAAAAATTTATTTGACATCAATATACTTCCCTTCGACGACATCAATAAGGTATTGGCCGTATTGATTTTTCCTGAGCTGTTCGGCAACACTTAACACTTTTTCGCGGGTAATCCAGCCGTTAAGGTAAGCTATTTCCTCAAGGCAAGCTATTTTTCTGTGCTGATGAGTCTCAAGCGTCTTAACGAAGTTCGTAGCGTCGGCGAGACTCTCATGAGTTCCGGTGTCAAGCCAAGTGAAGCCCTGCCCCAATAATTTAACGTTCAATTCACCGCGCTCAAGATATATTCTGTTGAGGTCAGTAATCTCAAGCTCGCCGCGCTTCGAGGGCTTCAGGTTCTCGGCGAACTCAACGACTCTGTTGTCATAGAAGTAAAGGCCGGTAACACAATAATTGCTCTTGGGGTGTTCGGGCTTCTCCTCGATGGAAATAGCATGGCCGTTTTTGTCGAACTCAACTATTCCGAAGCGTTCAGGGTCATCGACATAGTAGCCGAAAATTGTCGCGCCCTTCCCGGACTCAGCGTCATTAACGGCCTCCTTGAGCCTCCTCGCTAAACCCTGACCGGAAAAAATATTGTCTCCCAAAATCATTGCGGCACAGTCAGAACCGATAAAATCTTTCCCGATTATGAATGCCTGAGCGAGGCCGTCAGGTGAGGGCTGAACCTTGTACGAGAAATTAACGCCGAATCTCTCGCCGCTTCCTAAAAGTTTCTCGAATCTCGGAAGGTCATCAGGAGTTGAGATTATGAGAATGTCGCGGATTTTCGCCTGCATTAGTATTGAGACAGGGTAATATATCATCGGTTTGTCGTAAACGGGCAAGAGCTGTTTCGAGGTTACGAGCGTCAGAGGGTAAAGGCGCGTTCCGCTTCCTCCGGCTAATACGATTCCTTTCATGATGAAAATTCCTCCTGTGTTTTTTGTAATTATACGCGAAATATCGTTATTTATATTATAATTAAACCAATTCTATGAAAGGAGAGTTGACAATGACAGATGAAACAGATACAATGCGCCCAACGCCCAACGCCCAACGCCCAACGCCCAACGCCCAACGCCCAACGCCCAACGCCCAACGCCCAACGCCCAACGCCCAACGCCCAACGCTTTTTTTGCGCCAAAATTCAGATGAGATAATTCACGTAGCACTAGCAGTATATGACCCGTCAGGAACTTACTCCCAAAATGCAGGAGTTGTAATGACATCTATTTTCGAGAACACTCACAGCAAAGTTACTGTACATGTTCTCCACGATGACACACTTACAAACGATAACAGGCAGAAATTCATACGCACAGCAGAGAAATATTCACAAAGTGTGGAGTTTCACGATGTAAGCGAATACAGCAAGCAGCTTGGCAAAGATATTGAGAAGGTATCAGGGAACTGGACAATAGGTTGCTGCTATAGGCTGGCGATTCCAGACATTATTACTTCCGTCAACAAAATCATATATCTTGACTGCGATACTATTGTCAATCTTGACATAAAAGAACTATGGGACATTGACCTCGAAGGAAAAAGCCTTGCCGGTGTAATAGATATAGCGTGCGAGAGAATAAAGCTATTCTCAGATTGGCATGTACGTATTAGGTTTGCAGGTGGTAGGGTAGACTCCTACATAAATTCGGGCGTAATCGTGATGAATCTAGCAAAGTTCCGTGAACATGGAAAATTCTTCGATGTTGTTTTTGAATGGCTTATGTCTCATTCGCACCTTCCTATTTTCCCGGATCAAGACGCATTAAACTCAATATTTCTGGGCGATATAAAGCTTCTTGACGGTAAATTCAACAAATTCTACGTACCCAATGTCGATCAAGATATTTCGGGCTGTATCGCCCACACATGCGGTGCTAAACCTTGGCGCGAATTTATGAACATTCCACAGCACATTCTATACTGGGATATGTATCTACGCAGTGCTTGGGGGGAAAATGTTACTCCTCTTGAGCTTGTCAGAACCCTTGCTTCCATAAGCAGCTCGTCTCAGCACTACCACCAATCAGCGCGACAATGCCTGAAGCCCGTTACAAAAGCAATCCTCCGTAAGCTGTCATTACCGGGATTTCGCCACTCAGTCATGATGATCCTCCGGCATATGTATTACCGCCTTACGCACTATGTAAGCAAAAAGCCTGATTCCAAAAGTTAAGGAATCAGGCTTCAAGGCCTTACGCCAAATACTTTTTCAACGTAGCCCTTACTGCTCCTTTGCCGGCGATTTCCTCGCGGAACATTCCCTCAATCTTCTCGCCGAGTCCGGCCTCATACAAATTGACTCCGAATATGTGAGCATTGCTGAGTATCGGGCGTAACTTTCCTTCAGCGGTCTCAGGCTTCCCAATCTCGACACCCTCAAGCTGTTTCGTCATCTCGTCATTCATAGGGTCGGGCGAAAGTTCAAAACTCTTTCCCTCATCGTCAACCCTCAGAAGGTATCTTAGCCAGCCGGTTATCGCCAGCGGCACAGCCTTCAGTTTCCCTGCCGAGCCCTCACGTGAGACATAAGCCTTTACCGTCTCGCCGAACCTGAACGCTAATCCCTGCGAAATGTCCGTAGCAATCCTTGCGCTTGTGTCGCCTAAATAAGGATTGGGGAAGCGGACATTCATGCACTCGTCAAGAAACGCTCTCGGTGAAATTATCTTCGGGTCTTCAACAACCGGCAGCCCCTCGTTATAGCCGAGTTCCTTAGCGAGTTTCGACAGCTCAGGGTCGCTCATGCCGTCAGCGAAAAGAACATAGCCCAGCATAATGTCATATGTGCATAACGCCGAGTGAATGGGGTTAAGGCATGTTGTAACCTTCATTCTCTCGGAGAGGTTCACGGTATTGCGGTCGGTGAGGTACATTCCTGCTTTTTCGAGGGGCGGTCTTCCGTTCGGGAAATTATCCTCGACAACAAGATAGCCCGGAGCCTCAGCGTTCACGAACGGGGCGATGTAAGTTCTCTTTGAGGTTACGACGATTCCCATGTCCTCAACTCCGAGTCCCTCAAGCATTTTCGCTACATCTTCCGAAGGTCTTGGGGTAATCTTGTCAATCATCGTCCACGCGAACGATACGCGCCCTTCATCTTTAACGTAGTCAGCGAAATCTGGAGTTACGAAACCTTTTTCGAGCCATTTTTCGGCGGTTTCAATGACGCTCTCGCGGAGTTTCTTGCCGTTCCTTGATACGTTGTCCATCGAAACCATAGCGATCGGGGCGGCTCCGGCCTTGAAGCGTTCATAAAGCATGGCCGTAACGATTGCCATCGCTCCTTTGGGCTGTGAAGGGCCGTTGTTCATGTCGGCCTCAACGAACGGGAAGTATTTACCGTCCGCGCCGTGAAGGGCGTAACCCTTTTCAGTGATTGTGAATGAGACCAGCTGAAGCGATTTAGCCGTGAAAATTTCGGTGAGCCTCTGCCAATCCTGAGGAGCTTTTACCGCCTCAGTGAGCGAGCCTAGAACACGCTTGTCAGTCTTTCCGTCCTCATGGAGCGTAACGGCAAGCGCGAGGTTGTCGAACGGCGCGTAAATCTTATCGACTACATCATAATCGAACGTTTCAGCGCAGATTATGCCGGTGTCCATTAAGCCTTTCCTGATGAGTTCGTCAGCAATACCGCCGATGAAGATTCTGAAGATGTTGCCGATTCCGAAATGTACCCAGCGCGGATTTTTACGGGTATTCTCAGCGAGCTTCACGGGGTCGTAAGGCGGCAGGTCAATACCGGCCTTCTGCCATGAAGAAGTGTCCTTTAATCCTTCGTAAGTCAGGCGCATGAAAATCATCAATCCTTCCACTTAATTAGTTGTCATGTTTTGAGGCGGTTCAAGTTTATCATAATAATGAGCGGCAGTTTTCGCAGTTCGGTGAAAATCCGCTGCCCTCCATCTCATTAACAGCCCATTGAGCCGCCGCCGTCAGCATTGGCAAAGCTCCTTTTCCCTTTTCGGTCAAGGAGTATTCGACACGGGGAGGGACTTCGTTATACTGAGCGCGTGAGACAAGGCCGGCAGCCTCAAGCTCCTTGAGGGATTGGGAAAGCATCATGTTAGTTATGCCGTCAATCCTGCGTTTTATCATGCTGTAACGTTTCGGGGAAGCGTCAGAAAGTATGCAGATTAAAGCCGTAAAGCTCTACGAGGGCGGAGAGTTCAATGAGGAATTTCTTTTCGGCGGAGAGAACAAGGCTGACGGGCGATAACGTAATCCGCGCAACGTATTCGTACGGAGCGTATCACAATTTCCCTGAGTCTCAGAAGATCACTGAGGGAGTTTACTTCATCAAGGCAAGAGGCCACACTAAGGGCAACAGCATTGTAATCGCTGAGGCTGACGGAGTGTATTACATGATGCACGGCGATGTAACGTATGTTGACGCTGCGCTTCACGCTGACAAGCTGTCGATAGTGTTCGAGGATTTGGCGGCGGCAAGAGAGACATTAAACCGTGTCCGCGAGTTCGTGAAGAATAACCCGACTATCTATCTTTCGACTCACACCCCTGAGGGCGTAACGAACCTTGAGGAAAAAATCATTATGAAACTGGATTAGTGATGAAGAAACTTCACTTAGTGTATTTCAGCCCCAGCGGCTCAACAGAAAAAATCGTCAAGGCCGTTGCCTCTGTGATTAAGGGGCTGCCGGTTGAGACACATAATCTTCTGACCTCATCGAGCAGGAAGAAAAAATATTCTTTTATAGCATTTTTCTAAAATATGAATAATGAGATATAATAAAAAATTATGAAAGCATATAGTGATGATTTAAGAGAAAAAGTATTGAAGGCATTACAAAGTGGGCAAGCGGCAAAAGAAGTAGCACCACGTTTTGATG
>JAFUYQ010000030.1 GCA_017470485.1 Synergistaceae bacterium
CATCAAAACGTGGTGCTACTTCTTTTGCCGCTTGCCCACTTTGTAATGCCTTCAATACTTTTTCTCTTAAATCATCACTATATGCTTTCATAATTTTTTATTATATCTCATTATTCATATTTTAGAAAAATGCTATAAAAAAGTAGACATAGTACTTTTGCTTCCAACACTTGCAAATTGTATTATAGGGCTATCAACTACGACTCGCTCTTTTTTTATTGATATTGCAGTATCTTTTGTGGTATCTTTTTTCATTTTAACAACGGGGGGGGGGGTAAGGAAGCCTATAAAGGTACATCATATCTTCTATATTTGCGCATTTGTTGCATTGTTCTTTGTTGGTGGATATTTTATGAAGGGAAGGGGAGATTCATTTGCAATAATAGATAATATATTTGGATATTCAGCAGCAGGGTTGTATGGACTTGATGATTATATTCGTAATTCATGGGCTCCAAATACTGCCTTCGGAATGCGGACGCTGAAGCCCATATATGATTTGATTGGCTCAGATGTAGCAAAAAACATAAACAATGTTGTAAATGTCCCATATACATGGTCAAAATCTGGGACAGAGTCAAACATTTATAGCTCACTTGTCTATCCGATACAGGATTATGGTGTGATTGGAATGATGCTGATAAGGATGCTTTTTGTTTATGTATACGTGAGATTATGTCACGCACTGTTGCATAGTAATGTAATTGATGCTAAAGGAATGGTGATTTTTTATTTTGTTGTTCAGAATGCAAGAGCTCTAATTTACACGCCGATTAGCGATAGTTTTTATACAATTTATTCAAATATTAGAACGAATATCATAATCATTATCATTACAATTATAGCATTTAGATGTTTACTATATTTTCGATTATGGGACGATAATGAGGGAAGGAAGCAGAGTGGTAGGCATATGTTTCAACTTTATACGAGAAATAAATGATTACAGAAAAAAAAAAGGCAAGTTTTCATTTAATAAAAAAGTATAAAGATTTGCCGGTACAAATAAAGGCGGCCTTTTGGTTCATCGTTTGTAATTTTATGGTTAAAGGTATCGTTTTCATAAGTACTCCATTGTTTACCAGAATACTATCAACTGAGGATTATGGAATAGTTGCCGTTTTTAATTCTTATCAGCAGGTAATCCTTATTTTTGCGACTTTTGAGCTTTCCTTGGGAGCATATACAAAGGGATATATAAAATACGATGGCAGAACTAAAGAATTTACCACAAATCTTATTATAATCGGAAACATCATAACTTTCTTATGTTGGCTTCCTTTTATTCTGATAAAGGATTATTTCCTGAAGCTGACAGGTGTAGATACCCTTTGTTTACTGCTTATGTTTGTGCTTTTTCTTGTGCAGCCATCATATCAATGCTGGATGTATCGAGAACGATATAATTACAAATATGAGCTTGTGGTAATAATGACTTTGCTATCTGCAACGGTAACTACTTTTGTCCCTTTGTATTTTGTCGCTTTTGTCAGCAATTCTGCAAAAACCAAGGTCGCCGTCACACTGATTTGCGGTGTTTTATTTTCCGTACCATTTTATATTTCATCATTGGTAAGCGGTGGCATGGTAAGGGAACGCAAGTTTTTTCTAGATAATTTACGATTTTGCCTAACATTCCAGACTCCCTTAGTAGTTCATTCGCTTTCTTTTTTGATACTTGGCCAGTCAGATCGCATGATGATCAGCGAGATGGTCGGAAGATCCGAAGCGGCGATATATAGTGTGTCATATAGCCTTGCAGTAGTTGTTTCAATATTTCAGTCCTCAATAAACCAGGTGTTTCAGCCTTATAGGTATCAAAAGATGCAAGAGGGCGATGATACAGCGATCAGGAATACAACAAATTCTCTGTTAATTTTGTTCGCTGGTATGATTATTAATTTTATACTTATAGCCCCTGAGACAATAGGTATACTTTTTCCAAAGTACTATTATGATGCAATCTGGGTAATACCACCGGTTTCAGTCGGGATATTTTTTATTTTTCTTTATTCGATATTTGTGGATGTTGAATCCTTTTATGAAAAAACAAAGTACGTTATGTATGCATCGATTGTGTGTGCCGTAACAAATATTTTCTTGAATTATGTAGGTATAAAATCATTCGGTTATATTGCATGTGCGTATACAACACTGATCAGTTACATATTATTTGCTGTAATGCATTACACATTTATGAAGAGGACTTGTAGAGAGTGTGGTATAGATAAGAAGTATTTTGATATAAAAAGAATTACAGCAATCAGTAGTCTAGTTACGATTTTCGGTGTAGGCCTTGCATTTTTGTATCCGTATATTGCTCTTAGGTATGTGATATTTGCAATAGTAATTATTGTTATTTTCATAAAGAAAAATGAAATAAAAAAACTTATATCTATCAGGAAGGAGAACTAAAAAGATGGCAATACAGTTGTTTAGACCTAAATTTGAAGTAGATGAGTGCCTTGAAGAAATACGTGAGTGCCTTGAAAAAGGATGGACTGGTCTAGGGTTTAAGACAGTTGAATTCGAAAATGAATGGAAGAAATATACGAAGTTACCGTTTGCGTATTATCTTAATTCTGCGACTATTGGGTTGAATATGGCAGTGTCTATATTGAAGGATGCTTGTGGCTGGGTAGATGGTGATGAAGTTATTACGACGCCTCTAACATTTGTATCGACGAACCATGCTATCCCAAAAGCTGGATTAAAGGCAGTTTTTGCGGATATTGACGATACTTTATGTCTAAGTCCAGAATCAGTTGAGAGCAGGATATCAGATAAAACAAGAGCAGTAATATTTGTGGGTATAGGTGGAAATATTGGTCATTATTATGAGATAGTTGATATCTGCAAAAAACATGATTTACGGTTGATTCTTGATGCGGCTCATATGTCCGGAAGCCGATGGGGGGGGGGGTCATTCCGGGACAGGAAGCGGATGCGGTAGTCTATTCTTTTCAAGCTGTAAAAAATTTACCAACGGCAGACAGCGGAATGATATGCTTCAAGGATGGGCGGCTTGATGAGGTTGTTCGTAAGATCGGCTGGCTTGGTATTAACAAGGATACATATACGAGAGCCACTAATTCGGGGAATTATAAGTGGAGATACGATGTAGAATATATTGGGGAAAAAGCACATGGAAATTCAGTTATAGCAGCTATTGGATTAGTGCAGTTGAAATATTTGGATAGGGATAATGCTTATCGTCGACAGATCGCTAAGTGGTACAGAGAAGGTTTTGAAGGGCATGATGAGAAAATCAGGTTAGTAAAAATCCCTTCGAAATGTGAGTCGTCAACGCATCTCTTCCAAATTTTCGTTGAAAATAGGGATGAAACAATACTTAAACTGAATGCAAACGAAATTTATCCTGGGGTTCATTACGCTGATAATACGGAATACAAAATGTATTGCTACGATAATGGGAAATGCCCTAATGCCGCATATGCCAGTGACCATATCCTTTCACTGCCTATGCATATGTTTTTGTCTTATGAGGATGTTTCCTTTATAGTAAGTCGTGTGCTTGAGTATGCGGTGCCTTTCAAATCTGTGGAGCCCAAGACAGATGAAGCATGATTTTAGAGCGTGTATAGGTGATATTTGCCTTGAACCAATGACATTGGAACTAAGTCAGCAATATAGGGTTATCCGTAACGAGGACGAAAACAGAAAATGGTTCATAACCACTGATATAGTAACCTGGGATATGCAGAATGCATGGTTTGATAAGTATATGAAAAATGAGGCGGATTATATGTTTGCAATTAAGTATAAGGATATATTTTCCGGCGGCCTGGCAATATATAACGTAGATAAAGAAAAGCAAAAAGCTGAATTTGGCAGGCTTTTGATAAAACAAGGGAATCTACGCAGGAACGGAATAGCAACGGCGGCAATAAAAATGGCCTGTAATATAGCAAAAGAGAAAATGGAGTTAAAATGTCTTTATTTATTTGTAAAAGATGATAACCTTGTAGCTTTAAAATGCTACGAGTCAACAGATTTTCGTAAAGTTGGGATTGTGAATGGCATGATACATATGGATAGGGTTTTATAATGACAAATAATTTATTCGTTGTTGTCAGCAAGAAGTTGTATTATTATTCTGTGGAAGAAGGATGTATCTGTCCTACTAAAAGCACTTTTTGTTGGCGATTGATAAGAAAACTGATTGATTTATTGAAGCTTCCTTATCCCCAAATCATACTGAATCAAGAAATAAAAAAATGTTCTGGAAAACTAGTGATTTCCGACTCAGCTTTTGGTGGAAATGTAAGGCTCTTGAGGGCTTTACGGAAGGTTACTAATAGGACGGATCAGGTTCTTTACTACATGAATATTGTAGACAATGTTAATATAGAATTTATGAAGCATTTTGAGGAATGTGCGACATTTGATGAGAAAGATTCGAAAAAATATGCTATGCGTCATACAATTTTTCCATATACCGACTACTATTCCAATAATTTCAATGATAATCATGAGTTAAAGTATGATTTGATATTTCTTGGGCGCGCAAAGGACAGATTAGAAGAACTCTTGAAGATCAAATATAAGGCGGATGAAGCAAATCTTGTGACAAGGTTTATGGTTTTAGATACAGACAATCCCGATATAGGCATAAATAAGTATATCGATTATCAGGATTATATGAAGATGGTATTAGAGACCAGATGTCTAGTTGAAATTTTACAGAATGGGCAGGAAGGAAGTAGCCTTAGGGTTAAAGAAGCGTTGTTTTTGCATAAGAAGCTTATCACCAATAACAGGGCAATAGTTGATGAATGGTTCTATGACAAGAATAATATGTATGTTCTTGGAGTTGATGGCAGGAGTATGAAATCCTTTGTTAGAGGCGAATATGTTGAAAATAATATTAATCTCGATAATCTGGATTTCAGTTATTGGATTGATAGCTTTTAATGGGGAGTTGTTGATGGCAAAAAAAATTAAATCATTAGATGGCCTCAGATTTATTTGGGTCATTACCATTGTATTGAGTCATTTTGGATTCACAAATGAGGGATGGGGGGGGGGTACAAAGCGCATTTCCAGAACGGAAGGACTGGTGTTTACTTTTTTTTCATATTGTCAGGATTTGGGCTTACATACAGCTTGATTCAGAAGAACATGGTTGGGAAAAGCATATTAGGTGGGAAAACTTTATGCTTACTTAGCTTATATCAATATGCAAAAGAAAAAACACGTAAAATATATAAGCCGTATATGATTTCTATTTTTTTGTGCGTTCCGATAACGCTGTATCAAGCGGTTCTATTGCATGGTATAAAGGTCGGAGCCATCAGAACTGTATCAAAGGTAATCTTTGTTCCTTTCCTTATTCAGTCGGCAACGGGGCTGAATGGTTTTTCTCATGCATTTAATGGTGTTTGCTGGTTTTTATCTACTCTCTTTATTCTATATATGGCATATCCTTTGCTAAATAAAATTAACGGATTGATATGGAAAAGAAAACGAACTATTTTCTTAATGATAATATTTATCATTATTTTCAATGAGGTATGGCATGCTATTCTAAGGCAGATAGAAAGATCAACACCATTTGATGCTTTATCATATGAAAGCCCGTATTTTCGTATTATATGTTTTACATTAGGGATTCTTATATGTGATATTCGTTATCATGTAGGCAAGATTAAATATGCGAATATAATAGAATTTTTTGTACTTACAAACTCTGTTCTTTGGTGGATGGTGAGAAATGCGTTTACTTTATCTCAAATTGGACTGGCAGATGCCGAATTGAAAGAATTAATAGATATGTTATTGATGGCACTGTGTATATTTGTTTTTTCATACGAAAGCGGTTTGGTTTCACGAGTACTCAGATCTAAAATTTTCGTATTGCTTGGAGACAGTGCAATGTTTATCTTTTTATACCATTCCGTTTTTATTGGGAATATAGTGCCAATTTCCGAAGTAATGCATCTTGGAGGCAAAATGAAAACAATAGTATGCTTAGCGGTAATAACTGTAGGTACGGCTGTTTCGGTTCTTATTTATAATAAAATGGGCGTTTTAATCGCACATTCGCGCGATAAATTATCGAGTTAAGGGTAATGTTTTTTTCATGCGGAACACGCACCTGAAGGCGCATGTCTAAAAGCGTATTACGCGAGAATTGATTTGCTGTTGTTAGACATTGAATGCATAGCCGATTTCAACGTTTCGTTTCTTGAACGCCTTGACATACACAGGAGTTTCGATGTCTTCACTGAGTTTTGTGGCGAGTATTTATCGACATAGTAACGCCGTCCAGCTTGATTACAGTCACGACTTCAGTAGAAGTTTGCGAGATCGTTTTCTTACCGCGATCAATGACTTCTCCAAGCTGGAGTTTAATCTTCTTTCGTTTGCGCATCTTGAATTACTCCTCTTTTAATGTTTATGTATTCTTTTTTGTACTTGGATTGGTTACGCATAAAGTCTTTGAAGAGCGTAAAGAACTTAGATCCAAGTCCTCTAATGAAATCCAATTTTCGAGCAACTATGACTACATAAATTTCGTTTTTTAGATCAGAGATAAAAGCGGCGACGAAAGCCGATTAGAGCGGTTCGCCTCTGAAATTATGACATTCGTCCTTTTGAACATTGAGTGTGTAGCCCGGTTCGCTATTTTTGCGGGTGTAAACTTTGATATACACAGGCAGACTTACAGTATCGCCGATTTCGTGATAGCCGTCAGGCTTATAATCTTCAACGTAGAATTTCGTCCCATTAAAATCCTGAACCGTATACGTGATTACTTCGATGGTCGGATTGTTTCTTGGAACCATACGCTTAGACAATTGATAATGACTCCTGTGAGCGTTAAGCCGGATAGCGTTGATTGTCGCATTTGATTGTGATTGCTCATTTTTTCACCTCGGTAAGTTTTTCGTAGGCCTCTTTGTATTTCACTTGATTATCAGTGAAATCTCGAAGAAGTACGAAGAATTTTTTGCTAAGACCACGGCACGAACCTAATTTGCAGGAAAGATACGCTGCGATCATTTGCGCTGTGTCTTTGATGCCGTTTTCGTTTAGAAGCCGAATGTATCTCCTGAATCCGCTGTTCAACATCGGAAGATTTTCGACAGGCATGCTAAACGAAGACGCTTTTACGGCTATTTGATAGCTCTCGTAACTGAAATCGGTATTGTTCATCATCATGCGGTACATCGCTACGCAGAGTTTTCTAGCTACGGCATTCGAAGCTTTTTTCCATTTGCCTGTATTGTTTAACATTCGATAGCCCCACTGCCCGAATGCTTCGTTATGTTGCTTTATAAGACGGGTTGCACTGTTAAACAATAATTGATGTAACACCTTGCATCCGCCACGTTTTTTGCCTTTCGATACTTTATCGGCACTGACTTGAAGTGTTGGATTGAGAGCGCAATATCCGGATAGAGCACGGGCATTTCTGAAGCGATTAGGATCGACAACGTTGGCAAGCCATATGATTGCTGAAAGTTCGCCGATTTGGGGCACGCTTATCAAGTGTCCGATTATTTCTTTGCCGGAAACGGTTTTTCCATCAGCGATTGGCCATTGCATTGAATACGCTTTAGCAATGATCTTTGATTGCCAGCGTTCGGCTTGTTCTTTAAGGTATGCGTGTTTCGCATATTCCTCACGAATTATTAGGCGAACGTCCATAGGCAATTTAATCAGACACAGATTCTCAAAATCGTCAGGCGAATCGGCAATCTGGTTTTCGATAATGGCGCGAATCGCAGGATTGCTTGTAACACTGCCTTCTCTGCCAAGATTGTAACCGAATCTTGTCAATGCATTGTTAATTCGAGTGCTTACGACTCTGGTTTCGCTGACATAGCGATCTCGTTCAGCTATTATTAGCCGTAAGGCTTCGACTTCTGGCGGTACGACATAAGATTCTTGCCAGACGGCAGTCTGATCGTGCTGTGCAAGACGTTTTGCATCAAGTTTATCGGTCTTTCTTTTTGTTGCTCCAGCTAATGTTGGATTAATAACGGAAGGGCTTCCGCCCCAAGCAATACGAACTGGACAATGATAAGTCGCTGTGGATTCGATAACGTAGTGTAAAGGTTGATTTGTGTCGATGACAACGTCTGACTTTGTGCGGAGTACTTCGAAACACCAAGCCTTCGCAAGTAGAAGCGAATTCCAGTCAGTTGGAATTTTCGCAGTTGTAAGCATGTAAACTCCGTTCTGTCTAGTTCGGACACAAACCCAGAGCGAAAGTTTGTGAACGTCGATTCCTATGCCGTATTCTTTAACGTCGTTGACATCTACGGCTTCTTCGACAATTGTTACGGAGTAAACGTCCATATTAAACAATAACCGCCTTCGAGATTTTTCGGAAATCGCTCTCGTCGCTTTGTAGTACAGACTTTTTGCTTCGCATAGAAAGTGCGGTGGGTTAAAGACAACTCTCTTCTAGGGTACTTACAAAACCACATGATCAATTTCGCAAGCACCACACCCATGCTCGAAATAGAATGCTCAATGGCATTAGTGAAGGTAACGGGCTAGATTTGTTCTCAAGCGAGAACGATGTGAATTATATATTATGATTGCGATTTGTAAATACTTAAAAACGAATTAGGAGAAGTTGAACATGCGAACATCGATAAGAACTATGAAGGACGATCCGATTTTGTTAAGGATTATGGACTTGCTGAAGCGTAACGGGCACACGGAAAAGGATTTGCTGAGAAGCGTGAACTTGAAAGACACGACATTCAATCGCTGGAAATTCGAAAACTCGAAGTCGTTCATGCAGCATATTGACAGCATCGCAGACTATCTTGGAGTTAGTATTGATTATCTGATCCGAGGACACGAAACAGATGGATTCGTAGCTGAGGAGAAAGGAATTATAGATATCTATCGCAAGTTAAGTCGAAGACGACAAGAAATAATTTTGAATTTATTAAATGATTTTGCGGAAGTCGAATCGAAATGTGTCGAAAAACCGCTTTTATAGAAGAGACAGATAAGCAACAACTATTTCGGAAGTTGTGTGAATATCAGCCGCAATAAGATATTTGATGTACCGAGTAGTCTCGGAAACTTTTTGCCATGAATTGTCAACCTATGTAAATTTCTATGCTTCTCGGTATTTTTATCGTTACAGATTCTGCGAATTGTAAAACTATGAGTTTAGGTAAGGTAGGAGTACGGTAACAATCCGCCAACTAGGAAATAAGGTGGTCATGGCACCACGCAATTTCAAGCATACGCAATCAGAAGTTAATGCTCTGATTGCGTACATTCTCAAACTCGATGACGAAGCAAAAGTCTGTTTGGAATGTACCGGGCGGTACTACGAACCTAGGGCTTCATGGTTACATGATGCCGGCATCTTTGTCAGTGCTGTCAATCCATTGTTGATCAAGAATTTTGGTGGAGATTCAATTCGAGAGGCTAAAACTGATAAAAAAGATGCCATCAAGATCGCGCGATATACTCTTGGTAAGTGGAATAATCTAAAAGAGTATACGAACACGGATGAAGTTCGTAATCAACTGAAAACAATGAAGCACCAGTTCGAGTTTTACATTGAACAAAGAACTGCCATGAAA
The DNA here is from genome assembly GCA_017470485.1 of Synergistaceae bacterium. GTDB lineage: Bacteria > Synergistota > Synergistia > Synergistales > Aminobacteriaceae > JAFUXM01. The sequence goes on from JAFUYQ010000030.1 coordinate 9,585, forward strand.
AATAACCTTATTGCAATCCTTGATAAAACATATCCGGGCGTAAACAACTTCTTTGATAGTCTTGCGCGTAAAGGTGTAAGCCAGAAGTGGATGGACTTTGCCTACATTTTCTGGCATGTAGATATCGTTCGCAGCATGTCTCTTGAGGAGTTTTCTTCAAGTTACAAGGGCTGGTGCAAAGCTAATGGCTATAACTTTAGCCAGACAAAGGCAAAAGAAGTATACGACGCATCATTAGACCTGATAGCTGTACTTCCAATGAATGAAATTACACAAATCCTTGTACAGCGAGTTATTGATACGCTAAATGCAACCTCCCAAACGGTCGAAGCCTTCCGTCTAAAAATGGATGAAATAGCGTCAACACTGCCAGAGTACCCAGTTGTGATAGATATGTATGGCGTTTGTCGTACGCTTGGTCCGCAGCTCATAGCTGAGATCGGAGCAACTATGACTGCAATAAATTCCGTTTTTTATGTCAGAGAAAAAGTACGTTGCTGACCACGTAAACGTTATTCACATGACCAACAACGTAGAATGTAAATGGCGTTTTAGAAAGGTTCGCCCCTGAAATTATCATTATCGTCTTTCTGAATGTTCAGCGTGTATGCGGGACTGCCGTTTTTGCGATTGTAAACTTTGATATAAACGGAAAAGCAGACCTGATCGCCGATTTCTGGACATTCATCACGTTTAGGCTGATACTCATCGACGTAGAACTTCGTCCCATGAATATCTTGCACGGTATAAGTTGCGACTTCGATTGTCGGTTTCTCTTTCGGAACACGACGCATTACTCGGCTTATTACGATACCTGAAAGCGATAATCCAGTCGGCATCGTCTGAGAGGTTGCTTGTTGTGAATTATAATTCTTGTGACTCATTATTTTCCTCCTTGTATTTCTCGGTCTTATGGCTACTGATTTCTTTGTAGGCTTCACGATATTCATTCTGATTATCGTTGAAATCTCGAACAAGTCCGAAGAATTTTCGGCCTAACCCGCGGAATGAATCGAGCTTATTCGATAGATAGGCTCTGCTCATTTCCGCTGTTGTCAAAATGTCATGTTCTTGCAGAATATGAACGTAACGACGGAAACCGCTATTGATTAACGGTAACTCTTCGACCGGCATGCTGAATGCTTCGGCTTTCGAAGCGATTTTGTAGTTTTCGTAAGTGAAATCGCAATTTGTTATCATTATGTAATACAATGCAACGGAAAGCTTTCTTGCTATCGCACACGAAGCTTTTTTCCATTTGCCTGTATCAACATAAATGCGTTGACCCCTCTGACCGAAGGGTTCGTTGTGAGCTTTGAGTAGACGCGAACCGCAGTTACATAGCATGGAGTGAAGGCTTTTACATCCGCCACGTCTCTTTGCACCGACTTTTTTATCGGCACTCATTTGAAACGTTGGATCAAGTACACAGTATGCGGATAAAGTCTTGGCTGAATGAAAGCGATTCAGATCGACAATGTGTGTAAGCCACATAACAGCAAGGATTTAACCAATTTGTGGTGCGGTCATTAGTCGCGGAATCATTTCTTCACCTGAAATTTTGCCATTACCGCCAATGGCCCATTGCATCGATGAAGCTTTATCGAGGATTTTAGACTTCCAGTTTTCAGCTTTAGCTTTGAGATAATCGTACTTGTCGTATTCTTCCGCATGACCAAGCGAACATCCATCAGGAGTTTTATCGGACATATCCATTCAATATCATCCGGAGAGGCTGAAATTTGATTTTCGACAACAGAACGAATTTCTTTATTTTGCGTTACACTGCCATATCTGTCGATATTGTAGCCGAATCTCGTTAAAGTATTATTGATACGATTACTTGAAGCTCTCGCTTCGCTAATGTAACGTTCACGTTCGGCAATCATAAGACGCAATGCTTCAACTTCTGGCGGTACGACATAAGATTCTCGCCAGACTGCAGTTTGATCGTGAAGTGCGAGACGTTTTGCGTCAAGTTTATCAGTTTTTCGTTTGTTTTCGCCTGCAATAGTTGGGTTGATGACGGAAGGTATTCCACCCCATGCGATTCGCAGTGGATAATGATACGTTGCGGTTGAGTCGATGACGTAATGTAATGGTTGCTCAATGTCGATTTTGACATCAGATTTTGTTTGAAGTATTCCATAGCACCACTCTTTAGCTCGTAAAAGCGATTTCCAATCAGTCGGAAATTTTGCAGTCGTGGCGACGTATACTCCATCTAATTTTGTTCTGACACAGACCATAATGAAGAGCTTATGTACATCTATGCCGATGCCGTATTCCTTAACGTCGTTGATATCTACGGCTTCCTCGATAACCGTTACCAGTTTGGGTTGTTCGTCTGATCCATTGTACGCAGTCGGTAATTTTGATTTCATGATGATTTGCCTCCTTCATAATGCAACGCTAACCTAAGCGTCAATTAAACGTCCGTGTGTGTATTTCGGAATACTCATTTAGCCGTCGGTACTAACTTATTTTTTGCTCTTGTGGCAACGTTCTATTCCATATTGCGGTATGGAATGACACAATCTCCTCTAATGTACTTAAACAAGCTACATGACCAACACCGATATACCGCTACACCCATGCTCCGCAAAGAGTGTTCACAGACACTACTGAACGTATCGGATTCTAACGACCTAAATAGTACCTTCGATGCTCTAAATGCTCCGAAAAGAACGATGTAATTATAAACCCCATTTAAGGGGTTTATAATCCCTTAAATATAAAAATTTCGGAGGAATTTTATGAGGCAGACAAAACGAGTTATATCAAGCGATACCGTACTGCAACGAATCATGGAATTATTAAAACGAAACGGTAGAGCTGAAAAAGATTTAGTAAATTATTTATGTTTAGCGAAGAATGCTTTTGATCACTGGAAATTTGATAATTCAAGTTCGTTTATGAAGCACATTAATAAAATGGCGGACTATCTCGGAGTTAGTATAGATTTTCTGGTTAGAGGTCATAATGCCGATTCGTTCGTGGCAATAGAGAGGGAAATTATTGAGACTTATCGCATGTTGAATAGAGATAGACAGGAAATGATTTTGAATATGTTGAACGAATTGAAAATTTTAACTAAACTTGAGGCAGAAAAATGAAAATTACCGAAAATTACGTAGACGTTAAAGTTGAATTATGTTGAAAAACGTACTTTTAAGAGGAGATGTGACGCGTTTTGAGAAACGTACTTCACTTACAGCTTTTGCTGGTGTCGATCCACAAACCAATGAATCAGGCGATAAAATGTCGAAAAGCGTTCCAACAAGCAAGAAATTAAATTAGTAGATAATTATAGAAAATTAACAGACGAAGGTCGGAAAATAATTTCGGCGAAAGTAAAATTATTAGCGAAAAAGTGAGGAATCGTAGAAAATATGTATAGCGAAATACCGAAATTACGAAGGGACGGAAGCGGTAATGACGAAAATCAGCGAAAAAACCGCACTCTTAGATGAGAAGCAAAAATAAAGAAGATTAGGGTGGTAATAGGAAATGGGTATATTTAGGCAATTGATGATTCAGAGAATGAATGAAAATCAATATTGTAGCTATCTTCGGAGAAAGGGGATGATTATAGGCGAAGATTGCGTGATTGGCCGCGATGTTTATTATGGGAGTGAACCCTACTTGATTAAGATTGGCAATCATGTCAGGATTAATTCAGGTGTCCGCCTTATCACGCATGATGGCGGGAGATGGATACTTAAGAACACAGAATATGGATTGTTTGGAGAGGAATTTACGGAATTGGAACGAATAGAACCGATTATTATAGACAATAATGTATTTATAGGATTTGATGCCATTATCATGCCAGGAGTAAAGATTGGAGAGAGCTCAGTCATAGGTACAGGGGCACTTGTGACCAAGAATGTACCCTCGGGAACCATTGTGGGGGGGGTGCCGGCTAAAGTCATAGAAACACTTGATACATATGCTCAGAAGATGAGAGAAAGAGGACTAAAAACTAAATTATTGGATAGTGGCAGAAAAAGGGATTATCTAGTGAACTTCTATAGAAACCAGCTCTGATCTATCGTAATTGTACCAGCCCGTAAATCATGACAACTTGGTGTTCCGTTAAGAATTTTTATGTTCTAAAAGCTTTTTGATGTGCGCTCATCATGCATTTGGCTTGACATACTCCCCACAGCTAAAGCTGGGGGATTCTAGTATCAACAACAACTGCCTGCCGAAACAGGTCTTACGTCGTCAATCGTATTGAACTTTTCCGACCTTCCAGATCGACAGCTTGAATGCGCCTGTTTTTGGCAGGGGACGCAAGTGCGTTTTTTCTTCGTTAAACAGGCTTGCACGACCGCCATCTTTTTTTTGAAACGATTCGTTGTTGTATCGTTCCATTTTTTGACGGATAGCCGCGTTTAAGTCATCTATATAGGAAAACGTGTTATTCCTGAGCGCAGCGATGATGTACGTAGTGATGTTACCTACACAACCTTCGGCTGATGATTTATCTTTGGGGTGATAAGGTTGTGTCGGAAAAATGGCTGTTCCGTAATATTCTGCCATTTCACGATAGCTTTTATTGATAATTTTTTCTTTAGAGGCAAGCATTACGGCGGTTTTACAGTTATCGGGAATAATTTTCAGTGGAACTCCTCCGAAGAAACTAAACATGTGGACGTGAGCGTTAATCCACGAAAGTTCTTTCTCGTCGGGGAATGCTTCTACATAGCTATATTGACTGTAAGGCAGGACTCCAACGAAAAGGTGAGCTTTCGAGGTCTTGCCCGTTTCTGAGTTGACGATATCAATCTTGTCCCCAGCCCAGTCAACTTCCATACGTTCTCCTGGCTTATGATTAAAATGCATTGTCGCATGACGCATTTGTTCGTCCTGTTGAATGTAGTGACAAAACTGGGTAAACATAAGAGGACGTTCGTTGAAGATTTTGCATTCTTCAAGGTATTCAGCCCACAGTAACTTTCTGGTTACGCCCATACGTTGAAGCTCTTTGTGTATGTATTCCAAATCCGGCATTTTTCGTTTCAGTTGTGGCGGCTTTGCCGAAAAAAGCAACGCTTGCAAGTCAGAATCGTTTATCTCGTTCGGCAATGGCCACGTGATGCTTTTTTCTGAACACGCTTTTAAGACCTTTGAGACGGTATTACGACTACATGAAACGGCTTCAAATACGTCAGTGTTACTAAGTCCCAAGCTGTTTAAGCGCAAAATTTCACAAAAATCTGTCATATTGCTACTCCTGTTACTCCTTTTTCAAAAAATTTAAATTCTTCATTAAATAGATTAATGTAGATTTTATCTGTATTGTCAATTAAATTTTTTCAGGAGGACTAATATGACTCGAATACCACGTGAAGTTAGTAAAGATCCAGTTCTAGGCAGAATAATGGATGCACCTAGACAACGTAAGAGAACTAATAAAGACTTAGAAAAACACTTACATCTCGCGAACGGAACGTTCGTCAATTGGAAGTTCAATGGCATTAAGTCCTACCTTACACACATTAAAGAGATTGCGGAATTCTTGAACGTCTCGACAGATTATTTACTCAACGGTAATGAACTTGATGTTAAGTCTGAAGAGATAACAGCGGCGGAATTGGAGGTTATTCAAATGTTGCGGAAAGTTGACCTTAAGGGACAAGAATGTATTCTAGAGATTCTGAGAAGGTTTGCTGAGAAGTAAAAAATAAAGAACTATGAGAGGCAAAAATTATGAGAGAAAACCGAAACATTTTCTTAAATTTTTCCGCACACTTAGTTCGGAATTAAAGTTCGGATATATCGAACTAAGTGCTAAATTTGGAGTGAAATAATCAATATTCCTAAGTCAACTGTAGCTAAGATTGAATCATTCAAGATTACGCCTAGGTCTCAACAAAGACATCTCCTTTGTTTAAATCGTAAAAGTTTTCAGAGCGAAAGCGCCCCAATAAAATTGATATGTCGATTTGACTTATTTTAATCGTCTGGGTTCTGAAATGCTCTCGTCCCTGAAAACGAAAATAATTATAGGAGAATTTTATTCTAATATCAAGAGAAGAAGAGAAGCATGATTATATCCGAAACGGAGCGATAATTATCGAAAATTGGCAACACTCACACGAGGTCTCTTGAAAAGACCGTTTTATCGCATTTTGACTGGATTCTGACGTTCTATGTTTTTGGACTCGCATTTGCTTCCTCATTTTAGTGTTGTATCCGAAACGAAATAGCGGCAAGGTCAACAAATCTCATCTAGGCGATGTCCTATGCCTCAACACGACAGTCACCGCAAATGCCGCAGGCCAAAGCTCATTTAGAATGTTCACCCTTTCAGGGACATTAGAAAGAATTTAGGGCTCTGAAAGTGCCTTACGATTGGGGCTGCTATGTCTTTAAAAATCGTTCAGTATAGCTTCCCAGTCCTGAAGACGAAATTCATTGTAACGAACTCTATTCTAATGTCAAGCGAAAGAAGGAACAGAAATGCGTGAAGCGAAACGACAGTTATCTGACGATCCAGTTTTATTTAGGATTATGTCGGCATTAAAAGAAGCTGGAAAGACAGACAAGGAATTGCTCAACTACCTCGATATGGCTCACGGGACATTCGATGCTTGGAAATATAGGAATATAAAATCGTACTTGTCTCGTATTGATGACATAGCAGAATTCTTGAATGTGTCGCCGAACTACTTGTTGAGGGGAATTGACGATGAAGTGAATTTTGAGACATTATCGGAAGCAGAAATAAGATTGATAAAGCTTTATAAAAATTCGGACGCTAAAGGTCGGACACATATTTTGGAATGTGCTGAATACGTGAGCGAGGCCGTTAAACCTATTGCAGGCTGAAATTCGTAAAAAGTTCGGCTTGGAAGTGTTCCACAATATTATTGGCACTCAGTGTCGCAATCGATTTATCTCGGATTGACTTACGCACCGAACGAAAATAATTATAGCGAATTTTATTCTAACGTAAGGAGAATATTTGAAAAATGTTTATGGAGAATTGCAATGACAATGTTTATGGAGAATTGCAATGACAATGTTTATGGAGAATTGCAATGACAATGTTTATGTATTACGAAACACGAAAATTACGAAAGGACGGAAGCGGTTGTGACGAAAATCGACGAAAAAACCGCACTCTTATTAGATGAACACAATTCTCGTAACAGGCAGCCCCGGCTTTATCGGGGCGAACTTGGTCATAAAATTACTACAGACGCTAGAGTCAGGATTGATTGTGAGCTTGGACAATCTGAATGATTATTACGATCCGGAACTGAAGCTGTATCGACTCAATCGGATAGCTGAAGTTGCGAAGGAAGCGGCTGCAAAGTCCTCTCCAGTTAAACACATTTTCATCAAGGGCGATACTGCCGATAAAGACCTCATCAGCTCTTTATTCAAGCAGTACCGCTTTGACATTGTGGTCAACATGGCCGCTCAAGCCGGAGTCAGATATTCAATAACAAATCCCGATGTGTACATGAATTCTAACATTATCGGCTTCTACAATATCTTAGAGGCTTGCCGACGCAGCTATGACTTCGTCGGAGCAGCAACTTCTGGTACTTCTGATGCTTCGGCTTGTTACGCTGGCGTTCAACACCTCGTCTATGCGTCCAGTTCCTCTGTTTATGGCAGGAATAAGAAAGTTCCATTTTCAACTGACGATAAGGTAGATAACCCAGTCTCCCTCTATGCCGCAACGAAGAAAAGCAACGAGTTATTAGCTCACGCTTATGCGAAGCTCTACAATATCCCTTCAACCGGACTTCGTTTCTTCACTGTGTACGGCCCTGCCGGAAGACCGGACATGTTCTACTTCTCAGCAACTAACAAGCTGGTGGCTGGTGAGAAAATCCAGCTATTTAATTATGGCGACATGAAACGTGATTTTACCTACATTGATGATATCGTGGAAGGGATCATAAGAGTCATGGCTCGTCCGCCCAAGAAAGCCGTTGGAGAAGATGGCTTGCCAATCCCACCTTACGCTCTCTACAATATCGGAGGCGGTCAGCCGGAGAAGCTACTTGACTTTATCACTGTGTTACAGGAAGAACTGGTGAGAGCTACAATACTGCCCAAGAATTACGATTTCGAGAGGCATCGAGAGTTAGTCGGTATGCAGGCTGGAGATGTGCCGGTAACTTATGCAGACAGTGAACCGCTGGAAAGGGATTTTGGGTTCAAGCCGACCACAAGTATTAGAGATGGGCTGAGAAAGTTCTGTAATTGGTATGCGGAGTATTACATAACCCAGCACAATGACTGAGAAAACTAAGAAAGATGACAGGAAGGAAAAAATTAATATGGATAATAAAAAACTAATAGCAGTTGCAGGAACAGGATACGTTGGATTGTCGCTGGCTGTATTGCTTTCTCAACACAATGATGTAACCGCTGTGGACATTGTTCCAGGGAAAGTTGATATGCTCAACAAATGGAAGAGTCCTATCAAAGACGAATACATTGAGAAATTCTTGGCCGAGCATGATGAGAGAAAACTCAGCCTCAAAGCAACCACAGACGGAGATTCAGCTTATGCCGATGCGGATTTCGTCATTGTGGCTGCGCCTACGAACTATGACCCCAAGCAGAATTTCTTTGATACGAGTGCGGTTGAGGCGGTGATAAACCAAGTACTCAGAGTCTCAGAACGAGCTGTGATTATCATCAAGAGTACCATTCCAGTCGGATTTACAGAGAAGATGCAGAAGCAATTTAACACAGATCGCATTCTGTTTTTCCCTGAATTTCTGAGGGAATCGAAAGCACTCTATGATAACCTCTATCCGAGCCGTATTATTGCTGGTGCAACAGAATCTCGTAAACCCGATGCAGAAACCTTTGCAAATCTCCTCGTCGAAGCAGCAGAGAAAAGTAAGAATGATATCACCGTCCTTCAAATGGGAACAACAGAAGCCGAAGCCGTTAAGCTCTTCGCCAATACCTATCTCGCCCTACGAGTCTCCTATTTCAACGAATTGGACACGTATGCAGAGCTGAAGGGCTTGAACACAAAATCTATAATCGACGGCGTTTGCCTCGATCCCCGTATTGGCAGTCATTATAACAACCCATCATTTGGTTATGGGGGCTACTGCCTACCCAAAGATACGAAACAACTCCTGGCCAATTATCAGGATGTCCCCGAGGAACTGATCCGGGCAATTGTAGAATCAAACCGGACGAGAAAAGACTTCATCGCTGACAGAGTGCTTGAAAAGGCCGGATATTATACGTCAAATTCAATGTGGAATACCGAGAAAGAAAGACCGATAATAATAGGTATCTACCGCCTGACGATGAAGACTAACAGCGATAATTTCCGGCAGAGCAGCGTTCAAGGAATAATGAAGAGGATCAAGGCTAAAGGAGCTATTGTTATTGTCTACGAACCAACATTGGAAGATGGAAGCACTTTCTTCGGAAGTCTGGTAGTGAATGACATTGAGAAGTTCAAGCGAGGCTCTGACGCTATCATCGCTAACAGGTATGACTCTATGCTTGATGACGTTGAAGATAAGGTTTACACAAGGGATTTGTTTAGAAGAGATTAGCGAAGTTATTCTATGTCTGAGTATTTCGATGATGGTGAAGATAAATATCCAGAACTCATAATTGAAGTTATAGAGTATTGTAACATAAATAATAGAGGTAAGCGTCAAAGCTACGCATCTAGGAAGTACTTCCATATAATTTTGACCAATAGAAGCGGAGATTAGGTCAAAATTTTTAATTTCTGGAGGTACTTTATGACACAAATACAAAGCAACGCAACATGGGAATACTGGAAAAGCATCTTCGAATTGGCGAACAGAAACGGGGATTGGAAGAGTCCCACAATATTGTTGGCGATCGTTGTCGCTATCGCTTTACTCAGGATTAACTTCCGTTCCGAATTGCAAGGATAATCTAGATAATTGGAAAAATGTTTATGGAGCATTGAAATGACTGATATTATGTATTACTAAATACAGGAATTACGGCGAAAGGTGGGAAGCGGTAATGACGAAAATCGACGAAAAAAACGCACTCTTAGATGAAAAGCGTGGAAGCACAGAAGTGAGGAGCAACCAAATGGCACAAACATCTGTTGAAAAATTAATTAGATGAGGACAGATATCCTGTGGTAATGTTTCTTAATGGGCGAGGAAAAAGACTTCAGGAGTTGACAGTACCGAAAGAAGAGCAAGTATAAGAAAAAAGCGTGACAGTTTGATCCGTTACGCTGGCCTTATTTTTCCGTTTTACTGGCCCTAAAAGTGCGTGCAGATGGTCTTTTCGGCCTGAATTTTATACACTAACATTTTTCCATAATTTAATTGGCGTGACAATATTTAATTGTTTTCACAATATACACCAAATAATATTTAATGGGGCTAACTCGTAATTCACTTTATATTGCTCCGGCAATTAAATCTGAAAAGACGGAAATGTTCACGAGTATTCTCGGAAACTCACTGCATAAATTGTGTAACATGGTAAACTTCCGTAATTTTCGATAAATTCTTGTTACACTTCAATATAAATGTAAAATGAGCGTGGTAACTCGACCTAAAGAGGCCATGCTAACGCTTGGTGATATCATGATCACACTAAAGACAGTGGTTATCTGTATTTATCTGCCTATCTTAATCCAAGCATTAAGATGGATCAGAATCCCGGCCAGCATGGCGAAAAATAACAGCTTATCACCACTACGACACATTACGTCTTCAAAATACGCTTATTAATTCGTTCACATCAAGTTGCATAGCAATGACAGCAGAAAAGTTGATGCTGCTCATTATGTGGTATGGGATAAAAATCATCAAGAACGAAGTGTAGCCTATTGCAATATAGACTATCCTCGACATTGCAACATTGGAAGAACGGAAAATCCTATGGCTCTTACTGAAGTTAAAAACATAAGTGAGCCATAGGAAATAATCACATCATAAAAGAAGGAAGCGGAGCAAAATGTACAAGCACATTTCCAAACTAACCGAAAAAGACAAAGCGAAGTTCTTGGCTCGTTACAAGAACTCCGTCATGCGTGAACGTGGTACCCTCTGGGAAAACGAAGAACGTTCCACCCAGGAAGCCATTGACAATATTTTCGACCATAAATCCCCTTCCCAAAAGGCCCAAGCCGCCCGAGAGTATTTCCACAATCAGAAACCTTCCATCACCGATTATCTCCTGTGGAAGAAGCAGGACTCCGATGGAAAAGTTTATGTCCCATCCACCATGCCGAAGGAAATAAAAACGCCTACCACGATGCAGAAAATTCGCATGGTTACTTCTTTCTTCGAGAAGGCGATGGTGCCCGATGAGATGCTCCCCGCTCCCCGATGAGGTTGACAATCTTGACGCGGCTATCATCAAAGCAACAAGAGCGATTAGGCAAAACCCACGCAACTTTTTGAACCATCCCGACTTCAAGGCTCTAATGAGGCTTCTCAAGGAGAGACATGGCTCCCATGTCCTCTCGGTAGGCTTCCCACTGAGGGTTCTGAAGCCTGCTGCGCAGGAGAAACTGAAGGAGCTGCCCTTACCTGTGTAAATCAGAGGTGGCATTAAAGGCGGCATCGAAAATGGCTTTGCTCTCATTGATTGGTTTACCACTGATAATCCCCAACTGCGTAAAAAGACTGCTGGTAAAAAGACTGCTGAGTTGATAACGGATTTTTTAGGAGCATTGGTGGAGGCTCTGAATTTTCAATAACTTTGGTAAAAAAAATAGCTTTATGATCTGTCTGCTTCCCAAAAGCCAGAAACACAGAGATGATAAAACCGAACTATTTACCCAGCGGGAAGATAGCTAAAGGTTGGTCTGACATCAATAACATCAATAAACTGTGGAAACTGCGGCTACATATAGTTACCTATACCTACTCTTGTGGTGCGCCTAGAAGCCTCTCATTGCGATTTTATTTCTGTAAAGGTTAAATAATTAGCGGCTGTCTCTGGAGCGACTGTTTTTGCTGTAAAGGAATGTTCAGTCTGGTCGGACGCAGACTCTGTGAGTTACACACAGGGGTTTATAACTTGGCCTGATTAAGCGGCTGTTTATCCTGCACAAAGTTGTACACAGTGAGGGGAAATAAAGTAATCGCTAGACGAAGCGACCGAAGCTGCCGCACCATCAGTGAGAAGTCCCCAGAAAGAGACAGGGTAGGAGACCGTCATAGAAGCGAAATTTGGCTGGTCAGTTTTAACCCTTAGGTAGATTAGCCCTCTTCAATAAAACACGCCCTGAGTACACTCTTGCGGCTTGTAGAGACTATATGTGGCTATAACACCTCATGATAAGCTGGTTTTGTGGGGGGGGGGGTAATTCTGCACAAAGTTGTAATTTATAAACCGTCAAGCGGGCGGCGGACGTAATATCCCGACAATTCCGAATGTTTAGACAATTTCATAGTCGGCCATGTTCCGCGGTATCTCGCTCCGTATTTCCTTTCAAGCGATGTCGGTAAATCGATACCTATTCATTAAACACACTAAATTTTAGAACTTTAACTCCTTTGGTGCTGGGCGAAGCCCGTGTGGTTAAACCTAGACGTTATTTAGACACGGGGCTAATGAAAGATAATAAGTTCGGCGAGTGCCCCCTCACCCTCACCACCCACACACAAAATATATACACTCACCAAATAATGTCCCTTCCCCCATTCCCCAATATTAGCGCAAAGCCAAAAGCTTTATCATCTCTTACAACTCTCTTAATCCTTTTTCAGGCAAATACTGCCTTATCGTCTTTTTAGTACTGATACTCTCCTGATACGTTCTCGCATTATCATGTTATAATTTTCTGTTATAGATATTTTGATTTGAATTGTGTGTAGGAACAATCGCTAATAATAATCGAAGCCGAAACTAAAATTGGAACTAAGGCAACTAAACATAGATATTGAAAATTGAAGGGAGAGGATCAGCAATGCCAGTAACGTCCGCAAAATTAAAACAGCCGCCAGAGCAGTCGCCAGTACCACCAGTATCACGTAAACTGCCAATAGGAATACAAGATTTTCCTAGTTTGAAAAAGGATAACTATCTTTATGTGGATAAAACTGAATATATTTATAATTTAATTAACACAGGAAAATATTATTTTCTCAGCCGCCCAAGGCGATTCGGTAAGAGTCTGCTCACTTCTACTATGGCGGCTTACTGGGAAGGGAGAAAAGAGCTGTTTAAGGGGCTGAAGATTGAGGCTCATTTAACGGATGTACAGGCTTGGCCTCCACATCCAGTCTTCTATTTTGATTTTAACGGCGAAACTTATCATGAAGCTTCAACAGCTTTGGAAAGTTCTTTAAATGAACATTTAACTGCATGGGAAAAGCAATATAATGTACAAAAAGCTATAACTCAGATTGAAGATAAAGAGGGAATAAGCGAATTAGGTTTAAGATTTCGTTATGTTGTCTTAGAAGCCTACAGACAAACAGGGAAGCGTGCGGTTATTCTCGTTGACGAATACGATAAACCTTTACTCGAAGTTATGGATAAACCAGAATTTGAAGAACGCAATCGATACATATTCAAGGGATTTTTTAGCTCGTTGAAAAAACTCGATAAGTACATAAAGTTTGTGTTCATCACAGGTGTTACGAAGTTCGAGAAGGTCAGCATCTTCAGCGATTTGAATCAACTGCGCGATATATCCTTCAGTAAGGAATATGCGGGTATTTGCGGGATTACAGAACAGGAGATGCGTGAATATTTCCTACCAGAAATTCTGGCTGTGGCCGAGGAACAATGTCTATCAACAGAAGAATGCTTCACTCAGTTAAAACAAAAATATGACGGCTATCATTTTTACCAGAATGGTGTAGGTGTTTATAATCCATTTAGCCTTCTAAATGCTTTTGCAGATAAGGCGTTTGGCTCATACTGGTTTTCAACAGGCACACCTACGTTCCTTGTGAATAGAATAACTAATACAGATTTTGATGTTAAGAAACTGACAGATAGTTCTCTCTATGCTGATGAGCAAACCCTCTCAGACTATAGAGCAGATAATCCTGATCTTGTTCCGCTTCTTTATCAGACCGGTTACTTAACTATTGTAGGTTTTGATTCTTCGTCAGGAGAGTACACACTGTCATTTCCGAATAACGAAGTTAAATACGGCTTTCTCAAAAGTCTCATAAAGGGATACTCGCCAAAATACGGCTCAAGTTCAGGGAAGAATGTGTTCGCGCTTAAAAGACATGCCGAGACCGGCAATCTTGATGGCATCAAAGATGTTTTGACAGCTCTTTTCTCAAGTATGCCATATTCGACAACTAAGAAGAAAGATCCTGTTGAGCATTACTTCCAGTCGATGTTCTTTCTGATATTCACATTATTGGGAGAACTTATAGAGTGTGAAATACATTCGGCTAACGGAAGGGCTGATTGTATTCTTACAACCAAAAAGTTCATATATCTCTTTGAGTTCAAAATAAATGGGAGGGCTGAAGAAGCATTAAAGCAGATTGATGAGAAGGGGTATGCGCTGCCGTTTGCGGCAGAATATGAAAGGAAGCTGTATAAAATCGGCGTTGTATTCGATTCTAAGAAGAGAACGCTGAAAGACTGGAAAGTTGCAGAGGGATAATAGAAGATACAGGTGTAACGGCCTATTGACCTTCTTCTATTCGTGCGCCAAAATTAAGAAGTGACACGAAGGAACATGAAGGGAGCGGCATTTACGCCTTCATGATGTGCGGCTGGAAGAAATTTCTATTTCGCCTCGATTTCAAACTGCACCAAAATGCGGCAAAATAGAAAATAATTGCGAACTATCACAGTGTCCTAACAATATATCATGTTTCTATATTTCTTTTTAATGGCCGATACATGGCCGGTATAGGTATAGGAAGGACAAGAATAAGGCTACGGAGAGGACTTTAACTCGACTGTCATAAAAGCGAAATAGGGCCGGTCAGAATAAAGGCTTGGTGTAATTAGCCCTTTTCGGAATTAAATTCTTTTCTTGGTACATTCTTGCGGCTTGCGGAGGCGTGCAGAGGCTTGTGGCTATAAATCGGACTATAAAGCTGGATTTTAAGTTCCTCCCTCCTGCACACAGTGAAAGCAATATCGCATCTTTCTCAACGATCCGCGCAAATCCGCACGAGTCTGTGAAAATCATCAAGCGGTGGGGCGGGGCGTGGGCGCAGACGAATATCCCGACAATCCCGAATGTTCGGGCGATTTAAGGGACGGAGGCAATGGAGGCAATGGGGCGATGCTTTGGAAGCTCGCCAGTTTATTTCCCGTCACGCTTCGTTCTCTCAATAGCGTTTCATTCATGTACACAGTTTGACCTGTACTGCTTTGAGAGGTTATGGCCGAAGACCCCTCACTGTGTGTGGCTAACCAAGAAGAGCATTCATGCTCATTCCCTAACGAGGCTTTGAAAGCCTAATACGCTTGCGACGTACCGCGCCGAAATAACCGCTCAAACACTTCCTAATATTAATTCGATACTCTCCTGATACGATTCTGCCTGTTATAATTCACTATGGGTATATAATTCACTATAGGTGTTGGTGTGCAAGGAGGACACGAAGGGAGCGCGTTGAAAATGAACATAATACAAATACAAACATCAATTGACACGTTTCGAGAATTGCGGGAAGAGAACTCTTACTATGTGGACAAAACGGAAATGATTTATGAATATCTCAATAAGAAATTTGAGAAAGCCGTTTTATTCGCACGGCCTCGAAGGTTCGGGAAGACATTAACTATGACAATGTTTAGAGACTTTCTGGATATTCGACAGGATAGTAAAGGGATTTTTGAAGGGTTGAAAATTATGTCTCACTCTGAGACGGTTGAGAAGTATATGAATCAGTATCCTGTCCTGTTCTTATCTCTGAAAGAAGTTTTCGGGACAGATTTTAATGCGATATTTAGGAACTTTCAAATTATAACATCAAAACTATGCGAACAACACATCTATTTACGTGATAGCAACAATGTAAGTAATGTTAGCAGGACTTTCTTTGAAAAACTATTACAGCAAGAGGCGGAAACAGAAAATACGGTTCAAGCTCTCGATTTGTTATCTCAAATGCTCCGCATTTATTACAACAAGCCCGTCTTTATCATCATTGACGAGTATGACGTTCCAATGGCAAAAGCTCTAAACACTCCAGCTTACGATCAAACCAGAGACATGATTGAACATATGCTCAGTTATGTCTGCAAGACAAATGAAAATGTCAAATCAGTTATCCTCTCTGGATGCTTCTACACAGTTAAAAACAGCACCTACACCGGCGTGAATAACATAATCCCCTATACTGTTCTAAATCCGAACTATGCTTCTTATATCGGGTTCACAGATGACGATGTGAAAAAGCTTCTCGCCGATGTCAGTCTTGAAGATCGGTATGACACTGTGTCTGAATGGTACGACGGCTATATTTTCGGACGGGAGAAAATGTACTGCCCATGGGACGTACTCCGCTATGTAAGTTCCGTATTGGACGGTTCTTACAGCGTTGAGATGGGTCCAGAGAGTTATTGGGTTAATACGTCAGAGACATCGTTAGAGCTGATTCATGGTTTTCTCGGAAAGGCGACTTCAGCATCGTCAACGTCATCAGTATCATCAGCGGCTACTGGCAGAACTACTAAATGCGCGAAGGCTGAAAACGCCGGCGAGACTGAGGGAACAGGAAAAACAAGAATTGGAGGCTCAATCACAGAATCCTTCGAGCAACTCCTAGCCGGAAAGACCATTGACTGCAAGATTAATGAGACACTCACATATCACAACATTCATTCAAACGGCGATAACATATGGTCGGCTCTATTAGAGACAGGCTACTTAACAAAGGCTGTGAAAGGACGAATGCCTTTAATGCCTCTTCGAATCCCCAATAAAAGCATTACTGATGTCTTCCGTCAGGAAGTATGGGACTTCTTCAGCGATAAAGTTGATAATGTTTTCGTGAGGAATCTGTCAAATGCTCTGTGGGCAGGGAAGATTGAAACTGCCGAGGAGACATTGAATTTAATATTAGAATCCACGCTATCCTTCTATCATGCATATCAAGAATACAGTTATCACTTAATCCTTGACGGATTATTCACCGGACTTGGCTACCGTGTCGAATCTGAAAGGGAGAGCGGCTATGGACGAAGCGATTTGATGATTAAGGATCCAGCAAGAAGCAGAGCGTTAATTCTTGAGTTGAAACACACAGAGAATGAAAATGAAATGGATAAATGGCTGCAAGAGGCCGTAGGGCAAATCGTGAAAATGAAGTATGAGAGCAAGCTGAGGTATGAGGGGTATGAAACAATAATTCGCTACGGAATGGTTTTTCGTGGCAAGAAAGCGATTATTGAAAGACTGTCGTTAGCTTCGTAGTAAACATATTTTTTATTTTTTCCAAATCTTAAATTTTAAGCAAAAAGATTGCACAAAAGAAAAAATTAGAGTAAAAAATAGATGAATAGCGGATTCTAGTTGTGCAAAGTTGGAGCTAAAAACTGCACACAGTCTTCTCAGCAACAGCCGAAATTGCAACAAGAAAAGAGGCCGTTCATCAGCATTAAATACGGTAATGATAAGGCTTTATAGAGGAAATACCATCTTATCAGTAAATGGAAACTAGGCAAAATCGTTTTTGCAACGCGGTTGTGCAGATTATTCTGTATATGCCATTAAAATGCCGGATTATGCTTGAACGCTGAAAAAAACGTGCGTGCTTTTATTCGGGCTCGACCCCTGAGCCGCCGAACTTTGCAACTTCGGAAGGAATTTACTTTGCCAACGGTTCAAGCCGTTAAGCGTAATAAGTTATGGCTTAGAACATAAGCAATTTAGTAATTTAGTTTAGAAGCTGAATTATGGCCGGAGAATAAGAGCCGCCCTTGCACGTCCCGGACGGGCTGGAAGAGCGGAAAACAGCGGCGTAGCAGACACAAAAAAACTGTGGGTATAAACAACAAAGCAAGAGCCGCAGCATTCACTACTAGCACCTACAACTGGCATTTACTACCGTTTACATGCTAACACAGCGTGAATACCGCAAAATTCGTCTTAACTAATATCCGTCTTAACTAATGTCGAGCATTAAAACAGCTTATAAAAACAGCTTATTACAATAGCTCGAAAACGAAGAAAAATAGTTAGGTGAGGTAGCTAATCACCATAATAGCTAGAGATTAGCGGTTCATACCTTTCTGCCGCCTCTTTTGTCAGCCTGTAATCTTTCAAGTACATACCGTTTCTGCCCTTCAGCTTCATATCTTCATAACTCATGCCGATATAGTCTGCAATATCGCTGAAGAAATCTTTCCTTGACTTCTTGAAACGGACATTGTAGTTTTGATCGGTATACCACTGACGATAAGCCCCGTAAATCTTGTCAACGGTTACAAGTTCGTCTCGGCTGCCGTTCTCCCGACCACCGTTACTGTGGCTGTTACTTTTAGAGCTATAACCGTGTGTATGACTGCCAGTAGAGTGTGTGGCGTGTGTGGCGTGCGTGGTGGTTGAAGTCCTCGCCTCCATCATTGTAACAAAGAATTCAAGCGCAGAGTTGTTATCAACCCTATAGCTGTTCCTCATCACTGTGGACTCCGCTGGCTCATGAAATTTGTAGTCGTTCTCAATGACTCCCTGAAATGCTTTCATGGCCTTATTGAAGATGCCGTCTCGTTCCATATACATCTTATCTAATAAATCCGTGTCCTGCTTCTTCTTGGGAATGACGTTTTTGCTCTCGAAGGGGATAATCCTGTCATAAACCCACTGACCATCGTCTCCACCAAATTTGGGGAGGCGGTTCATGCAGAACCAGAATAGACCGTCGTATGTGAATTCAAATTTATCCTTACCCTTGAATTCGCCCTGGATAGAGTCGCCGCCCGTTGCCTGTTTGAAGATGTTTAGCTCCGCTATTGTCATAAAGCTCACATCCGCCGATCCTGCCAGCCTCTTACCGAAGATAGCACCAGAACCGAAACGGGCTTCCATCTGCCTTAAATCCGTCCCCATATAGTTACCCTTGCCTAAAATCTTCTCCGTCAGACTCTTCAGCTTCGATTTGCCGGTATTGCCCGGGCCAAACATGAAGAGCGACTGCTTGAACTTCTGACCGGGGACGTTTGAGAAACATGCACCCATGAATTCAAGGAGAAAACGCTTCTTCTCCTCGTTGCTGCCGTCCTTATCCCTAGTCAGTATATCAAGATACTGATCAAACACGGGAGTCTCCGTTTTGCTGGGATCATAAACAATCGGCAACTGTATCGTGCTTAAAACCTTCGGAGTATGGGGTAACAGCTCAAGTGTCCTCACATCTAACAAGCCGTTCTTCACATTGACATAACGCACATCGGCATTCAGCTCGCTGTGACTGACATACTTCTCCGACTTGCTTGTCAAGGCCACAGCCTTATCTATGGCCGAAACATCAAGTAATAGCGGATTATAGGCTTCGATAAAGCCTTTTACAGCTCCGGCAAAAACTTCTTTAGCGTAACAGATATACACGCCATCACGATAAACGTAGAAACTGCAATCGCTCCTAGCAGAGTCACGGACGATGATGTGAGGCAGGTGTTCACGTGTGTATAAATACAGCAAGGGCGCAGAGACAGAGAGCTTACCCTTCTTCTCGACAACGAAGGACGGACGCTGGGCATCTCTTATTACACTATGATGAAAATGGCCATGACAAGCCGTAATGCTAGCTTCTATAGTTTGAACGGAGTAGTCATGTCTATCCCACTTATCACGGTATAATGAGGACTCGTGGAAGATCAAGTCAATCAGCTCCGCGTTAGGACCGGTGCGGAAAGCGATTAAAGCACAGAGGCTTACATCAGCCTCTGAAGGAGTTTTCCTAGCGGGAATCTCCCCCCCCCCCCCCCTATCAAATAAGAGCTTGAACTTCTCCCCGTTCTTCTGGGAACGTAAGTCATATAGAATCTGAGGAATATCATCTTCAGTAAGACGGATAAAGTGTTCCTCATCGAAATCCATATTGCCCATATCCTGTGGGCATTTACGCATCTTGGCCTCTAAAAGCTGTAACAGGGCATCGGTGCAGTCAACAACGTCTTCGCTACTTGAAATTTGCTCTCCCGTGAATGTCGAGAATCTGTTAGTCAAACCACCGATGTAGAGTTCTAATCCATTATTCGGATTCTCGACATAATACTCCTTACTCAGCTTACGTGTACCCTTCTTATCGGCCATGATCGGCAGGCGGCTCAAGTTGCACTTACCATAGAAATGAATGCCGTTGTGGCTTGGTGAGACTTCGGCGTAAGTAGGTAATAGGGACAGTAACTCCTGAACTAATAAAGAGTCACTGGTCTGATGGTCAACATCAAGAAAGAAATATCCTTCAGGGATAACGAAGCCGATGCCGCGCACAGTCTTGGCTGTTGTATCAGCGTTTACGGCTTCTGTATTTGCGGCTGTTTCTGCGGCCTCTGTACTTGCTGTACTTGCTGTACTTGCCGATCTGGCGTTATTATCGCTCTTAGCTGTCTTAGCCGTCTTGGCTGCCTCTATCTTCAACACCGCTTTCGCCAGTGCTGAAGCAACATTATAATAATCCGTCCATTCATGACTATGATCCTGACTTGCACCTGTTTCATGGCCGGTGAGAGCTGAGAACGGACGCTTTCTGCCTTCCGATAACTTCCAAAGAACCCAAATGGGCTGTGACTTTAATGATTGCATGATAATTACTACACGCTCCTTACGTATAAAGATTTCTTAATTAAAACTCTTAACCTTATAGAGTTAAAAATCATCAAAATTCCCTCGTTGCGCTTTATTGCTTATTACAGTCTTTTTTATCCTCACCCCCTCCCCTTTTTCAGACTATCCCACTCGATCTTGCTGACCCTGTTACCGATCTTGACGGATTCGAATTTGGTTGATAAACTGACAATGAATTTTTGTTTGCTTTAATAACTATTTTCCAGGTTTCAAAGAGACAACGACAATTAAAAGAATCATTTAAGTTCTTCTAACGCCTCACTATCAGCTAATGTATAAAATTACTAACACATACACAGTATCTTTTAGTATTTATTTTTTAATATCCTTACTGTGTGTTCCAATTCTATCGTCTTAAAATGCGGCGTCAAGGCCTTTTTGAGTTGCAAGCTCAGATAAACCAGACTCGGCTGAGCCTCAGCTGAGCAGGGATAGAAAAGAATAAAAAAAAATAAAAAATCCCCTACCGTGTGTAAATGGTAGAGAGCCGAAAAAGGCCGGAACTTTGGAAACTTTGGAGCGTCGGTACTTGGCAAGGATATAAGCATAATGGGTTTGAGGCTGTTCTTCTGTGTCTGCCGTCTGCTGTATGTGTCTATTGTCCATGTCTGCCATCTATGTCAGTGCCGATGGTCGTCTAGCCGTCTAGCTGTATGGTCGCTATCTGTTACAAAGTAGAAATCTTCAACTTCACATTTGTAATGAAGTTATAACGTTGCCTCGTGCCGCGCCTCCAAACGACCATGAGACATACATCGGTCTAAAACACATCAACTGGCAATGATAAGAACCAGTGCGACATTAGACGGCCATGTTAGCCTGCCATGATGAGAAAATCGACGGTCTAAATTTTTAATTCCATTCAATATTTATGCTGCCTACCTGTCCCCCTATGATTATCCTCTTAATTCTTGGCAAGAGCTGTTCAACCGCCCTCGGTAGCTTGCCTGTTTCGTCCGATTTTGCCGTTATTTGCGCCTCTTGTCCCGTTTCTTCAGCCGTCTTTGAAGCCGACAGCGATCCTTGAGCTTCCGGCTCTTGATCTGCCTGTCTTAAAATCTCAGCTATGATATCGCTTTCTCTAACGCTCTTTGTTGAACAGTAAAAGCCGGTTTCGTCAGCATTATTGCCAACACAATTATGGCCAGCACAGCCGACAGAACTGCCACAATCATTAACATTAATAACGCTGTATATATCTTGACCGCTGTGTATATCTTGCGTTGGTTGCTTGGGCAACTTGCCCTTCTTAGGAGTCCTGCAACTCCAGACTTTGTAATTATTACCTTTCTTGGCATCTTTGTACGTCTTCCTTACCATCAGCGAGCCGCAATCACCACAGATTATTTTGCCAAACAGCAGAGTTTTGCTTCCGTAACTGGCCATTGGGGACGAGCCAGTCCTGCCAGCAGTACCGGTGACAGTCTTTCCCGTTCCAGCTACAGTATCAACAGTTTCAAGTGATGAAGCCGTAGTTGCCGTAGTTGCCACAGCAGAAGATAGAGAAGATAGAGCCGTTTTCTGTATTTCTTCAATCTCTGCCTTCCTCATTTGCAACTTTCTCTGTGTTGCCTCCCACACGGCACGACTGATGATTCCCACATGATCATCAACCAAATAGTTGCTGTCATATGCTCCTTTTTTCATTCTTTCTTTCGTTTTTTCTTTCTCTGCTTCCTTTGCTGTTTCAATCCCCATAACAGACCCTTTTTCCGTCCCATTCGTTGCCCCATTTTTTGCCATTCCCTTCTCAGGCTGTTTTGTCAACATATTCTTTGGCGCACGCTTCTGAAGCAATTTATCCCCGACATACGTTTCATTAGTCAGGATATACGTTATGCCGCTGGCTGTAAGCGTTTTCCCGTTCTTACCGACAACACCTCGTGAGGCCAAGAGCTTCTGTATATCAGCCACAGTGCGCCCTTCCAAGAAGAGGCTGAATATTGCTCGCACAACTGTCGCGTCTTGGTTGGGTATCAGCTTGCCGCCGATAGAGTCATATCCCAGCATTCTGTTATTACAATTATTCCCTAGATTGTACTCTCCCTTCTTCACTCTCTCCCTAATGCTCCACTTGACATTCTCAGAGATGCTTTTGCTCTCGTTCTGGGCAAAGACCGACATGATAGACAGTAACATCGAACTGCTCGGATCGGCTGTGTTGATATTCTCTTTCTCGAAATAGACATCAACCCCGTTGCCGTGTAAAAGGTTAAGATACTTCTGGCAGTCAACGACGTTTCTGGAGAAACGGGAGACGCTCTTAACCAGGATATAGTCTACCCTGCCTTCTAACGCGTCCTTGATCATTTGCTGAAATCCTTTGCGTTTCTCGGCATCGAGACCGGATTTCTCATCGCTGTAGATGCCGGCAAAATCCCAATCATCATGCGAGGCTATATAGCTCTGGTAATAGTTCGACTGTGTTTCTATGCTGTCTTCCTGCTCCTCAAGGAGCGTAGAGACGCGGCAGTAAGCCGCAACTCTCTTCTTATGCTGATCACGTTTCCTGCTGATTCTGATTATGTTCATTAATAGGCCACCTGTCCCTTTTGTTTATTTTGTTTCTTTTTGTTACTTTTGTCCTTTTCTACTAAGTAAAAATTTGAATGGATGCTGTTTGGTTATTGTGATTACCACAGTTTGAAAATTAATGCTGTGGGCTTGAAGCACTGTGGGCTTACGGCTTCTTACGCCTTGCTGGGCTTGCTGATTGGTGAGACTTGTGCACTTGAGGTTGTGCTTGAGGCAGTTATGGCCTCTGCTAGTGCGGCTGTGGCAATTTCTTTCGCCTCCCTTCTTTTGATTTGTTCTCTGTAAAGACCGGCGATAAACTGTGGATCGTCTTTATCCCTTGCAACTCCTGATGGAACTGTTGACACAATCCCGCATCGCCAGTAAACCCGGACTACCCGATCATCAATGAACTCATCGCCATTGGCTCTCATCTGTTGGATTTCCGTCTCTTTGCAACTGTGCCGTCCGAAGTCTATACGATCAATTAGGTCATCAACCCACCAGTAATGGACTTTCGTGAATTTTGCCTGTTTCTTCTTTATGGCAAGCATTTTTTCGGCCGCCTTCTTGAATTTCGGCTTCTGTAACTTGGCCGAAATAATTTCGAGCCCCAACTGTGTGTAAGCCGTCAGGACAGCTTCTTCTACGAGAGCCGATGGCATTATGAAATTGTGGCAGCAGCCATCAGCCGTTTCGTCGATTCTGTCAGCTCCGACAGTTCCATGAACTTTGCCAGCGTATGTAAGCACAGTAGTGTTCTCCTGCTGTGGTCTGTTCTCCTGCTGGGACTGGGAGCGTACACTATCATCACAAAACCAGCCCGTCTCGTTTCTTCTCTGCACAGTTATTGTCTTCTGATGCAGTGTGGCTTTACAGTACGGACATCTCAGTTTATCGCCGAATGGATATTGATATTCCCCAGTCTGCTTGTTCTTCATTCCCAAGATTTCCTGAACCCGACGGAACTGTTTATGACTGACAATTGGCCTGTGGTGATTCTCGATGTAGTAAGAAGCTATTGATGTGCAGTCATTCTTAACCTTCTGATGATGCAGATGATCAAGCTTGTAAAATTTTTGAAGCTGAATGTCTCCAGCGTAACGTTCATTTGTGAGAATGTCCTTGACTGCTTGTTTGTACCACACAGCCTTGCCTGACGGGGTTGGAATCTTGTTCTTCGTCAAGTATTTGCAAATATCCTCTATCGAATGCCCGTGTTCATACAGGTAGAAGATCCTCTGTACAACGGCGGCTTCTGCAGGGACGATTTCATATTCATCACAGAAGAGGTCAGTACTGCTTGTCTCCATGCCTGCCATGGCTGCCGTCCCGCAGGTCTTTTTAGCGTTTTTACGACGCTTTCTGCCGCTGGGCTTGCCGCCATTATCGGCATCTGCCGTTTCTCCCGCGTCGGCATTATCTGTTGCATTATAATTCAGCAGCGGATCAATCAGAGGATCAATCAATGGATCGATTTCCGGCAGTTTCTCCCCGCCGAGAAAATTGAAATGAGGGGTTATTACCATTTCTTCGCGCTTAGTGTCTGTTCCTGCTGTCCCTAATGCCTGCGCTGAGTCTGTGGCCATTTCTGTGTCGGACGAAGATGTTTGTAGCGGCCTTTCCAGAGCAGCAACAGCTTTTAATGTCTCTAGAGAATTGAGACCGCCACAGGAAGTGCTTCCGTAGCTTCCGTTGCTTCCGTTGCAGTTGCCGTTATTGCTGCCGACACCGTTATTGTTAAAGGGGTTGTAGTCACCATTATCATACGCCGCCAGAAAGGCTTCGATTTCATCCTTCTTCTCGTTTTTCCTCCTATACCCATATAGCTTTGACCATTTTGCCTTGCCGCTTTCAAATCTCTTCCTGATACCCCACTTGACGTTCTCGGATATCGACCGGCTTTCTTCTTCCGCAAATCCAGCCAATAGCGTGAAAAGCATTTTTGACGTACCGCTTCTTGTATCAATACTGTCATTCTCAAAGCAAATGTGGGCACCGGCATCTTGTATACGGCGTGCATATGTCAGGCATTCTAACGTGTTACGGGCAAAACGGCTGACGGATTTTGTTAAAATCAAGTCAATCTTTCCATGCTCACAGTCCTCAATCATCTGCTTGAATTTTGGCCGTTTCTCCGCGCTTGTCCCTGATATTCCTTCATCGGCGTAGATGCCTGCCAGCTCCCATTCGGGGTTTGATGTAATGCGCTCGGTGTAGGTTTTGATTTGCGTCGCAAAGCTGGTGAGCTGTTCCTCCATGCCGGTTGAGACGCGGCAGTACGCGGCCACACGGAGCTTGGAATGTACACTGCCACCGTTTTTATTGCCGTTGATTTTGCCAGTGTTGGTCTGTTCATTAAAGATCTTCCGCATTGTGCTAATTGTTTTACTACTCATGGTTATTTACCTGTCCTTTCTTAATTTGTTTTCTTTTTTTATTGCTGGCACAGCACTTTATGTAAAAATGACTGAGCCTGACTGAGCCTGACTGAGCCTGACTGAGCCTGACTGTGTCTATTTGTCTCTATCATTAAGCCTTGCGGTTCACTGTGTGTAAATCCAGTATCCACAAGGCTTTTTAAGACTTTTTCTTGTTCCCTAAACCATGATGCCGTCAAAGCCACCGGAAGTCAAATCTAGTCAAACTTCGTCGTAGTCTGAATAGTCAGCTTCCCAACGATCCTCATTTCTTTCATTTCCAGACGTTCCTGATGATGACGAGCTGTTCCTTGACGAGCCACCGTTCTCTGATGAATAGCTTGGAGGCTCTGTGGCATATCTCACGTTCATAAACATTGCTGACACAGCTTCATCCGCAAGGTCAGGATATATGTTTTCAGTGTCGAACCCCTCATACTCAAAAATCAGCCTTATTCCCCAGCTCATCAATTTCCGAATTTGCTCAACCGCGTCTTCCATGTCATGAGAGAACATTCTTAGCGATTTACACAGCAAGATGTCAAAGAACCTTGACTGCGCGTCCCTCATCATCTCAAAGAATTTTGGCCGGAGCTGGACGCTGGTTAATCCGATATCGGCATAGATTGCGACCAGCGTCCATTGACCTAAACGGCCTGTATGATGACCAGAACTGTCCAAGCGTCCTGAGTAGCGATCAGAGTGATTTTTGATTAAGTCGTTGTACATGGCTGAGACGTGGAGATAGTTGTTCTCGATTAATACCGAGCTGTCTATGCCAGCGGCCTCATCAAACGGCCCTGACACGCGGCAGTAGACTGCCACACGGAATTTAGCGGGAGATGACGAGGAGTACTGACTACTATTAATGTCAGGATTGACTCGGGTTATTTTGGCTTTCTTTCGCCTTATACGCCCCATGATGTAACAGCCCCTTTCTCTTCTGACTCTTCTGAGGCTACACAGGCTTCTGCCGCCACACAATCTGTGTCCAGCTCTGCTGGTTCTGCTGCCGTTTCAATCGCCGTGCTTCCTGAGCCTCTTGTTTCTGTTGGTTCTGGGGTGTATGTGGATTCTTGCAGAGTTGTTGTACTATTTGCAGCCATTAGCGGAAGGTTGGAGAGATTTGGCAAAGTAGCAAAAGTAGCGATGGACGATATTGATGATATTATTGTTTGTGTAACCGCTCTCGCCCTGTCCATGATGGCAAACTCCGTGTCGCTGAATTTTCTTCTAGTTGCTGATAGCAGCCCGTACTTTATAAGCTCCTGCACGACATCGAACAAATCCCTGTGAATAATTGCCTCGTGATGGCCTTGAATGAGAATCTGGTCAACCTGGCCTTTGTTACGCACTATCTTGCTCGTACCGTCCCTGTTTACAATCTTGCAGTACTTGTTGGACATGTAATCACCTACATAGACCAGGCTTCGGAGCATTCCTTTCAAAGTCCCATGCTGCCAAATTTGGCTTGTCCCATTTTTGCTTTCCATTCTGTTCATCTCCTGCAGAATTTGGGGATAGCGGAAGCACATTCCCGCCATGAAGAACGCCTGACAGACGATTTCAGCTTCCTGCGGGATTACCTGCCAGCGATGATTTTTGCCTACGGAGATATAGCCGTATCTTGCTTTCTCCCACGGCTCACCACGTTCAACGTGTTTATTCCGACTCCAGATTAAATTCCTAGAGATGGAGTTTGATTCTTCCTGCGCGATAGCAGCCAGTATTGAGAGCATCAGTTCCCCGCATTGGCTGTCGCTTTCAAACTGTTCCTTCTCGAAATGGATTTTAACTCCGAGGGCTGATAAATGCCTGATGGTCTCAACACATTCAAGCATATTCCTGGCAAAACGCGAGATGCTTTTGGTTAAGATTAACTTCACTTTCCCTTGTTCACAGTCATGAATGAGTCTTTGCAACTCCGGCCTGATTGTCATTGAACGTCCACTTTTGCCGTGATCACCGTAAATGCCGACCAGTCTCATAGTTGGATTCTTGGTGATTAAGTTTGCGTAATAGGCGCATTGTGTTTCAAATGAACCGTCTTGGGCATCGCTGAGAGTGCTGACTCGGCAGTAAGCCGCTGTTGGGATACGGAGGTCATTAGGAAGTTCCGGCTCAGGTTTCCATTTGACGTTGTGGGTTGAGAGATTAATTACTGAAGAGGCACAGGCCGGTATGGGGCTGTCGCTGTTGACACTATTGGCACAGTCGGAACAGTTTTCTGTATCGGCACAGTTTATTGCTCCAATTGTTTCGGCTGTTATCCAGTCTGTTATCCCTGTGAGCTTCTTATCGATTTCCGTCCCTGCTTCCCCTACTGCGACGCTGGAAATGTACGATTGACGTTCGGCTTTTGAAGGGGCGGTCGTAACCCCTCCTGTGTTTCTTAACGCGCTTACCATGTTCATAGCTGTGAGGTTTGTTGTATTTGTTGGGTCTATTGGGTCTGTGTGGT
Source organism: Synergistaceae bacterium (assembly GCA_017470485.1). GTDB lineage: Bacteria > Synergistota > Synergistia > Synergistales > Aminobacteriaceae > JAFUXM01. The sequence continues at coordinate 37,720 of JAFUYQ010000030.1, forward strand.
CTGTTCTGAGCATGGATTTGCTCTCCTTTCTTTTGTTTTATTGTTTACACTTGGCTGTTACATCGCTTGAGCCATTGGCTCTGCCACAGTTTCATTGTTTATTTTATCGTTCTCATCGGCCATGACCGGATTAACGGTTTCTGCCGCGATCGAGGCTGTTACGGCTTCTGCTGGGGTTACGTTTCCTACCGTTGCTGGTTCTATTGAAGTAACCGCTGGATTGGTCGCTGTTGTTTCTCTCTCAAAGGCGACATGCGTCTTCCTTTTCTTGGCATTCTGTCTGGCTATCCATTTCTCTTTGTCCGCTTCAGTTCTGAAGGCTGTGTGTCCGCTGAGATTCTGTAGAAGAATCTTTCTATCCACTTTGCAATCCTCGCCGTTCATCCCTAGTCTGATGAGCCAGATGCGGAAGGCATATTTCTCATTAGGCTCTGTGATTTCCTTGGGCACAATCCTTTTCTGTTCTTTGGCCATTTTGTTCATGTGGGCAGCCAGACGCTGCTTCCTAGTATCCGCTTGGTCTTTATGCGGCTCCGGATCACTCCATTTAGCGACTCTATTGCATTCGTTGTGTATATCACTCGTCTTATATCGGACGGATACGTGAAGATCGTTGTTATATTCTCCCAGTTACGTTCCCAAAGCGCATATATCGCTGGCGATTTATCCTTCCACTTTTCTCCCAAGCGAAGTAATACTGCTTTGGCTTCTTCTAACGTTTCGGTATGGTAGATTTCTTAAAAATCGCGCGCTAATTCCTTATGGTATTTCCAGCTCACATATTTCAGGCTGTTCCGGACTAGGTGTACTATGCACAGCTGGATGTCGGATTGGGGAAATACTCCCCTTATCGCATCGGGGAAACCTGTAAGGCCATCTACACAGCACACAGATACGCCTTTCACTCCTCTGTTGTTCAACTCGGTGAGGACCTACGCCCAGAATGAGGCTCCTTCATGCTCCACTATCCATATTCCAAGCAACTCCTTGTAGCCCTCCATTGATAGCCAGAGCAAGATATATCGTTTTATTCAGTCTGATGAACTTTAACGACGAAGCCATCGAGCCAGACAACGGGGTAAACGGCCTCTAAAGGTCTGTCGCGCCATTGTTTAACCTCTTCATTGACCACATCGGTAACTTTTGAGATCAATGAAGGCGAAACATCAACATGGTACAAGTCCTGCAATGTTGCCTGAATATCTCTAGTGGTCATACCTTTGGCGTACATGGATAGCATAGCGGTTTTAGTGGAGCGTTTTGGTATTATTTTAGGCTCGAATGTGCTTTGTCTGTCTCTGGGAGTGGACAGTTCCAAGTGCCCGAAATTGCTCTTGAGCGTTTTCTTGCCGTAGCTGTTGCGGCTGTTGCCTGCACCTGTCCTTCATCGGTGTCATTGAGATGGAAATCTATATCAGCATTAAGTATGCGTTAAATCAGAGCTTTGTTTATCTGAGCAATGTGTCTCTTTTCCCCATAAGTCATTCTGCGTTTTTACTCCTACAAGCATAGCATCGAGTAAATCATTGCTAATTTTGAGTTTTTCCTGCCTGTCTTCTTTACTTACTAAGAACCTCCTGTACATTTTTCTTTTACACAATTCTTTGTACAGTATCCAATATTTCTTCTGAGTTTGCTGTAATGTCTGGCTCAGAACGTTTTGAACTTGCTCAAGCCGCTGCTTTACTTCCTCATATGACTCGTCCTTTTTCCTGAATAGTTTTCTCAGGCTCGGAAATATCCCGAACGCTATAGCGAGCAGAACAGCGGCGATGATTTCACCGCCAAATTTTTTCACGCCGTCAACTATGATTTCGATTAGAGCTTTCACATTAATCTCCAGATTTTTGAGATTGTGATTGAATGATAACATGCGATTTGCATTTTTCGGGCATTGATAATATAATACTTCCTGTTGCTTTTCCGAATCGCTAGCTCAGTCGGTAGAGCACCGGACTTTTAATCCGGGTGTCGCGGGTTCAAGTCCCGCGCGATTCACTAAAACAACAAAAGGTCCCATCGTCCAGAGGCCGAGGACACAGCCCTTTCAAGGCTGCGACGCGGGTTCGAATCCCGCTGGGATCGCTGAGGTCTTAGTTTAGATCTTATATTTGTCCATCAGAGTACTTGCTATGGAAGAAAGGAGTATTTGCTATGGAAGAAAAAAAGCTTACCGAACATTCCCCTGTAAAATATCAAAAGCCTGTTGTGTTGCTTTCCAGTAAAGGTCATGCGCCTTTTAGTTTGTCCTGCAAGGGCGGCATGGCTAATTGTCTGCATTGCCGCGAAGCGTAATTTGAATGTAAAGCGCTCGTGTCCGGTAGTGTTTTTGTTGACGTGAGCGTTTTCTCCTTAAAATGGCAGAGAAAGGAGTTTTGCGTGACGTACTATTCGTTGAAGTCTGATTGTTATGTCAGAGCTTACGGTGAGATAGGGTACATTTCCCGGCCGCTTGTAGGTATAGATAAGATTACAGATTCAATCGGTGCTGTTTTTCTCAGTAAGCCTCAGTACACGCCAATATACATTGATGATATGGTGAAATCATTGACGGGCAACTTTGATGGCGTTGAAGAGACTGAGCTGAAAGAAGATGCTGTTTCTTTCTATAACGACTTGTACGAAGACGGTTTCCTGAATGTCGGCAGAACACCACAAGATGTAGCAGACTCCTGCTTTGTTTATTCTACCCTCAAAGGAAAAAGCGCGTACAGTGATGGGTACGTTACTGATGTTTCATCTGAAAAATTCCTTAGCGACTACTCAAAGAAAAGACCCTTCTTGTTCACTTTTCACATAGAGCTGACCAGCAAATGCAACGAGCGTTGTGTTCACTGTTACATACCCCATGAATGCAAGAACACTGACATTGAGCATGACCTGATGATAAAAGCCCTAAACCAGTGTAAAGAAATGGGCGTTATGAATATTGTGTTTTCCGGCGGAGAACCCATGACGCACCCTAATTTCTGTGAGTTTCTGCGGTACGCTAAAGACTTAGATTTCAACGTTACCGTACTGTCGAACCTGACTTTGCTGAACGATGAAATTCTGAGCGCGTTAAAGTATAGGCATACGTCTTGCGTCAACGTGTCTCTTTATTCAATGAATTCAGAGATTCACGATTCGATTACCACAGTCAATGGATCTTTTATCAGAACAAAAAGCAACATTCTCCGGCTTATAGACAACAACGTTGCCGTTCAAATCAACTGTCCAGTGATGAAGCAGAACCAGTCGACATTTCATGACGTGATATTGTGGGGGCATGAGCACAAGTGCGCTGTGATTCTGGATTATTTAATCATGGCGAGAAGTGATAGGTCTGTCGATAATCTCGAACACCGGTTAACAACGGAAGAAATCGAGTCAGTACTTGAAAGAATAGCTCAAAATGATGTAACCATACAGTCAAATATCAAGTCCGGCATCTACCAAAGCAAGCTGTCATCGGGAAGCATTGACCCTGATGAACGTGTTTGCGGAGTGGCATTATCTACTATGTGTATGGTCGCGAACGGCAATGTATATCCTTGCGCTGGCTGGCAGAAATATATCTGTGGGAATATCAATGACTCCTCATTGCAAGAGATATGGACTAGTTCACCGGCAATAAATTTTTTGAGACAGCTGCGATTGAGGGATTTTAAGAAATGTCTGGGCTGCGAGGACAAAAAATACTGCCTCATGTGCATAAGCCGAAATTCCAACGAAAGCAAAACAGGAAGCGTGTTTGATGTTCCTCAAATTACGTGTGAGGCAGCGCACATTCAGCATCAAGTTTTTAAGGTAGCGAGTAAAAAGTTTTCTCACTTAGTGCCTTGATTGGCAAACACACAAAAGAGGCCCGAAAGCCTCCTTTGTTTTGTCTGTCCTATGCGAACGAGAACACGAGATTCCCTGACCTCACTCCGATATTAACGACCGTCTTCTCCTTAATGCCTCCGCCGATTAAAGCCCTTGCGAGTTTCGTCTCAACCTGATGAGTAATGTACCTCTTCAGCGGTCTTGCTCCGTAAACAGGATCATATCCAGCCTCAGCAATGAATTTCAATGCCTCATCGGAGAATTTCAGCTCAATCTGCCTGTCCGCTAATCTCTCCTGAAGATGTCCGATTAGAATCTTCACGATTTCCTTCACTTCGTCTTCGCTCAAAGGCTTGAAGAACACGATATCATCAACCCTGTTGAGGAACTCTGGCCGGAAATTCTCGCGCAGGCTCTGCATTACTTCCTCGCGTGTGTGCGCCGGTATAGCTCCATCTGTAATCCCCTCGATTAACGCCTGTGAACCTAAATTGCTCGTCATTATTATTACAGTATTCTTGAAGTCAACTACATGGCCGTGAGAATCCGTTATTCTTCCGTCATCAAGCACCTGTAACAAGATATTGAAGACATCAGGGTGAGCCTTCTCGATTTCGTCGAACAGTATGACACTGTAGGGTCTGCGCCTTACTGCCTCCGTTAGCTGGCCGCCCTCATCAAATCCAACATAGCCGGGAGGTGCGCCTACAAGTCTTTAGACAGAATGCTTCTCCATGTACACGCTCATGTCAATTCTGACCATGTTGTCCTCAGAATCGAATAACGCTTCAGCAAGAGTTCTCGCAAGTTCGGTCTTGCCTACGCCGGTAGGCCCCAAGAAGATGAATGAGCCAATCGGGCGTTTAGGGTCTTTGATTCCGCTCCTTGCCCTTAGAACAGCATCGGCAACAAGCTGAACAGCCTCGTCCTGACCAACTACACGCTGATGAAGAATCTCATCGAGTTTGAGGAGTTTTTCGCGTTCGCCCTCAAGCAGTCTTGTTACCGGGATTCCTGTCCATCTGCTCACAATGTCGGCAATCTCATCATCAGTAACTTCCTCGCGGAGAAGTTTATTCTCACTTGAGCCCTTGAGAATATCAGCCCTCTTATCCTCCTGACCGGCTAAAACTTTCTGAAGTCTCGGCAGTTCATCATTCTGAAGTTCGGACGCAAGTTCCCAGTTGCCTTCGCGCTGTGCCCTGTCGATTTTGGCTTTTGTGTCCTCAATCTGCCGTCTGTAATCCTGTATGTCAGCAATAGCTTTCTTCTCGTTCTCGTATTGAGTCCTTAACGTCTCAGCTTCAGCCTCAGCCTCCTGAAGTTCCTTCTGCAATACTTTCAGGCGTTCCTTCGAGGCTTCATCTTCCTCATGTTTCAGCGAGACTTCCTCAATTTTAAGCTGCATGACTTTCCTTGAGGCCGCGTCAAGTTCTGAGGGCTGTGAATCAATTTCAGTCCTTATCATCGCACATGCCTCGTCAACCAAGTCAATAGCCTTATCGGGAAGAAATCTGTTAGTTATGTACCTGTTCGACAAAACCGCAGCAGCTACAAGCGCGTTATCGCGTATAACAACTCCGTGATGAACCTGCAGCTTCTCGCGTATTCCCCTGAGAATTGATATTGTGTCCTCAACAGTGGGCTGTTCAACGTCAACAGTCTGGAATCTTCGCGCTAATGCCGCGTCCTTCTCGATGTACTTTCTGTATTCGTCATTAGTCGTTGCGCCTATGCAGTGAAGTTCACCGCGAGCCAGCATGGGTTTAAGCATGTTTCCGGCATCGACAGCACCTTCGGCGGCTCCTGCCCCGACAATCGTGTGCAGCTCATCAATGAATAATATTATTCTTCCGTCGCTGTTCTTAATCTCATTGAGTACGGCCTTCAAGCGTTCCTCAAATTCGCCCCTGTACTTTGCTCCGGCGATTAACGACCCCATGTCCAGCGCGAAGACTGTACGTTCTTTGAGGCCTTCGGGGACATCACCCCTTACGATTCTTTGAGCCAAGCCCTCAACTATTGCGGTTTTACCGACACCGGGATCACCGATTAAGACGGGATTATTTTTAGTTTTACGCGATAGGATTCGGATAACTCTTCTGATTTCGTCATCACGTCCGATTACGGGGTCAAGTTTATTGTTTCTGGCGGCTTGAACTAAATCGCGCCCGTATTTTTCGAGTGCCTCGTAAGTAGCTTCAGGGTCTGCGCTCTGAACCCTCTGCGAACCTCTGACATCGTTCAGCGTTTTAAGGAATCTTTCTTCAGTGAGGCCGTAGCGTGCAAATATTCTTCCGCACGGAGTTTTATTGCCTTCCGAGAGCATTGCCAAGAATAAATGTTCAACGGAAATATATTCGTCCTTTAATGATTTAGCGCGTTCCTCAGCATGGGCAAAAAGACGTTCGAGCCTCTGAGTAATGTAAATTTTTCCCTGTTCAGTTCCCGAACCTGTTACTCTCGGAAGTTTCGAGAGTTCATCGTCTACTGCCCTGAGGATTTCGGCTGTATCAATATTCATTCTTCTGAGAAGCTGGGGGATTAAGCCCTCCGAATCCCTGAGCATTGCCGATAATAAGTGTTCGCAGTCAACCTGCTGATGATTGTATTCTGACGCTATAGCCTGTGAATTGGCTAATGCTTCCTGACTTTTTCTCGTTAATCTGTTCATGTCCATTTTCAATTTCACTCCCTTTAACCAAACTTGACTAATTATATCCAAGAATTTTTTTATTGCAAGAAAGAATTTCTTTAATGTCAGGTTTGACGCGGATATAGACTTTGCATTAATATATCGCTGTCCAATTTAATACCGCAAAAAAGGAGAAGATTTATCATGAACCTTAAGGATTATGAGTTCTGGTTTGTCGTAGGAAGCCAGTATCTTTACGGCTCGGAAGTCCTCGAAACCGTTGCCAAGCGCGCTCAGGAAATGGCCGACTCGCTTAACGCTTCAGGAAAATTACCCTGCAAAATCATCTACAAAGTTACCGCCAAAACGAATCAGGAAATCACTGACGTTATCCGCAATGCCAACCATGACACTAAATGCGCCGGAATCATCACTTGGTGCCACACCTTCAGCCCCTCGAAAATGTGGATTAACGGCCTCGCTAACCTCCAGAAAGCATGGTGCCACTTCGCTACACAGTACAACCGCGAAATTCCTAACGATGAAATCGACATGGACTTCATGAATCTTAATCAGGCAGCTCACGGCGACAGAGAACACGGATTCATCGGCGCAAGACTCAGAGCCTCTCGCAAAATTATCGCCGGTTACTGGCAGGATTCTGACGTTCAGGAAAAACTCGGCAAATGGATGCGTTCGGCAGCCGGCGCGGAGTTCTCGAAGTCGCTGAAGGTCATGCGTTTCGGCGATAACATGCGCGAAGTTGCAGTTACCGAAGGCGACAAGGTAGAAGTTCAGATGAAATTAGGCTGGCAGGTCAATACTTGGCCGGTCGGGAAACTCGCCGAAGTCATGAATGCCGTTACTGAGTCGGAAGTGGACGCTCTCATGAAGGAGTATGAATCACTCTATGACATGGCCACTGACAACATCGAGGCAGTACGCTATCAGGCCCGCGAGGAAATCGCCATCAAAAAAATGCTCGACGCTGAGGGCTGCAAGGCGTTCTCGAACACATTCCAAGATCTTTACGGAATGAGGCAGCTGCCGGGCATTGCAACTCAGCATTTACTCGCCACAGGCTACGGCTACGGCGCAGAGGGCGACTGGAAAGTCTCAGCAATGACCGCAATCATTAAGTTCATGACCGAAGGACAGAAGGGCGGTTCGGCATTCATGGAGGATTATACATATCACCTCGTGCCGGGAAGCGAGTACAGTCTCGGCGCACACATGCTCGAAGTATGCCCCTCAGTCGCGGCCGCAAAGCCCAGAATTGAAGTCCACCCTCTCGGAATCGGCGGCAAGGAAGACCCTGCAAGACTCGTTTTTGAGGGACATGAGGGCAAGGCTGTCGTCGTAAGTCTCGTTGACATGGGCGGAAGACTTCGCCTAATCTGTCAGGACATCGAGTGCGTTAAACCCATCATGCCCATGCCTAACCTGCCTGTTGCCCGTGTAATGTGGCAGGCCATGCCCAACCTCAAAACCGGCCTCGAATGCTGGATACTCGCAGGCGGCGCACATCATACCGTTCTGAGCTATGACGTTGACGCTGAACAGATGAGAGACTGGGCAAGGATTATGGATATTGAGTTCGTCCACATCGGCAAGGATACTACAACTGAGAGCCTTGAACATGATTTGTTCCTCTCGGACATTGCTTGGAAGCTGAAGTAAGTCATGATGCTCAAAGAATTACGCGAAGAAGTTTACCGCGCCAACATGGAGCTTCCCGAACGCGGATTAGTCGTCTACACTTGGGGAAACGTCTCAGGAATTGACCGCCAAAAAGGCTTAATCGTCATCAAACCGTCAGGTGTCGAATATGATGACTTAACGCCCGACAACTTGGTGATTGTTGACATGGACAACAAAATCGTTGAGGGAAATTTGAACCCTTCATCTGATACAAAAACTCATGTCGAACTCTATAAGTCATTCCCCGAAATCGGCGGTATCGTTCACACTCACAGCCCTCACGCTGTAGCTTGGGCGCAGGCCGGTAAGGACATTCCGTGTTACGGGACTACACACGCTGATTACTTCTACGGCTCCGTACCCTGCACAAGGAACTTGACCGCTCAGGAAGTCGATGAGGATTACGAGCTTAACACCGGCAAAGTTATAGCTGAGACTTTCAGGGAAAGAAAGTTAGACCCTGTCGCTGTACCCTGTGTAATCTGCCGTAATCACGGGCCTTTCACTTGGGGGAAGAACGCCGCTAAAGCCGTTTATCATGCCGTAGTCCTTGAGGAGGTCGCAAAGATGGCCATGTATACGGTTACGATTGATGCCCATGCTCCCGAAGCTCCTCAGTACGTTAAGGACAAGCATTACCTCAGAAAGCACGGGCCTAATGCGTATTACGGTCAGGGGAATTAGCAGGTGAACCTGTAGTCAATGAATGAAGTTTTGAGCTGTCCGGCTCTGATTACACAATCGGGGAAGGACGGCTCATTTACTGCATTGGGGAACTGCTGGCACTCCATCGCGAAACCGTCAAAGCTGTTGTAGACTGCTCCGTTTTTCCCTTTAGCGAGGCCGATTTGATTCCCCGTGTAGAACTGCAACGCCGGCATGTCAGAATACACTTCAAGTTTTATGCCGGTTATATCCCCTTCGGCAGAGGCACAAAACGAACCGTTACCGGAAATCTCAAAGCAGTGGTCATATCCTCCTCCTGCATTGATTAATTCCGGCGAGTACGAATTTACACCGTCAATAATCCTCGCGGCCTCCCTGAAATCAAACGGAGTACCTTCAACATTAACGCAGGGCGCAAGCGCGAGTAATTCATCATCTGCACGGCAATATCTTTCGGCATTGATTTTGACTTTGTGATTCATAATCGTACCCCTGCCGTGCCCGTTCAAGTTGAAGTAATTGTGATTGGTAATACTCGCAGGGGTGTCCTTGTCGGAAATGTACTCGTACTTCATCGAGAGTTTTCCGTCAACGAATGATACTCTCACGGTCAGTGTGAAATTTCCCGGAAATCCCTCGTCAAGGTCAGGGCTGTTCAGCGTGAAAATCACTTCGTCATTCTCGCACTTCGAGTCAAAAACTCTTTTCCCGAATCCGTTGAAGCCCCCGTGCAATGTATTGCGTCCGTCATTCTGGGGCAGCCTGTAGGTTACTTTGTTGAGAGTGAACTTACCTCCGGCGATTCTGTTCGCGTAACGCCCGATTGTCGCCCCGAAATTCCTCGTGTCATTGATGTATTCTTCGAGTGAATCGTAGCCGAGTGCAACATCATGAATCTTTCCGTCATTCCCGAAAACGTTAATCTCAAGAATCGCGCACCCGTATTCAGACATGACAACGCTCTGCCCCTTTTCGTCAATGAGCGTGTAATTGTATACTTTCCTTCCGTCCGGCATGACCCCGAACAAACTTTTTTCCGCCATGAATTTTTCCGCCCTTTCACAAATTGAATTTTACAGGTCTTTGGTGTAGCATTCTTTCATCACATTATACTCACTAAATTTAATACACGGAGGAATTGTATCCATGAAAAAATTATTACTTCTCGCCCTCGCGCTCGTGTTAGCCGTATGCGTCTCGGCAGCAAGCGCAAAAGATGTCGTCATTGCGTTCTCGCAGATCGGTCAGGAATCAGACTGGCGCACCGCCAACACTGACGATTTACGCTCGGCAATCGAGAACCACGCAGGCTGGAAACTCGTCTATGATGACGGCCAGCAGAAGCAGGAGAATCAGATTAAGGCTCTCCGAAACTTCATCACCCAGAACGTTGACTACATACTCTTCACCGGCGTTGTCTCAACAGGCTGGGACGAAGTCCTCAAGGAAGTCAACGAGGCCGAAATTCCCCTCCTCCTCATCGACCGTATCCCCGACTGCGCTGACAAGATTGATTACGTTGCGGCATTCGGCGGCGATTTCGTCGAGGAAGGAAGAAGACAGGTAGCTTGGGCAGGCGAATACCTCAAGAAAGCCGGAAGGGGCGATGAGGACGTGAACATCGTCATCATGGAAGGCACAACAGGCGCGTCAGCCCAGACCGGCAGAACCGAAGGAAACCTCAAGGCTCTCAAGGAATATCCTCACTTGAAGCTCGTCGGACAGCAGTCAGGAAACTTCACAAGGGCTGAGGGTCAGGCAGTAATGGAAAGCTGGCTGAAGTCAATCGACAAAATTGATGTCCTCATCGCTCAGAATGACGACATGGCACTCGGCGCGATTGACGCAATCAAGGCCGCCGGTAAAGTTCCCGGCAAGGACATCATCATCGTAGGGTGCGACAGCGTTAAGGCGGCATTTGACGCGATTGTGGCCGGAGAGATGAACTGCACTGTCGAATGCACACCGCTTTACGGAGCGTTCGTTGTCCCGACGATTGAGGCTCTTGAGCGCGGAGAGAAGTTCGACAAGACAGTCGTTCACCCCGAAGAGGGCGTGTTCGATGTTGACGGCGGCATAGATCTCGGAACAGTAAAGTCAGTGAAAGCCGCTGACGTTATTTCGCAGAGAAGATACTAACCGAGCATGACAAAAAGGCAGGGCAGGAGGGCGAACTTCCGGCCCTGTTTTTTTTGACAAGGCGGAAGGAGGAATTACAGTTGCAGGAAAAAAATATCCTTGAGATGAAAGGGATAACGATTCAATTTCCGGGCGTTAAAGCACTTGACGGCGTTGATTTTTCGCTGAGGGCAGGAGAGATTCATTCGCTTCTCGGCGAGAACGGCGCAGGCAAATCCACACTCATCAAGTGCCTAACCGGTGTCAACAGAATGGACGAAGGCTCAATCATTCTTGACGGCCATGAAATTCACCCGACAGGGCCGGGAAACGCCATAGAGCTTGGAATTTCGGCGGTCTTTCAGGAAATTAACCTCTGCCCGAATCTGAGCGTTGCTGAAAATATTTTCGTTGGCCGTCAGCCGATGAAGCACGGTCAAATTGACTGGCACGAAATTAACCGGCGTGCTGAAGAATTGATGTCCCGTTTTCATCTTGACATTGACGTTACGAGGCCGCTTTCGTACTACTCGACAGCAATTCAGCAGATGGCCTCAATCGCCAGAGCTGTTGACATTCAGGCAAAAATCTTAATTCTCGATGAGCCTACAAGTTCACTTGATGAAAATGAAGTTCAGTTACTTTTCAGCGTCATGCGTGAGCTTAAAGCCTCCGGAATGGGAATAATTTTCATCACTCACTTTCTGGATCAGATTTACGCCGTCTCGGACAGAATGACGATTTTGCGAAACGGCCACTTAGTCGGGACGTACAACATTGACGAACTCAGCAAGGTTGAACTGGTTACAAAAATGGTCGGAAAGGACATGGACGTTATATTCAGCCTCAAGCGCGCTGACGTTGCCCCCGACGCTGGAATAATGCTCAAGGCCGAACACATCGGTGATGCCTCGCGAATCAATGACATCTCAATCACCCTCAAAAAAGGCGAGCTTATCGGCTTTGCCGGACTCTTGGGAAGCGGAAGGACTGAAACGGCAGAAATGCTTTTCGGGGCGACGAGAGCCGTTAAGGGCGAGATTTTTGTGGACGGCGAGAAACTGACTATCCGTCAGCCCTTTGACGCTATAAAAGCTCAGCTCGCTTTCTGCCCCGAAGACCGTAAACGGGACGGAATCATCGGCGACCTCTCAATCCGCGAGAACATTATGCTTGCCGTTCAATCGCGAAAAGGCTTCATGCGCCCCATGACCCGTCAGGAACAAATCGAACTCGCCGACAAATACATCGCACTTCTCGGAATAGCTACTCCCGACTGCGAGAAGAAAGCCGGCGAACTCTCAGGCGGTAATCAGCAGAAAGTTATTCTCGCCCGATGGATGGCGGCAAATCCCAAAGTCTTAATCCTCGATGAGCCTACTAGAGGAATCGACATCGGCGCAAAAGCTGAGATTCAACGCCTCATGCTTGAAATGTGCGGCGAAGGTGTCTCGGTAATCTTCATAAGTTCCGAACTTGACGAGATAATCAGATGTTCAAACAGAATAATCATCATGAGGGACAGAGAGAAAGTCGCTGAGGTCGAAGGCTCGTCATGCACTCAGCAGGATATACTCAGAATAATCGCGGAAGGAGCTGCCTAGAACATGGCCGGAAAAAAATTTGACGTTTCGGGGATAATGCAGTCAAAAGTTACTTGGGCGGTAATCGCTGAGGCATTAATTCTCTTGGTCTGCTTCATAATTCGCCCCGACTTCTTCAGTATAAGCTATCAGCCCTCAACTGGTATGCTCTACGGAAGTTTAATCGACATTGTGAACCGCTCAGCCGAAATCACAATTATCTCAATGGGAATGACACTGGTCATCGCTCTCGGAGGCACTGACCTTTCAGTCGGCGCACTCGTTGCTGTGGCCGGAGCAATCGCTCTGAAGTTCCTCCGCTGGGACGTTCTCACTTACACAACGCCGGGAGATTACACCGTTTACCCGTACATTCTCGTTATCGCCGTGCCGTTAATCGTCTGCGCATTGATGGGACTGTTCAACGGCTTCTTAGTTGCAAAGGGAGGCATTCAGCCGATAATCGCCACATTGATTCTTATGGTCTGCGGACGCGGAGTCGCTCAGATTTTGACGGACGGCAAACAGTTCACTACAGGTTACTCGCCGTTCAGAGTGATAGGGCAGGGGAGCTTCTTATGCCTTCCCATGCCGATTGTAATCACAATAATAGTCGTCATAGCTGTAGCACTGTTCACGAGGAAGACAGCTTTCGGAGCGTTCGTTGAATCTGTGGGAGTTAATCCGAGCGCGAGCAGGCTGTCGGGAATCAAGGCCGGCAACGTCATTCTCATTGTCTTCATGATAACGGGGCTTCTGTCGGGAATAGCAGGGCTGATTTACTCAAGCCGAATCATGTCGAATGACTCGAACAACGCAGGACTGAATTTCGAGATGGACGCTATATTAGCGGTGGTTATCGGCGGAACGAACATGGCCGGAGGAAAATTCAGCCTTACGGGAACAATCGTAGGTTCGCTCATAATCCGAACAATCGTAACGTTCGTTTATTACTTCGGGATTGTCGCTGAAGCCACAATGGCATTCAAGGCGTTAATCATAGCGGTAGTTATAGTATTGCAGTCCGAACCCGTAAGGCGTTACTTCGCCAAACGGGCGGCGTTGCGTCAGGGAGGTGCAAGAGCATGAACAGCGGAACTAACAGGCAGACTTTACTCACACGTATCACTAACCCGAAGTACATAATGGTTTACGCCACAATCGGAATATTTCTCGTGATTTACGCTGTCGGGGGATTTCTTTACGGCGACAAGGGCTTCCTGACCGTCAGAACGTTCGTTAATCTCTTCATCGACAACGCTTATTTCGGTATCTCAGCGGTTGGAATGACTATGGTGCTGATTACGGGCGGAATTGACTTGTCGGTCGGAGCGGTCGCCTCCCTCACAGGAATGTTCATCGCTTACGGAACATCAGTGCTTCATCTTCACCCAATGACCTGCATAGCCGCCGCCCTAGTGATGGGCGTAGGCTTAGGGCTTCTTATGGGCTGGGTCATTCATTATCTCAACGTCCCAGCGTTCATCACGACATTGACGGGAATGTTCTTCGCGAGGGGAGTATGCTCACTAATAAGCAGAGAGTCGATTGACATAAAGCACCCGATGTTCGACGCTCTGGCAGGGTGGAAAATCTATCTGATGAAGTTCGCTGACGGTAAATGGGTGAAGATTAAGCCGATAGCCTTCGTGAATTTCAACGTTATACTTTTCCTTGTGATGATATTAATCGGGGCGTTCATTCTTCAGCGGACACGTTTCGGGCGCAACATCTACGCGATCGGCGGCAACGAACAGTCAGCCTCATTAATGGGACTTCCAGTGGGCAGGACGAAAGTTCTTGTTTACGGCTTCAACGGTTTATGCTCGGTTCTGGCTGGAATAAGCTACGCCCTATACGTCAAAAGCGGCTGGAACTTGTCATTGCAGGGCGGTGAGCTTGAGGTCATAACCTGCGCCGTAATCGGCGGAACGTTACTGACCGGCGGTGTCGGCTACATGATAGGGACGCTTTTCGGTGTCCTCCTGAAATCCGTAATCCCTGCCCTGATTACGTTCAACGGGAATCTTCTCTCATGGTGGGGCAAAATCGCTACTGGTATGCTTCTGCTGCTTTTCATCTGCATACAGAGATTCGTTGTTACGTCATCGGCTCGAAAACGAAAATAAAAAAATTGCCCCTCTCAATTTCGGGAGGGGTTTTTCATTTCAGAATTACTTAATGACTTTCAGAGCCTTGCGGTCAATCGTCAACGCAACGAAAATCAGGAACACTATCCCTTTGATTAACTGCTGTGTCGCCGCCTCAAGCCCTAACATAACGAGTCCGTTGTTCAGAACCGTATACATCAGAGTGCCGACAACGATGTTCGAGAATCTGACCTTAGCTCCGCCGGTTATCGGAAGTCCGCCGAGTACAAGCGAAATCAGAATCTGAGTCTCTAGCTGATTGCCTGCTGTCGCTGTTATCGAGCCGACTTTGATGACGTTCACGAACGCCGCTAAGCCCGTTAAAGCTCCGGCGGCCACGAACGTTAAGAACTTCACTTTGTCCGTCCTCACTCCTGAGAACCTCGCCGCTGTTTCGCCCGAACCGACAGCCTTCACATCGTTGCCGATTCTCGTGAACTTGAAGATGAAATACGCCACCACTAACACGGCGATTGTTATTCCGATTTTGAGGCCGTCGCTGTCCAGTGCCTTTATCGACGCTGAGGCGGGTATGGCCGTCTCTGTCGTCATGTAAGCGCATACCCCTCTGAACAAGTACATCGTGCAGATCGTTACGATGAAGCTCTGGAGCTTGAACTTGACGTGGAAGAATCCGTTTACCGCTCCGATTAACGCCCCCGTCAAAATTCCTCCGAGTATCGCAAGCGGTATGCTGTAGAACGAAAGCTCCGAAATCACGATTGACGCTACTCCCAGCGTTGACCCCTCCGTGAAATCAATCGAACCCAGCGTCATTACGAAGAATACTCCTGTCGCCACTATCATCGGGTAATAAACCTGCGAGAGTAAAAGCCTGACCCTTTTCGGCTGCATGATTCTCCCGTCAGTAAGATAGTACATTACCCCAAGTATCACTATCAGCCCCAGAAACGGAAGCAACCCCTTGAACAAATCACCGTCAAGAAATTCCCTGAGTTTTGAAGGCTCATCATTATTTCTGTGTGCCATTATCCTTCCGGCCGTTACAGAAGACTTATAAAAAGCTATTAGCTTATCACCTGATATTAACTTTTCTGCTCCCTTCCTCATTCATCGCGTCCGCTTTCACGATGCTCTGCTACTTACGTTTGGTTTAACGCTCCAGAGGCTTTAATTCCCCGCTAACGTACGGGTACTATTCGCTTCCTGCTTGGTTCTCGCTTCAGAAGCTGATGAAATTTTACCCGATTATCAGGTGAACATAAAAGCTAAAATACTTAAATCTTCCGTAAACGGCTTACCTCCTTTCCCAATGTATAAAATTTTGGAGACTTTATAGCAATTTATAACTTGTTAACAGCTGTTACTTAGCCTCCTATACCATCTTAGCAATCAAGTCCTCTTCACTGAGCGACTCGCTGCGCTTGAACTCTCCGTTAATTTTCCCGTCCTTCATGATTAATATTCTGTCCGACATTCCAAGAAGTTCGGGGATTTCCTCGCTTATCATTATGATTGATTTGCCCTGCGCCCGAAGTTCCGACATCAAAGCGTAGATTGCCTGTTTCACTTTGACATCAATACCTCTTGTCGGCGAGTCGAGAACGAGAATATCGCTTCCCTTTCCTATCCATCTGGCGAGGACTACCTTCTGTTTGTTTCCGCCCGAAAGGTCTGAGACGAACTGATGAATGCCCTGCATTTTCGTCTGCATTTTTTCGGCGTACTCCTGAGCGAACCTGTTGAGTTTTCCTCCGCTGAGTATGTGATGTTCGGCGAGGTCGTCAATCGAGGGAAGTATGATGTTGTTCCTGATTGACTCGTTCAGAATTATTGACTCGTTGTCCCTGTCCTTAGAGGCGTAGGCGATTGAGTGTTTGATGGCTGTCGGAATATCGTTAATCGCCGTGCCGTCGGCAAGGGTAACGCTTCCGTAACGTTCCAATGACGCTCCGAAGACCGCCTTTCCGGCCTCGTGCATTCCGCATTCGCTCAGCCCCCCGAAGCCTAATATCTCGCCCCTGTGAAGGTCAAAGCTGACATCTTCAATCTGTCCGGGAACTGTAACATCTCTTACGCTCAGAACGACTTCGGGGGAAATCTCAGTCCCGTAGTCAGTCCTGTAATATGCCGAGCCTATCTCGCGCCCGACCATTAAGCGTTTCAGTCCGTCCTCGTCAACGTCCTTGCTGTTCACCGTGTCGATGTACTCGCCGTCTCTGAGGATAGTAATTGTGTCGCTGCGTTCGAGAATCTCGCGGAGGTCATGGCTGATGAATATAACGCTCCGCCCGTCAGCCCTTACCGAATCCATAATCTTGTAAAGCTCAAGCCTTCCGTTCTGCGAAAGTGCTGTAGTCGTCTCGTCAACAATCAGAATCTTCGGCTTCATGTAAGTGGCTTTGACTATCTCAACGAGTTTTCTGTCCTCGAAGTTGTAGCTGTCTATCATCGCACCGGCCCTGATGTTATTGAAGCCGTACTCGTCAAGAAGCCTCTGACCCTCTCGAATCATGGCTCTTGTGTCCTTAATGCCGTAGTGCATGAAGGGGTCTTCGTGTCCCAAGAAGATATTTTCGGCGACAGTCAGCCCCGAAAGAGTTCCCATCTCCTGAACGATGATTGAGACACCGAGCCTGTTGGCCTCGACCTGATTACGGACGTTCATTACCTGCCCGTCAAGGGTGAAAGTTCCTCCGCCTATCGTGTAGATACCGCAGAGCATTTGGCAGAACGTTGATTTTCCCGAACCGTTCTCGCCGATTAATGCCCTGACCTCACCGGCGTTAATGTCTATGCTAACGTCATTGACAGCGTGGGTAATCCCGAAACGCTTGTCGATATGCTCAGCCCTGAGTAATACGCTCATAATCAATCACCCTTTCTACTTGACGACTGAACCGCGTTTTCCGCGAGCTGTCAGCGTTACGATGATGAGCAGTGCCGCGCCGGTAACGACATTCTGAATCGTTGTGGGCGCACCGAGGGCGACAAAGCCGTTGAAGATGATGGCAATGATGAACTCGCCGATGACT
The DNA here is from genome assembly GCA_017470485.1 of Synergistaceae bacterium. Lineage (GTDB taxonomy): Bacteria > Synergistota > Synergistia > Synergistales > Aminobacteriaceae > JAFUXM01. Next base: position 55,376 of record JAFUYQ010000030.1, read on the forward strand.
ATCGCGCTAATGGGTGTGCCGTATTTCCTGAAGGCCACGCCGAAGAACGTTCCCATTAACGGCTGGAAGTTGCGGCTCATCGTTGACATTCCGGTGAGGGCGGTCATTGTTGTTCCGTAGGACACCGTGAGAATGGCCATGATACCGACAAAGAAATGAAGCAGGGCGAACCCGATGAGCTTATACTTCTTGACATCAATACCCATGTTCTTCGCTGTAAATTCATTTGAGCCTATGGCGTTGCAGTAAGTTCCGATTCGAGTGTAATTCAGAATGAACCACATCAGGGCGAAAGCAAGTGCCGCAAGAATGATATTGCCGGGTGCGCCGGAGAAGAAGCGAAGCTCAGGAGCTAATGTCTGTTTCACGCCGCCTGCCGCAAAGACCGCCACGCTCTCGAAGACTAGCATTAATCCGACAGTAACTATCATTGAGGGAACATTGAGCTTGTTATAGAGGAAACCGATTAAAATCCCGATTAACGTTCCGCAGCCCAGACAGCCGACAAGAAATCCAGCGTAGCCGAATTTTTCCGACAGGATTACGCCGACTATTGACGATAAAACGATGTTTGCGCCGACAGCGAAATCAAACAGTCCCATGACGACAATGAAATACAATCCGCAGCCGCCGACTGAGTAAATTATTGACGACTGGAAGTAAGAGAAAAGATTTTCGGGGCTTCCGAAATTCGAGGGCGTTAAGACTTTGAAGACAGCGTAGAAAAACAACACCATCGCCGCAAGAATCATGAAGCCGAAAAGCCTTGAGTTCTTGAAATTCCGCATGACTGAAAATCACATCCTTAATCACATTTTGAGTCCAAAAAACAGAGCCGGATACCTGCTTTAGATACCGGCTCCGTCAGTCTTCATGATGAAAAACTACTTTGCGTGTCTTGAAACGACATCTTCAACAGAAAGTTTTGCGCAGGCCGCCGCGAGGTCTTCATAGCTGAGTTCTGCGAGAGCTTTGATTTCCTCCTCGTTGTAGGGAAGCGCGTCGCCGGTGAAGTACTTAGCGTAGTTCTCGTAGTCCTCAGGGGAGGCGACATACATGTACGGGAAAATCATGTCATGGAAGCCGTCAGTCTTTGCCTCGTACTTGCCGCGAACCGTGTTGTAAACCATCAGGAACGCGAAGAACGGGTCAGCGTAGTGTCCGCCTGACTCAGCCGCCATAGCTCCGCTCTTGAGTTTAGCGTCAAGGTCGGGGAGGAAGTCGGTCGAAACGACAGCGATTTTGCCGGTGAGACCTTTGGCCTCGATGGCCGCGATTGCTCCGAGAAGCGTGTCGCCGCCGCCGCCTGCAACGATGAGAGCGTCAATGTCGGGGTTAGCGTCAATGATTGCTTCAGCAGTTGCGCGTCCTGTGTCGGTAGTTGTGCGACCGTACTGGGGGTCAAGGAGAACTACTTTGTCATTGGGGTGTTCAGCGTTCCAAGCCTCGACACCGGCCTTGTAGCCTGCCCAGCGTCCTAAGAACGTAGCGTCGCCGGGTTCCCAGCCCTCAAGTCCGATTTTGCGGCAGCCCTTCTGACCGGCGAGAATGAGGACGAGGGTTTTTCCGTTGTCGAACTCTGACTCATGTACTGCGCCGACATAGTATTTTGACTCAACGGCCTGTTTGTATTCTTCGGGGTTGGTGTCCTTGTCGATTGCGCGGAAGAACTGAGCGACATAGACTTCATTTTCGTCGCAGGTCTTAATGACTGAGCCCATCTCTGCGCTTGCGCTGTTGCAGATGATGATACCGTCGCAGTCAGCGAGGGCGAGAGTTTCCGCGCTTGCAGTAACCTGTTCGGAGATGTGAGCCTGATCCACCCACTGTGTCTGAACGCCGAGTGCTTTTGCGGCAGCGTCAATCATTCTTTTGCATTCGCTTCCGAGAGTGTCGGTTGAACTCCAGATGGAGATTCCGATTTTGATGGGTGCGGCGAAAAGTGATGATGCCGAACTGAGGACGAGTGATAGAGCGAGAATTGAAGCTATAATTTTTTTCTTTGTCATAGAAGAAATGACCTCCTGAAAAAGATTTGTATTAAATTGGGTGAGAATATTATACACAAACATTCAGCCATAATAAATACATATCCGTCAGAAATTTCATAAAAACGGGTATACTATACAGGCAATTTTTGTCATAAATCAAAATGGAGCGTGAAAAATTTTGAGCATTGAATCATCAAACGGTATTCTCGAAATCAAAAAGTATCCTGATCCCGTTCTCAAGAAAATTTCAGAACCAGTAACAGTTTTTGATGATGAGTTAGCCGAGTTCGTTAAAGTTCTATTCTCGTCAATGAGAGTTCATGACGGCGTGGGGCTTGCGGCTCCGCAGGTCGGAGTCCTGAAGAAAATCGCTGTCGTTGAATACGAAGGAAAAAGCTACGTTCTTATCAATCCGAAAGTAATCGACCAGAAAGGCATTCAGGAAGGCGAGGAAGGCTGCCTCAGTTTTCCGGGAATCTACGCGCATGTTACGCGCCCTCAATGGGTCAAAATCGAGACTCAGGACGTTGAGGGCAACACTCAGACTATCGAGGGCGAGGGATACACCGCAAGAGCATTCCTTCACGAGATGGATCACCTGAACGGGAAACTCTTTATTGATTACCTTTCCAGCCTCAAGCGCAACGCCATCAAGAAAAAAGCCGTTAAGCACACGGGGGGGCATTTCTAGGTGAAGACATCAAATCTATGGTTCACGGGTACAGGGCATTTCGCAGCCTTGTGCCTCGATTTCCTGATTCATAACGGCCTCTCGTTCACTCGAATCATCACCGGCAGTCCGACACGTTCGGGGCGCAACAATAAGGAAAATCCTTCAGCCGTTGAACTCAAAGCGTCATCATTGGGATTAGCAGTTACGAGAACTGGGAAGCTCTCCGAAAATCATGAACTCATTAGCGCACTGGACAGCGAAAATCCTGACGTTATATTCGTGATTGACTTCGGCCAGATTATACGCGAGCCGTTTTTACCGCGCATGTGCCTTAACATTCACCCCTCACTGCTTCCCGAATACAGGGGGGCGGCACCGATACAGCGCGCAATTCTTGACGGTAAAACAAAAACCGGCGTAACAGTCTTTCGTCTCGCGAAGGAAATGGACGCAGGCGAAATTCTCACGCAGTCCGAAACCGAGTTGTCCCCCTCCGAAAACGCCTCAGATGTTTATCCCCGTCTCGCAAAAATCGGAGCTGACATCGCTTTCTCCGCCCTTGCGAAAGACGAGTGGTCATTCACTCCCCAGAACGGGCAGTACGCAACTTATGCCCCGAAAATCACGAAGGGCGATTACGAGTTGGCATTCAAATTTTCAGCCGAACGATTCGTTAATACCGTCCGCGCTCTGGACATGTCCGGCGGAGCTTTCGTCATGGCCGGAAATAAACGCCTCAAAATCTGGCGTGCCTCCCTCAGAAATGACCTGACCCCTTCGGAATCGGGGACAGTAATGAGCGTTGAGGGCAATCCTGTTTTGTCATGCTCGGATTCGTGCGTAGAGCTTCAGGAAGTTCAGAGCGAGGGCAAAAAAAGAATGTCAGGCCGCGAATGGTCAGCAGGATTACGATTGAAGGCCGGCGATGTCCTGTAAGTGTAAAAAAAAGACCCTGTGATTATTCACAAGGTCTAATAAATTTTCGAGATTTATGGAGCGGACGACGGGATTCGAACCCGCAACATTCAGCTTGGGAAGCTGACGCTCTACCGTTGAACTACGTCCGCGAAGAGCTTGACTGGGAAATTTTAACGCAGGATTACTTTTTCCGCAAGACTCTTAATTATCCCCGTCAATCCTCTCAAGAATTTTTCTGAGTTTCTCATTCACGGAATCGAGCGAGTAAGCCAGCTTCAGACATGCCAGCATTAAAATATCTTCCTGCTTGGCACCCTTCACGATTTCGCCGCAAGCCTCGTTAATTAATGCCTTTATCCTGTCAATATCTTCGTTCTCAAGCGGTGTGTTTATAGCGTAGCTTTCCTTGCCTATTGTTAAGAATACATCTCTGGAAGTTCTCATGATTCATCACCTGATTGAAAGCATACGTTCAAGCCTCGCTATTTTCTCGGAGGCTGCTGCGTTATCGACAGCGTTATTCTGGAATGCCCTCACAAATGCTTTATCATGCTCCAAAGCTCCGTCTGATTTTCTGGCAAGTTCGCGCCTCAAAATATCCCGTTCATTAAGAAGCTGCTCAACCCGTCTCATTATCGTATCAGCAAAATATTCAGCGTCATTAAGATTCACGGCCATAAAAAATCACCTCCCTGTTATTGTAACAGAGAGGCATTAAGATTTTAGTGAACCTTAACGAATGATATAGCCTTTGCGTTTGAGCGACTCGCGGACGTTGTTGTGAAGCGTCTCGACTTCCTCAACCGTTAATGTCCTGTTCCGTGAACGGTAGCTCAATGTGTACGCCAGACTCCTGAAACCTTCAGGGATTCCCTTTCCTGAATAGATGTCGAAGATTCTCAGCCCTTCTAGGACAATATCATCATTGCCCGATTCGTTCACGCATTCCCTGATGTCATTCATCACTGAGTCATTGCTCTTGTCGATTGATACCAGCAATGAAATGTCCCTGAACGACGCAGGGAATGAGCTTGCCGGTTTGAACTCAGGTTTCCTAGCTTCTGAAAGCCCGGTAACGTCAATCTCGAAAGCATACACGCCTTCAACATCAAGTTCCTGTTCGATTGCCGGTTTCAAGCGTCCTGCAAAACCGATTTTCACCCCGTCAACAAGAATATCCGCTGTCTGTCCGGCATGTGTGAAAGGCTCATGGCCGGAAACAAATTCAGGGCTGTAACCTCTCGCTGTGATGAGCGATTCAATATCGGCCTTAATGCTGTAGAAGTCATCGTTACGATTCCCGAACGGTGAACGTGTATCAAGGCCGTTGAAGATTATTCCGGCAGCGTGTTCCGGCTCAGTGTGCGAGTTCTCGCCGTCTCTAAGGAATACCCTTCCTTCCTCGAAAATCCTGACTGGTTCGCGCCAGCCTGAAGTTACGCTGGTTTTGAGTCCCATTAGGAGGCCGGGCAGTAAAGTAGTCCTCATTGCGGTCTGATCTCTGCTTATTGGGTTGGCGATGGTCAAGGGTTTAGCGCGTAGGTCGTCAGGTGAAAGCCTCAGTTTTTCGGGGAAATCCTCCGGCAGGAAGCTGTAAGTCAAAACCTCAGTGTACCCTCTCGACATTAGAGTATTCCTGATGAAACCTGAAAGCCTCATCGTCTCTCCGATGTCAGCGCGTCTGGGCATTTCGCCGGGAAGCCTGTCTTCGGTGTCGTTGTAGCCCCTGAAGCGTCCTACCTCCTCGATTAAATCCTCCTCAATCGTTATGTCAGGTCTTGAGGTCGGAGGCATGAATACTCTTTCATCACCGTCGCCCTTAACATGCTTAATCCCGAAACCTTCAAGGATTTTCACGGCCTCGTTCATGTTGTCCCATGAAAGATAAGTCGAGAGCTTTTTACGTGTCAGCGTAACGGGCTTAGGCTCATGAATTTCGTTTTCGGCGGATAACGGCCTGTAATCTACCTCAGCACCGCACCAGTCGCGCATTAGAGTCGTGGCGGCCATGAGGGCGGATTTGCTCAATGAGGGGTCAACAGTTCTCGCGAACCTGAAAGCTGCCTCAGAGTTTATTCCGAGTCTCCTCGAAGTATGTCCGACTCTTACCGGCGAGAAGCTCGCGCTCTCAATAACGATTGTGCTTGTTCCGTCATTAATTCCAGTCTGTTCGCCGCCCATTACGCCTGCGAGGGCTATTGCCTCTCCTCCGCTGGTAATGAGCATGTCGCGTTCGGTCAGTTCCCTGTCCTTTCCGTCAAGAGTGGTCATGTGTTCGCCGGAATGAGCCGCCCTCACCGTGATTTCGCGTGAAGGAAGCGTGTTGAGGTCGAAAGCATGAAGGGGCTGTCCGAGCATGAGCATGATGTAATTCGTAACGTCAACGGCGTTATTGATTGGCCTCATTCCGAGATGGGCGAGGTCGATTTTTGCGGTCAAAGGCGAACCGCCGATTTTCGCGCCCGTTGCCAGCCCTAATCTGTAAGCGTAACAGCCTTTATCAGGAAGCGAGATTTTCCCGAAGTCCTCTGACCATTCCTTATCCTGTTTGAGGGGGCGCAGCCATTCGGGAGTTTTAAGGATTGATTTCGGGTAAAGCCCTTTAATCTCTCTTGCTGTTCCCAAGTGGCTGAGAAGGTCGCCTCTGTTGGGAGTGATTGAGACATCGAGAATTACATCGCCGATGTGGTAGAGGCTTTCGGCTTTATCGCCCGGCCTCGCGTCATTGGGGAGTATAAGAAGCCCCGAAGGGTCGTCAACGTAATGAAGTCCCAATTCCTCCGCTGACAGCATCATTCCGAAACTCTGAACGCCGTGAAAATCTCTCGTTCCCATTTTCGTCCCGTCAGGAAGCACTGAGCCTTCACCGGCATAGAAGACCAAATCGCCCTTCTTCATGTTCTTCGCGCTGGTAACGCAGACATGTTCGCCCGTTCCTGTGTTCAAGTGGGCAATGAGGTATTTTGAGTCTTCGGGGTGAGTTTCGAGAGCGTCAATCCTAGCGGCAACGATACCGCTCATTTTACCGGCGGTGTAAGTGATACTTTCGACTTCCGAGCCTGAGAACGTGAGCCGTTCGGCTAATTCTTCGGGAGTGAGTTCAAGCGGCTCAATATCAATAAAATTCTTCAGTAATTCCCAAGAGATTAACATGATTCAGCACCCCCGAATCCTGACATGAAGTAAGAGACATTCCCGTCAAAAAGAAGACGAAGATCCCCAATCCCGTACTTCAGCATGGCCATTCTGTCGAGGCCGATACCGAACGCGAACCCGTTGAACTCGTCAGGGTCAATCTTCCCTGCACGAATGACATTCGGGTGAACCATTCCCATTCCGGCAACCTCAAGCCAGCCCGTACCATGACAGACACGGCAGTGAGGATTATGCCCCGAACACTCAACGCACTCGATGTCAAGTTCCATTGACGGCTCAGTGAAAGGGAAATAACTCGCTCTGAACCTGTAACGTAGACTCTTCCCGAAAAACGCATTCAGCATTTCGGACATAGTGCCTTTCATGACGCTGAATGGAACGTTCTTATCGACAAGGAGTCCCTCCATTTGGTTGAACATCGGCGAGTGTGTCGTGTCATTGTCGCGCCTGTAGACTTTTCCCGGACAGACGATTCTCAACGGTGCGCCGTACTTCAGCATTGAGCGAATCTGAACGGGCGAAGTGTGAGTCCTGAGAAGAGTCCCGTCAGGGAAGTAGAAAGTGTCCTGCATGTCTCTAGCCGGGTGCCATGCCGGAACGTTGAGGCACTCGAAGTTATAGTAATCCTCCTCAATCTCAGGCCCCGAAGCTACTGAGTAGCCTAATCCCTGCATGATGTCGGCGATTTCGTGCATTGTCTGTAAAACTGGGTGGAAAGCTCCTGACTTCCTTCCTTTTGAAGGGAGAGTAACATCAATCCGCTGTGAAAATTCCTGATTTTCGTTTTCGGTGTCGCGGATTTTCTTTCCTGTCAGTTCCAAAGACTGTTCGATTTCATCGCGGAGGGTATTAAGTTCCTGACCTGTAGATTTTCTGATTTCGGGCGGTAGTTTTCCTAGTGAGCGTAGTAATTGAGTGAGTGTGCCTTTTTTGCCTGTGAATTTTACGCGGATTTCGTCAAGTTCCTGAAGTGATTTTGCAGAAGCGAGGGACTCTCTGAAAGAATCCCTCACTGTACTAATATTAATATCTTCCGGCATATTACAATGAAGCCTTTACCTTTGCGACTAAATCACTGAATGCCTTAGCGTCATTGATGGCCAGTTCGGAGAGCATTTTCCTGTTGAGGTTAATGCCTGATTTCTTGAGGCCGTTCATGAATACGCTGTAGCTCATTCCTTCGGCTCTTACAGCCGCGCTGATTCTGGTGATCCAGAGTTTGCGGAAGTCTCTCTTTTTGCGCTTTCTGTCGCCGTAAGCGCGTGAGAGTGCTGCCAGATATGCTTCTCTTGCGCGGCGGTAAACGTTCTTGCGCTGACCCCAGTAACCTTTGGTAATGCTGAATAATTTTCTGCGCTTGTTGTTGCTCTGTGATGCGCCTTTAACTCTCATAGTTGTCAGTCCTTTCCGGTGTCATTAGTCGTAGGGCAGGAGATGTCTCATCTGTTCGGTGAGCGTCTCGGTAACGTAGCCGGTTTCCTTGAGCCTGCGCATACGTGAGGGCTTCTTGTGAACGAGGATATGGGATCTGCTGCATTTCCTGTAGGCGAACTTGCCTGAGGCTGTTTTGAAGAAGCGTTTTTTTGCGCCTGAATGTGATTTCAATTTCTGCTTGGCCATGATGAAATTTATTCTTCTCCTTTCGGTTTTGCTGCTGGTTTTGACGATGTACTGCCTGTAGCAGGTGTGAGCATGAGCCTCATGTATCTTCCTTCCATTACGGGCTTGGATTCTGATTTTCCTACGTCCTCGCATTCAGCCATGACTCTGTTGAGGACTTCCTCGCCGCGCTCAAGGAAAGACATTTCCCTTCCCCTGAAGAAGACTGAGACTTTAACTCTGTGTCCTTTCTCAAGGAATTGTCTTACGGCCTTAGTTTTGAAGTCGAAATCGTGGTCATCAATTTTCGGCCTCATCTTAATTTCCTTGAGTTCCTGAACTTTTTGTTTTTTTCTAGCGTCCTTCTCTTTTTTCTGAAGCTGGTAACGGTATTTCCCGTAATCCATTATTCTACAGACCGGCGGCTGTGCCAACGGGGCGACCTCCACCAGATCGAGGGACTGTTCCTGCGCCATTCTAATGGCTTCGATAGTGCCTGTTATTCCAACTTTTACACCGTTCTCATCAACAAGAAGCACCTGTGATGAAGTAATTTCGTTATTAATGCGCGGTGTATTTTCTTCATTGCCGGGCAATAATTCCTCCTCCTTTCAAAATCTGCCGCAGCTTTTGTCGAGTGCATAAAAAATCAGGGCGGCTCCTTAACATATAAGCCTGACCCTGATTGTTGTATGCAAATAGATTCAGAGTTTCGGCTTCTTAGTTCCCCGTCAGCATGTCGGCCGAACAGGAGAGCCTTGCGGAGGAAATATAACATAAATTAAGCTCTAATGCAAAACTTTTCGACATGGCTGTATAATAAAAAACACACGATTACCATTTTTAAGAGAAAGGACGGTATGACATCATAGACAACAAAAACGTAATGAAAATTAACGGCGGAATCCCTCTAAGCGGCACAGTCAAAACTCAGGGCGCAAAAAATGCGGCTCTTCCGGTGATGGCTGTATGTCTTCTTCTTAGAGGCGAGACTCTTACCCTTGATAACGTTCCTGACCTTTACGACATTCACACGATGATTGAGACGCTCGAATCGTTAGGGGTTGAAGTCGAAGTGAAACGCGCTTCCCAATCCTCGCAGGTTATCTTCAGAACTCCCGATGAATTGAAGTGGGAAGTCTCAGAGACTTTAGCGCGGAAAATGAGAGCTTCATCGCTGGTCTTAGGGCCTCTGCTCGCTAACTGCGGAAAAGTCTCGCTGCCATTGCCCGGAGGCTGTTCAATCGGAAGCAGACCCATTGATTTACACCTGAAGGGCTTGAAGCAAATGGGTGCAGAGATTGAGATTCAGAACGGAGTCGTTCACGCCAGCGTTAAAGGAAGATTAAGAGGCCGGAGAATTTACCTTGATTTCCCGTCAGTGGGGGCTACCGAGAATTTGATGATGGCGGCTTCACTGGCTCAGGGCGAAACTATCATCGAGAACGTCGCAAGAGAACCCGAAATTGACAACCTCGCTGAAGTTCTCAGGTGTATCGGCGTTACAGTTGAGACTGAGGGCGCAGGAGGAGTTAGGATAATCGGAATCGACCGCGCTCATTCAGGCCGGCAGAGAGTCATTCCCGACCGTATCGAAGCATGTACATACATTCTTGCAGGCGTAATGACCAACGGACACATTAAGGTTGAAGATTTAGTGCCGTCCCACATTGATGCTATTCTCGCAAAACTTGAGGAGGCAGGCGCGAAGTTCTCGGTTAAGAAAAGCACCGTTGAAATTTTCCCCTCCAAGAAAAGACTCCACCCCGTTTCAGTCAAGACTATGCCTTATCCCGGCTTCCCGACAGATTCACAGCCTCAAATGGCCTCCGCCCTCTCAATCGCAAGAGGTGTAAGCACGATTGAGGAGAGCGTTTTTCAGGCAAGATTCCTCTACGCTCAGGAATTGAACAGAATGGGAGCTGATATTCAGATTTCGCGCGATGTCGCAATAATTCGCGGCGTTGAGGGACTTCAGGGGGCTTCGGTGAAAGCTACTGACCTCCGCGCAGGGGCAGCCTTAATCATCGCAGGACTCTCCGCAAAAGGCGAGACAAGAGTTGATGACATGATTCATGTGTGGCGAGGGTACGAGGCTATTGACCAGAAATTGAGAGCATTAGGAGCAAGGGTTGAGCTTATCTGACATTGAGGTTACAGCATTCGTGGGGCCTGCCGGAACAGGAAAAAGCCACCGCGCAACTATGGTAGCACGTCAGAACGGTATTGATGTGATTATTGATGACGGTCTTGTTATCTCACGCGGAAGAATCCTAGCCGGAAGGAGCGCAAAATCCGAAATCAACAGACTGCGAGCCATTAAGCGCGCAATCTTTGAATACCCCGAACACCGTGATGAAGTTGCGAATTACCTCTCTAAAAATTCTCCTGCCAAGTTAATGATACTTGCCACGTCCGACGGAATGATTGACAAAATCACGGGACGTTTGGGGCTTAATCACCCCGTAAGAACTATAAGTATCACTGACGTTTCATCGCCGGAGGAAATTGAAGCGGCTTTACGCGAACGCAAAGAAAAAAAACAGCATGTTGTTCCGGCTGCAAAAGCTCAAATCCAGCAGAACTTCGCCGGTAAATTAGTCAGTCAGATTCGGGGTTTCTTCAAGGGAAGGGAGAAAGACGAATCAAGAAATACTATCGTCAAGCCCCTGTTCAGTTTCAACGGGAGGGTAACAATAGGTTCGGACGCAATACTCGAAATGACCCGTAAACTTCTTGAGCTGAGAAATCATGTCAGAAAAATTCGTGATATTGACATTGAAACTGATGAGGACAAAATATCGCTTAGTGTAGAATTAGACCTTAATCTTTCCGGAATGAGCGCGCTTTCAATCGCTAAGACCCTTCAGCGGAAATTAAGAATGGGTCTGAGCTACTTCACCGGAATGGAAATCAGGCAGGTTAATATAAGGGTAAACGAGATTTTTTTGTGAGTAATCATGAGCATAGATATTAATACGGCATGGGACGAACTTAAACAGAAGGTAGCTGGCTGTCAGAAATGCGGTCTATGCAGGACGCGGAATAATACAGTTTTCGGCGAAGGCCCTGAAATTAATTGCAGGGTTGTGATTGTCGGCGAAGGGCCGGGAGCTGATGAGGACGCTACGGGAAGACCCTTTGTCGGAAAGGCAGGGCAGCTCCTCACCGGCATTCTTGAAAACGGAGGAGGGATTCCGCGCAGAAGCCTGTACATTACGAACATCGTTAAATGCAGACCGCCCGAAAACAGAAATCCCTCGCGCGAAGAAGCCTCCTCATGCAGTGAATATTTAGAGGCTCAATTACTCCTTCTTCACCCTGATGTCGTTGTAACTTTGGGGAATGTTCCGACACAGTGGCTTCTCAAAACCTCGCAGGGAATTACCGCACTGAGGGGGCAATGGATAAACTGGAGGGGAATTTTACTGTTTCCGATGTTCCACCCCAGCTTTCTGCTCAGAAACGACTCGCGCGCTAAGGGAAGCCCTAAAGATTTAACATGGCAGGACGTAAAATCATTGAAAGCTAAAATAGATGAATTAAATAAAGGGAGCTGATTATAATGGCGGATAAAAAAATTCCGACTCACCTCGCAATAATCCTCGACGGCAACGGACGATGGGCAAAAAAAAGAAACCTTCCCAGACTCATGGGACACAGAGCCGGACTCCGTAAACTCGAAGACATGGTGAGACTCGTAAAACGCGAAGGCATAAGATATTTCTCGGTCTATGCGTTCTCAACAGAAAACTGGAACAGGCCGGTCATGGAAGTTACGGGACTGATGAGGCTTTTCGCTTATTACCTCAGACGTAAAGTCGATGAGGTTAAAGCAGAGGGCGCAAGAATAAGATTCTGCGGACGAAAAGACAGAATCCCTGATGAACTCCTCAAGCAGATGAATTGGGCTGAAGACTATACTAAAGATGAGAAGATACTCGATTTCATACTCTGCATAAATTACGGCGGACGCGCTGAAATTCTTGACGCTGTGAACTCTCTCATCGCCTCGAAACCCGATAAGCCCGTAACAGAAGATGACCTCCGAAAACATTTCTACCTTCCTGATGTCCCCGACCCAGACTTAATCATAAGGACAAGCGGAGAATTAAGACTGAGCAACTTCTGGCTCTGGGAAAGCGCATACAGCGAGTATTACTTCACTAATATCCACTGGCCTGACTTCGGCGAGGACGAACTCAAAAAGGCATTGGCTGATTACGCCGGAAGGGAGCGACGTTATGGCGGGCTTAAAAGCTGATAATGAATTACGTCTCAGAACCCTCAGCAGTATAGCAATCGTGCTTGTCATTCTCTGGGGGATTAATTCGGGCGGATTAATCTGGACGGTAATAGCAGGATTAATCGCTCTAGCGTCCCTCAATGAATATTACAACCTTGCAGGAAAAATCAAGGGCACAAGAATATCGCCGGGCGTTGGATATATTTTCTCGCTTGCGTTCCTTATAGCTGCCGTGAGGGAAAACCCTCAGCCCATCGTTCTGGGAATGATTCTATCGTTATGCGTTTGCAGCGTCTTCATAGTTGAGATCGCAAGACGGCAGATGACTCGCGGCATAAGTTACGCAATCGTCAATGCAGGAGCGGTAATCTCAGGCGTTCTATACATCACAGTTCCATGGACGTGCATGATTGTTCTGAGGGATTACGCTTTCGGGAGGCAGGTATTGATTACGCTTTTCCTGTGTACATGGGGGTGCGATGTCGGAGCGTACATAGGCGGAAAGATATTCGGGACGACAAAGCTGTGCAAATATGTCAGTCCGGGCAAAACCGTTCAGGGCTTCATCGCAGGAATAATCGGAAGTCTTATAGCCAATGCAGGAGCAATATATTTCTTTGCGCTGCCTGCGTACCCGTTAATATTGATTGCTTTCATCTGCGGAATATTCGGGCAGGCCGGTGATTTGGCAGAGTCGTTAATAAAGCGCGAGGCTGACGAAAAAGATTCAGGGAGCATAATACCGGGACACGGCGGAATGTTAGACCGTTTCGACAGCATATTGTTCAACGGGTTACTGACGTATTTAGTACTGAGGGTGATACTGTGATTAATGTCGGAGTAATAGGCGCAACAGGGAGCGTTGGAAGTTCGGTGATGGCTGTTTGCGAGTCATGGCCGGAGAAAATTTCGGTTAAGGCACTGGCGGCTAACAGGCATTCGGAAAAATTAACCGCGCTCGCAGAAAAATTCAGCGTCAAAAAAATCTATCCTTACGAGGAAACAGGCGGTAACGGCCTCGAAGCTATAGCTGCCGACCCTGAGATTGAACATGTTGTTTTCGCCTCCTCCGGCACAGCGGCGATAAAGGCTCTGTGTTCAGCACTGAAAGCCGGTAAGACTGTCTCGCTTGCCAACAAGGAAAGTATCGTTGTCGCCGGTAAATGGGTAATGCCCCTCGTGAAATTCCAAGACCAGCTGAGGCCGTTAGACAGTGAACATAATGCTATATGGCAGTGCCTTCACGGCGAGGATAAAAACTTCGTGCGGAAAATATATCTGACAGCTTCGGGAGGGCCTTTCAGGAATTTTACGGCTGACGAACTCAGAAAGGTTACGCCCGAAATGGCACTTCATCACCCAGTCTGGAACATGGGAGCGAAAATCACTATCGACAGTGCGACTCTCATGAACAAGGGCATAGAACTAATCGAGGCAATGTATCTTTTCGGGCTTGACGAATCGAAAGTTGGCGCTTTGATTTCGCCGGGTTCATTCGTTCACGGGCTTGTTGAATTTGAGGACGGAAGCGTGAAACTTCTCGCCGCTGAACCAGATATGAAACTTCCGGCCGGCTCATGCCTTTTCTGGCCGGAAAGATTTTTCCCCTCGCCTGAATTTAAGCGTCCCTCTCTGAATCTCCGCGAGGTTAAATTCGAGGAGATTGACGCTTCGAGATTTCCTGCCGTTAGAATCGCAAGGGAGGTCATGAAGCGGAAGGGCGGTTATCCTTCTGTGCTTGTCGGAGCTGATGAGACGGCGGTGGATTTGTTCCTTAAGGGGCGCATAGGCTTCACTGACATTGCAGGACTTATTGAGGAGGTATTAGGGGCATTTGACGGTACAGAGCCTGAGAGTCTTGATGAGGCTGTGAGCCTTGTTGAGTATGGAAGGGCTAAAGCTAAGGAACTTTCTGTGAAATTTTCACCCTCCTGTTAATTCAGGGGGGTAGTTTTATGTTTTCAATCAATCGTCCAGCGCAATAAATATTCCTTCAGGCGGTCAAAGAACTGCATAACTATAACCAGCACCAGAACCATGAATAAAAAACCTCCCCAAGCATGGTCATAGAGGCTGAAATCCGTGTACTTCTTCACAAAAAATCCCATGCCGTAGCGCGAACCGTACATCTCAGCGTATACAAGCATAACGAATGTATTGCGGAGTGAATTTACGAATCCGGCCAGTATTGACGGACTTGCCGCAGGAAGAATAACCTTAGTGATTTTTCGGAGGCCTTTTAATTCAAGGGTGGCAGCTTTATCGAGATAGCGTTTGTCGATTGTCATTATTCCTGTTATCGTTGCGAAGAGCGTTGACCATACTGTGCTGTAAGTTATAAGGAATACTGAAGCTGTCCAGAAATCGGGCGCAAGCAAAAGAACGAACGGGGACAATAAAATCGAAGGTACTACGCTGAAAATATATAAGACGGGGTGAAGAATCTCGCGTAAAACCGAGTTTCTGCCAAGAGTAATTCCGAGAGTTAAAGCTATTGTCAGTGAGATGAGGATTGACGGAATCATCATGCCTAGAGACGATAACAAATTCAGAAGCATAATATCCTGATTTTTCTGGAAGGCCTTAACTATTGCGCTGACCTTCGGGAACAAAAATGGATTTACCAGATTATTCTCCGTTGCGTAGTAGTAAAGCACTCCCAAACCAAGAATTAAACACGCGCTTATGAAATTAAGTACGAATCTTCGCATTGTCCCGTCAATCCTGATTGCGTCAATTAGATGTTATTGTTTTCCTCAAAGAATTTCTGCATTTTCTCGTAGAACTCAGGAGCTTCTTTGCCGTATTCTTCAGCAGCTTCCTTCAGTGCTTCCCTGTAGAGTTCAGTATTCACGTGGTCGCGGATATTGATTGACTTTGCTGTCTCGCTCAGGAAGCCGGTGGCGTCGAGAATGTTCCACGCACGGATTATTGACTTCAGAAGGGGATCTGCGTTCACTCTGTAATGCTCATCGAACATGTAAGCCTCAACAAATTCCTTGTCTGCCCTGATTTTTTCCGCGTGCCATGCTGCTGCTTCGGCCTTGTGCGCTTCATAGTAGCTCTGCGCTCTGAGAAGTGCCTTGAGGATTAACTTGATTGTGATTGGATTGTTCTTTACGAACTCGGTTTTAGCTTCCATACGGCAGCACGAGTAAGCAGGCATAATGTCGCTCATGTAGCACATAATCTCAACGTTATCCTTGTTCACGTTTTTGATTGTGTAGTTCTGCTCCGTGCCCTGCAAAGCGTAATCGACTTCGCCTTTGATGACAGCTGCGAGAGCGTCATTGTAATTCGTTATGACTACCCAGTCGAGAGCCTCAAGAGGTTTTTCATAGCCGAGATCCATTACTGCGCCGGTCAAAGCGAAATAGCTTGGGTTGCAGGCAAATTTCTTCCCTACCAAATCTTTAACGCCGTTCCATTTCACGCCCTTCTTAGCGATAATCGGCATTGCTCCGGTCATCATGTGTCCTCCGAAAATCGTGAGGTCAACTCCTGCCGCAATCTGCTGTAAAGGATTGCTTGTTCCGGCGTTGGAGACGACATCAACCATTCCGGTTGACAGAAGGGTCATTGCTGAAGCGTTAGCGGTTGCAGGGACTTCCTGAAGTTTTATGCCGACTTCCTCGAAATATCCCAGCTTCTCAGCGATAGTGAGAAGGACATTTCCGCTTGCGCCGCTGTTCCAGCGAACCAGAGATGTTTCTGGAACTTCCTTTGCCGCGACAGCCCCCGAAAGAACTGTCAGAACGAGTAAAACTGCTAAAAACTTCTTCATACCTGTAAAACTCCTTTGCAAAAAATTTATATTTACCGCATTTTGTGATTAATGCGATGAAATATCTTTGTTAATGTGGCGTATAAGTTCATTGCGAAGCCTCAGAAACTCTATGTCCTCGAACTGCGTATCACGGGTAGGCTTTTTGCCGTCAGGAATTGAGCATTCGTAAATTATCTTGCTAGGGGACTGGCCGAGAACTATTATGCGGTTTGCCAGAAGTATTGCCTCGTCAACGTCATGAGTAACAAAAAGAACGGTCTTTTTCGGAAGCTGCCCCGACCATAATTCGAGCAGCATGTCCTGAAGTCTTGCCCGTGTAACCGCGTCAAGTGCGCCGAAGGGTTCGTCCATTAACAGTATTGAAGGTTCAATAGCGAATGCCTGTGCGATTGCGCAGCGTTGTTTCATTCCGCCTGAGAGGGCTTTAGGAAGTTTTGTGTAGACGGATTCATCAAGGCCGACTTTTTTGAGAGCCTCTAAAGCCCGTTGTCTGTATTGAGTTTTTGAGAGCTTTGGGAATTTCTGTTCGAGAGCGAGTTTAATATTTTCGCCTGCTGTCAGCCATGGGAACAAACCGTAATCCTGAAAGACTACGCCTCTTTCCAAACTTGCCCCATTAATTTTCTGATTATCGAGTAAAATTTCTCCTTCTGTTGGAACTTCAAGACCTGCTAACAATCGGAGGAGGGTACTTTTTCCGCAGCCTGACTGCCCCAGAAAGCATACAAATTCACCGGCGACTACGTCAAGATTTATATCACTGAGGATTAAAGAACCGCCGCCATAAGAAAAGCACAGGCCGCGAAGCGATATGACAGGAACATCACGATGCTCCTCAAAAAGCTGTTTATTCATAACGTTTTGACCTTCTGCATTTCTTTTACTGCCCTCGTATATTTATAGATTTTAATATTTAATCACTCTGTTCGTTAAAATTCTATCATGATTACGTCAAGACGCTGATAACATCTTTCATTATGGTCTAATAAACTTTAACTGATTGAAAGTATGATTATCAATTTGCGATAATAATAAAAAAACTTAGAGGAAAATATCATTGCTAAAAATTTCACAGCTAAGAAAAACTTTCAATAATACTATGCCGGTTCTCAAGGGCATTGATTTAACGCTGGAACAAGGCGAGGTCATGGCAGTAATAGGGCCGTCGGGAACAGGAAAATCAACATTACTGCGCTGCATAAACTTTCTTGAACGTCCCGACTCAGGAGTAATTAAGATTGACGGAATAAAAGTCAATGCCTCACGCGCAAAAAATTCTGAAATCTACAAACTCAGACGGAAAACTTCAATGGTGTTCCAAAACTATAACCTATTCAAGAACATGACAGCTCTCGAAAACGTTATGGAACCCATGATAACAATACAGAAGCTGGACAGAAAAACCGCTGAAGAACGCGCTCATGATTTATTGAGTAAGGTAGGCTTATCCGACAAGAGCGGCTTTTATCCGCGCAAAATGTCAGGAGGCCAGCAGCAGAGAGTCGGCATTGCCAGAGCGTTAGCGTCTGACGCAAAAGTCATATTGTTCGACGAACCGACAAGTTCTCTTGACCCTGAGCTAATCGGTGAAGTTCTCGATGTTATCCGACGAGTGGCGAAGGCAAATATCACAATGCTGATCGTAACTCATGAAATGAAATTCGCACGTGAGATAGCTGACACCATGATATTTCTTGAAGACGGAGTTGTCGCAGGAAAGGGAACGCCCGAAGAAATTTTTGAGCATTCCGGAAACGAACGCATTAGACGCTTTGTCAACCGCGTAATGGAAGCATGAGGAGGGCTGAAAATGCTGTTTGACATCAATAATTTCACGAGCCTTTTTCCGATTGTGTTATCGGCACTCGGACTGACTTCAGAAATTGCAGTATGGTCGCTAATCGGCACATTGATTTTATCGGTCATTATTGCGATTACACGTTATTACAGAGTGCCGGTCATGACGCAGTTCTTCGATGTGTTCATCACTATATTCAGGGCAACTCCGCTGGTTGTCGAACTGTTCATGATATTTTTCGCGCTTCCCTGCATATTTCCGGCACTAAGGGCAATGACACCTTTTCAGGCTACTGTTCTGAGCCTCATATTCAACACGTCAGCTTTCATGGCCGAAAGTTTCCGTGCTGCTCTGGAATCGGTAGACAAAGGACAGATAGAAGCGTGCTACTCATTGGGAATGACAAAGCGTCAGGCAATGACGAGAGTTATTCTGCCTCAGGCGTTTGTTGTCGCAGTTCCTTCAATCGGAAATCACTTTATCGGGATAATCAAGGGTACTGCTCTGGGTTTCACTGTCGGTCTTGCTGACGTTATGGGGACGGCGAAAATGGAGGCAGCTTTGAGTCTGAGATTTTTTGAGGCCTATTTGTGCGTAACGATAGTATATGTTGCTATTGTCCTCGCGGTCGAATTTTTACTAAGGCTTATCGAACGCAAAATGCAGAATTTGTATTAGCGTTCTGAAGCGATAAATATATCAGGAAGGTGTTTATCAGTGAAACATTTATTATTAACCATCGCGCTTGCAGGAGTGCTTTGCGGAACGTCTTTTGCGGAGCTGCCGGCAGAAATTACAGTTGCATCGGGCAATTCATCAGTCCCGAACTCGTACATAACCGGCGGTCAGCACTTGGGAACTGAACCAGACACCTGGAAAGTCATTGCTGAGAAAACCGGCCTCAAAGTGAATTTCGTCACGGGCGAGTTCAACACGCTGTTCGGTTATCTTGATTCAGGACGTGCCGACACGGTAGGCAACACAATCACAGTCAATCAAAAACGAATCGACAAATACAGCTTCTCTGAACCATACGCATACATTCCCGAAAAGCTGGTCGTTCACGAAGACCGCACAGACTTGAAAAAACTTCGTGATATTGACGGGCTGAAGTGTGGATACTCTTCGGGTTCAAACGGCGGAAACCTCTTCAAGCAGATAGCCGAAAAAGAGAACATCAAAGTCGAACTTGTTGTGTACGATAGCAGCGACCTGCTCAACGAAGCATTCAGGCAGGGAAAAGTTGACGTAATGATCTTTGCAGGAAGCGAAGCAGCTTTCAAGATTAAGAACGGTTTTCTCAAGGCGAGGACAGTCGAGGAGAATATTACGGTCGGCGAAAAGGCTTTCCCGTTCCGCAAGGGCGACAAAAAAGCTGATGAAATCCGTGAGGCTGTAACGAAAGCTATTCAGGAAATGAAAGCTGACGGTTCATTGAAGGCGATTTACGAAAAGTGGTTCAGCGAGGATTACAGCAATCCTCCGGCAGGCTATGTGTCTACTTGGCAGTATTAGTTTAGCCGGCTGAGGCGGATTAGTTACTAACAAGGTGAACTATTATTGCAGGTACTGTGCTTGTCAGTGCAGTATCTGCAAATTTTTTTTGAAATGTTAAACTCAGTCATAACAAAATTATTTTGTCGAAAAATAAAATTATTACTGTTTGTGTTAGTAAACATCATGAACTAATATTTAGCGCGTCCACGAAATAATCACACCTAAAAGGAGCTAAATATCATGTCAGTCGGAAAAAGAATATACCTGAAACGTAATATGCCCGATCCCGCAGTCGTCGAGGAGTTCAAAAAAATACCGGCCTCCAATACTGCGGACGTTATGGGAAGAAGCTGTGCAATGAATCCCCGCATTCGCCTCGTCAGCAGCCCTAAGGCTCAGATGATGGCCGGCCCTGCTTTCACAGTGAAATGCCGCGCAGGCGATAACCTCGCACTCCACGCCGCTCTCAATTACTGCAATGAAGGCGATGTCCTCGTCGTATCGAATGAAGAGGACTCAACACGTTCCCTCATGGGCGAAGTCATGATGGCATACCTCTACCTTCAGAAGAAAATCGCTGGAATAATCCTCGACGGCCCTATCCGCGACATTGACGAAATCGGAAAATGGGACTTCCCAGTCTACTGCACCGGCACGACTCCCGGCGGCCCCTACAAAGAAGGCCCCGGCGAAATCAACGTTCCGATTTCCTGCGGCGGAATCAGCGTAAACCCCGGCGATATTATTCTCGCTGACCCAGACGGCGTAATCGTCATTCCGCGCAAAGATGCCGCAAAAGTCCTCGAAGATGCCAAAAAATTTCAGGCTGCCGATGAAGGAAAACTCGAAAAAACCCGTAAGGGTACTATCAACCGCGACTGGGTGTATAAGAGCCTTGAGGCAAAAGAATTTGAAATTATTGATGAGGTGTATGACGCTTAAAGTTTTTGTGTGAATGAATCCGAAAAGCAGGCCGGTAAGTTTTCACGACCTGCTTTTATTTTCAGAATGCTATGTCCCTGAACACCGCTTCACCGTTCTTCACGGTCATCAGCGGTCTGTAAATATATTCACCTTGTCTCAGATTTGCGGAACTGTCGCTGTACGGCCTGTCCCCGAACTGTACCGAAGATTTTTCCCTTCTGAACACCGCAATGTCAGCAGTACCCCCAACTCTCAAAGTCCCTGCGTCAATCTTCATGTGTCTAGCAGGATTTACAGTACACAGCCTGAAAAGTTTATCTTCAGGTATTCCGAGCATTGAATATTTAGCGAGCTGGTTCGCCATGCTGAAAGCAGTCGGACGAAGGTACATGCTGAGTTTAGTGAGGTCGGTAGCGATAATGTCAGGTAAAAATCCCTCACGTACCGCCGGTTCGCCAACATCAAATCCAAAATGCGCCCTCGCGTCAGCCGCCTCGAAAATTACACCGCGTTCACGCGCTTCAACAGCCGATTTGCTGACATGGCCGGAAGCGTCAAGAATAGTGCTTCCTTTGTTCATGTACATGTGCGTTATCACGTCCCCTTCGCGGAGACAGCCCAGAAGTTCCGACATCTCGGCAGGGGGATTAGTACAGTGAACCATTACCGAAAGCCCTAACTTTTCCGCAAGCCTCACGGTCTGTCTCAAAGGCTCATAGCCCATGTCCTTCACGATTTCTTTGCTTGTCCGTAATTTCAAGCCTAACAGATTCGCACCTTCCTCCTCGAAAAGTTCGCGGATTGCTCCCTCGTCATAGTGAGCTGGGTCAACGTCCTCCATTTTTGACGGAAGCGAGTCCAGTCCTGTTGAGCATACATTGATGTAGGCTTTCACCGTCAGTTTGCTGTTAGTGATGAAGTCTTTGTGCTTACGGTAGGTCATTGCTCCTGTGCTTCCAGCGTCAACAACTGTTGTTACTCCCGATGAAAAGCAGACAGCCTCAGAAGGTATGCCGATTTTCGCGAGGGGGTAGACGTGCGCGTGATGGTCGATGAGTCCCGGCACAACGATACAGCCCGAAGCGTCAATCTCATTGACGGCCTCAGCGTTAATGTTTTTGCAGACAGCGGAAATCTTCCCTCCCTCTACGGCAACATCGAGGACATCATGAATATTATTTGCAGGATCTATTACAGTTCCGTTATGTATAAGTATCTGGTACATGTTAAAAAGCCTCCGTAAAAATATAACCCTGCGAATCATTCCGCAGGGTGTTTGTTCCGGCAGAGATTAAAGCTCTCCTTCCTCTGCCTCGTGGAACTCTTTGCCTTCAAGTTCAGCTTTCTTCTTTGCCTTGAGGTTGCTTATGACCGTGTAGGTGCAGAAGACTACCGCAATAATCAGGAAGCTGCACGAGATCGGGCGCGTGAGGAATATCAGCCAGTTGCCGTGTGATGCCTGAAGTGCCATTCTCAAATTCTCCTCGAACATCTTTCCGAGAATGAACCCTATAATCAGCGGTGTGCTTGGTATCCTGAAGCACTTGAACATCAGCCCCAGCAGCGCAAAGAATAAAACGCACTGTACATCAAAAACTCTGCTGTTGCTTGAGTACGCGCCGACACAGCACATAATCATGATTATCGGTAAGAGTATGTGCTTTGGAATGTCGAGGAGCTTTGCGAAAATCCTGAGTCCCATTCTCTCGAAGATGAGCATGAAGACGCTTGCGACAATCAGCGCAAAGTATATCCCGTAAACATAAACGCCGCTCTTGTCGAAAATCAACGGGCCGGGATTTATTCCGTGAACCAGAAGTCCTCCTAAGAACACCGCCGCTACCGTGTTTCCAGGAATACCCATGCAGAGCAGAGGTACAAGCGAGCCGCCTATGACCGCGTTGTTAGATGACTCGGAGGCTATTATGCCGTCAATGATTCCAGTGCCGAATTTTTCGGGGTGCTTTGAGCGCGATTTCTCCGCCGTGTAGGCTAAGAGTCCTGCCGTTGAACCGCCTATGCCCGGAAGTATGCCGATGATGATTCCGATGATTGACGAAATTATAGCGTTGGGAATCTGCTGTATGAACTCAATCATTGAGATACCGTAGCCCTTGAGCTGGTACTTTTTCTGTTCGAGCCTCTGAGCCAGCGTTCTGCGTCCGAAACCGGCAAGTATTATGTCAGTAACCGCGAATACTCCGATTAAAAGCACCGTTATGTCGAAGCCGTTGAGAAGCTGATAGTTCCCGAAAGTGTAGCGTACCTTCGTGTCGATCGGTGCCATTCCGACCATTGATAGAGCAAGCCCCGTTAATCCTGCAATAAGACCGTTGAGCATGTCTTTTCCCGAAAGGGCGGCTATGATTGTGAGCGAGAAAACCGCGACCGAAAAATATTCCGCAGGCCCGAACAATAAGCATACCTTTGCGAGCATTGGGCTTATGAACATTAACGCGAGAATACCCAGTATCGAACCTATGAACGAGTAAAGAATGCCTACGCCTAAAGCGCGTCCTGCCTCGCCTTTATCAGCCATAGGGCCTCCGTCGAACACTGTTGATATTGATGAGGGAGTGCCCGGAATTTTGAGGAGTATTGCCGAGATAAGACCGCCTGAAATACCTCCCATGTAGAGGCCGACAAGCAATGCGATTCCGCGTGTTGCCTCAAGCGAGAATGTCATCGGCAGGAAAAGGACGACCGCCATTGTTGCCGACAGTCCCGGAACTGAGCCGAATATTATTCCTATAACAGTGCCGACCCATATAAGGAAGAGGCACATAGGGTTCAGAACGTTGGCTAATGCTGCTGTTATCATGTCTATACCCCCTAGAATCCGAATACGCCGACAGGCAGCGGCATCTTTATCACGAACACGAAAAGCGCGTCAACCGCAAGCGGAAGCAATACCGAAATCACCGCGAACAGTAAAATTTTTCTGTTGCTTTTTTCGCTGAACAGCAACATCTGAAGGAACAGATACACCGCGCTTGCCACAACAAATCCAACAGGCTGAAACGCTAACATGTAAAGCACCATCAGGACAACTGTACCGATGCCGCCTAAGAAATCCTGATCGAAGACTATCTTTTTGCTTTCCTCTCTGAGTCCTGTGAAGATTGAATAGAACAGCTTGCAGGCTCCTGTTGCGACTATGCACCAGCCTATTAACGAAGGAACGAACGCAGAGCCTACATCAGAACGTATAACCCTGCGAACGTCCTTGACGAAATAAATCATGGCCGCGCCGAACGCAAGCACTATGATTGAACAAATTATGTCCCGTGTCTTGTTGGTCATTAAGATTTTCCCTCCCTGTAATAAAAATCCGCCCGTAACTTTCGCATTACAGGCGGAAATTCTTTGCTAGTCGTCAACCGCTAAACCGGCTTCAAGCTCCTTGACTTCCTGCGGATCTTCCCTGTTCATCTGCTCCGCGTCCCTGTAGAGGGGCTGAGCGAAGTAGACCTTCAGGACTTCGGCATAAGTCGGGTCATTGAGGACGATTTCTTTGCAGATACCGGCGAGTTTGTCAACGATTGCCTTGTCGGTGCCTTTGGGGAATTTGACCTCGTACTTCTTGGCCGTAACAACTTTATCATAGCCGAGTTCGGTGAAAGTCGGGTAATCAATTCCGGGAACTCTCTGCTTTGACATAACCGCAAGGCAGACTAAATCGCCCTTCTCGATGTAGTCTTTTACCTGCATGTAGTTCGCCGCGAGAATATCAACCTGTCCGCCGAGCATTGCCGCCATTCGTTCGCCGCCTGAAGTTCCGACATTGATGTTGTCGAACTCGACTCCTGCCTGACGCTCAAGCATTGTCCCGACGTATTCAGTTGTTGAACCGAAAACTGTTGAGTAGCGTACCTTGCCCGGATTCTCCTTCGCGTAAGCTATCATGTCGGCCAATGACTTCCAGCCCTTGCTGTACTGCTTGTACTCTCCGTCAGGAGCGATCGCCACAAGCGAATATGTCTCGTCAATCGCGACTGTGCAGCAGTTCTCGAAGCTGTTTGTGTAGGAGAAGTCAACCATTCCCGTAGCCTCCTGAACGAGTGCCGCGCCGGTGTGGTTGAAAAGCAATGTGTAACCGTCAGGCTTCTTGTTGAGAACGTCCATTGCCGCAACGATGCCGGAGCCTCCCTGCTCGTTTATTACAACGAACGTCTGGCCTGTAACCTTGCTGACGCGCTGGAAAAGCTGACGGCAGTAAGTATCAGTGTCTCCTCCTGCGCCGTAAGGCAGAATGACATTGACAGTGCCCGAAGGCCAGTCGGCGGCGAATGATACCCCTGAAAGAACCATAACGATAACGAGAGCGGACGCAAAAACTTTTTTCATAGTGAGATTTCCTCCTTTAACTGTATTTCTTCTCGTCCCAGAGAGCGTAAATCTTATTGAACTCTTTGGGGACAATTCCGTGTAACTCCTCACTGAGGCCGAGAGCGGCTGTCCTTGCGAGACGTTCTTTAGTTCCTGCCGCCATCAAAGGCTCAACGCCTACTTCCTTCATGAGTTCCATTGACTCGCCTACCTCGAAGCTCCTCCGCTCGGAGTGAATGAGATCCGCTCCGGCCATGCGTAAGGCAATATCCTCGAACTTGTCGCGGTTCATTGAGTTCGAGATTGACGAGAGAATATAATCCTCGACTCCGCACTTCCTCGCGAAAAGAAGAGTCTCAACGATTAAGCCCTCGATTCCCTTCATGAAGACTGAGCGGACGAGTTTAATTTTTGATGCCTCGCCTGCCTTAGTGTTATCGGGGTCGTCAGGATTGACGAGAGTAATCTTCATGTTGAACGGTGTCATTGTATCGTGCCATTTCTTACAGCCTTTTCCAGAGGCGAGAATGGGTACTTTGTGGCCGAGTGCCATGAGCGATCCGAGCATTGCCGAGTCGATATAGTCAGCGCCGAGTTTAGCGTATGCTTCAGCCTGAGCCTCTTTCACTGGCGGCAGTGCGGTAGTAACGTCGGCGAAAAGCTGTCCTTTTCTTGCGAATGGTCTGAGGCCGTCGGCAGTTGAGGCGGTGAATCGTGCCGGTACGGCGATGACAACGAAGTCGCTGTTTTCAACGAGTTCTTTTGCGGAGAATACTGCCTTGATTTTCGCGTCCTCACAGCGTTTGAGGACAGTATCGCGCATGGGGCCTTCCTTGTCCATTACGACATCGTACGCTTTGATGTCTTCGAGGCCCTCGCCCTTGAGGCCCTTGCCCATGTTGTAGGCGGCCTCGCCGAAACCGATAAATCCTAACGATAATGACATAACGATTTTTCCTCCTGTAATAATTTATATTCCCAACGATACTTTTATACTGAATTTTCATGATGTTTAGCGGATAATTGAATTATATTTTCGCGGTTCAACAATGTAAAACTGTGAATGCTTGTTGTTTTCACAAATTAGAATTGTTATAATCGTACTGAAAGGGAGGAAATAACATAATGGAGATAGAAAGCCTTTATTATTTTGCGGAGGCGGCGAGGGAACTTCACATTACCCGTACTGCACAGAAACTTCACATAAGCCAGCAGACACTCAGCAATCATATAATGAGACTTGAGGAATATTACGGAGCAAAATTATTCTACAGGTACCCGACGCTTCAGCTGACCAGTGCAGGGAAAGAAGTCCTCAAATTTGCACAGCGTATACATCAGGAGGAGACTAATTTACGGGCACTTCTTGCCGACACATTGCAGAGCGATACGGGAGAAATAACGGTCAGCGCGAGTTCGCCGCGTTTCAATTATTATCTTCCTGACGTTCTCAAGAAATTTTCGGCAAAATACCCTAATGTGATTATCGATCTTATAGACAAGACCAGCGATGACTCTGAAATGCTGGTTCAGAAAAATCAGGTTGATTTCGCTGTAACTGTTGACACTGACGCGCAGAAACTAAAAGTGAACGTCAGGGCAACATACGATGACCCTGTATATTTCTGTGTATCCGACAAGCTGCTGAGGAAATATTACGGTGATGAGATGTACGCGCTGAAGGAAAAGGCATTCAGCGAGGGGGCAGACCTGAAGGATTTTTCGAGGCTTCCGTTTCTTATAGTCTCGCCGCTGGGAAGAATGGGAAAGAGAATAGCTCAATGCTTCAGTGAGGCAGGCTATGAACCTAACGTTTACCTTAAAGCAGGGTATACAACTATCATGGCACCGCTGTGCAATGAGGCACTGGCAGGGTGTTTCACATCGCATATGAATCTCGCGAGGTGGCATTACCAGATGAATGATGATGTGAATATTTTTCCGTTATGCTTCAGGGGCGAGGCTGTACTGCTGAAAATTTATGTTATTTACAGCCGCCAGAGATATTTGAATCATCATTGCCGGTATTTTATTGATTTGCTGGAGGAACAGTTTTCAGTTATCGGCGGTGAAAAACTGAAAAGAATCAGCTTACTTGACAATCCCCCCCCCCCAAGTGTAAATTTACGTAAAGACACCGGCGTTTAATTCATGATTATATGTAGCCGCCGCCTAATCTCTAAACTTATTTTTAATGATACAATTACAACAGCACTGTTAAATGAGGAAAGGAGCCATAAGTTTTATGAACATAAAAGAATTTATTGAGCAGCACAAAGGGAGGGAGGTAGAATTATTCCTTCCGCCTGACATGCCGGGCGTTTCAGGAACTTTATTGTCATGTGAAGATGATTTCCTTGTACTGGAAGACAGTGTGTGGTCGTATAAGGCGGTACTGGGCATCAGGCCGGTAAAGAAGCTCGGAAGACCTCTTCAAGTTGTTGCGCCGGTTTCTCATGTTTCATCAATTCCATCGGATTCGACAGCTTCAGATGATGTTCAGAAGTCCGAAGTAAAAGAACCGTTATCAAAATCAGCGGCACAAGAATTGCCTCCAAAGCCGGAAAAAACAGAAACTGCAACAATCACCGCACCCGTAACTGCACCAGCACCGGCACCGGCAGCTACAGCCGCACCGGCACCAGAAAAAGCAGGCACTCCTAAAACGGCGAGCGATGAGGAATACACTCTTCCTGACCGCGAATTTACAGGAATGCTCACATCGTTCGCGTATGATCATAAACGCTGGGGCTTTATTGAATCGCCTGATGTCATTAAAGCCGGAGTTCCGCTTAGAGATGGAGTGCGTGTTTTCGTGCATTTGAATCAGATAAGCGATGAGAATCTCAAAAAGAAACTAATGCAGGAGAAGCCGGAGACTCCGATGATTGCGGTGAAATTCCGCCTGATAAAGAACAGGAACGGGATCGCCGCTGATGATGTGAGGCCGGTTGCGCCGGTAAGGCTCGAAATGCCGGTGAAGATTGGCGAGATTATCGCCGCGTCAATGAACGCTGATAAGTCCGCAAAAAACACAACTGCTGATAAGCCTACCGCCAAGCCGAACACTGCTGACGATAAGGCAGACGCTTCTGCTGACAACGCTTCAACAGAGGCTAAACCGAAAAACGCACCTTCTGATGAAGTGAAAGAGATTAAAGAAGAGGATTTCGAGACGGGTGAAATTGATTACTACCACCGTTATGACGCGATTCCAAACGGTCAAGTCCGAATTAAAGGCAATCAATTATTCCGTTTCACCGATGAAGATGTTATTGACCCTGTTCTCATGGTCTTCCTTGAACTGACTCCCAATGCTGAAGGGCAGGCCGTTAAGTTTATCCGCCAGACGACTCCGAAAAATTTTGTGAAAGCCACGAAGATTAAAGCTGCTGAACCTTTTCCGGAAGAGAAGTTAAAGGCTTGGGCTGATATGATCGAGAAAGCTAAAGCAAAAATGTCAAAGGCATAAACATGTCTTCTATTGGCAAGAACAATAATGAGGAGATTCGTTCTTCTCATTATTGTTTTTTGTAACGATATTTCACTGCCTGATGTAACCCCATCTGTTCTCGACCTTAACGGCGGCTAATCCCTCGCTGAATGTTCTAGCGTCCTCATACTGACCGCTAATCTCCCATTCGCCTCTGACATTGACGTAACCCCATCTCGTATCGGCGGCAACTGGTGCTAAACCGTCCCCGAAATTCCCTGCGTTGTTGTAGCGTTTAGGGATTGCCTTGTTGTTCCAGTGTCCTATATACCCCCAGCCGCGATATGTAGTCCGTGTTCTGACCGGCGCGACACCGTAGGCGAAATCTCCGGCTTCAACGTACTGAGGACGGATTGCATATTTACCTTCTTTGTTGATGTACCCCCACCGGCCGCGAATGTAAACAGCTGCTAATCCCTCATTAAATTCACCGGCTCTGGTGAATTTCGGCTCAATAACCCATCTTCCGCGCATGTCGATGTAACCCCAGAGACCGTTTTTTCTTGCCGGTGCCAGTCCGTCAGAAAATCTTCCGGCTCTCTCGAATGACGGAGGGATTAAGTAGTTCCCCATCATGTCGATGTATCCCCATTGACCGGCAATCTGAACAGCGGCCATTCCCTGAGAGAAAGGCAGTCCGTTCGTGAAGAAGCGTTCAATGCGTTCGTCAGTATCGGGGTCAATTCGGACGAATGCCGGCTGACCTTCCGTGTCAATGTAGTGATCCCCTACGAATGCGAAGCCTTCAGCGAAATCGCCTGCTTCAGGAACACGATGTATGAACGGAACTGCTATGCGCCCGAGATAGTCGATGTACCCCCAACGGTCATTTGATTTAACGGCGGCAAGTCCTTCGTGAAAATCTCTGGCCTCCTGAAACTGCGGAGGAATAACGAATGCTGCAGGGCGCGTATAAGCTGCATGGGCTGACGAAGCAAGAGTGAACACTAAGAGAATTAGAACGGTTAATCTATATTTCATGGCTGAGTATCATATCCTTTCGGGAAATATTATATGCTCTCGTGCAACATAAGATAAAAATAAATCCCCCTCAGCGTTACACTAAGGGGGCAGATGAATCTCTCAGTCCTTATTTCTTGAACGGCGCGAGCAAATCCTCGTCCCAGCCCACCGGCCTGAAGAACCCTCCGTAGAGTTCCGACAAATGAGCTTTCATAGTCTCGCTCTGGTAAGCCTTCACAATCTTGCTGTAGACCTCAAGTTTCGCAGGGTCTTCAAGGTCGGAAGTCCTAGCCGCGATTAAGTTCCAGTATTCCTTCTCCCTCGCCTGATCTGCAAAAACTGCATCGCTTGCCTTCAGGCCGTAATCAAGCGCGTAAGTGTCATTGATTACTCCGGCGGTAATGTCGGGAAGTGCTGAAGGTATCGTGTTTGCGGCAAGTTCCTGAATAGTTATCTTCTTGCTGTAGCTTGCGATGTCTTCTTTTGAGGGGTTGAAACCTGCTCCGTCTTTCAGCGTAATAAGCCCTGAAGTCGCGAGGACTTTTATTGCGCGTCCGCCGTTGGTGGGGTCGTTGGGGATAGCGATTACATCGCCGTCCTTGATTTCGTCAAGGGTCTTGATTTTTGTTGAGTACAAATTCAGAGGCACTACGAACGTGTTGGCAATGTTCGTGAGCTTATAGCCTCTGCTCTGCAGCTCATCGGCAAAGTAAATCCTGTGCTGGAATCCGTTGAGGTCAATATCTCCGTCAGCTAATGCCCTGTTCGGCGTAACGTAATCGGTGAACTGTATAACCTCAAGATTAATGCCGTCTTTAGCGAGCATTTCCTTGACGGGCTGCCACATCTCATCGTAAACGCTCCCAGTAACTCCGAGCCTCACGGTTACATCGGCTGCTGCACTGAACGCTAACGCCAGTACAAGTACGAACGACAGAATAAATTTTCTTGTCATAACTGCAAACTTCCTTTCGTGAAATTTACTACATGGCAGAGTATTTTACACTAAAACGCCTACTCTGTCAGTGTGTGTTTTTCCGTGCGAAATATTCGCCGAGCCACTGAACAATACTTACTCCAGCAACAAGAACACCGACAACTACCCAAGTTATATCCTGCATGTTCCTGTCATGGCCGTAACGTATCGCGAAGTCTCCTAATCCTCCTGCGCCCACAGCACCGGCCATAGCGGTCAATCCCAAGAGGCTTATTATTGTTATTGTGATAGCGCGGATTATGGGTGCTAAACTCTCGCGGAGATAAACCCTGAATATTACTTCAAACGGGCTTGAACCCATCGACAATGCCGCCTCAACGAGTCCCTTTTCGGTCTGGGCTAATGCGCTCTCAACCTGCCTTGCAAAAAACGGAGTCGCTCCGAACACCAGAGGCACTATTACCCCCCGAACGTAAATAGCTGTTCCCATGATAGCGCGCGAGAGGGGCATTAACGCCGTAAGAAGAATGATGAACGGTATTGAGCGGAAAAGGTTAATGATTTTGTCGAGAAGCTGATATACAGGACGGTTCTCCATGATTCCGCCGGGCTTAGTTACGGTAAGGATTATCCCGAAAATAAGACCTAACACGAAAATTATCGCCCCCGACCATACCTCCATCAGCAGCGTATCGCCGCAGGCCTTCCAAAATTCGGGAAGACGCTTCATTAAGTTAGGCAGTAATTCTTGCATCTTTAATCACCTCCACGCGGATATTTTTATCCCTGTAATACTTCAACGCCTTGTCGATTCTCTCGCTGCTGCCGCTGAAGATGACGACCGTTCCGCCTATCATTGCGCCGGCCACAATCTCAACGTCAGCAAGAACAATATTAATCTCAATGTCGAAAGCCCTCGAAGCATACGAGATTAACGGCTCGGAAACGTCCGCATGAACGTAAACGAGTCTGGCCATGACCTGACCCGGATTTACTTTTACGATGGGTGAATCGTCATTGATGAGTGTTTCGATTTTCGAGAGGTTGGAAGTTGTGCGGACGAAGTTTCGGGTAACGGGGTGCTGAGGCGATGAGAATATCTCGAAGACATCGCCGGTCTCAATGATTCTTCCTGCGTCCATGACGGCAGCTTTACGGCAGATATTTTTAACGACCTCCATTTCGTGAGTAATGACTACGATTGTGAGACCTAATTTTTTATTGAGGTCTTTGAGGAGCTGAAGTATTGAGCCTGTAGTCTGGGGGTCTAACGCGCTTGTAGCCTCATCGCAGAGCAGTATAGTCGGGTCATTTGCTAGGGCGCGCGCGATAGCGACTCTTTGTTTCTGACCGCCTGAGAGTTCGGAAGGGTAAGCGTTTTCCTTGTCGGGAATATCAACGAGTGCCAGAAGTTCGCTGACCTTTTTGTGAATCTGCTCGCGTGTCATGTTACGGAGTGGGTAAGCGACATTCTGAAGGACAGTCCTAGAGGGCATGAGGTTAAACTGCTGGAATATCATTCCGATTTTAGTGCGTGCCTTATAGAGTTCTCTGGGCTTAAGGGTCATCATCTCCACGCCGTCAATTTTGACGCTGCCGGAGTCGGGGCGTTCAAGGAGATTTATACAGCGGACGAGGGTAGATTTTCCTGCGCCTGAGAAGCCTATTATTCCGAAGATGTCGCCGTCATTGATTGTGAGTGAGACATCATTGACAGCGTGAATGGATTTGTCTTTTTGACATACTCCCCGCGACTGAAGTCGGGGGATTCTGGTATCTTCAAACTTGCCTGATTCCTCAGGTCTTACTAGTTCTCCTCCAATAGTTGATGCCCCAACTATTTTTTTAGTATAGCATACTAACTGCTTATCCCAATGTCTAAAGACAGGTGCTTGCGCCGAAGAATTTCGGTCAGAATGGAAACTTTTTACTATGTGTTCGAGTTCAATCAATGAATATTAATTCCTCCTGTCTGAAATAGGCAATATTATAGTATAAAGAAAAAATTGTTCTAATTTAATTTAGATATATAGCTTCCTATGTTATAATTGCGGAAAATTTCATAGGAGGATTAAATGCACAATCACGCTGATAAAATTGCAATCCTGATAAAAAAGTTAAGCCTTGAGATAGACAAACTCTCAAATCCAATACTTGAACCGCATGATTTAACGAACTCGCAGTTCAAGATACTGAAGTTCCTTCTCGTAAGCCCCGAAAATTCCGTCCGTCAGGTCGATGTCGAAAGATATTTCTCAATGACTAATCCAACCGTAACGGGACTCGTTCAAGTTCTGGAGAAGAAAGGCTTAATTGAGCGCAAAATTAACCCCGATGACAGCAGAAGCAAAATTCTTTGTCCGACTCAAAAAACTCTCACGATGAAAGATTTGCTCTATCGTCTCGGCGATGAGCTTGAGGGAAAACTTACAAGCGTTCTGACCCCTGATGAAAAGGATACACTCATGAATTTACTCAAGAAACTTCTTCATCATCATGGTTAGGAATAAGAATGGAGCGTCTCGTTCTGAGACTGGCCAGATAAAAATTATAGGAGGTAGTTAGCATGAAAAAGCTAATACTTTTCGCGGTCTTATCGTTTTTCGTATCGTCAGCGTTCGCGTCTGACGGCAACATCAAACTTCCTGCCCCAGAAAAATCGGGCGGTATCGGTGTCCTCGACGCGCTTTCAGCCCGGCAGTCAGCCCGTGATTTCGTTGACGGGGAAATTACTTTGCAGCAGCTCTCCAATCTCTTGTGGGCTGCCGGCGGAGTGAACCGTGAGGACGGGAAACTAACCTACGCTACAGCGATGAACCTTCAGGACATGATTATATTCGTGTTCATGAAGTCAGGAACTTACCGCTACGAGCCTTCAGCGCACAGCTTGACGCTCATTGCTGAGGGCGACAACAGGGCATTAACAGGAGGACAGCCTTTTGTCGCTAAAGCTGCGGTCGATTTGCTCTACATTCAGGACACGGAGAAATGGCCGGAAAGCAGACGGGGTGATCCCGCAACGATACTCAACTGCGGATTTGCCCACGCAGGACTCTCAATGCAGAACGTTTATCTCTACGCCGCCTCGCAGGGCTGGGGTGCGCGCACAAGAATGAACTTCGACCGTGAGGGCCTCACTAAGCTGCTTGGCCTCACCGAGAAGCATAACTTCACTCTCATGCAGTGCGCAGGGCCGAAACCGTAAGCATGAAGACGATTATCATCACTGGCGGAAACTCAGGGCTTGGCCTTGAGACTGCCAAACTTACCGCTGAGAAGGGCGGAGATTTCTCGCTAATCCTCGCTTGCCGAAACATTGAAAAGGGTAATTCAGCGGCAGAGAAAATCAGAAATGAGACAGGCAATAACAATGTCAGTGCTATGCTTCTTGACCTTGCTTCTCTGAAGTCTGTGCGTGATTTTGCGTCAGGCATTAATGAACCAGTGTATGCCCTCGACAACAACGCCGGTATTGCCGGCTCATCATCTGGAGAAACTGTTGACGGTCTTGACGCGGTCTTTCAGTCGAATCACTTGGGGCATTTCCTTCTGACTAACCTTCTTCTGCCTAAGATGACCGATGACGCTAGAATACTCAACATTTCCAGCGACATGCACAATCCTCCTTACGGGTCTTTAGTGTGGAACGGCACGGACGCAATCGCCCGTAATGCCGGACACTTAGGCAGCGCAAGATATTTCTACTCAAAACTGTGCAACCTTTACTTTACCTATGAGCTTGACAGGAGATTACGAGCCGAAGGCTCACACATTACGTGCAACGCTCTCAATCCGGGCTTCATGCCTGCTACAAACCTTCAGGCAGGAGGGACATTGACGCAGGAACAGATTGACCATGTCAGGCGCACAATGCCGGAACGCTGCGGAGATTTGGAAGTTTCAGCAGCTGCAGCGGCGGAACTTCTGACCAGCGGGGAATTCTCAGGGGTAAGTGGAAAATACTTCAGCTTGGGTACTAAGGCGGTAAGGTCTTCGGAGCTTTCGTACAGCGTTGAGAATGCCCGTGAGTTATGGGACACAAGCATGAAACTTTCAGAACTAAGGAGGTAACAACTATGAAGAAATTAACTGTAATCATTTCCGCAATGCTTTTGTCGTTGTCCGCAGTATCATTCGCCGCAGAAAATCCCTTCACCGTAAAATCCGGCCTCTACTTCAGCGAACAATGGGGCTTGTACATCGCCAACATCGTTGAAAAGGACGGCAAAATCTCAAACGTCATCATCGACCGCCTCGCCAACGGAAAAAGCAGCAAGGAACTTAAAGACAACTACGGCATTAAGCGTGTCAGCACCATAAATAAAGACTGGTGGGAGCAGGCCGCTTACTACGAACGCTGGGTAGCTGATAACGGACTTGAAGCTGTGAAAACGGACGACAAAGGCCATGCGCTCAATCCCGATTTGATTTCGGGAGCGACTATCAATGTTGCTGAATTATCCGTAGCCGTTAAGAATGCTCAGGACGGTAAGACAGAGGACAACGGCTACAGCATTAAAACGGAAACGTCATACAGCAATGAACAAGGGCTGAATATCACTAACATAATCATGAAGGACGGCGAAATCATCAATACCCTTGAAGTACAGACAGACAGCACAGTAAAAGCCATCAGTCAAGACGAAGCAACAGCAACCGTTAAGCAGGGGAAATTGCGCGGTGAAACTTCTGACGGCCTGCGGATATTCAGGGGCATACCATACGCGGAGCCGCCAATCGGACAATTACGCTGGCATTCACCAGTTCCGCCAAAATCATGGAAAGGCGTTAGGGACGCGACAAATTTCGGGAATCGGTCATTCTCGGCACTCACTAACGACCAGCAGCAAGGTTCGCCAAGAAGTGAGGATTGCCTTTATCTCAATGTCTGGACACCAGCAAAAACACAATCCGAAAAACTTCCCGTAATGGTCTGGATACACGGCGGAGGTTTTCAGTTCGGCAGCGGTGAAGAACCCGCATACGAAGGCTCAAATCTTGCGCGTAAAGGTATCGTTGTCGTAACGCTCAATTACAGGCTTGGAGTTATGGGCTTCTTTGCGCACCCCGAACTTGACGGTGAAGGTGCTTCAGGAAATTACGGCCTTCAAGACCAGATTGCGGCGTTAAAGTGGGTAAAGGAGAATATCGCTTCATTCGGCGGAGACCCCGATAACGTTACATTGTTCGGCGAGTCTGCTGGTGCTATGTCGATTGGTATACTCATGGCCTCACCGCTGGCGCATGGGCTGTTCCACAAGGCAATATGTGAGAGCGGAGCGTTATGGGACGGGTATGTCGGGCCTCTTGAGAGTTTCGAGGAAGCACATAGACGCGGCGAGAACTTCATGAATGCTATGGGCGCGAAATCAATCAATGAACTTCGTGCTATGCCTGCTGAGAAACTGAACGATGCTGCACGATGGGACTTCTCGACTAATCCCATTGTTACGGCATTCTCACCCAATGTCGATAATTACGTCCTCCATGATTTTCCCGGAGCTGTTTACGCAAGAAGTGAACAGATGAATATTCCTCTTCTTGCCGGCTGGCAGGAGGCAGAGTATTTCCCGTTCAAGGCACTTGCATTGCCGCATAATAATCCTGAAGAGTTTAGAACTGAGGCAGCAAAGATGTTCGGTGAGGACAGAATGCAGGAGTTCACGAGGCTCTATCCCATTGAGGACACGGAACATTCCGCGTTTGAGCTGACATCTGATTACACGATAAGCGAGCAGACGTTCTACATTCTCGAACGCCAGAGCAAACTTAATGTGCCTGTTTACGGCTATGAGTTCACATACACTTCACCTTACAGCCCGATAGCCTCGCACATCGTTGACATGCCGTTTGTCTTTGGGACGCTGACGAATCAATACATCTTCGGCGGAAAATCAGCGCAACCCTCACAAACTGACCGTGATTTCTCCGAGATAATCATGTCTTACTGGACGAATTTCGCGAAGACAGGCAATCCTAACGCTGAAGGCTTACCGGCATGGCCGGATTACCGCGAAGGTCTGATTATGGATTTGGGGAATAAGGTTGAGGCGAGGAAGAACAACAAACTTGACCGCTTTAACTTCATCGGGAGCTTTAGGAATGATGGTGTCTTCCCGTTGAGGTGGCGCAAACCTAAGACCATAACGCTGACATATTCCGACCATGAGCCTTTGGGGAACATGCGGACGAGATTCCTTAACGATGTATTTTTCCCGGCAGTCGAACGGGAATCGAAAGGCCGCGTAAAGATTAATCCCGTCTGGAACGGCGAAATCTGCATAAGCTATGAGAATTTGAACACGGTCAAAGACGGTTCACGCGCTCAAATCACCGTTGTAGTTCCCGAATACAGCATGAAGGAGCTTCCATTGCACCAGCTCTTCAAGAGTTTTCCTACAGGCCCGTCAGGTCAGAAACAGGTTGAGTTTTTCCGCCGTGTATATGATGAAGTCCCCGAACTTTCTCATGAACTCGAAGCCCAGAACATTCACCCCATAATCATCGCTACCGGCTACCCTGCGGCGTTCTTCAGCCTAAAACCAATGAACGAATTGCGGGACATAAAGGGTCAGAACTGGAGAAGCGCAAGTTTCTGGCACAAGGATTTTCTCGCAAACGCCGGAGCAACTCCCGTAACTATCCCGTGGGGTCAGGGAGTATATGACGCTCTCGACAACGGAATACTTGACGGCCTCATCGTGAACATCGACAGCGGTTATGACCTCAAAGCACACAATGCAGCACCGAATATTCTTGTGTCAAAAAGATTGTGGCTCGGCCATGAGTACATCATCGCAATGAATAAATCTGTCTGGGACAGCCTCAGCTATGATGACAGAAAAGCCATTGAGAGAGCGGCAGAGAGTTCGTATAAAGTTCTTGGCGGAATTATGGACGAGCGTTTTACGTGGCAGCTTGAGACACTGAAAGCTGACGGCGCAGATTACAGGCTGCTGACTGATGATGAAGCTGACTTCTGGGAACAAACTACAGGCTATGAGGCCATACAGGACAAATATATTGCTGAACATGACAACGCTGAAAATGTTATTGACGGCATAAGAAGGTTAATCAATGAGTAGGGCATATGATTTTCTGAAAGACTACTACCTTCTCACGGTTGGCATGGATAATCCTTTGCTTACCGTCTTCTTCTTTCAGGAAATCATTCAGTAACTATTTACATTATAATCCTCACGCATTATTATATCTGTAACACTAAACATGTATAAGTAAGGAGGACACTTGCCATGAATACACAGGAAGCTATAACTACAAGAAGATCAGTGAGGGGCTATACACCAGAGGAGCTTACTGAATCAGAGCTGAATACAATTCTGAATGCAGCCTATTCTTCCCCTATTGCCGGAGCACGCTATAAGACAATGCACCTTACAGTTATCCAGAATAAAGATGTTCTGCAAAAAATCAGCAGCTTCTACAAGGCGGATATGCTTTTCGGGGCACCGGCTCTCATTATTGTTTCAGGACAGAAAGACTTTGATGATACTGCTCTGTTTGCGAATGCAGGCTGCATTATTGAGAATATACAGATTTCCGCATGGGATATAGGGCTTGGCAGCGTGTTCAACTGGGCAGCAGGAAAAATACTTCCTAAGAATGAAGTGCTTGTAATGGAGCTTGGCATTCCTGATGATTTCAAGCCGCTTTGTGGAGTGGTGATCGGGCATCCTGCAAAGGAAGTATCGAAAAGGGAACTGAAGGCTGTTCTGGAAACAAATTATATCAGGTAAGGAATATACGTATATGAAAGTTGGAATTATAGGAGCTGGCGAAATCGGTCAAAGGCTCGCAAGGCATTTTCTGAGCATTGGCAATGAAGTGATTCTTTGCAACAGCAGAGACCCGGATACTTTGAGAGAAACTATAGCATCTCTCGGAGAAGGAGCATCGGCTGGAACTCTGGCAAATGTGAGCAAACAGGAGATCGTAGTTCTTGCTGTATGGTGGGATGTCATTCCAAGTGTCATGAAGAAGATTTCGGACTGGAACGGGCGTATTCTGATTGACGCTACAAATATGCTCACCGTAACAGAACAGGGAACACGGCATGTGAATCTGGAGAATATAACCGGCAGTGAATATGTTGCATCACTTGCGAAAGGTGCGCGTGTGGTTAAGGCTTTCAATCATCTGTTCGGACAGTTCATGGATGGCTCTGTTGAGGGCGGTAATCGTGTTCTGTTCTATGCAGGCGACGACATAGCAGCAAAGAAAACATTGAAACCGATGTTTGAGGCTATGGGCTTTTATCCTGTTGATCTTGGCAGTCTTGCGGACGGCGGGAGGCTTATGCAGGTTGGAGGCGCATTGAACGGAAAACACTTCATAAAGAGGACGGAGGATATGTGTCTATGAAGTTTGTTGTAGTTTCAGGTAATCCGAAAAAAGACGGTCTGACGAGAAGAATGACTGACGAGATCATTCGCGGGGCAAAGGACGGCGGCGCGGAGACATGCGAAGTCAGTGCATATGATATGAGTTATTGCCGTTCGTGTAACGGAGGCGCGGGTCAATGTCTTGAAGATAATCATAAATGTGTGTTTGGAAAAGACGGCTTTGATTATGCACAGGAGACAATCAGAAATGCTGATGCTGTAGCCTTTATATCCCCGGTTTATTGGGAGGAAGTCAGCGAAGGCTTAAAGAGTTTCATGGATCGTTTTCGCCGTTGTGAATCAAGCGGGATATTCAACCATAGGAAAGCAGCACTTACAGGTAAACCCGTTTTGCTCATTGCATCTGCTGGAGGCTCAGGTCTGGATATGATTGAACCGCTGAAAGAAATGGAACGTTTTGTACATCACACGGGCGGTATGGTCTTTGACGCTATTGGCATAAACCGCTGGAATCAGGCATACAAGGGAAGAACAATCTATGAGGCCGCAAAGGCAATAGCTGAGGGCGTAAAAGTCGGAGAAACTATAGAATATGCTGGGTAAGGAAATACAGAAAGGATGATTGAACAATGTCGTATACATTATGACGAGCAACCTTCTGTGCAATTTTACGGATGAGGACAACGCAAAATGCAGGGCTAATTTCTCTGCGTATCATCTCTACACAGAATCCAAGCGCAAAGAATACGGCTCAGAATTTCTCATTGTCAGGGGAGTGGTTGAGTTTTCAGTATTACGTAAAGGTGGAATTTGGCGCATTCACAAATTGAATGTTGAGTGCGTTTATCGCCTCTGAGATTTAAGGAGGGCTATGAATGAGTAAGGCATATGATTTTCTGAAAGAATGCGGATTTTATTATCTTCTCACAGTTGACGGCGACTATCCGGCAGGAAGACCGATAAGCGGAATCCTTGAGGCTGACGGGACGATGTACTTCGGTACAAGGACGGACAAAGCGGTTTACAGGCAGTTGAAGCGGAATACTCACGTCGGTCTTCTGGCGTTCAATAAAGGAAGATGGCTTCGTCTTCAGGCCGACGCTGAGGAAACACATGACCACTCAATACGTGAGCAGTACCTGAGCAGACTTCCCGCAGAAATCCGCAGGTTCGGCAATGCGGATAATCCCCTTCTTGCTGTATTTGCTATGCACATTGTGAAAGCAGATTTGCACGCAGGAGAGACCAGCGAAGATATTACGGAGGAGGAAAAATAGATGGCAAATTTAGAGGAATTGATGATATTCAGGCCGTCAAAGCAGTATAAGCCCGAGTGTGAACAGAAGATTGCTCCCGGCAAAAGCGTTCTGCCCAAAGGCTGGCAGAGTGAGGAAGGTTTTATGCCCTTGCCGTGCGATATTATCGTTGAGAAGGACGCACGCGTGAAAATGCGCGATGGAGTTTCTTTGTGCGTTGACATCTTCAGGCCTGCGACTGACGAACAAGTCCCGGTGCTGGTATCATGGAGTCCATACGGCAAGGACAACTGCACCCGCGCCAGCTACAAGGGAATATTCTCACTTGTCGGCATACCTAACAGCAAAGTATCCGGCCTCCAGAAATTCGAGGGCAGCGATCCGGCTTATTGGTGCGCTCACGGCTATGCTGTCTGCAACCCAGACACTAGAGGCATCACGAAGTCTGAGGGCACAATCTACACGATAGGTTCTCACGAGGCGCAGGACGGCTATGACCTGATAGAGTGGCTTGCTGTTCAGGACTGGTGCAGCGGAAAAGTCGCTCTCAGCGGAACATCTTACCTTGCGTTTTCCCAGTGGTTCATAGCGTCAACACAGCCCCCGCACTTGGCCGCAATCAACCCAGAAGAAGGACTCACTGACGCATACAGGGACTTGGTGAGCAGAGGCGGCATTACTGACGTAGGTTTTGCTGCACGAATCCAGTCCAGCCAGGCACACGAGGGCGAACCTGTAGACTGGGAGGACTTGGCTGCTGAAGGGATGAAGTATCCTCTTGCGGATAATCCCTTGTGGCAGGACAAGACTGCTCAACCGGAACGTATAACCTGCCCCGCGTATGTCGTTGCCAGCTACAGCAACACTCTTCACACAATGGGAACATTCAGGGCGTGGAGGGCTATACCTGACGGCAAAAAGTGGCTGCGGATTCATGACGGGCAGGAGTGGCCGGATTTCTACGATGAGGAACAGCAGGAGGACAGGCGCAGATTCTTTGACTATTTCCTGAAAGATATTCCTAACGGCTGGGAGAATACCCCGACAGTGAGGTACTCACTTCATGATTTCGAGGGAGGCAACATTACCGGAATAGAGTCCCGGACATTTCCGCCCTATGGTGTGCGCAGTGAAAAGCTCTATCTTGACGGACTCACACGGACTCTCTCTGCTGTGCCTCAAGCGTCAGATGTTCCGGCCAAGTACGCTTCAGAAGGTATCGTGCCTATGGTGTCGTTCATTTACACGGCAAGCGAACGCACAGAAATAGTAGGCTATCCGATGGTGAAGCTGTGGCTTGAGGCGGAAGGCTATGATGATATGGACGTGTATATTTCGCTCTACAAGCTGGACAAATTCGGAAGCATGTTGCAGCAGTTCACAGTGCCTAATCACGGAGCGCGCAATCACGATCTCACTGAAAGAGGAGGAAGTATCCTGCGTTATCGAGGCAGCACGGGAAGGCTGAGAGTCTCCATGAGACACCTTGACGAAGAGAAGAGTACACCAGAGATCCCGTATCACAGCTTTGACCGCGTCGAGAAGCTCAAGCCCGGAGAGATTGTGCCTGTAGAGGTAGAGATGTATCCTGT
Source organism: Synergistaceae bacterium (assembly GCA_017470485.1). Taxonomy (GTDB): domain Bacteria; phylum Synergistota; class Synergistia; order Synergistales; family Aminobacteriaceae; genus JAFUXM01. The sequence continues at coordinate 96,898 of JAFUYQ010000030.1, forward strand.
TGGAATGTTGCTCTATGCTGGAGAGAGTCTGCGTCTTGTTGTGAGTGCAAGAGACGAGGCAGGATCAATGATGCCCGGTACAGCTCCGGCCAAGCCAGACAATAAGGGAATGCACGTGATTCATTGCGGAGGAAAATACGATTCATATCTTCAGCTTCCGTTCAAACATTAACGATTAGCTAAACTCACAAACAATCCCCGCATTCATAAGAGTCTACGGAGATTAATCTCTCTTACTGTCGAAATTCTGAATGAAGGAGGACGCAAAATAGATGAAGACCATCATAATAACAGGCGGAAACTCAGGGCTAGGCTTTGAGACCGCAAAACTTGTTGCTAAGAAGGGCGGGGATTACTCAATTTACGAATCTTCTGAGTTGTTATACAGCCTTGAGAATGCCCGCGAATTGTGGAACGCAAGCGTGAGACTTTCAAAGGATTTGACAACTCTACGAAATCGCGTTTATAATATTCCGTCAATCAAATCACACACACCAATCATGTGGAGACGTGGCCGAGTGGTCGAAGGCGGTTGACTCGAAATCAACTGAGCGGCTTGCCGTTCCTAGAGTTCGAATCTCTACGTCTCCGCCATTTTTTTATATGAAGGCAGGTATTCTTTAACGTCATGAAAATTCTCGTAATCAACTGCGGCAGTTCCTCCCTCAAGTATCAGTTGTTCGACATGGAAGATGAGTCAGTTTCGGCTAAAGGTCTGGTAGACAGAATAGGCATTGAAGGCTCAAATCTCACTCACAGAAAAACAGGCGCAGACCCCTTCAAGGTCGAAACTCCGATTAAAGATCACAAAGTTGCCATGAAGCTCGTACTTGAAGCACTGCTTGACGCGAATCATGGCGTTCTCAAATCGCTCGATGAAATCTCAGCGGCTGGACACCGCATAGTCTCCGGCGGCGACCTCTACAAAGAGTCAGTGCTTGTTGACGCTCAGGTCATGGACGGCCTCCGCCAGTGCATTCCTCTTGCGCCCCTCCACAATCCCGGACACATCATGGGAATCGAGGCCATTCAGCACGCTCTCCCCAAACTCCCGAACGTCGTCGTTTTCGATACGGCATTCCATCAGACAATGCCCGATTATGCCTACATGTACGGGCTTCCTTGGGAGTTCTACGAGACTCACAGAGTAAGACGCTACGGCGCGCACGGAACAAGCCATCACTTTGTCGCTCTCAGGACAGCAGAGATTCTCGGAAAGCCGATCGAGAGCCTCAAAATGATTACCTGTCATCTCGGCAACGGAAGCTCTATCAGCGCAGTCAAAAACGGCAAGTGCATTGATACCTCAATGGGCCTTACGCCTCTTGCCGGTGTCCTCATGGGAACCCGTACCGGCGACATGGATCCCGCGTGCGTCCCGTTCGTCCAGAACATCACGAAATACACCGCTGACGAGATGAACAACTTTATGAACAAAAAGAGCGGTCTTCTCGGAATTTCGGGAGTAAGCAGCGACCTCAGAGACGTTGAGGAGGCAGCCGCTAAGGGCAATGACCGCGCAAGACTCGCAATCGACATGCTCGAATACGGAATCAGCAAGTACATCGGTGCTTACACCGTAGCAATGGGCGGACTTGATGTCCTCGTCTTCACGGCCGGAATCGGAGAGAACAGCGCGGCGACTCGCGAGGCAGTCTGCAAGAAACTTGAGTTCATGGGCGTGAAAATCGATTCGGCCAAGAACAACATTCGCGGAAAAGAAGCCATCGTCAGCGCGGACGACTCAAAAGTTACGGTAATGGTTGTCCCGACTAACGAGGAATTAATGATTGCACGCGAGACAAAGAGAATTGCCTTTGCATAACGTATTCAACGAAAATCAGAAAGCAATATTGACCCTGCCGCCTAAAAATGACACGGAGGCCGACACTTCATCAAGCTGGGATTTCTCACAGTATGAGGGCGTTCTGAATTTTGACGGTCAGGAATTTATTTTCCCTGAGGGCTTTCACGCTGAGGCATCTTCGCGCTGGATTGAAGACTCGCTGCTGATGGTTAATATAGCCGTTTCAGCGGAAATTCAAGCGGAGTGCGCTAGGTGTCTCACTCCTGTCAGCCTTGAAATATCGGGGGAATTAGGGTATCTTTATTGTTCGCATAGTGCTGACGAGCTTAACGGCTTTGACGACTATATGCCCGTTGAGGTTGAATTTTTCGGTCGCGTTCTTGACGTTATGCCGCAGATTAGAGAAAGTATTTACACGGTTCTTCCGACTAAGGTTCTTTGCCGTGAGGACTGCAAGGGCTTATGCCCCGTCTGCGGAACGAATCTGAATGAAAGTTCCTGCTCATGCGGAAATGAGGACATAGATCCGAGACTTGAGGCACTGCGTAATTTCAACAGCGAATAATAATTATTACAGGGGGATTCAAATCATGGCAACACCTAAAAGAAAAGTATCTCATGCCCGTACTTCACAGAGAAAAGCCAACTGGCTCGGAGCTTTAAGCTCGCCTGCCGTTGTGGCCTGCCCGAAGTGCGGAGAAGCAACGCTTGCACATCATGCCTGCCCTTCATGCGGTTATTACAGGGGACATCAGGCCGTCAAGATGAAGACTGAGGAAGCAGCCGGTTAAATCGGCGGAATATGAGAAACTGACATTGCCGGAGGTATGTAATATATTCTGCCTCCGGCTTTTATGGTAAACGGATAAGAAAATCATGAGCGAAGAAAAATTTTATTTCCAGTCTGAGGCCGCTGAACTTCTCAGAATGATGATAAATTCAGTGTACTCGAATAAAGATATATTTTTACGCGAGCTTATTTCAAACGCTTCCGATGCCCTCGATAAAAGAAGAATCGAATGCCTTAAAGACTCAGAGCTTGCGGAAAACACCAATCCAGAAATCAAAATCGAAATTGATAACGACCGTAAAACTCTTTCAGTAAGCGATAACGGCATAGGCATGTCCAAAGATGAAATCATAAAATATCTTGGGACTATCGCGAAATCAGGCACTAGAGAATTTATCGAGGCCGCTAAAAATTCAAGCACTCAGCAGGAATTAATCGGCCAGTTCGGTGTCGGCTTCTATTCGGTTTTCATGGCCGCCGATAAAGTCGAAGTGGTAACACGTAAGCTGGGCGCGTCAGAAACATTCAAATTCGTTTCGGACGGGGACGGTTCCTTCACGATTGACGAGGCTGAACAGAGAAGCGAGTGCGGAACTACCGTAACGCTTTTCATAAGGCAGTCAACTGAAGAGGGAGCAAAGAATTATCTCGATGAATGGACTGTGAGAGACATAATCGGGAAATATTCGGACTTCATTTCATGGCCGATATATTTCAAGGACAAAATCGTAAATTCCCGTAAAGCTATATGGCAGAGGCCCGACAGCGAAATTTCAGAGGAGGAGTATAAGGAGTTCTACCTCCATTTGACGCACGACTTCACCGAACCTCTGACACATATAAAAATTAATGCTGAAGGCTCGACAAACTTCAAAGGACTCCTTTTCATTCCGTCTCAGGCTCCTTATGACCTCTTTATGAACCCTGAGTCCGGCGGCATATCGCTCTACATTAACAGGGTCTTCATAATGAATGACTGCAAGGACTTAATCCCTCAGTATCTCAGATTCATAAGGGGCGTTATAGATTCGGAAGACTTGCCGCTGAATATCTCCCGTGAGATTCTTCAGGACGATCCGATAATCAGAATCATCAGGAGAAGCTCACAGAGAAAAATTTTCAGCGAACTCAAAAAAATGCTCGAAAATGACAGGGAGAAATACATAAAGTTCTGGACAGCATTCGGCAGAGTCTTCAAGGAAGGTTTGATTCAGGATTCCGAGAACGCAAAAACAATTCTCGGCCTCGAAATCTTCAGAACTACCAACGATGACGGCTGGACTACAATCGAAGAATACAGAGCCAGAATGAAGCCCGGCCAAAAAGGCGTTTACTGTCTCGCCGGAAAAGATAACATCGATGTCCTCAAAGCCTCCCCGAAAATCGAGCCGTTCACGTCAAGAGGCTATGAAGTCTTGCTGATGACTGACCCGATTGACGAGGTCATACTCGCTCAGGCTGAATTTATGCTCCCTGACGACGCTAAGGATTTACTGAATATCGCCCGTGATGACGTTACGCCCTACACCGATGACGAGAAAAAAGACAATGACAAGAAACTCAAGGCTCTTGAAAAAGAATTTGAGCCCGTCAGGAAATTAGCACTTGAGATTTTCCCAGACAAACTCGAAACGGTTAAGCCCTCTTTGACATTGACAGCTTCACCGGCTTGTTTAAGAGACGCTCCGAACGGCGTATCGCTTCAGATGGAAAGCCTCATGCGTTCGGCGGGCAGAGTAGTTCCGCCGCAGAAAAGAATACTTGAGCTTTCATCAAGTCATGAGGCCGTTAAAAAACTTATCGGGCTGGTATCGACTGACAGGGACAAAGCCGCTGAGATTCTCAGAATACTTTATGACCAGTCTATGCTTCTTGAGGGCGCAATGCCTGATAACCCTGCCGAGTTCGTTAAACGGGTCGATGAGCTTCTAACGCTCTCATTGAAGGACGGTTAAAGATGCCGTTTTTACGCGCAGCACTGCTCAAGAAAAATTTAACGCCCGTTTCCGAGCAGCCTGAAATTTTACTGCCGCCGTTAATCGCGGAACAGCCAGAGCCTGAAGAAGATTTCTCCCCGACAAAAATTGAGGAGCTTCACAAGCTCATTGACATCAGGACTCAGGAGGCCGAGAAGGTTGAACCCGAAACCTCTCCGCCTCTTCCTCCTGAACCTGCCGCCGAACCCGAACCGCTACCGGAACAGGAACAGGAGTTAGAGACACCGCAGGAATTTGAACCTCCGCTCGCTGAACCTGCGGAGGAAATTGAATTTATCCCTGAGTTTTTGCAGGAGCCTGAAACAGAGTCAGAGCCGGTAATCTTCATCGTTGAGGAGGAACTTCCGGAAATAGAGTTCCTTCCTGAGCCTGTACCTGTCATTGAGATTGAGCCGGAATTTGTCCGCGAGGCTGAACCCGAAACAGTAATCGAGGCCGAAACAGCTTCAGATTTGACTGAAGAGTCTCAGCCCGAAGTCATCAATGAAGTTCCGCCCGAACCCGAAACCGAAACGCCTCAGGAAACTGAAATTATTGAGGAGGCTGACGAGCCTGTTCAGGAGGACTTGACACCAGCTGAAACGCAGGAGACTATTTCGGAAGATATAGCCTCCGAAGCCGAAGAACCTTTAACGGAGGAAGTACCCCCCGAAACTGAAGAGCCTTTGCCTGAAATCACTTCCGATGAGGACGCTGAGCCTTTGACGGAAGACACCGGCGAATCCGAAACCGCAATCCCCGAAACTGAATCATCAAAATCAGAGCTGTTCGATGAAAATTCGCTCCTCGATGAAACTCCTGAACCCCTCCCAGAACCCGAAATACCTTCAGAGCCGGAAGTAACTGTTTCCGAACCTGAGACTTCAACTGACGAAATGACCGTCCAAGAATCTGACACTGAGGCAGAGGACGAAGCAGGCAATGAATCAGAGCCGGAAGATTTCGCGCTGAAATACGACTTCACATCGGGCGAACGTTACGTTGATAAAGTCTCGACAAAAACAGAGTTTGACAAAATGCTTGACGAGCTTGCCGGAATCAGCAAAGAATTAATCACATGGCAGACTGAGAAATTCGCACGCGACTACACGAGCAGATTTCAGGAGGAAACTCAGGCCGAAGCACGCAAGTACGAGGCGTTTCTCGGAGGCTACATCACTAACGCGGCCATGATCCTCTACGATAAGGGCTACAGGGACGCGGCTCTCAAACAGCTCGAACAGGCCAAAAGCATTCTTGAGGCAAGAAAAAAACTTGAGGACGAAACTTCCGCTATCAAATCCAGAGTCGAAGAACAAAATGATGCCGTTGACCTCTCGGATATTCTCGGATTATTCGGGGACGGCTAAACATGCTCATCATGACTCCAAAATAATCACAGCTTTCGTAAATTAACGGAGGCTGTTTTTTTTGACCGAAAAAACTCGGAGCAAGCCACTAATTTTTACTATTGGGATAAACTGAGCATATTTTGTTATAATCATTCTCATGAAAACTTTTTGTTTCAAGTTATACAAATCCAAAAAGAACAGGAGATTAAGACGACAAATAAATATAGCAGGCATCGTCTATAATCATTGTATTGCCTTGTATAGGAGATACTACAAACTGTATCATAAATCGCTGAGAAAGTATCAGCTGCAAAAACATCTTGTAAAGCTCAAAGGACAGAAAAAATATTCTTATTGGAATGAAATTCCTTCACATGCGATACAAGATATAACCGACAGAATATATCGGGCTTATACAATGTTTTTCAGCAATCAGAAACGAAAAGTAAAAACTTCGCCGCCAAAATTCAAGAAAGTCAGGAAATATAAATCGTTCAGCTACAACATGCCCGGAAAGAATATTATTTCAGGAAATGTAATAAAACTGGCCGGAGGATATTATAAATTCTTCAAGTCCCGTGAAATACAAGGACAGGTAAAGGTAGTAACGGTGAAACGAGACGCGGTGGGTGATATATATGTCTATCTGGTGTGTGATGTTCAGCAAGAACCAGTTGAAGCGCGAACGGGTAAAAGCGTCGGCTTAGACTTTGGGCTGAAAACATTTCTAACAGCTTCAGACGGACAGGATATAAACTCGCCGTATTTTTTCATGGAGAACATAAAGATAATCCGCAAGAAAAGCCGTAACTTATCCAGTAAAAAGGAAGGCTCAAATAA
>JAFUYQ010000005.1 GCA_017470485.1 Synergistaceae bacterium
CATCAAAACGTGGTGCTACTTCTTTTGCCGCTTGCCCACTTTGTAATGCCTTCAATACTTTTTCTCTTAAATCATCACTATATGCTTTCATAATTTTTTATTATATCTCATTATTCATATTTTAGAAAAATGCTATAATACCCCCTCAGGCTTCGAGGGGGTACGGAATGAATTTCCTTAGTTCAGCTTGAAGTCGTAATGCTTCGAGTAATCCTCCTGAATGTTCAGGCGGAGTGTCTTGTTCGCAAAGTCATAAACTGCCGTGTGCCATGTCTGCCAGAAGTTATTGGGGTGAATGTTCCTGTCGTGCAGTTTGTAGGTATCAACTTCGGACTGAATTTGCGCTTTGAAATCCATAGGAGCGTTTGCGATTGTCAGATGATTTTTATCTTCATTGAACTCTGTGTACCAGAACGGCTCTGTATCAGCCTCATAAGTCTGAGTATACTTCACGCGCTCCATTAAGTGAGCCATTCCCTCAACGGATTTTCCGCCCTCTTCGTAATGCTCCTTCAGTATGGCGTAACGCTCAACTCCGCAGGCATGGGGCGTAAGAATTGGGAAGCCCTCATAGACTTTTCCAACTACTTTCTGCCCTGTCTTCGCTATATGCTTTGCGTAAGGAGTATTCGGCGCGTAGTTGACATAGAAATTTGTCATGATGTTGTCCGTGTCGTTTCTGGCAACAAGTTCACCGTCAATACATTCGATGATGTAAGTCTCTTTCTCGTCAGCGAGCAGCCAGTGAATCCCCCACGATTCATAACCGCCGTAAATGTCCATGCCCTTCAGCAGCTCAACGCCGTGAGCGGCGGATTTCGCGTGGTCAAGAACGTAACGGACTACCGCAAGAGAATGAATGCGCGTTTTTCCGTAATTGGTTGAGAGAAGGGCAGCGAAGTCAAGGTCAACGGCTGGGACAACGTTGCTGTTCATGACCACGCCGTTTTCATTGATGCCGTCAAAAGTCATATTCGGCAGTTCGAGTAACTGAGCTTCCGAAAGTTTGTCAACCCCGTTGGATTTTATCTCGAACATTGCGGCCACTCCGATACTTGCGTAACGTCCCTCTTTTGCGGCGACCTTGATTACGAACTCAGGCACATCGGCGTAATCCAGATCTAAATTACGGCCGTAGAAGTTTCCGTTGCGCACAGCGGAGCAGGCAAAGCCCTGTTTGACATTTTCGCCCGTCGCGAGGTCAGGAACGTAGTCGGTGTATTCCATGTAGTAGAGGTAATCGGCCAGCTTTTTGGGAGCTGTGAAAGGGGCGGCCTGTGCCGTAACGGCCAGCATGAGGACGAGAAGCAATGCTGCCATAACGCGAGAATGATATTTTGATTTGTGCTGCATAGAACTATAGTTCCTCCTATATAATATATCGAGGCTTCATTCTATCATAATAAAAATCAAACAAACTGGTGAGGACACAGCCTGAACTTCGGGCAGCTTTCCTCACCGTCTGTGAGACTCTAACCAGTCCTCCAGAATTATCACTGCCGCAACCTTATCGACATTCTTTCGGCGTTTCCTGCGCGATGTGTCAGCCTGAATCATGGCTCTCTGAGCAATCACTGTAGTGAATCTCTCATCTTGGGTAACAAATTCGCGTTCTGGGTATTCAGCCCTCAGTTCGCCGACAAGCGCGTTAATCCTCTCAGCCGCCTCGCTGGCCTTACCGTCAGTCCTAACGGGAAGACCGACCACGATTATTTTCGGGTCATACTTCGCTAAAGCCTCGTCAAAATCCCTGCGCCATTCATCATTCTCAGCTTTCCAGACACCCAAGCCCTGAGCAATTACCCCAAGTGAGTCCGAAACTGCCGCTCCGATTCTTACCGTTCCGATGTCAAGCGCAAGGATTCTTCCGTTAGGCATTGGCTCTGTTTAATTCCTTTCCTTCCTCGCGAAGAACACTAAGGCAAGCGCGAACGCTCCAAGCATTCCTGCGCTGCACCCTCCGCCTACACTGCCGACACCGTAAGTCTTAGTCCCTGTTGAGCCGTTACCGTCATCAGGGTTTACAGGATTGACCGGATTGACCGGCGTGTTGGGGTTGACAGGAGCGTCAGGGGTTGACGGCTTAATCTCCTCGTCCTCGTTCCAGAACCTATTGTCAGGCTGTCTCTTGTCATCGCTCGGAATGCCGGAAATCTCAACGCCCACTATCTCGCCCCTTACTGCCGTGTCATTCATGCTGTAGACAAGATTGTAATTCCCCTCAGGAATATAAAGGCCGTTCAGAAGTTCCTCAAGAACATCGAATGATACTACGCCGCCCTCAGCCGTTGTTACCGTCAGAGGCCCGTAGACAGGGTAGATGATGTCATCGCTGTCAACGAAGAAACGGTCAGGCACATATCCGGCAGGGTAGAAAGGATTCGGCTCTGTCGAGGTAATTTCCTCAATAAGAATATCGTACGATTCATCATCAGCGAGGTCATTCTCCGCGTCAATGTCAATGCTGTCAATAAAGTCATCATAGACGAAGTAAACATCAGCTTCAGTACCGGCTTTTACGGGGGTGCCGTCATTGCTGACAAGAACAACGGTAATTTCAGTGCCTTCGATTGTGCTGTTTTCGTTTGCTGTCGCTACGTCCGCTGATGGAACAGTAAGTTCAGGGTATCCCGTCAACTGGATTCCATCGAGCGTGTCAAGCTCATAATAGTTTTTGTCGTTGTCAGCCTTGTCTGACGGGTTCGTGTCAACCGTGAAAGCCTTAATGCAGGCGTTCATCGGGTAATTGTAATAATCTCCGGCTGAGTTCCTATAGTAATAATGCGCTCCGTCAAACCATTTGCCTGTGGCGTTGCCATAGAAGTAGCTTTCGCCGGAGTTCACGACAGCGTTGTCAGTGATACCTCTTCTCGCCGTCTCAATAGCGATCGCGCGGTTATCATCTCCGTTAGTAACTTTAAGAATAACAGAGAAATATTCTCCCTTATCGACCGGCACTCCGTTACCGCTAAGCTTCAGCGTGTGGTATCCCGGAAGAGGATATGTTCCCGAAGCTGTGGCGGCGGTAGTTCCATCTTCGATGTCCGCGCTGTTGGGCTTGTCTTCGTAAGTCAGAACGCTGACCTCAACTTTAGCGTTAAAGCCTGTCGTGTAGAAACCTACTTCCGTTACGCTTTCGCCGTTTGAACGAATCTGGAAGACGTTAGCGGCCTTAGTCTCAACTCCTGCTCTAGCGTAGCCCCAAGTGCTGCTCCAGCCTAAGTCGTCCCAGTCATAAGTCCGCATATTCTCGTTGACCTTCTCGACAGTGTAGGCAGCTCCGCCATGCAGTCCCTGTTCGTATGACATCCAGAAACAGCCGCCATCACTTCCATCGTAATCACCCCATGAGTTTCGGATTAACCATGCGCCGGGCTTTGAGGGTCTGTCGGTTTCGTTGAAGTTTTCGACAGGGAAATTATCGTCCCACCCTATGAGCAATACTGCGTGATTGGTTCGGTTGAACGGATCTTTATTCTTATCACGCTTCATATCGCTTATACTGGGCTTCGAGAAGTGATAAGCCTTATTGTCTTGGTTGAAGAACTTTTTGCTGTGTGAATGGTAGTAGGAGACGTTCAAGCCTCCGTTCTCAATAATAAGACGTTTGATTTCGTCCCTGTGTTTCTCCCTTTCGTCAATACCCAGAAGGACACTATCGTTTTCCCAGTTGAAGAATTTTGCTTCAGTAAGACGAAGAACGCCGGTGTATTGATTCATCGGCTTGACATCGTTAGAAAGCCGGTTCGCGTACTCTATCTTATTTTCAAGAGTTCTTACTTCAGGAACGTATTTTGCGTAGGGTAACTCGTCCTCTGATATAGGCCCCCAAGTTATTCCGTCCGAAGTTCCTTTGGCAAAAACCGCTATCGACTTCTGTCTGGTGCCTCCGTTCATTAGTATCTGTAATGGAGTAGGATTCTTTACGATCCTGTATATTCCATTATCATCTGCTGCCCTAACTGTGAATCTCTGATACCTTTCGGGAGCCATGAACGTGAACCACGCAAGGTGCATTTCCGACAAGTCTATTGAGTCGACGGTCGTGTTCAGGAAATTCTTTGACACGTCCCTGCTGATTTGTGTCAGGTAGTTCGTCTCAACAGCACCGACAGCCGCAAACGCCCAGCATGTTCCGTAACAGGCCTGATTCCTTATCGGGGGAACGACTCCCTGTTTGCGAAGGTCATACGATACCGGCAGAGCGTCCTCAGCGAAAGAGCTTCCGGCAAATATGACCGCCATGAAGATTGAAAGCATTAACTTTTTCTTCAATTTGTATTGCCTCCTTGATGTATTTGTTTTTTCGTGAACCTTGAGTATTTTAGGGCTTGACTTGCGATTCAACAAGCTCACGTATACGGGCTAAAGCCTCATCGAGTTTAGCACCCTCACGTCCGCCGCCTTGAGCGAGATTTTTCCGTCCGCCGCCTTTTCCGCCGAGTATTGCGCAGGCTTCCTTGACCAGTTCGCCGGCATTGACTCCGATTTTGACGGCTTTATCGTCAGCCATGACTACGAGCTGGCATGAATTATCCTCGCCGCTCACTGACGCTAAAATCACCGTGTTCGGTTCGGGGCGGGCTTTAGCCTTGTCGCCGATGTCCCTGAGCATGTTTGCCGGAACATCAGGGAATCTTCCGACTTGAAGCATAACTCCTCCGATTTCCTCGCGCTCAAGAAAACTCTCCGAGTTCTCAAGAAGTTTTTTGAGTTTTGCTGACTGTACTTCAGCTTTAACGGCCTTGAGTTCGTCAACAAGTGCTTTTGCCTTAACGCTGAGATTTTCTTCATCAGTAGAAAGCAGAGCGGTCATTGAGGTTCTGAGGGCAAAGAGTTTCTGAAGGAGCATTAAGACATTCATACCTGTTACGGCGAAGATTCGTCTTGTTCCTGAACCTATGCTTTCCTCGCGGAGAATCTTGAAGCTGCCGATGTCGCCGGTACGTTTAACATGAAGCCCTCCGCAAAGTTCCATAGAGAATCCCTCAACGTCAACAACCCTAACCACATCGCCGTACTTCTCGTCAAAGAGTGCCTTAGCTCCCAAGTTCTGAGCCTCCTCCTTCGAGTGTTCGGAGATATTGACCTCGATATTGGCGAGAATTTCAGCGTTGATTATGCGTTCGGCCTCAGCGATTTCAGCGTCAGTAACAGCGGAATGATGAGTGAAGTCAAACCGTAGGAACTCATCTGTTACTAATGAGCCTGCCTGCCTTACGTGTCTTCCGAGAACGCGCCCAAGTGCCTCGTGAAGAAGGTGAGTCGCGGTGTGGTTTCTGCGGATTGCCGAGCGTCTCTCATCGTCAACGAAGCACATCACCTCATCGCCGACACTGATTGTTCCCTCAGTCTCAGGCTTTACGGTATGGACTGTAATTTTCCCGTGAGGCACAGCGTTAAGGACTTTGAGAGTGAGGCCGTTGACTTTCATTGTGCCTGTGTCGCCGACCTCGCCGCCTCTTTCGGCGTAAAACGGCGTTGTGTCGAGTACAGCCTCAAATTCAGAAGTACCTGTTACGGAATCGACTCGGCCTTCTGGGGTTATGAGTGCGAGAATCTTTCCTGAGTCTGCTGATTTCGAGTAGCCCGTGAAATTAGTCGCTCCTGATTCGTTCTCAATCTCAGTGTAAACGTCTCCGGCTAACGCGCTTTTCTTCTGCTTGCTTGAGGCTCTGGCTCTCTGTCTCTGCTCGTTCATGGCCGACTTGAAGCCCTCCTCGTCAAGCGTCATTCCTAATTCTCCGGCCATCTCGCGAGTCAGCTCAGGGGGGAAGCCGTAAGTGTCATAGAGAGTGAATATAACATTGCCCGGAATCTCCGTTGCTCCATGAGATTTAAGATGAGCTGTCTCAGAGTCAAAAAGTTCCGTGCCTTGTTTCAGCGTTTTGTTGAACTTCTCTTCCTCAAGGGTGATTATCTGTTCGATAACTGGTCTTTGAGTGATTAACTCACGGTAAGGATTGCCCATTATGTCAATCAGAACCGGCATGTATTCATTAAGGAACAGCCCCTCAAACCCTAACAGCTTCCCGAAACGCGCGGCTCTCCGAAGTAACCTTCTCAGAACGTAGCCCGGCCCGTCATTCGATGGCAGTACGCCGTCAGCAAGCATGAAAGCAACACTCCTTACATGGTCGGCGATTACTCTAACGGCCATGTCATCACGGGCGTTGTTGCCGTATTTTATTCCGGCGCGCTTGCATGTGTGTTCAATCAGAGGCGTGAATAAATCAGTCTCGTAATCAGTATCGACTCCCTGAACAACTGAGGCCAAACGTTCAAGCCCCATTCCAGTGTCGATGTTCTTGTGAGGGAGGAGGGGTAAACTTCCGTCCTTCTGCTTGTCGAACTGTGTGAAGACCAAATTCCAAATCTCCATGTATCTGTCGCAGTCGCACCCGACACCGCATGTCGGTTTTCCGCAGGAATACTTTTCGCCTCTGTCGTAGTAAATCTCGCTGCACGGCCCGCAAGGCCCTGTGTCGCCCATGAACCAGTAATTCTCGTCCTGACCGAAGCGGTAAATCTTGCTCTCAGGAAGGAACTTCCTCCAAGCGTTGAAGGCTTCCTCATCGTCAAGGTAAATCGTCGCGTAGAGCCTCTCAGGGTCAAGGCCGACTCTCTCGGTGAGGAACTCCCATGCCCAAGTTATAGCCTCGTTCTTGAAGTAGCTTCCCCACGTGAAGTTCCCTAACATCTCGAAAAATGTGTGATGTCTTGCGGTTCTTCCGACGTTCTCAATGTCGTTAGTCCTGACGCACTTCTGAGACGTAACGACACGGGGGTATTCAGGCTCCTTAATTCCCAAGTAGTAGGGCTTGAGCGGAACCATTCCGGCAATCGTAAAGAGTAATGACGGGTCTTCGGGAACAAGTGAAAAACTTGGGAGGTGTTTAGCTCCCTTCTCCTCCCAGAATTTTATGAACATGTCCCGAAGCTCAGCGGCTTTTCTGTATTGAATCATGCTTTAGTCTCCTTGCCTGTAAGTTTCTCGATAAACGGCTGAATTAAGTCAACAGGTATCGGGAAGAATGTAGTTGTATTTCTCTCGCCTGAGATTTCGCGGATTGTCTGAAGGTAACGGAGCTGTAATGTTACGGGTGAAGTCTCCATTTTGTGAGCAGCCTCAGAGAGTTTTTCAGCAGCCTGCAATTCGCCTTCAGCAGCGATGATTTTCGCGCGGCGTTCGCGTTCTGCCTCAGCCTGTCGAGCCATTGCCCGTTTCATTCCTTCGGGAAGCTCAAGCTCTTTGACTTCTACCGCGCTGACTTTGATTCCCCAAGGGTCAGTACGTTCGTCAATAATCTTCTGCAATTCCTGATTAATCTTCTCTCTTGACGAAAGAACCTCATCGAGTTCAACCGAGCCGACTACCGAACGTAACGTTGTCTGAGCCAGCTGGCTTGTTGCCACGATGTAGTTCTCGACCTCAACGACTGATTTCGCCGGCTCAAGGACTCTGAAATAAACAACGGCATTAACTTTAATGGCAACGTTGTCCTTTGTGATTACCTCCTGAACGGGAACGTCAAGCGTTAGTATTCTGAGGTCAACCGTAACAGAACGGTCGATGAACGGAACTATGAACACAATTCCCGGCCCTCTGCTTCCGACGAGGCGGCCAAGCCTGAAAAGAACTATGCGCCTGTACTCAGGGATAATTTTTATTGCCGATGAAAGAACGAGCATAAGAATGAATCCTGCTACAATGATGCTTCCGAGACTGGATAATATTGAACCTGTACTGCCTATGTCAATTATCATGATTTTGAATCTCCTTCCTGTTTTTCAATTACTACGAACGCGATTGCATAGTCTTTTTCGTGCGAGATTGAGATGAAAATTTCTGCTGACGGAATAACTAAGTCCCCTGAAAGTTTTATGCTTGGTTTTCCGTCCGTCCTGATTAACGCGAAATTACCCTCTAACATAACTTTCTCCAACGAAATGCCCGAAGCCTTAACGAACGCTTCACGCGCCGCAAAACCCGCAGCGTAACTCTCGTAACGCCTCTCCCCCTTGCTCTCGCAGTAGTCGATTTCCTCCTGACTGAACAAGTTATCGCGGAAATAGTCAGACTTCAACGCTTTTTTGAGTCTTTCGATATAGCAGAGATCTACCCCTATTCCTGAAACCATCGTTTGAACTTCCCTAAAATTCCCGAATCTTCCTCAGTAATAACAGGAGCTTCCATTTCATCGGCAAGAGCCTTTATGAGTTCCCTCTGTTTATCGTTGAGTTTCTTGGGAATGTCGATATAAACGTGAGCATAAAGGTCGCCGACTGTCTTTGAATTTACGCGCGGCATTCCTTTACCTTTGAGTTTCAAGACCTGTCCGTGAGTTGTCCCTGAAGGTACTGTGATGTTCTCTTCAGTTCCGTCAAGCGTCTTGATTTTAACCTCAGCACCTAAGACCGCCTGCGGATATGTCAGCACTAAGGTAGTGTGCAAATCCGCGCCGTCCCTCTCAAATTCGGGGTGAAGTTCAACGTCAATAATCAGGAACAAATCGCCTGCAGGGCCTCCGTTGACTCCTGCCTCGCCTGCACCTGAGATTCTGAGCCTCATGTTTCGTTCGACACCGGCCGGAATTTTGACCTCAAGTTTATGCTTCTTCCTGACCTGACCGACTCCATGACACTCATCGCACTTGTCGCGGATAATTTTGCCGGTGCCATGACATTCTGGGCATGTTGTTATGCTGACGAAGTTTCCGAAGAAACTCTGCTGCTGCTGGCGAACCTGACCCTGACCATGACAGCGCGGACATGTTTCGGGCTTAGTGCCGGGTTTCGCGCCTGTTCCTGAACAGTGCTGGCACTTCTCCCATTTCATAACGTCAATGTCGCGTGTAACTCCCTTTGACGCTTCAAGGAGCGTAACGCTAACAACCTGTTCAATATCATCGCCCTGACGCGGTGAATTGGGGTTTGAATTTCTCCTTGAGCCTCCCCCGAAACCTCCGCCGAAAGCCTGAGAGAATAAATCCCCGAACAGGTCGCCCAAATCCATACCGCCCATTCCGCCGAAAGGATTTCCCGAATTGGGGTCAGCAGTTCCGAACTGGTCATATCTTGCGCGCTTTTCGGGGTCGTTAAGGACGGAATAAGCAGCGTTAATCTTCTTGAACTTTTCTTCCGCTTCCTTGTCGCCGGGGTGAGAATCGGGGTGGTACTGGTGTACTAATTTCCTGTAAGCCTTCTTGATGTCCGCCTGTGAAGCGTCTCTCTTGACCTCAAGAATTTCATATAAGTCCTCCAAACGTTAATTTGCCGTTACAGAAAACTTATAAAAAGTTATAAAGCTAACTTTATGTTTCTTTCCTCATTCAACGCGTCCGCTTTCACGGTGGTCTGCTACTTACGTTTGCTATGACGCTCCAGAGGCTTCAATTCCCCGCTAACGTACGGGTACACATCAATAATTCCCTGTCAGTGGTTAATTACTGATTTCCCATATTTGTACAAATTAATACTGGCGTTAAAATCCCTGTCAATTACAGCTCCGCAATGTTCACAATGATATGTCCTGTCAGATAGTTTCAAGTCTTTCTTGATATTTCCGCAGATCGAACATGTCTTTGAACTTGCATAAAACCTATCCGCCGTAATAAACGTTACGCAGTTCCATGAACATTTGTATCGCATTATTCGGTAAAACTCTGCGAATTTCTGTTCCTGTACGGCACGCGCCAGATGTCTATTCTTCATCATTCCGCTTACATTCAAATCTTCCATGACAATAAAACTTGGTTCTCGTTTCACTATCTCAGAAGTAGTCTGCTGAATATAATTCGTTCTGATGTCCGTCAGCCTATGGGTTAGTCGTAAAAGCTGCTTTTCACTTTTTATAATATTGCGTGTTTTCTGATAACGTCCTCCTTTCTTATTCTTCTCGTATTTCAGTGAGATTTTGCGCTGCAACCTTCGCTGTTTCTTCTTCAGCCGTCTCACTCGACTTGTTTTGTTGATGTTCTTATAAACATGGCCGGTACTGCATATCGCTAAGTCTTTCACGCCTAAGTCAATTCCTATGCCGTCATTACTGCTTACTACAGGCTTTGGGTCTGGTATCTCAATTCCTACGGTCAGAAACCAGTTAAACCCGTCATACGAAACGCGCGGATTTGAATATTTTGCGTCTATCGGTATTCGCTCATGTTCGGCCAGTCTGAACCAGTTTACGCTCTGACGGTTTTTCTTTTTGCTCTCCGCTATATTCTCAAGTTTCAGATGTGTTTCCGTAAACTTTATTTTTATCGGGTCAACATAGAAACTCGGCTTACTGCGTTTGCGGCTCTTGTACTTCGGGTGTTCCGCTAATCCTTTGAAAAACTTTTTATACGCATCTACCGCATCTTTGACGGCCTGCTTGCATACGTTGTTACTTACCGTGTAAAGCCACTTGTTATCCGCCTCCTGTTTGAACTCTGTGAAACGTTTGCGAAGCTCATAATCATTTATGAATTTTCCGCCTGCTTCATAGTTTTTCTTTTCCTGCTCTAAAGCCCAGTTATAAGCGAATCTTGCTGTCCCGGCGAACTGAAATAACCTCGTGTTCTGGTAATTATTCGGGATTAACATTACCCTCAACGTCTTCAGCATTTTCTCACCTCCTTTTTTATTGATGTATATATTATAAGGCTGTGAGAAAATTTATTAAATTAACACACTATTTACAATATATTATAAGTTTGCTAACTGTTACTAAGCCTCCTTAAAACTAAAGAAAGACCCCTCCGCATAAATCACACAGAGGGGCTTTGATTTCATCGTCTCTAGCGTGATGTATTGCGTCTTCTCTGCTGGTTTCTCGCAGGGGCTTCAAGTCTCCGTTTAAGCTCCTGAGCCGGCCTGTAATCGGGATTGATTGCCAAAGCCCTGTCAGCCCACATGAGAGCGTCCTCGCGCCTGTTCCTGAGTCTTTCGGCTGATAGTCCTGCCCAGTAAGCAGCGAGGTAGTTGGCTGAAGGTTCAGCCTCATAAGCTGCCGTGTAGCTGTCAAGAGCCTGAGTTACCCTGTTCGAGCTGTAGCGCGTGTAAGCCTCTCTCTGCAAGGCGATTAATTCGCGTCTTTTCTGTGCAGGAATCTTATAGGTAAGAATCATAGCGGCCTCAGTTGAATTATTGGGGTCGAAAGCCGGAAGCTCTTTGATGAGTGTCTCAAGCTCGGTGAGTTCGGCGGCTTTGATTTCCGAATCGGCCTCGCGTTTCATGAGGGCTGATTCTCTTTCGGCCAATGATGATGTTGCCTGAGCCAATTTCTGATTTGACGACTCAATTTCGGCTTCTCTTGCGTTCAATGCAGTTTCTTTCTCGTTCAATTCAGCCTCATGAGTTTTTACTTTCGCGGTTGAATCGGCCAATTCCTTTTCCTTTCCGCCGACTGACGACTCGCGCTCAGAAACTTCGGTTTCACGTTTTTTGAGTGCCGAGTCTCTTTCATTGAGTTCAGCTTCGAGAGCGGCCAGTCTGTTTCCTGTTGCCTCGCGTTCGGTCAAAGCAGCCTCGCGCTTAACGAGGTCGGCTTCTCGTGAAGTGAGGTTGTCAGCGGCTTCCTTCGCCGAAATTTTAGCGTTAAGTTCTGCCTCGCGTCCTGCAAGATCTGCCTCGCGCTTTGCGATTTCAGCCTCGCGCCCTGCCATAGCTGATGAAGCCTCAGTGAATTTCTGGCTTTCCTGAGCGAATTTCATCTCGCGTCTTGCCAGTTCAGCCTCACGGGACTTGAGGTCTAATTCGCGGCGTGTCATCTGGTTTTCGCGACCTAAAAGCGAAGTACTCATGCCGGAAATTTTGCGGGTTTCGGCAGTAAGGACTTTAGCTTTTGCGGCGAAATCTTTTTCCTGCTGAACCAGATTCGCTTCACGTGCTGATAATTCCTGCGCTAATGCGTCAAGTTCTGCGGATTTCTGATTAACGGCGTTTTCACGGAGCGTTAAATTGTCAGGCTGTTCGTCCTGAGACTGGGTGATGACTTCTTCGGGGACTGAGTTGTCATTGCTTTCCTCAGCCAAAGAGAATGATGTGAGTATCATCACCAACAACATTGCGAGTGCTGTCTTCCTGAACATGATAATATCCTCCCTGTAATATGGAAATTTTTACGCAAGTAATTCTATAATAACCGTAACTTTTTCACAAACGGGCTTAATTTTTCAGTGTATAATAAACTCACCCAATAAAAATTCAGTCATAAAAGAGAGGAGAAAATTAATACATGTTCAAACCAAAAGGCATAGTCATACCTGTAGTAACTCCGTTTGACGATAACGGGAAATTCAAAGAGGACGACTACAAGAAACTTCTTCAGTACTTCATCGACAACGGCGTTCACGGGGTCTTCCCGTTCGGGACATCAGGAGAGTTCTACGCATTCGACAACGGATTTTACAGGCACGTCCTCGAAGTAACCTGCGAATACGCAAGAGGCAAGATGGATATTTACGCCGGAGCAAACCACATCACCCCCAAAGGCGCAATCGAACTGGCTAAAATCGCGGAGGAATGCAAGGTTGACGCACTGAGCGTTTTAACGCCTATGTTCGTCAGCCAGACGCAGAATGAACTCGAAATCTATTACAGGAAGATTGCCGATGCAACAAGTCTTCCTATTGTAATCTACAACAACAAGCCAAAAACTAACGTAGGCGTTGACCCGGCGACGATCCAGAAACTTGCGAAGGTTAAGAACATAATCGCCGTTAAGGACTCGACCGGCGACATGACAAACAGCGAGGAATACATCAGACTGACTCGCGATAACCCTGAGTTCTGCGTTCTCATGGGAAGGGATACGCTGATTTATGCGGCGTTGTGGTACGGTGCGGCAGGGGCTATAACGTCATGCGGAAACATCGCGCCCAAAATCGCCGTTGACATCTACGAGAACTTCAAGGCCGGAAAATATGACGAGGCATTGGAAGCACAGTTCAAGCTGAGCGAACTCCGCATAGCCACGAATATGGGCAGTTTCCCTGTCGTAATCAAAGAGGCTCTCAACATGATAGGTTACAACGTAGGGAAGTGCGCTGAACCTATACAGCCTTTGACAGCGGAACAGCACTCAAAACTTGAGGGAGTTATGAGGAATATCGGACTTCTGAAGTAATGACGAACCTTGCGAGAATTTCTGAGACTTGGCAGATAACAGTACCGTTTGACGTTCGGAAAATTCTTGGACTTCGTTCAGGCGATAAAGTAGCTTTTGAACAGAACGAGAACGGTGAAATCATATTATATAACGCTTCAGCAGGCGCGCTCGAAAGGGCTCAGAAGGCTTTTGAGGGTGTCGCTGAAATGCTGGGCATAAAAAATGAAGATGATGTTCAGGCTCTTGTTGATGAAGTGCGTTACGGAAGATGAGAGTGCTTATTGATACGAATATACTTTTCTCGGCACTCCTTTTCCCGAAGTCAGTACCTGCCGGAGCTGTATTGAAAGTTTCAGAAGAACATGAAGCAGTACTATGCGACTGCAATATTTCGGAACTCAGAGACATCATCGGAAGGAAAGCTCCTGATATGCTGCCGGAAGTTGATGTTTTTCTTGCGGAGTTTCAGCACGAAATAATACCAGCCGTTTATGAGGCAAGGGAAATAATACGGGACGCAAAAGACCAGCCGATTCTTAACGCGGCAATCTTGTATGAAGTTGATATTATTCTGACAGGCGATAAAGATTTTCTCAGCCTCGAACTGAAACACCCAAGATGTTTAACCGCATCTGAATTTCTGAAAAATTATTAACAAAGTCCCCCGTGCTTATAACGGCTAGGGGGATTTTTGATTCAGAAAAAATCCGTCTCAAAATGCTGTATACTTAGCAGGCAAAAATTCACACTCAAAATAGAAGGAGTGATTACACTGGCTAAAGCTGTGAAAAAATCAGGACAGAATACCCGTGAGCAGGTTCTTGCTGAAGCACTCGGAGACATTCGCAGCAAGTTCGGCGACGGTGCAATAATGCGTCTCGGCGATACTGCTGCTAAAGGCACTGAGGTCATTTCAAGCGGCGTACTCCCTCTTGATGTTGCTCTGGGAATAGGCGGTTATCCTAAAGGAAGAATAGTCGAGATATTCGGCCCAGAAGGTTCAGGGAAAACTACTATAGCTCTCTGCGCGGTCGCTGAGGCTCAGAAAGCCGGAGGCATTGCGGCATTCATAGACGCTGAACACGCATTAGACCCCAGAATGGCTAAGACACTCGGTGTTGACATTGAGAATCTTTATCTTGCCCAGCCCGACAGCGGTGAACAGGCTCTCTACATTCTTGACCAGATGGTAAGAACAGGAGCGGTCGATATTGTTGTGGTTGATTCCGTAGCGGCATTAACTCCGCAGGCCGAAATTGACGGACGAATAGGAGAGAGCCAAATGGGATTACAGGCACGCTTAATGTCCTATTCATTGAGGAGATTAGCTTCGGTAATCGCTAAGACTAACTGCATTGTCGTATTCATTAACCAGTTAAGAGCCCTAATCTCAACCGGCTATGCTCCCGGCCCTTCCGAAACTACTACCGGCGGACGAGCTTTGAAATTCTATGCTTCGATACGTCTTGAAGTCAGAAGAGGTAAAAAACTCGAAAAGAGCGATGTTACTATAGGCCATGAATTATATTTGAAGGTCGTTAAGAATAAACTGGCACCGCCTTTCAGAACGGCTCACGCGAGTTTGATTTACGGAAAGGGAATACCTGTCGGAGTTGCAGTAGTAGATATGGCAGTGGATTACGGGATAATCGCCAAGAAAGGTTCATGGCTCACCTACAAAGGCGAAACACTGGGGCAGGGTAAAGAGACAGTAGCTAGATTCCTTTCGGAGAATAAAGCGTTGCAGGACGAGATAATGAAGGCCATAATGGAGAAGGCCCGAGAAGGTATAGGATTTATGCCCGAAGCGTCCGAAGTAATGCACACTGAAGACGATGACGAGGCTATGGCTGCTGATATTAATCCTGAGAACGCCCAGTCTGAAAATGATGACGGTATTCTTGATATTGCCGACAGCGAATCAGATTCAGAAAACGAGTAGTTATTAATTAAAAAAAAATACCTCCCTCATAATTTCAAGGGAGGTTTATTTTTTCCGAAATTGCCTACAAACTGATAATATCTCCGCGAGATACGTCCTTCCCGAACTCAATGAACGTTACCGGCTTTCCTTCTTCGGCAGGTTCAGTGATTACTATCATCGTCTGCGGCGAATACCCTGCTTTCCTCAGAACGTCAAGGTCAACCTTCACTACAGGTTCACCGGCCTTAACGGTGTCGCCCTCCTTCTTCAGTACCGTGAAGCCCTGACCCTTCAGGTTCACCGTGTCAACTCCGATGTGAATAAGCAGTCCTGTACCGTCAGGCATTCTCATTCCGAAAGCATGGCCGGTATCGAATACCATCTCGATTTTACCGTTCGCAGGTGCCGAAATTACCCCGTCCGAAGGCTCAACCGCTACCGTCTGTCCCATTGACTGCTGTGAGAACATTTCGTCTTTCATTTCGTCAGGCCCTATGAATTTTCCGTTTGCCACTGACGCTATAACACCGTCGGGAACGTTCGGTAAAACTTCCGGCCCTTTAAGCTCCTCTTCAGGAATCTTTCCTTTCTTAGCCCAGATGTCGTAAAGAATGTTGCAGGCTACCCATGACCCAACGAACGCAATCACTACTCCGCCGATTACAGCGTGCATGAAGTTCATCATCGTGTAACCAAGAGCTGCACCCTCAGCATGTGGAATATATCCGGGAAGCACCAGAAGTCCCGGCGAACCTCCTGCAAATCTCGCAACCCTCGTCAGCCCCATGTAAAGCCCTCCGAGTCCGCCTCCTATCATGGCCGCATACAACGGGAACGTGAAGCGCATGTTTACACCGTACAATACAGGCTCAGTGATACCCAGCACAGCCGTAAGACCTGCCGAACCTGCCTGCTGTTTAGTGTCGGTGTTCTTCGAGCGAAGGGCTACCGCAAGACCTGCCGCACCCTGAGCTATGTTTGACGGGAGCATACCTATAACGACAGAGTCCCATTTGACCGTTGCAAGATTGTTCGTGCCGATGGGGATAAGCCCGTAGTGAGTGCCGGTCATGACGAGAAGCGGCGAGAAGATTCCAACAAGTGTCGGAACAAGCCACGGGATTGACGCATTCAGCCACGTGAACAGCGAGTTAATCAAACCTGAAGCCCATGCTCCTATCGGGCCGAGAAGAGTTATTGTTACCGTTCCGCCGATGAGGAGGCTTGCGAGAGGGACGGAGAAGAATTTTACAGCTCTAGGCGATACCTTCTGCGCCCAATGTTCGACTGCCGACATGAACCATACTCCTAGAATTATCGGGATTACTGACGAGGCATAAGGCGCACGCGTTACGGGAAGGAAACCCAAGAACGTAACGGCCTCTTTGCCTGACATAAGGCTCATGAATGACGGGTAGACCAGAATTCCGGCGAGTGCCAGAGCGTTGCCCTGATTGCACTTGAACTTACGGGCGCATGAGGCAGCAAGAAGAACGGGCATAAAGTAAAACGCAGCGTCTGCCATAGCGTTGAGTATGGTGTAAGTCTGAGTGCCTGTCTTGAGCCACCCGAGCCACGCGAACAATGCCATTAACGCCTTGAGAAGTCCTGCGCCGGTGATGGCCGGAATAATCGGCTGGAAGATACCGGCTATGCTTTCGAGGATTTTGCTGAGGCGCGAACGGTTGTCCTCTTTCTCAGCGTCAGGGTCATCAATCGCTGCTGCTGCCTCGAAACCTCCCTGAGCGATTACTTCCTGATAGAGCTGTGGAACGTCAGGGCCTATGACGATCTGATACTGTCCTCCTGCGTTGACGACCGAGAGAACGCCTTTAGCCTTTTTGATGTTGTCGGTGTTGGCTTTTGAGGCATCATTGAGGGTGAAGCGGAGACGGGTTGCACAGTGGACGACGTTTTTGACGTTTGATTTTCCGCCGACGTTACCGATGATTAGTGCTGCGAGTTCCTTGAAATCCATTTATGTTACCTCCAAAAAAAATTTTTGTTGCTGACTGTTTATCATATTGCGCCGTATCTGCGGAGCAACTCTGCTGTTTCTGTGTTGCCGTACTTCTCTGCCCACCTTAAAGCCGTCTCGCCACCATCGTCCTTAGCGTTGACATCAGCCCCGTGTTGCAGGAGAACTTCTACGACTTCTGTGAGGCCTCTCCCTGCTGCCCACATTAAAGCCGTCCAGCCGTACTTGTTCTTAGCGTTGACATCAGCCCCGTGTTTCAGGAGAACTTCTGCTGTTTCTGTGCGGCCGTACTGTGCTGCCCTCATTAAAACCGTCCAGCCTTTATTGTCCTTAGCGTTGATATTTGCGCCGTTCATGAGGGCTTCTTCAACTTTCTTGGCATTTCCTGACCTGCAGAGGTCCACAAAATTCTCATCACTCATCGGAGGAATTTTCTTTCTGGCTTTTTCTTGCTCTAATTCACGCTGTTGAGCTTCAAGCTGTTTCTGTATCTCTGCTCTTTGTCTGGCCTCCTCTGCTTTTTGAGCCTCAGCCTGCCTCAAGGCTTCTTCCTTGCGCCTGAGTTCTGCCTGTATACGCTCCTGTTCCTGCCGTTGAGCTTCAAGCTGTTTCTGTACCTCTGCGCTGCGCTTGGCCTCCTCTGCCTTCTGAGCTTCAGCCGCCCTCAATGCTTCCTCATGACGCTTCTGCTCCAGCTGCAATTCTAATTCTGCTCTGCGGTTAGCTTCTTCCTTACGTTCAGCCTCAATGTCCCGAATCACCTGCTGAATATCCGTATCATCATCATCTTTCTTCAGCTTCCTGTACTTCGTGAACAAATTCCGCACTCCCGGAAACATCGACAGCACAAACGTAATCAGAAGTACCCCGATGATTTCTCCTGCAAACTTCTTCAGACCTTCGATGAGAAATTCAAGCCACATTTTATTTTTTTCCTCCAGAGTGATTGGTTAAAGAAATTATACTATGTGAAAATTTTTGACGCGCTCACAAGTTTTCAATCGTTTTTCATTATGAATCATCGGAGTAATAATAACAGAAAATCCGCTTTTTGAGCGGATTTTTCACTTGGTATCGAGCTGTCTTACAAAGCCGGTGAACAGATTCGAACTGTTGACCTGCGCATTACGAGTGCGCTGCTCTACCTCTGAGCCACACCGGCAATGTTCAAACTACAGTGCGTTATTTTAACAGCTCATCTTCTTTATGGCAAGCATTATCACTGCGGCCAGCCCAAAAATTCCTAGCGTTAAGCCCTCACAGCCTCCCGATGATCCTGTTTTGCCGCTTCCGGTTTCAATGTAATCCTCCTCGCTGTACGAATTGTAATCGTCATAGCTTCTTCCTTCAGTGCCTCTGGCCGCTAAACTGGAGTAGTTCGAGGACGCATACGATAACGCTCCTGCGACATCAAGCTCGCTGGAGAATAATAATGCCTGTCTAATCTGATATGCTGTCGCCGCTTCGGGAAGCACTGAGGCCACAAGCATTGCCGCTCCTGCCACATGAGGCGCAGCCATTGACGTTCCCTGCGCCGAACGAAGACTCACTCCGTCTTCTTTTACGTTTCCTGAAGCACTCTGAAGCCACGTGCTTAATATCGCCTGTCCGGGTGCCTGAATATTCGCGCCCTTGTTGCTGAATGTCGCTAGGTATGTCGTTCCCAAGTACGAAATCCGGGCGAGTGCGCCTACCGAAATCATGTTGTCAAGCCCCTTGAATGATGCCGGATAAACATAATACCCCGCTCCCGGAATTAATTTGCCCTGCGCTTTTGTGGTTGGTTCCCCGACTGTCTCGCCGTAATTCCCTGCCGCTACGACTATTACGGCCTTGTTAGTGTTGTCCAATGCCTTGAATGCCCTCCATAACGCTGACGATACGAGATTGTCATGAGTCGGCTCTAAGGCCATGTATGTCTCAAGCGATAAGTTCACAGCCCTTATATTAACGCCCTGATTAATCAGTCCCGTAACGTAATCGACTGCTTTAATGACCGTGTTCAAATCGCCGTTCCCCGAACTGTCCAGAGCCTTTACGGGAATCATTCTGCAATTCCAGTTAAGCCCCGCAACTCCTATAGTGTTATTCCCTTTAGCACCTATCGTTCCGGCAACATGCGTTCCGTGTCCGTAGTCGTCAAAAGCGTCATCAGTGTTTCCTGTTTTGAGTGTCCTGTATGACAGGTCTACAGCCACGTTATCCGTTAAATCGGGGTTGGTGTAGTCAATCCCTGAGTCGATTATCGCCGCGTAAATTGTGTCCTTTCCTGTTGTAGTGTCCCATGCTGACGGAGCTTTTATTTCCTCCATTCCCCAGCACTCATCGTAATAATTATCATTGGGTACGACTGCGGCATGTACTTTGTAGTTGGGGGAGACTGCAATGACATTGGGGTCAGCCCTGAGAATTTCGGCGAACTCCTCAGCGTCCATACTCTCAGAATGAATCATCATGAATGCTCCGCCCTCGCTCTCAGATAACGAAGGGTAAAACTCGCTCACTGACGCTCCCGAAACTGAGGCCGCAAAATCCGAAGCCTCTACCGACAATTCAGAGGCACTGAACGAACCTGATGAATTTTTCTCAGACGGCCTTAATACGACAATAACATCACCGTCAGTATATCCGCTTGCTAACGCCCAAACAGGCAGCGCAGTCAGAACGAGAGCGAAGACTGCTGAGATGGCCATAATTTTCCTGTACACTATGATTCACGTCCTTAACGCTAAATTTTTTTGTGTTTACTTTGAAATTATACACGCTAAATTTTCAGGCATTATATAATTTTCCTAAAGAGGAGGTAAGAAAACTTAACATGAAAACTATAAACCAGAATATTGTCATCATTAACTGCGGTTCACAGTTCACACAGTTAATTGCGAGAAGACTAAGGGAAATGAAAATTCACAGCGTCATTCTCAACTGGGACTCATCGCCTGAGAAAATCAAGTCATATTCCCCCAAAGGCCTGATTATTTCAGGAGGCCCCGACAGCGTTAATGACCCTGACGCTATCACTGTTGACCCTGAGATTCTTAACACCGGCTGTCCCGTACTGGGTATCTGCTACGGTATGCAGCTCCTCGCGAAACTTACCGGCGGTACTGTTACAGCAGGGACTTCAAGAGAATACGGGGTAACTAAGATTCAAAAGACCGGTAATGACTCATTACTTCTCGGCGAGAATATACCCCAGTCAATGAATGTCTTAATGAGTCACGGCGATAACGTCTCGGAACTTCCCGAAGGCTTCAAAGCTACATCGCTCACCGACAGCCACATCATCTCATCAATCGAGGACACTCAGCGGAAATTCTTCGGTCTTCAGTTCCACCCCGAAGTGATTCACACCGAACACGGGAATTATATTCTGAGGAGTTTTGTCTTCAAGGTCTGCGGCTGTTCAGGGGACTGGAATCTTTCCGACTGGGTTGACGGAATGACCGCCTCAATACGCGAGACTGTGGGAAGCTCTAAGGTCGTCTGCGGTTTGTCGGGGGGAGTTGATTCGAGCGTCTCAGCCGTACTCGTTCACAGGGCTGTCGGCGATAACCTTCAGTGCGTTTTCGTCAATCACGGCTTAATGCGCCTCAATGAACCCGAAGCCGTCATGAAGGAATATGACTCTCTCGGCCTCAACGTAAAGTATGTTGACGCTTCCGAATTATTCCTGAAGGAACTCGCAGGAGTTACAGACCCAGAACAGAAACGAAAGATTATAGGACGATTATTCATTGATGTCTTCGAGGCCGAAGCGAAGAAAATTGAAGGTGCTGAATGGCTATTGCAGGGAACTATTTATCCTGACGTTATCGAGAGCGGCACAAAGAAAGGTTCTGCGCTCATAAAATCTCATCACAACGTCGGCGGACTTCCCGAAAAAATGAACCTCAAACTCCTTGAGCCTCTCCGCGATTTGTTCAAAGACGAAGTGAGAAGGCTCGGACGAATCATCGGAATGCCTGACGAAATCATTAACCGCCAGCCGTTTCCCGGTCCCGGCCTTGCGGTGAGGTGTCTTGGCGAAATCACTAAGGATAGACTTGATACTTTGAGGGCAGCCGATGCAATTTTCAGGGAGGAACTGAAGAGCGCAGGTCTTTATGCTGGAATTTGGCAGGCTTTCTGCGTACTTCTTCCGGTGAAATCAGTCGGCGTTATGGGGGACAGCAGAACTTACAGCGAGGCGGTCGTTCTAAGGGCGATAAACTCTCAGGACGCTATGACTGCTGAATGGTCGAGGATTGATTATGACGTTCTCGACAGGGTGTCTAAGAGAATCTGCAACGAGGTCAGAGGCATTAACAGAGTGGTACTAGATGTAACTTCAAAGCCGCCCGCAACTATCGAATGGGAGTAAAACGCAGGAGGGGAGTCCTTTCCTCCCCTTACTCCCTGACGGTGAAGTCAGGCATTCCCCTGCCCTTGTACTCAGAATCGAGAAGTCCGGCCTGATAACGTATAATCTCCCTCATTCTCTCAGCGCGGCTAAGGCAGTAGCGTTTGAAATCCTGCGCCGAAATATCATCGGGCTTTCTTACGTTCGGGAAAAGAAGTTTCAGGTAAGCTGTTGAGATTCTTTTAACGGCTTCGGTGTCTCTGGTATCAGAGCCTTTCGGAACATCGACAAGTTCATCGACTATTCCCCTGTAGGAAATATCATCTCTGAGTTCATGAAGCACTGAGCAGAAATACTCGGTGTTCAATGCCCAGCCCTGAATCTTCAAGTCATCGTTCATTCTAGGAATGTTCCAGCCCCTCAGAAAACCGTGAAATCTCTCAATCAATGCCGACTCGTGAAACACCTTCGGCAATTCCGTGAACATGTCCGCGTAACCGTCCTGTTTCATCGCCTCAATGCTTATGTTTCCGCACAGCACTAATCCTGCGTCAGCAGTACCCTTGTAGCTTCCGACTGTGAAAACTCCCTGCTCTAAGTAGCCTTTCAGAGCCGCGCGCATTTCGTCAGTGTTCCCGAATGAGATAGTCTGAATTTCGTCGAGGACAACGAAGTCATTGCCGGTGATTAATCCCTCGCAGTTCTTCGTTAGGTCATAGAACATTTTTGAACGGGTCATTACTCCTCCGCTCGATAACCAGCCGTAACGGCTTACGTTCCCGAAAACATAGCTTTTCCCTGTTCCTTTGGGTGCAAGCTCGATGATGTTGAGTCTTTTCTCGGCGAAGGTAAGAAGCCTCGTGAGCATTGAGAGTTTCCGCTCCTCGTCCCTGTAGCCCTCAGCGTTGTAGTCGATCGCTCCGAGCAATATATCTTCCCATTCATAAATATTGAACTCCGAACGCGCCTCGCGGTAATCATCAGTGCTTACGGTGTAGGGGCAGAACGTCTCGAAGCTGACAAGCTCAATCCGTCCCTGATTTTTGCCTTCGGACAGTCTGTAGCCGAGTTCGATTATTCCCCAGACTTCACGGCCTGCGGATAATTCACGGCTGTATTTCTGCCATGTCGAACGCTCGATGAATGTTTCCTTGCCCGTCAATCCGAATGCCGGAATGCTGAACGTTATTTCCTGAGTTTTGATGTCAATATCGGCGGAGATTTTAGCGAGGAATTTTACCCTTTCGCCCTCAAGAATGATTCTGTTCTTGAGACTTATCCATTCGTTGCGGTCAGGAATGAAATTCTGAGTGAAGTCTTTGATTTTGCCGATGTCATAGTTTCCCTCACCGTCAGAAAATTTCTGTATTATCCAGTCCCTCATGAATGCCGGAAGACTTAATGCCGTGAAAAAATTTGTCCTCCTCAAATCCTTATAGACCGCTATGTCTCCGAATACACTTTTGATTTTGCACACCCTTAATCACCCCATAAAAACAGCCGGAAGACTCTAATCTCAAAAAGAATCTTCCGGCCATGTTCAGACTGTTTCAGTAAATTTCTTTTAGCGCGATAAAAGCGTAAGCATTACTCCTGCCGCTACCGCCGTGCCGATAACTCCGGCAACGTTCGGGCCCATAGCGTGCATGAGAAGGAAATGTCCGGGATATTCCTTCTGGACGCAACGCTGAACTACCCTCGCCGCCATAGGTACTGCGCTGACTCCTGCGGCACCTATCATCGGGTTAATCTTTCCGCCAGAAAGTATCTTCATTATCTGACCGAATACGAGTCCTCCGAACGTGCTGAACGCGAACGCTACGAGTCCCAAGCAGATTATGGCAAGCGTTCCGACAGTCAAGAACTTATCGGCGGCCATCGTTGAACCTACTGAGAGCGCAAGGAAAATCGTTACGATGTTCATGAGTTCGTTCTGAGCGGTATTGCTGAGACGGTCAGTAACTCCGCATTCCCTGAGAAGGTTTCCGAACATTAACGTTCCGACAAGCGGCACGCACGCAGGAAGTATTAATCCAGAAACGACCGTGCAGATAATCGGGAATAAAATCTTCTCGCGCTTCGAGACTGGACGGAGCTGACCCATGATAATGCCTCTGTCCTTTTTGCTGGTCATCATGTAGATAACAGGAGGCTGAATCATCGGGACTAATGACATGTAGCTGTAAGCCGCTACTGCTACCGCTCCGAGAATCTGAGTCTGTCCGAGCATGACCGTCAGGTAAATGCTTGTAGGGCCGTCAGCTCCTCCGATGATGGCGATACTTGCGGCCTCTTTGATGTTGAATGAGACGAGGCCGTTAGTGAGAGTTCCGAGCCAGTTAGCACCGATGAACGCAACGAAAACTCCGAACTGTGCCGCCGCTCCGAGAAGGAACGTTATCGGGTTGGCGATGAGGGGAGCGAAGTCGGTCATTGCGCCGATGCCCAAGAAAATCAATATCGGGTAAATCTCGAACTCTGCACCGTAATACAGTGAGCGCAGGAAGCCTATCGTGTGAGTAGTCTCGTTGAACTCGTCCCAAATTCCTGAGAGGGGCAAATTCACGAGGAGGCACCCGAAAGCAATCGGCACGAGCAAGAGGGGTTCAAACCCTTTGCCGATGGCCAGATAAAGAAGGACGAACGACACTACGAGCATGATGATGTTGCCGGTAGTGAGGCCGAAGAAGCCTGACTTGAGCATTAAATCCTGTAATGCTGTCAAATACATCTCCATACTATGAATCAAATCCTTTCGTGAAAAATAAATAAGTGAAAATAATTTTGTTACTGCAATTTATATCACAGAGTTCAACACTTTTGCAAATGAAAACGTTATAAGCCTCATGTTCCTATTCCCCGTACAAACTGCATAAATGTCCGTAGAACGTCTCATGGCCGTTAATTTCTTTGGGGAAATCCCTTTTGTATGTCAGCTTGAAGAATTGTGTATCACGGTTCATAGCGTCAAATTTTTCCTGATTAAACTTTGAGGCAAGCACATGCTGGAGGTCATCGTACGCATAATTCCCAAGAGGTACGGCCTCAAGAAGCCTCCTGCATTCCGGCAGTGTTTCATATGCCAGCGCGAAAAAGTAATCGGTCATGACATAATCAGCCAGAAATCTTTGAGTCTTCCAGTATTCCAGCCACATATCAAGCACAAATTCACACAGAGGGCATTCAGGCCGTGCCGACTGCACGCTTATGCACCACCTTCGGAGTGAGACATTATATTCACGAAGATTTGTCGGACGGCGCAAAGTACAGTAATTCATTCCGAAATCACGAAGAATGTTAATCCTGCGGCTAATCTTCATTTGTCTGCGAACAGTGAATCAAAATTAACTCTCTCGAACACTTCAAGTTTACCGCCTCTTGTAGCGTTCAAGATTTTTATGCCGTGTTCATCAGCGTAGTGTCTAGCCTCAATAAAAGCCTCCGTAGCTAAATCCAACGGGAAAACTACAGCTTCCTCATCTTTTTGGCCGTTTCCCCAGAAACTTTCAGTCTGGTATTTTTGAAAATGATTCTTTATTGCGTTGTTGACTGTTATTTTTCCGTCTTTTGTAATTTCTCTGGCGAATGAATGATCCACTCCCAGCAGAATTATCTCCTTGAAGCCCATGTAACAGGCGCACTGAATGCTGACATAAGTAACGGTAGAGCCGTCATAAACGCACTTTGAAATATCATCGGAGAAAAGTATTTTTCCTTTTGGCGGTTCAATGAGTCTCAGCAGAATCGCTCCGTCTATATCATAGATTCTTCCGTCCGCGCTCATAGCGATAATTTTGAGTTCTGTCTCGACCGCTGAAATTTTCTCGCGTGTCTTTTTGATTTCCTGAAAGTCGTGAACAGTATAAATCGTCGGCCGCCAACCGGTGTCAGGGAATAAATTATATATGCTGTTTGAGGCTATTGATATTTCGCCGTATTCCTTGAGTTTTTCGAGGTCTTTTATTGTGAGGCTGGGGCCGTTGCCGATTATGAAACAACGCTGGCCGTCGTAAAAGTTCCTGTATTTTTGTATGGCAGTTCTTCCGCTGGTGAAGCGGTTGATATTCAAGACGCGCTTTACTGCCTTTTCAATCGTCCTGCTGGTTCCTCTGAAGAAAGGATAGAGAGGGCCTTCCCGAAATTTGTTTGTCAGTTTATACATTTGCGACACAGCCATTATCACAACCTCCGAAACTCCTGAAAGCATCATCAGAAATTAATACAGCAATGCCAAAACGTCTCATCAAAATTTTCCGCTCCCCCTGTGAAAATATTTGCCGTAAATTATAGCAAGCAAAGGAAATTTTATCGAAAAGCGGCGTAATCCCCCTAGCTTTAGCTATGGTGATATAAACCGCTAATATAATTTTGCTTGACACTCTTTTACGATACAATAAAATTTCAATGAAAGGAGGTGAGATTAAGAAAAGTACCTAACAATCAAGCAGCGGTTAAAGCACCTGTCAAAAGAAGAATATCGAACTCTTCGTGAATTGTGCCGAACTTCTAAGAACTTAATGAACGAGGCACTTTACGTGAACAGACAGTATTTTTTTACTGAAGGCAAATATTTGGGCTACGAGAAAACATACGCGATATTGAAAACATCAGAGAACTATAAAAGCCTGAACTCGAATATGGCGCAACAAAGCATGAAGGTTGTTGACACTATGTTTGCGTCATTCATTGCGCTGTTAAAGCTGGTAAAGAAAAAGCAGTACGACAGCAGAGCCGTAAAAATTCCTCATTACCTGCCCAAAGACGGATACGCTCCGCTGATAATACAGCAGTTCACGATACGCGACCAGACATTCACGCTGCCATATTCAAAGCAATACGGAGCGAGGCATTCAAAACTTACTGTAAAAGTGCCGCCTATACTTGAAGACAAGAAAGTCAAGTACATACGAATAATCCCGATAAATGACGCTAGGTTCTTTGAGATACAGTACGTTTATGAAGCGGTAGAAGCTCAAAGGGAATTAGACAAGCAAAAAGCACTAGCGATAGATTTCGGATTGAACAATTTAATGACGTGCGTAACAAGTGAAGGGCAATCGTTCATCATTGACGGTCGGAGACTGAAAGCGATAAATCAATGGTTCAACAAAATGAACGCAAGGCTTTCGAGCATAAAAGACAAGCAGAAATGCAGTAGAAAAACGACATTCCGGCAGAGACAGCTCGCGAGAAAACGTAAACTGCGAGTGAATGACTATATCTCTAAAGCGTGCAGGAAAGTCATAAACTACTGCGTTTTTCACAATATCGGGGTATTAGTTTGCGGATATAACGTAACATTCCAGAGAGAGGCAAAGATGGGGAAAGTGAACAACCAAAATTTTGTGAATATCCCCTACGGAGAAATCCTACATAAATTAGCGTATCTCTGCGAACTGTACGGAATTGAATACGCAGAACAGGAAGAAAGCTATACGTCAAAGGCAAGTTTTTGGGACAAAGACGAAATGCCGGTGTATAATGCGGACAATCTGAAGGATTATGAATTTTCCGGCAAGCGGATACATAGAGGAATGTACCAGACAAGCACAGGTTTTGAGTTCAATGCAGATGTAAACGGAGCGTTGAACATTCTCAGAAAAAGTAATGTTGTGTCCCTTTTGGGGCTATACAGTAGGGGCGGACTGGCTACGCCCTTAAGAATAAGGATTGGGAAACAATCAAACTTCTTAAGAACCCTCTGCCCTTTAGGCAGGAGGAGGCTCAGCTGTTAGAATTTCTGACATCATACACAATATATCTTTGGAGCGAGGTTTATCTTGAAAATTCTTCACATAGTCCCCGAATTTGAGGAGGGCGGCGTTGAACGCTATGTAGTTCAGTTATGCAATGAACAGACTGCTCACGGCCATGAAATCACGTTAGCGACAGCCGGAGGAAAACTCGAAAAATTACTTCCCTCAAAAAATGTTAAAGTTCTTCATTTGCCGGTACAGCGAAAAAATTTATTCACCGGAATTTACAGTGCCGTTAAACTTTTCAGACTGAGAGACTGGGATATAATTCACGCTCATTCAAGAGTCCCTGCATGGATAGCATGGGCTGCTTCAGCGATGACGAAAACAAAATGGATAATGACAGCTCATGCCCCATACTCGCTGAATTTCGGCATAAAGCCTCTTAAACACGCTGACGGTGTTATATGCGTTTCCGATTCTGTCAGGGCTTCGCTCGAAAATTTCCTGCCCCCTAACACGGTAACAATTCCGAACGGGGTAAGAACTCCTAAATTTCTCTGGAAACATAAATATTTTCCCGAAAACAAAAAATTCCTTTACGTCGGCTATCTTGCTAAAAGAAAGGGGCTTGACGTGGCGTTAAAGGCTCTGGGGCTTCTGAGGGATTATGAATGGACGCTCGATATTTTGGGGGACGGTTCGCAGAGAAAAGAACTTGAAAATTTAGCCGGTGAACTCGGCATTAAGGAGCGCGTGAAATTTTACGGCTTCAGAGACGACACCGATGAATTTATGAGCAGGGCAGCGTGTCTTCTCTTCCCGTCATATCAGGAGGGACTTCCTCTAACAGTGAATGAGGCTCTCGCCGCCGGGCTTCCTGTGCTTGCGTCAGACATTGAGCCATTGAGGCCGCTTTCATCGGGAGCGTTGATACCTGCCGGAGATGTTACGGCGTGGGCTGAGGCGATAAGGAACGTAATCGGCGGAGGAAGCGCAAGCCCTTTGTCGGCGGAGAAACTCACATCGTTTTCGGAGACTGCGGCGAAGATTGAAGAATTTTACAGGAGGGTGCTTGAGGGTGAAGGTTCTTCATTACGTTGACGCTGAAAGTATTTCGTGGTGCCTGCCTTACATCGAACATATTAAATCTCTGGAGGGGTACGGAATTGAGCAGTACCTTCTCTGCCGGAAGGGCGGTAATCTTGAGAGCTGTGCAAACGATAACGGCATACCTGTATTCACATGGAGGCCGCTTATCTCTGGAATGCCTGTTCTGTCGCCTGATTTTTTACGTTTAATCCGCGAAGTCAAACCTGACATAATCCACACGAGACTCTCATCAGCCGCAGGGATTGCCGGTTTCTGGAGGAAATATCATCATGTCCCTGTAGTATCGACATTTGACAAGCCGGCAAAAGAAAAGTATTACGCCCGTTCCTCGCGCTGTATATCGTGTGCTGAATGGCTCAGGGATTACATGGTTAATAATCAGGGAATGAATCCTTCTGTGATTGATGTAGTTCATAACCCTGTTAATGCCGCAAGATTTTCGCCTGACCTTGATATTCGCAGGGACTTCAGAAAATCGCTTGGGCTTTCCGAAAACGACATATTGTTCTCAGGAATGGGGATATACATACACCGAAAGGGCTTTGACGTTCTCATCAGGGCATTCGCTAAGGTATGCAGTGAGTACGGAGGCAATGAAACTCTCAGGCTTGCGCTCATTGGTTCTGAGGGCGAGAAGGGAATGCGCGAGAATTATATGAGGCTTTCCGCTGAACTAGGAGTGAATGTCATTATGCCTGATTCATTCGTAAGTGATGTAAGGTCATGGCTGTGGGCAAGCGATGTGTTTGTCATGCCTTCGCGTGAGGAGGGCTTCAGCATTGCGCTACTTGAGGGATTGGCATCGGGGCTTCCTGCTGTAGTGTCCGACATTGAACCCTTCACTGAAATAATACGTCCTGAGAGGAACAACGGCCTCATTGCGAAGAAAGATGACCCCGAAAGTTTTGCCCTTGCTATGCTGAAAATGCTGAACATCGGAAAAGAAGGGCGAGGGAATATTACAGACAGTTCGATTGCCGTAATAAAGCAGAATTTCTCGCTCGAAAACGCCGCAGAAAAAACTATTGCCGTATATGAACGTGTGTTGAAAGACCCGCTCTAGTTATGCAGTATCCATTCAGCGGCTCTCTTTGCCTCGTTGAAATCAAGCCCGTGTTTCTGTTCGTAAGCCTCCATGAATTTCGGGAAGTACAAATCATTCCCGAAGTCCTCAATTAATCCTCTATTCGCAAATTCCGCGAACATATCATCAAATCTTCTTGCCCCGAAACCCAGAAGATGTTTAATTTTCCCTGTAGATCTCGGTACTCGAATCAATCCCACTTTGAAACCTGCTGTTACTGCCTCAGAGACCATTGACACAGAGTCTTCCGTAACAAGAACATGAGTTGCCGCTCCTAAAATTGCGGTGATTGAGTTCTGATTGGGAGTTCTTGAGTAAAGGAACATATATTCCACGTTTCGGGAGCCTGCGAAAATTTCCTCGATGGTTCTTTCGACATCAGAGCCTGTGCGCCTTGACGTAGTAATCATGAACTTAGCGTCATGAACTCCCTGTAGTGGTTCAAGAAGATTTTTAACCCATCGCGGAGTTATCTTGTAATTTGCGTCGCTTCCGCCGATTAAAAGGGCAATAACCTTCCTGCCCTCAAGATTTTTACCGGCAAAGAAGCTCGAAGCTATTTCCTTCAATGCAGGGGCGTAAATGTGATTGGGTGCGCCGAGTGTCGTAATTACGTTCCCGTCTTTGAGATTAGGTTTGTCATGTTCGGGGACGATTGCGTAATTGAATGATTTAGTTCCGAGTATTGAAGGGGTCATTATGACGGCGCATTTATTGTGAGTAGCTTTGGCGAGGGCAAGGCAGAACGGTGCTGCCCTGCTTCCTGCCGAAATAAACAGCGTTGATTCATTATTGTATTTCCAGTAACGTACCCCGACAGATTTTAACCATTCGCGTGAATATGCACCCTCATGTCCTTCGATGCCGTGAACAAATAATTTCAGCTTCAGGATTTTATCTGCAAGGCTCATTTCCGGAATAGTGAGAGTAGGTTCTATTACTGTTCCTGAGAGTCTTTCAAGCCATTCAGCGACTCCCATTGACTGATGTAAATGTCCTCTTATACCATCACTGATTATTACTGCCCGTTTGAATCTCGGCATTAATTATTTCCCTCACTCTCTCCAAATCTTCCGGCGTATCAACTCCGATACTCTCGGCTTTGCTCTCAGTAACTTTAATTTTCATTTTATATCCGTGTTCCAGTATCTTTAACTGCTCAAGGGACTCGGCCATGCTCAAAGGGGTATCGCTGAGACTGACATACTTTTTCAGGAAGTCAGCCCTGTAACCGTAAATCCCTATATGCTGATAGACAGGAAGGTCAATTTTGTTGCGCTTGTAAGGGATAAGCGAGCGCGAGAAGTATAAAGCGTGTCCGTCCTGAGTCATTACGGTTTTAACGATATTGGGATTCCCGAAATCATCATGAAGTTCGCGGCAGAGTGTTGCGCATTCGCCCTCCTCAAGAAGTCCGCAGACCTCATCAATCATCAACGGGTCAAGCAGAGGTTCATCGCCCTGAATGTTAATCACAGCGTCAAATTCGCCCCCGTAAATCCTTAATGCCTGTTCACATCTTGCGGTGCCGTTGGGAAGATTCGAGTCGGTCATGACTGCACGGCCTCCTGCTTCCGTAACGCAGTCAAAAATTCTCGCGTCATCGGTCGCTGCGATAACGTCAAAGAGTTTTGAAGAACGTTTAGCGCGGTTAAGTACGTGAATAATCATTGGTTTGCCGCAGATGTCGGCGAGTGGTTTTCCGGGAAACCTTGAAGAACCGTAGCGCGCCGGAATTATTCCTAAAATTTTCATGCAATACCAGCCCTCAATAATTCGTGAATATGTATTATCCCTATTGGTTTTTGATTTTCGACAGCTATTAACACGCTGATTTCGCTGTTCTCAATTATTCTTACTGCTTCAGCGGCCAATGCGTCGGGATTAATGGTCTTAGGATTTCGTGTCATAGCGTCCTCGATGAGCGTAGTGAAAGCGTCATTGCCTGCTTTCTCCATCAAACGCCTTAAATCTCCGTCTGTGAATATCCCCGTCAGTCTTCCCTCAGCGTCAACGATACATGTTGCGCCGTAGCCCTTGCCGGTAATGACGAAGAGAGCGTCTTTAACCGTAACACCCTCGCTGACGACAGGAAGGTTATCGCCTCTGCCCATGACATCGCGAACTCTTGTCAGAAGTTTACGTCCTAATGAGCCTCCCGGGTGGAACAATGCGAAATCCTCGCGCTTCAAGCCCCTTAGAATCGTAACGATAGCGGCAAGAGCGTCGCCGAGTACGAGTTCGAGTGTCGTACTGCTCATGGGCGCAAGCTGAAGGGGATCTCCTTCGCTCTCGACATGAGCGTTAATAACGATGTCCGAGTTCTGGGCTAACGGTGATGACATTGAGCCGGTAACGGCAATCATTTTAGCCCCTGTCCGTCTGAAGTGGGGGATTATCGAGACGATTTCGGAGGAAGCACCGCTGTTGCTGATGAATAGCCCGATGTCTTCTTTCATGACCATTCCTAAATCGCCGTGAGAGGCTTCAGCCGCGTGAAGGAAGAATGACGGAGTTCCGAGAGAAGCGAGAGTTGCTGAGATTTTGCGCCCGACATGGCCGGACTTGCCAAGACCAACGACAACTACTCTTCCTTTGCAGGCATAAATTTCACGTGCGGCCTTAACGATTTCGCCGCTTAAATTTTCCGCCGAGCGTGAAATTTCATCAGCTTCAGTGAGCATTAATTTTTTAGCGGCGTTAAGTAATTCATTATCAGTATGATGAGGCAATAATTTTTACTCCCCTTCTTCGTCAAGAACAAGTGCCCTGTATAAAGTTTTCACTGCATTAACGTAATCATCATCAGACACTCCGATTATGATATTGAGTCTGTCCGCGCCCTGCTCAGTCATTCTGACCTTGATACCGGCGTGAACAAGTGCCGCGAAAACACGGCTGAAAATTCCTTTAACCGTTCCCATTCCCTCGCCTATGACAGCGATTAAGGCAAGTCCTTTTTCTAGCGTTATTGAGTCCGGCTGAACGGCCTCCTGAATTTCCCTGATGATTTCGTTGCGCCTTATGTCAAAAATCGGTGTCTTCAGGATAACGGATATCTGATGTATTCCAGACAGGTAATGCTGGCAGGCTATATGGTGCTTTGCGAAAACTCCGAATAATTTTTCGCTGAACCCGTAATTTTTATTCATGCCGTACTTCATGATGTGAATCACGCTGAAATTCTGCCGTCCTGCAATACATGATGTAACATCGAGCCTTGAATATTCTTTCAGCTTCGGGGTGATGAGCATTCCTTTATCTTCGGGGGAGTTAATGCTGGATATTTTCATGGGTATCTGAGCTTCGTTGAGCATGAGCATGAGATTGTCATTAGCGATTTTGATTCCCATGTAATTGAGTTCAAGAGCCTCGCTGTAAGTTACATTTCTTATGACTTCGGGGTCTGGAACAACAGCAGGATCCGCGCTGTAAATTTTAGCGTTTTCGCTCCATTTCTCGAACAAGTCCGCATTTACTGAACAGGCGATTAAAGCACCGGCAGTATCACAGTCGCCCCTCTGGAAAGTCTTAATCTTCCCGTCCGGAAGTGTCCCGTAGAAACTCGGTATCACTGCGCGTTCGATATTTTGCAGTTTTTCTCCTGCGATACGGAAAGTTTTTTCTTTATCAGGAGTCCCGTCCTCCCTGAAGAAGATGAGTTCCGAAGCGTCAATGAAATCCCAGCCGAGATACTCAGCGAAGATTCTTGCTGTTATGTATTCGCCTCTGCTCCCGATGTAATCAAGATTCATTCCAAGCTCAAGGCTCTTTTTGAGTGCTGAGATTTCCTCGCCTGCACTCATGCTTATTCCGAGACCGCTCACTATTTCATCGTAACGGTCATAAATTTTTTCGAGAATAGGCAAGTAATTTTCCCTGTTCGAGAAACTTGAATGACAAAGGTAAAGCAAATCAGTTATCCCAACGTTCTGACGGGTAGCGGAAGGGGCTGAAACTATAACATAACGCCTTGAAGGATTTGAACGGATAATATCAGCGGTTTTCTTTATTTCGTCCGAACTGGCGGCAGCATCTCCGCCCAATCTTGAAACAATTAGACTGCTCATTTTTTCACCAGCTTTCTTAATACGGCATAACAGCAGAAGGATTTTACATAATTAATCCCCTGCTGTTTCTTTTTCTTTCTGAATCATGCTCTGACGAAGGTTATGTATTGCAAGAACTTCATCAATGAATTTTCCCATCTTGTCCAATGGAATCATATTAGGCCCGTCGCTCAATGCCTCCTTAGGGTTGGGGTGAGTTTCCGCGAAAATTGCGTCAATCCCGACACCTGCGGCAGCTCTCGCCAGCGGGAATGCAAGTCTGTAATCACCTCCGCTTGCGCCTCCGAGTCCGCCGGGTCTCTGAACGCTGTGGGTAGCGTCGAACACCACAGGATAGCCGAACTCCCTCATCGTAACAAGACCGGTCATGTCAACAACAAGCCTGTGATAGCCCATTGAAGTTCCTCTTTCGCAGAGGATAACGCTGTCGTTGCCGGCCTCGCGGCATTTGGCGGCGGCATAAATCATGTCCTCAGGAGCTAAGAACTGAGCTTTCTTGATGTTGATGATACGTCCTGTTTTAGCGGCGGCGACAAGTAAATCGGTCTGTCTGCAAAGGAACGCCGGTATCTGGATTATGTCAACAACTTCACCGGCAGGGGCGGCCTGCGAACTTTCGTGAATATCCGTCAGAACAGGCACTCCGGCAATGCTCTTAATTTCCGCCAACTGTTCAAGACCTTTTTCGAGTCCCGGCCCGCGCCAAGCATGTACCGAAGTTCTGTTAGCCTTATCGAATGAGGCTTTGAAGATGTAGAGAAGTCCGCGCTCATCACAGAGTCTTTTCATGAACTTGGCGATTCTGAGTCCGAGTTCAGGGGATTCAAGAGAACAAGGCCCCGCAATAACAGCGAGGCTCCCGTCTCCGATAAATCTGCGGTTAAGGTAGTAGGTTTTGACGTTCAATTTATGCTTTCCCGTCCGAACCGAAGAGTTTAATTTTCTCGCGCACCGTCTCTTTGATTGCCTCAACGCCGGGCGCAAGGAGCTTGCGGGGGTCGTAGCCTTTGCCTTCGTTGTCTTTGCCGGCCTCGATGTATTTGCGTGTGGCAGCGGCGAATGAGAGCTGGCATTCAGTGTTTACGTTGACCTTTGAGACGCCGAGAGTGATAGCTTTCTTGACCATCTCATCGGGGATTCCTGAACCGC
The DNA here is from genome assembly GCA_017470485.1 of Synergistaceae bacterium. Taxonomy (GTDB): domain Bacteria; phylum Synergistota; class Synergistia; order Synergistales; family Aminobacteriaceae; genus JAFUXM01. The sequence goes on from JAFUYQ010000005.1 coordinate 34,450, forward strand.
CGTGAAGGACGAGGGGCATTAAGCCTGTTTTCTCCTGAACTTTGGCGAGAGTCTCGAATGAGAGTCCCTTCCAGTTTGCAGGGTACTTTCCGTGAATGTTACCGATTCCGGCGGCGAGCATATCGACTCCGAGATCAGCGATTCTCTTGCACTCGTCGGGGTCAGCGCATTCGCCCATGCCGACGACTCCGTCTTCCTCTCCGCCGATTGCACCGACTTCAGCCTCGATAGTGAGTCCGAGCATGTGAGCGGCGTGAGTGAGTTCGACAGTTTTGGCTACGTTCTCGTCAATCGGGAAATGCGAGCCGTCGAACATGATTGACGTGAAACCGGCTTTAATGCACTTGTAAGCACCCTCGTAAGTGCCGTGATCAAGATGGGTGCAGACGGGTACGGTGATACCGAACTCTTTGTCCATAGCCTCGACCATTGCCTGAACGGTGCGGAAACCGCCCATGTATTTCCCTGCGCCTTCGGAGACACCGAGAATGACGGGTGATTTGAGTTCTTCGGCAACCTGAAGGACTGCCTTTGTCCATTCGAGGTTATTGATGTTGAACTGGCCTACTGCGTAATGACCTGCCTTAGCAGCTGTGAGCATTTCTTTAGCGTTTACTAGCATTTTGAGAATTACCCTCCTGATGAAAAAATTTATGAACGAAATAATTATATAGCATTTTGAATATTTGACCGGCGTTAATTGCTATTTCAAAAACACGAGGCTTCCTAGAATCTCACCTCAGAGATAAGATAAATCCCTCCGCAGATTAACGCTATACCGCAGAGAACATTAACAGCCTTCAGCAAGAACCCTATTACACCGTTATCATCGCTGTGAAGATACAGAGAGAATATCTGCGCGAACGTTCCGGCGCACACAAGAACCGCGCAATACCCCAGCGCATAGCACAAAACCAGTGCCACTCCTCCCCAGAAACCTCCTGCTCCTTCAGACATTGCCAGAGACAAAACAGGACTCACATACGCGATACTGCACGGCCCGACCGCCAAGCCCGATAAAATTCCGAGAATTATCGCGCCTTTCATGTTCTGTGATTCAGTGCCTTTTATACGCGAGTTGAGGCCGAAGATTTTTACATGGATTAAGCCGATTAGATGAAGCCCCATTACAATGAAGACTCCTGCGGTGATGAGGCTCAGAAAACGTTCATAGCCTCCAAGAAGCATTCCTATTCCCGAAGTGATGAAGGCCACAAGAAGAAGATTAATGATTATTCCGAGACAGAACGCACTTGAAATTTTGAACGCCCTCCAGTGTGAAGGGGTGTCAGTGTTAGCGACATAGCCGACTACCAAAGGGATTATGCTTATTCCGCAGGGGCTGAGGATTACGCTTGCAATTCCCCAGAGGAATGCTCCCAAGAATTTTAACGCTCCTGACGAGTACATGAAGCCGAAAATACTGCTGACCATAAACGTTCACTCCTAAAAAAATTTAACCGCACCTGCAAACTTCACAAGTACGGTTACAATTTTATACTCTTGATACAGAATCGCGCTATCTGTTTTCTGAAAGCCAGCGTGCTATATCATCTTTCAGTCTTCCGCCGCCTGAGTAATGAACTGACAGCCCCTCAGTGATTACAGCTTTCGGCGAAAGTTTAGCGATTGCCGTCAAACTCTGCCCGAAACGTCCTCCCCCGTGCGAACAGAAAGGCATTATCGTCTTTCCGCTGAAATCGTACTCCTCAAGGAACGAAGCTACAGGCATAGGAATACTTGCCCACCAGTTAGGATAACCGAGCATTATAACGTCATAATCCGCGAAATTCTTAACGTGATTCTTCAGCTTGGGGCGTGCCTGACGGTGCTGATCCCTCTGAGCCTCGCGGAGAACCGTATTGTAATCCTCAGAATATGACTTCTCCGGCGTAATCTCGAATATATCCGCTCCCGTCTGTTTCTGAATCTCATAGGCCACTCCCTGAGTGTTTCCGCTCCATGTGAAGTAGGCGATTAGGACTTTCTTCCCCGAACTTGAAGCCTCCTGAACTGCCTGACTGGTTACTGTTCCTGTGCCGACTGCTCCTTTAGCGAGTCTTATGCCGACATTGTAGAGCCTGCGTTCCTGAGGAGCCGCCGCCCTGTATGCACTGCGCATGTTCTTCGCAAAATCGTTCCAGCCTCCGCCCCTGTTGACCCTTCGAGTACCTTCCGAAGGCCCTGTTGGATTAACGGCTTTCCCCTCGTAAGGAGCGTAAATATCCCAGCACCATTCGCCGACGTTCCCGTGCATGTCGTAAAGTCCCAGCATGTTCGGCGCAAACTCTCCCGGCTTCACCGTTGTGCCTCTGTAAATTCCCGGCTTAGTCGTGAGCTTGTGCTGTGAAAAATAATTCTCCTCTATCTCGTAAGGGTAATGACCGTAGAAATTAGCCTCATTCGCTCCGATTGAGTGTTCGAGGTTGAAGGGCGTTGACGTTCCGGCACGGCAGGCGTATTCCCATTCTGCCTCTGTCGGAAGCCTGTAGCCGTCCGATGATAAATCCCACGTTACTTTCGCACCGTCAATACTGTAGACCGGTTTGAGTCCTTCAGCTTCGCTCTTTGCGTTGCAGAATTTGACAGCCTCAAGCCATGTTACATTCTCGACAGGAAGGTCATCACCACGAAAACTCGAAGGGTTAGCGTTCATAAGCGATTTGTATTCCGACTGAGTTACTTCATAAGGGGCTATCATGAAATCGCTCACAGTAACTTCGTGCTGTAACTCGTCATCGCTCCTCCAGTTCTCTGACGAAGGACTGCCCATCATGAACCTGCCGCCCTTAACGCTCACCATATCGCCGGCGAACGCCCTGCCCGACATAATCATAATCAACGCTAAAATTATCGCTGTTCTCATCATTCAGCCGCCTTGTTAATGCAGGTGATAGCGTTAAGGCTTCTGGGGTAGCCGATATACGGGAGGCACTGAGAAACTACATCAATCAAAAACGCTTTGTCATTGCCCATGTTCATGTTGCCTTTAGCGTGAGCGGTGAGCTGGGGTTCACAGCCTCCCTGAGCCGCGATGTAACAGAACGTAATCATCTCTCGCTCACGTAGATTAAGCCCCTTGCGCGTGTAGTAGTCGCCGAAACAGTTTCCGGCAAGCCAGCGGTTAATATGCCTTGTTTCCTCCGGCTCTGAGTTCTGAAAACCTTTCATGCCCTCGCCGAATATTTCAACCTGAGCATCGTTGCCCTTCTGGATTCTGTCATCGGGCGTAGTTGTCGAGGCGTTCTCAAGAGGAAGGGCGATTCCCTTAGCGGTGAAGACATCATTCGCGGCAGTGAGGAACGGTCTGACCCTTCCGATTCCCAAGTAGGCAGTACCCTGATAAATTACTTCCTTGACCTCTGAGGGCTTTAATCCTGCGTCAAGTGCCTCAGGAAGAACCGCTCTGAACTCGTCAACACCCTGACAGCCAAGTAAAGTCGCAATGATTGCCATGTATCTTGTCCTTGAATCGAGTTTCGACTGTGAGGGAACTTCAACCCCTGCAAAATTCCCGAAGAACTCCGCAAATTCGGGGTCAGTCTTCCTGAACTCCTCAACGTTTCCGAAAGCACACGAACTCATAACCATAGCGATAACAGCTCCAATCAATATTATTTTCTTCATCATGCTACCTCAGTTTCGCGTAATCTTCGGGCGAAACGGCCTCGCACCATTCGTTCGAGGTTTCCTCGCCGCTGACCTCAACGGCTAAATGCTGGAACCATGAATCTTTCGCTGCCCCGTGCCAGTGCTTGACGTTCGCAGGAATGTTGACGACATCGCCGGGCTTTAATTCCTGAGCAGGCTTGCCCCATTCCTGATAGTATCCTCTGCCGGAGACAACAATTAGTATTTGGCCTCCGCCGTTCTTAGCGTGGTGAATGTGCCAGTGATTCCGGCAGCCCGGCTCGAAGGTTACGTTGAAGATTCCGACCTGTTCGAGCGATAAGGGGGCTAAGTAGCTCTGACCGTCAAAATACTGCGCGAATGCGTCATTAGGTTTTCCGAGAGGGAAGACGCTTAAGGGCTGTCCGTCCGGCGAAAGGTGCAGGCCCTTTGTGCTTAATGTGATATTAGCCGGATTGTTCTCAAAAACATTTTCTGATGACATTGTATCTGCCTTCTTTCTGTAATCTTTGTATTTCTCGGAGGCCGCGTAATTTTTATGTGCCTCAGCGTCAGCGAAGATTTCCATCGTGTGAATGAAATTCTTTCTTGCGCCCTGCTCGCTTGTCGCAAACATTCCAAGAACTCCCGAATCTTCCGCGACTGCTCTGGTAAATTCCTGAGTGATTAACGTTTTGAAGTCCTCAAGTTTTTCGGGCTTAACCTCAATCAGCCTGAGAAGAACGAATTTGCCGTTACCGTTTTTCTTCTGCTCAAGAACAACAGCGTCAACGGGAAGAAGTTTCAGGCTCTCGAAAATCGGTTTCCTTTCCTCAACGAATGCCTTGTAACCCTCGCTTGCAGTGTGAACGGCGTATGCTTCCTCGTCCTCGTAAATCTCCAGAAGCCTCATTATGTCGGGATTAGCCTTGTCAACAGCACCGTAAAGCGAGTAAGTTCCGGCCTCGTTAGACGTTGACTTGGCGACCGTCCTGACGCTTATTGCGGCCATGTCGGACATTTTTCCTGTTTTAGCCTGAAGGACAGCCCAGTGAATTTTGAGCTTCTTTCCTTCGGGGGCAAAGACCGTGTGAGCTGACGCCTGACCTGCCGTCAATGAGAGGCAGAGCATAATCATTAAAATAAGTTTCATTTTACTGATTCATCTCCCAGTGAGAAATTTTATGAACGGCGTGATTTTATATGTTGTACCTGAGTTAAAGACTTGCGTAATTTCCGCAAATTGATTGATTGAAAGGTTAAATTGGCTGGATTTGGCACATAACAAATCCCCTTGAAAATGCTTCAAGGGGATAATTTCATACAGCTGACGGGATAATTTCAGCTTCTTGCTCATCAAAATCGTAAATCTCAAGTTTCATGTGGATATTTTCCAGACCCTCAATAGTAGCGCAGACTTTATCAGCAATATTCTGGCATTTATCCACTACATATACAGCTTCAGAGCCTTGAGATCTCATATATTCTTCATAATCGTCCCACGTTTTTACATTCTCAAGTTTCATTCCCTTTGTATCCTCCTTAAATAATCATCTCGTTCACGCTTAGCCTTTTCAATTTCACGGCGCGGAGTCTTCTGCGTAGTCTTTCGGAAATGGTGAAGCAGAACAAAAGTATCATCAAGCCAGCAGAAATAAAAAATCCTGTTATGTCCGGGACGGAGTTCCCAAATATCTTCATCTATATGCTTTGTTATATTCTCAGGCAAGTTGGTACCCCTCTTTTTTAGAAGCTCAACTTGCATGAAAAATTGCTCATATTGAATTCGAGCATCTTTGCCTTTAGTGTGAAACAGATTGTCAAAAAAATCTCTTACGTCGCTTTCTCCATTCGGGGTTTCATAAAAAATTATTTTATACATAAGCCGCTTTACTCCTTTTTTATTAGAAGCTAAAAAAGCCGGACTCCCACACTCGGGAATCCGGCTTTGATTTCAAATGTTACTGCACTGCACTTGCACTTCAGATTAGAAGCTGATTGATGTTCTGAATCTGATGATGTTGTCCTTCGTGTTCTCGTTGGCTGCGTCCTTCGGAAGGTCGCTGTCAACATGTGCATAGTTCAGACCCATTGTTGTCGCATCGTTGAGCTTGTACTGAACGCCTACGCCAAACTCGTAAGGCTTTGCGTCCTGATACTCAAGGTTGTCGTTAATAACGGCATCGCTGGCCTTGTAGCCATAGTAGAACAGGTTGGTTGCCCACTGCTCGTTCCACTCCTGACCGAGTACGACTCTCCAGTACTTGAGGTCTGTCATTACCTGGCTGCCGCCGCCTACGAAGGGCTTGAGGACTACGCTCTCGGTGGGGAATATTGTGCTCATTCCCTGAGGTACGAAGAAGCCTTCCTGATACTGGCCGTATTCGAGCCATAAGCTGGTGAACTTGAGAAGTTCCTGCTTTACGTCAATGATTGCTCTCCAGTGGTTAGCACTGTCAACGGTATCGTTGGCCAGGTACTGTCTGAGGTTCAGAGGACCGTATCCGTAATCTCTCCAGCCGAGAACACCGGCGGCATCATTACGTACTTCCTCACCGCTAATCTTCTGGTGATAGAACGCGCCTTTGATTCCGACAGCGTCATTGAAGTTGAAGCGGAGTCCTGCGAAAATCGTCCACAAGTTCTTGAAGTTCTTGTCGCCCTCGACATTGAGGTACTCATCGCCAGCCGCGTTGAGAAGTGAAGGCTTCGTTGACGCGTTGTCGCCGATGAACGCCTGAGCACCGAGATCAAGTCCTACGTTCTCAGTGAACTGAATGTTGGCCATCGCAAAGAATGTCCATGCTTTCCTGTTGACTCCATGAGGATCCGTTTCCAGTATACCAGTCTGCCTATCACCCATGTTATAGGTAATAGAATTTCCAGCGTAATTACTGCTGGGAAGCCTGTTTGAGTGTGCAACATAAGCGAGGAATGAGCCGAGTCCGAAGTTCTTCTGAAGGGCAAAGCCGATCTCTGAAGTATCGGTAAGCACTGAGTCGCCGCCTGTCCAGCTTCCTGTCTCCTTGACTGAAGGTCTGTAAGCCGTGTCAACATCGAAGAGGAAACGGCCGACAGTGAGCCTTGTGTCCATGAAGAACGGCATCTCAACATAGTATCTGTCGAAGTATGCGCTGTTGGCGCTGCCGTTGGTGAAACCGTCATTGGCATCGCCGTCGTTGCGGAGTCTTGCGCGGAAGAAGTACTCGTCATTTTCGCCGAATGTACGCTCGAAGTAAAGTCTTGCGTTATCGAACTTAATCTGACCGTCGCCGTTGCTGCTGAGAGCGTTCTCACCGCTCTTGTTGGTAACATCGAGTACTAACGAACCGTGAATGTGCCAGCCGCCGAGTCTGTTCTCAAGAACCGCGACTCTCTCGTCAAGCTCATCAACTCTTACACCGAGTGCCTCAAGCTCGTCTTTGAACTCAACGACGAGTCTCTTGAGCATCTCAACGTCCTGCTTGCTTGCTTTGGTCATGTCAACTACTGCCAACGCTCTGGCTAAAGCTGAAGCCATCTCGTAACGTGTTGTCTGCTGCTTGCCTTTGTAAAGACCGTCAGGATAACCTGAAAGTATTCCGTGTGCCGCGAGCTGACCGATTGCGTCATAAGCCCAGTGGTTCATCGGGACGTCCATGAAAGGGTTGGTCGCCGAAAGAGCCGGAGCTGCAAGTGCTGCTACCATAACGATAGCTGCTAATAATGCTGTTTTCTTCATTATGAAAACCCCCTATATGAAATTGTCAATCTGCTTTACCGTCAAACGCCCTCAGTCTTTGGATTAAGCTCTGAGTCTGCGGGGGGCTGAGAAAGTTGCCTAGTTTCCTTTCAGAACCTTTTAGCAGTTCACAGAGGCTAACTTTGATAGACCTGCTGCGTCTTCCCGCAATCTTACTCTGTTCCTTAATGGCTTAACGGGGATTCTTGCGCCTCGCTTTCCTGCCGTCTGGTTAAAGAGTTATGCGTTACTTTGACGATTTCCTACTAGGTATTTCCCGTAGGACGGTGCATATAATACAACAGAGGGATTGAATTGCCTATACGTAATTTTACGGATAATTCAAAACGGCAATTAATGCGGCAGAGAATACGCAGATTATGCAGGTTTGTGAAACGGCAAAAAAAACGCAGACCCTAATTCGAGTCTGCGTCAAGAATTTCTGTACTAGCGGTTAATGAAGTAGACACCGGCGAGGATTACAAGCCCTGCGACAGTTGAGGCAGGCCAAACCGTAAGGCACATTACCCCCGAAACTAGAAGCAGCAGCCTCATAACCGTGTTAATCGGCCTCTTGATGTAACCCATCCACATGTAAGCGAACGAGAACACAGCCCCTATTCCGCTGAGTAACGCCCAGCCTATCTGAGCCCATGAACCTTGCATTAGGAGTCCCGGATCGTAGCAGAACGCGAACGGAACTACATACGCGAGGAAGCCTAACTGCATTGCCTGAAATCCCGTCTTGTTGGGATTCGAGTCGGCTATCGAACTGGCCGCGTATGCCGCTAATGCAACAGGCGGTGTGATGTTCGAGATTATCGCGTAGTAGAAAACGAACATGTGAGCCGCTATCGGAGGGAAGCCCAGCTTCACCAGTATCGGTGCGCCCAATGCCGCCGCAAGTATGTACGCTCCCGTAGTGGGAAGCCCCATTCCGAGAAGGGTAGCTATCAGCATGACCAGCACCAGCGCGAGAAGCCTCATGTTACCGGCGAACGAAATCACGAAGCCTACCAGTTTTCCGCCGATTCCTGTCAGTGATACAGCCCCAAGCACTATTCCGGCGGTGGCGCACGCAACGCACACTAACGGTATTCCCTGTGCGCCCTGCTCGATAGCGTCAATAAATTCTCTCGTGTTCATTCCCGGATTGAACATTGAGGCAATGAGCATGTAAGCTCCGACGATGACGAACTGCATTCCAGGCTTAACGCTGTCGGCAACTTCGGGCTTCAGCGTGAAGAATACTCCGAGTGCCAATGATATTCCTGCAACGATGAAAGCCATGACCTTTTGATTCTTAGTTGTCTCAGGCTTGAAGTTGAAGAATGACACCAGCCATGCGAGGCCGATTCCCAGCAGTGCCGCCCTCATCGGCGTGTAGCCAATCAGCAGGAACGCTATTAACCCCAATATCGGCGCAATCATGTAGAACTTACTCAGGACATCGTGCTTTGACGGAAGTTCCGAAGGGTCAAGACCTCTCAGTCCCGTCTTCAACGCTCTGAGCCTCACCATAAGGAACAATGCCCCGTAGTAGAGAAGTGCCGGAAAAATTGCGGCTATCATTATTTCGCGGTACTGAAGCCCCAAGAACGAGGCCATCAGGAACGCGCCTGCTCCCATAATCGGAGGCATTATCTGACCGCCCGAACTCGCCACAGCCTCGACAGCTCCGGCAAAGAACGGCTCATACCCTATCTTCATCATCAATGGGATAGTGAATGTTCCTGTTCCGTAGACGTTGGCGACCGCTGAACCTGAGATTGAACCGAAAAGACACGAGCTTAGAACTGCGATTTGAGCAGGGCCGCCCGGAGTTGTTCCCGTGAAAGCCTGTGCCACGCTCATGAACCAGTCGCCTGCCCCTGATTTCTCAAGGAACGCTCCGAATATCAGGAATATCATTACGTATGTCGCCGAAACTCCCAATGGTGAGGCGAAAATTCCCTCGTCAGTCAAATACAACTGCTCGATTACTTCGGGGTACTGGAACTGGAAACCCTGCAATAATCCCGGCAGTTTGTAGCCGTAAAGCATGTAGACCGCGAACAATGCCGCTATCAATGACAACGGCAGGCCGACGATTCGCCGTGTTCCTTCAAGAAGCAGAAGCACTAACAGCGAACCAAGCACTAACTGAGCTGTAGTGAGGGGGTCAATCTGCTGTATCCGTTCGGTTATGGCCGTGTAGTTCACCATCGAATAGACTCCGGGAGCGGCCGCCAATACCGCGAGTATCCAGTCATAAACCGGCACTCTGTCTTTAGGCGCGCCCTCCGTCATCGGGAAAAGAACGAACGCTAACGGCAGTACAAAAGCCAAATGAATCGAACGCTGTAAATATGCCTCATAGTTTCCTGCGCTGGCGGTGTAAAGATGAAACACTCCCATTGCGAGGACATAGAGGTATATAAGAGTCTTAGTTGTTCCCGAAAGTTTGCGCATTATTTCTTCAGCTCGCTCCAGAATTTCACGCTTCCCTCATGAGCCGGTACTTTTTCGGGAAGAGCTATTGACGGCTCAAGCTCGGCCATGTCGCGGACTGCGGCAACAAGAGCGTCCTTATGCTCCCAGATTGCCTTATTCAGTTCATAGACAAGCGAGGCCGGAAGGTCTTTGCGGATTACTATGCAGGTGTAATCGCCTACTGCCTTGACCGGTTCAGCACCTTCGGGAACTGACTTGTATATGCCCGGATCTATCGTCAGGGTAACAGTTCCGTATGCGTCCGAAAGTTTGTCGAGTGCCTCCTGTCCGACCGGCAGAAGAACTACATCAACCTGACTTTCAATATTCATGACGGTTGAGGCGATTTTGCCGATTGAGAACGCGAAGCAGTCAAGGTGATTGTCAGCGAGAAGGTCAGCACCGCCGTCATATGACGCATATTCGACACTTCCGCCCCACTCCTGAAAAGTCTTCTTGTAATCGAAGCCGTAGCCTTTCTCGAAAAGAGCCTTGACAACGAACTCGGAACTTGTGCCGGGCTTGAGGGTAGCGAATCTCATTGCGAGTTTCTTAGCGATTATGTCCTCGACCGATTTGATGTTGTTTTTCTCGGCGAAGTCCTTCCGCATTATGAAGTATGTGTACTGAGTGTAGAGGTTCGCCATTATTACGGCGTTGTCAACTACACGGCCTTTGAAGTCGGCCTCGCCCTTGAGAGCCGCTCCGAGAAGGGACGTTACAGAGAAGCCTAAATCACCGCGTTTTGCGTGAGCGTTGAGAATGTTGGAGACGCCGCCGCCTGATGAACTTGTTGTCTGAGGAAGCCCTGCCCCTGTCCACATTTCACTGAGAGCAGTACCGAGAGCGAACCAGTTGCCGCCGGGAGGGCCTGCCATGAAACGAAGCTGAGAGGGCCAGCCGGTTTTGTCGGGTTCGTCAGCAAAAGCACAGCCGACGAACAATGCCGCTATGAGAAGGGCAGTCAATGAAAAACGTAATGACTTCATTAATACATCACTCCTGTAAAAAATTTTGTTTGTGAAAATTTTGATGATTAAAATTTTATCATGCTGTGCGAAAATTAATGACGTTAAAATTCACGATGAGAAGGCAAAGTAATATGAAAGAAAAAATATCGGCAATCCTTAAATCGCTTCCCGAACGTCCGGGCGTTTACCTTATGAGGGACATTAACGGGAAAATAATCTATGTCGGCAAAGCCATAAAGTTAAAGCGAAGAGTGTCATCATATTTCAGGCATTCGCATTCATCGCCGAGACTGCGGAAACTTGTTGAGCTTATCGAGGACATATCTATCATAAGAACTGAGACTGAGGCCGAAGCGTTGATAGTTGAGGCGAAACTGATACGGCGTTACAGCCCGTTCTTCAACATCGAATTGAAGATGAGCGATAAATACCCGTTCGTAAAGATAACTAATGAGGACTTCCCCAGAATTGAAATCACAAGGCATAAATCTGATGACGGAGCTGTTTACTTAGGGCCTTTCGTTGACGCAGGCAATATAAGAAATTTAATGAGGCTCGCTGAAAGATACTTCCCTTTGAGGGTGTGCAGGTCAAAAATTAATCCAGCCGTAAAGAAGCGTCCATGTGTTGAGTACAGTCTGGGGCGTTCAATGGGGGTGTGCGCCGGTTTATGCTCACAGTCCGAGTACAGGGAGAGGGTAGCCGATTTGATTTTGCTTTTCGAGGGGAAACAGCCTGAACTTGTCGAACGCTTACGGCAGAGAATGGACATGGCCGCAAAAAAATTAGAGTTCGAGAAGGCCGCAAGATACAGGGATACAATAAGAGCAGTATGGAAGTTATCAAGGCAGAAAATTTCATCGGCACTTCAGGAGGATTTAGACAACGAGACATGGAAAGTTCTTAACCGTGTTCAGGAGCTTCTGGGATTGAAGGTGCTTGCATGGAGGATTGACGCTTTCGACATCTCGCACACTCACGGCCATGATACTTACGGCTGCTGCGTTGTGTTTGAACAGGGGCGGCCATCTCCGAATTTGTACCGGCGTTTCAAGATTCGTTCGATTGCTGACGGCGAGATTAACGATTTTGAGTCGATGTACGAGACTGTGAAGAGGCGTTACGCTCATGTCATGGATAATTCTGAGCCTGCCCCTCAGCTTGCGGTGATTGACGGCGGAACGGGACAGCTTGAGTACGCTCAGAGGGCAATAAAGGATTTAGGTTATGATATTCCGATGATTGCCCTTGCGGAACGTGAGGAGCTAATCTTCACGCCTGATAATCCAGAACCGTTGAGGCTTGGACGCGATGACCCAGCGTTGCAGTTGTTTCAGAGGTTGAGGGACGAGGTTCACAGGTACGCTATCACGACTCACAGGAACGCTAGGGATAAACACATGAGGCATTCGAGGCTTGATGATATTGAGGGTATCGGAAAGAAGAAAGCCGCTGAGCTTCTCGTTAAGTTTGGTAGCGCAAAGAGGATTTCGGAACTCAGTGTTGAGGAGTTGACGGAGGTTAAGGGGATTGGGGAGAAGTTAGCTGTGAAGATTCTTGAGGGGTTAAGGGGCTGAATTTTCTTTTTTCCATTCATAACGATATAATCAATCAATCTCACAATAATTAGGAGGAATTAATATTGATTGACATCAAAGGTCTAACAGACTCAGAAGTCGAAGAAAGCCGTCAAAAATACGGCTCAAACTCCCTCACCGAACTTCCCGGCGAAACTCTAGGCGCAAAATTTCTCGCAAGCCTCAAAGATCCCATGATCATCATTCTGCTCTGCGCGTTAGCTATTCAGTTAGTGCTTTTCGTCATGGGGCGCGCCGAATGGTTTGAACCTGTCGGAATCCTAATCGCTGTCCTCATCGCCGGAGGAGTCTCGTCATTCACAGAGTACCGTCAGGAACAGAAAGCCTCTCTCCTCAAATCCCAGCAGGAGGCCGGCGAAACTACAAAAGTTATCCGAAACGGCTCAATCCATGAGATCCACGTCAGCGAAGTCGTTACCGGCGACATAATCTACCTTCAGGCCGGCGACAAAATCCCTGCTGACGGCGAAATCATCAGCGGCTCAATCAAAGTTGACCAGTCAGCCCTCAACGGCGAAACTGAAGAAGCCGAGAAGCTCCCCAATCCCGAAAATGCCTCTTACGACACAAAAGACCTCCTCAACAAATACTATGCCTATCGGGGAACTGTCGTTTGTTCCGGCGAAGCCTACATGAAAATTATCGTTGTCGGCGACAAAACATTGTTCGGCGAGTTAGCCCTTGAGGTTCAGGAGGCTCAGAGGAAAACTCCACTTCAGGTTAAACTCGGAAAACTCGCTCATCAAATCTCAGTCTTCGGCTACACCGGCGCGGCCGCTATTGTCATCGGCATTCTCGCCCGAACGTTCATCACCGGCAATCTTCCGCCGGACGTTTACGCTTGGGCAAGGCTCATCATTGACGCTATCACTGTGGCGGTAACAATCGTTGTCTGCGCTGTCCCCGAAGGTCTACCTATGCTGACATCAATGTTAATGTCGTTCCAGTCAATGCAGATGGCTGGCGATAACGTTCTCGTCAGGAAAATCAACGGCCTTGAAACCGCCGGAAGCCTTAATCTTCTTTTCAGCGACAAGACAGGAACTATCACAGAGGGAAGACTGAGCATTGCCGAAATAGCTCTGCCAAGCGTGAAAGTCTGTGAGTCTCTCGCTGAGGTTGACGCTGACGTTCTCGATGACCTCATAATGGGGGCAGGGGTCAACAACAGCGCGAGCGTCGGTGATGGTCAGGTAATCGGAGGAAACAGCACTGACCGTGCGTTAATGGCTTTCTTCATGGATAATTCCGAAGCTCTCAGGAAAATTTCAGAGGCAAAGCGCGATGTCAAAGAGTCAACAGCTTTCACTTCCGACACGAAGATGGCAAGCATTACTCTCAGCAGCGGCACGAAATACATCAAGGGCGCACCCGAAAAAATCATTCCTCACTGCAAGAACGTAACCGCCCGAAAGAAACTTGACGCTTACATCAACGCTCAGGCCGATCGCGCAATGAGGCTCTTAGCAGTTGCAAAAGATTCAGGTGCAGGAATGGAACTGGTCTGCGTTCTGAGCATTAGGGACAACGTAAGGAAGGAAGCTGTTGACGCTATCAGGCAGGTTCGGAAAGCCGGTATTCAGGTCGTAATGGTAACGGGCGACAGAAAGGAAACCGCTGTGGCAATCGCTAAGGAAGCCGGATTGATTTCCTCGCCTGACGAAGTGGCCATGACCTCTCAGGAAATGTCAGAGAAGACTGACGATGAGCTAAAAGCGATACTGCCTCATCTTCGCGTGATTTCAAGAGCGCTGCCGTCCGACAAGAGCCGCCTCGTTAAGATAGCGCAGGAATTGAATCTTGTTGTCGGAATGACTGGGGACGGCGTTAATGACTCGCCTGCCCTCAAGAAAGCTGATGTCGGTTTCGCGATGGGGTCGGGAACTGAAGTCGCTAAGGAAGCCGGAGACATTACGATTCTCGATGACAATTTCAAGTCGATAGCGAAAGCGATTCTTTACGGGCGCACGATGTTCAAGAGCATTCGTAAATTCCTTGTGTTTCAGCTGACTGTCAATGTCTCGGCGGTAATGATATGTTTCTTGGGGCCGCTGTTCGGACAGAACGTAGTCCTGACGGTCATTCAGTTGTTGCTCATCAACCTTGCTATGGACACGCTGGCGGCGATAGCGTTCGGCTCAGAGCCTCCGCGTCAACAGTACATGGACGAGAAGCCCATTCCCAGAGACGCTAACATAATCACATCGTCAATGCTCAGCGAAATTCTTACTGGCGCGGCCTACATAACGGTGATATGTTTGGCGGTGCTTTTTGTTCCGAAGGTCAGGGGGCTTTTCGGGAATGTTGACGTAATCTATCTGAGATCGGCGGTGTTTGCGGTCTTCATGATGGCGATAACGTTCAACGGACTCGCTATGGCCTCGTCAAAGAACTGCGTATTCGTGATGATGTTCATATTCATAATGCAGTGGGCATTCATTGAGTTCGGCGGCGAGTTACTGAGCGTTGAGGCGTTGAGCCTTGACTCGTGGCTGTCGTGCTTTGTTCTAGCGGTGCTTGTAGTGCCGTTCAGATGGCTGGGAAAATTCCTCATCGGGAAATATCTCCCTCAGTTCGTTAAGTAACCGGCAAAAAATTATCCCTCCTCTGAAATTTTAGGGGAGGGATTTTTATAGACTATTCATTTTATCGTAGCGTCTTTCAGTTGTGTCCCACGTTCCCCAAATCATCACCCAGAATGCCAGCATCATCAAAAGACCAACGAACACAGATACTGCCCACTTCAATGCTGCTGCTTCACTTTTAGCACTGTGTGCGCGTTCTGCGTTCCATGCCGAAAAGAATATCATTATCATGCACCCTATTACAGACATGAAGCACGCCGCCCATGATGTAGCGGCCAAGATTTTAACCGCCAATGCTGAGAACGTTCCTGCTCCAAGCATAACCGCGAAATTTTCATCGCCCTTCAATTCCGAATAAACTCCCGAAAATCCGAACATCATAAGCACAGGGGCAGTAACTTGAATTATCGTCCTCCCTGAGTAGCCGAGAAATGCCGGTGAGAATGTAAATCCTGTTACAGCCGGATAAAGAACCGCTAGAACTACTGCTGACGATGAACTCACTGTCCAGATTTTTTTACGGACGAAAAATGCTGAAACTGCTCCGGCCATTACCAAGACGAGCCAGACTCCTAATCCGCTTCCTCCGAAAACATCTCCCAGAAAATCAAACAGCCAGTTCGCTGTTACGTAAGCAGACAGCAGCATAACAAGCATAGTTAAAACCATGTACGCGCAGAACTTCACGAATAATTTTTTTAACAGCTTCATCGTAAAAACATAATAAAAATTAAGCGAGGCCGTAAAAAATTACAGCCCCGCCGGTTAATTACATCATTGAGCGGTAGAGGGCTTTAATCTCCTCAACGTTCGTATCTCTGGGGTTGCCGGGGCAGCAAGCGTCAGCAAATGCCGAGTCGCTGAGGAACTGCACATCTTCTTCCTTGAGAATGCCCTTCAGGTCGGCAGGAATACCAACATCAGACGATAACTTCTTCACCGCGTCAATCGTTGCCCTGCAGGCTTCATCGTCTGTCATGTCGCCGATACCCTCAACGCCCATAGCCTTGCCGATTGCCCTGTAGCGTTTTCCGGCGGCTGGAGCGTTGTACTCAAGGCCGTAGGGCAGAATGATTGCGCAGGCGACTCCGTGAGGCGTGTCGTAAAGTGCGCTCAATCCGTGCGCCATGCTGTGAACGATTCCGAGTCCAACGTTCGAGAAGCCCATTCCGGCGATGTACTGGCCGAGTGCCATTCCCTCGCGGCCTTCATCAGTTCCGGCGACTGCTCCGCGTAAACTGTGGCTTATGAGTTCGATTGCCTTCAGATGGAACATGTCGGAAATCTCGCAGTGTCCCTTAGTGATGTAACCCTCGATTGCGTGAGTGAGAGCGTCCATTCCCGTTGAGGCGGTGAGTCCTTTTGGCATTGATGACATCATGTCGGGGTCAACTACAGCGATTTCGGGAATGTCATTCGTGTCAACGCAGACGAATTTTCTTTTCTTCTCTACATCGGTGATGACATAGTTAATTGTAACTTCTGCGGCTGTTCCTGCTGTTGTCGGAACCGCAATCGTGAAGACCGCGTGAGCCTTTGTCGGCGCAACTCCCTCAAGCGAACGGACATCGGCAAATTCGGGATTGTTGATGATGATTCCGACAGCCTTAGCCGTATCCATTGCCGAGCCTCCGCCGATTGCTACGATTGAGTCGGCCTGAGCCTTTTTGAAAGCTGCCACGCCGTTCTGAACGTTCTCGATTGTCGGATTGGGCTTGATGTCGCTGTAGACTTCGTAAGCGATTCCGGCCTTGTCGAGAAGGTCAGTAACTTTCTTGCTGACTCCGAACTTCACGAGGCTTGCGTCAGTGCAGACAAAGACTTTCTTTTTTCCGCGAGCTTTGAGGTCGTTGGGAATGTTCTCGATCGAACCTTTTCCGTGATATGAGATGTTGTTTAATACTATGCGGCTTGCCATAATAAAAATTATTCCTCCTTAATTTTCTATGCTAAATACCCCTCACGGGCTTTAACTCCGTACCTGCCCTCAAGAAGGTGCATTTGCTCATCAGTTATAGTATTGACTAACGGAAGGTGAGCAATCTTCAGGTAAATCTCCGCAGCTTTTTCCGCCGTCTCAATCAATCCGAACGCTTCATCAAGGTCAGCCCCTGCACCGTACAATCCATGTTGAGCCCAGACAACAAGCCTTGAAGTTTTCATCTTCTCAGCGGTAGCCTCGCCGATTTCGTTCGTTCCGCAGAGCAGCCACTCAAGAACGTTCACTCCGTCAGGGAATACGATTATGCACTCGGTACACATCTGCCACAGAGTACGGGTGAACGCCTTTTCATCGAGGCTGTGAACATACGTCATGGCCAGTAAGTTAGTAGGGTGGCAGTGCATAATGACTCTGTTCGAGGGATTGACGGTTAATCGTGCGGCATGGCTCATCATGTGGGCAGGAAACTCGCTGGTGAATGTTCCTCCGTCAGCGAAGCCCCATAGAAGTTGAGCGTTACTGCCGCCGTCAGCAAGCCTCAGCAGTCCGAGATTAACATCAGGGGCATACTGAACGTTCTTGAAATATTTTCCAGTTCCGGTAACAAGAAAATATTTTCCTTCGAGCGAGGGGGCTTTGAATCCTGCCGGTATAGTTCTCAATACCCGATTAACATCTATGTATTCTGAGACTTCGGACTCGCTGAGCATTAATGAAATGTTGCCGCCGTTCCGTTCGTCCCAGCCGTGAGCATACATGTTTGCAGTCGTGCGAATCATTTCGATGAGGAACGGTGCTGTCAATATATCCTTCATGGCCTTAACCTTCTTATGCTGCGTTCTAATTCATAACGTAATATGGAATTGATTTTTACAATGCAATTATCGTGTAGAAAGTTTAATTTTTCAATAGCCGGTTCAATCCCGTTAAGCCTCAAAATTTGCAGGCTTTTCGGGTTATGATATACTGCAATGAATTTTTTGAACAGGAGTTTTTGATGGATAACATGAACATTCAGGAAGTAAGCGTATTCATAATCTACCTCATTTTTATGCTCGGTGTGGGAGTATGGTTCTTCTTCAAGGATAAGAATCAAACCGAGAAGGGCTATTTCTTGGGCGACAGAAAAATGGGTGCATGGGTCGCCGCGCTGTCAGCCGGTGCTTCGGACATGAGCGCATGGGTATTAATGGGGCTGCCCACATCAATATATGCTCTCGGAATCGGTCAGATATGGATAGCCGTAGGGCTTGCGGTCGGCTACTCGCTGAGCTGGATTTATGAGGCTCCCCGTCTCAGAACGTTCTCAATCACGGCGGACGACTCGATTACAATCCCTCAGTACCTCACTAACAGATTCAAATCCGAATCGAAGGCACTCCAGATAATCTCAGCGGCAGTTTTCCTTATTGCCTACACGATTTATGCCGCCTCAAGCATTAAAGCCTGCGGTACTCTCTTCAATACCGTTACGGGACTCGATACCACTGTCGCAATGTACCTCGCCGCTGTCATCGTCATAAGCTACACTTTCTTGGGAGGCTTCTCGGCGGTGTCATGGACGGATTTCTTTCAGGGAATGCTCGTCCTCTGCGCTATGTTAATCGTCCCCATCGCGGCGGCTACAATGCTCGAACCCAACGCCTCAGCCGCGATTGACACGCCGAATTACTGGAATGCGTTTTCGTCATGGCAGGATATAGCGTCAGGATTAGGCTGGGGACTCGGTTACTTCGGAATGCCTCATATAATAATCCGTTTCATGTCGATAAATTCGCAGAAGGAACTCAGGAAGTCAGCAAAAATCGGAATCTCATGGACGCTCATAATTTTAGTCTTTGCGGCACTGGTCGGAATAATCGGGCGCATGTTCATAGGATTTGACGAGGCCGTGAATAATAATTCGCTTGTCTTCGTCGTAATGACCAGAAGAATTTTCCCTGCGGTTATTTCTGGAGTGCTTTTATCAGCGGTCTTAGCGGCGGCAATGAGTACGGCTGACAGCCAGCTGTTAGCGGCGGCGAGCGCGTTTGCTTCGGACGTTTACAGACCTGTAATCCGCGCAAACAAGGCCGGAAACCGCGAAATGCTCTGGGCAGGAAGAATAGTAGTTCTCGTGATAGCTGTAGCGGCACTGATGATAGCGTCAAGCCCCAATGCCGGTTCAATAATGTCGCTGGTCTCTAACGCTTGGGGAGTATTCGGAGCGGCGTTCGGCCCTGCGATAATGCTGAGTTTGTTCTGGAAGAGATTTACATTTGCCGGAGCGGCGTTCGGAATTTTCACGGGAGCTGTTGTCGATATAGCATGGTTAATGTACATGTCAGAGACGGGACTTTACGAGATAATACCGGGATTTGCGGCTGGATTAGCGGCGGCGGTTCTGGTTTCATTCATAACGCCCAAGCCCTCGAAGGAAGTTGAGGAGCTTTTTGAAAAATCGGTAGAAATGGCAGAGTAGTAGTTAATTTAGAATACCTTGTTTCGTCTGCCTTTCTATATTGCCTCCCTTGAGTTATTCGGGAGGCTTCATTTTTTTCTTTCATACATAAAATAGTCCCCTCCGTTTTCGCGCGGAGGGGAATTTTTTATGCCTGATGAGATGTTTTTCGTTTCACGATTGAGCCGGCAATCCCGAACAGGAGAATCACCGCTCCAACGCCCGAATTGCACCCTCCCTGAGAGCGGGTCTCAGCGGCAATCACAGGGCTGTATGTCCGTCCGGCGGTGAAGTCAGCCGATACCCTCACGGTGTCCGCCCCGTCAGTCAGAGCGAATGAGGCGTTGAGGTCTTCAGAGTCCGAGAGGAGGAGAAGGGACGAGTCCTCAGGGGGAGTCCTGTCGAGCGAGACGGTGAAGGAGTATGTTCCTGACTCATCGGGGGTGAAGGACGGGAGGACAGCGAGAATCGTTGAGGCTGAGTCGGAACGGGTGAGGGCGGAGGCTGATGAGTTTGTGGAGGCTGGCCAGATGACTGTTACTTCGCCATCACAGTTGACATTCCAAATGTTGAGATTAGGGCAGTTGCTCAAGTCTAGCGTTGTAAGCTGATTATTGGTGCAATACAATGCTTGCAGGGCTGTATTATTGCTAAGGTCTAAGGTCGTCAGATTGTTGTAGTCGCATTTCAAATGTTGCAGAGCAGTACAGCCGCTAACGTCTAAGGCAGTCAGCTGGTTTTCGCCACATTGCAACGTTTGCAGAGCAGTACAGCCGCTAACGTCTAAGGCAGTCAAATGGTTTTCGCCGCAGGCCAACACTACCAGAGCAGTACAGCTACTAACGTCTAAAGCCGTCAGCTGGTTGAAGGAGCACTCCAAACTGTCTAGAGCAGTACAGCCACTAACATCTAAGGCCGTCAGCTGGTTTTCGCCGCAGTACAAGTATTGCAGAGCAATACAGCCACTAACGTCTAAGGCCGTCAGTTGGTTGTTGAAGCACTCCAAACTGTTCAGAGCAGTACAGCCACTAACATCTAAGGCCGTCAGCCGGTTGTTATAGCATTGCAACATTTGCAGAGCGGTGAAATACTCCACGCCCTGAAGTGAGGAAATTCCTGAGTATGATACGTTTATCTCGGTTACATTTGCGATTTCTGCCTTGCTCAATGTGCTGTCAGAATTTGTGTCAAACCGCCTCACGTATTCACGGAAAACTGCGTCAGGGAAGTGGGGTTCATCAATCGGAATGTCATCAACCTGCTCATCACTTCCTTCCTCCATATACCAGTCCTGACCGGTTGTATTTCCGCTGACAATTACGTTGAAGGTGGCTGTCTTGTAGCCGGATTTTTTCAGCTCTACGGTGTAATATCCTGTTCCAAAATCTTCGAGCGAGTACTGTCCATTGTTGTCAGTAGATGTTACGTCATATTCTTCCTCTTCTTGGCTGTTCCAGCCTGTTTTTACGACAACTCTCACATTCTCGAGAGGGGAATCATCAGAAGCACTCCGAATAATTCCGCTCAAAGAACCGTAGCCGGATCTTACAAGCTGAATGTCAAGTGAAGTATTCATAGACGCTCTTATATCCACACTGTATATATCTGCTTTGCTGTATCCTTCAGCAGTTACCCAGACGTAACACTTGCCGCTTTCATTGTATAGCTGTCCTAAATATTTCCCCTTTTTATCTGTCGTTAGATACCTCTTGTGAAAATAGGAGCTGGAAGAAAATTCAAGAGTTACAGAAGCCTCTGCTACAGGTTCTTTTGTAGCATAATCCGTAACAGTACCGCTCAAAGAGGCTGGACTATAAAACACTTCAGCGATGGCGTTATAGACACAGGACAATTTTTCACGCGGAAGTTCGCCGGCTTCAGCAAGTTTTTCTGCAGCCCACCTTATACACCAATGCACCACCTCAAAAGTCGCGTCTTTGTTCAGAGCTTTCTTTTCTTCCGTCCACCAAAGAACTCGATACGGATAGCCCATGCTCATGGATTTATACCAGACTTTCGCTAATTCATCCCATGTGAGGCCGTTTTTGTGCATGAGGTATGCCAAGTACGAAACGTAATGTACGCTGTCTATGTACGCGTCTGTTCCGTTTCCCGTGTATCTTGTTTCAATGTTCCTTACACAGCTTTCAGGGCCGCTTGAAGAGAATAAATCCTCGCCAATTTTCCAGTTCTTGTCTTTTATGCAGGCAAATACATCTGCATAGCCTTCAGATATTGATCTTAGAGGACTCTCTTTGCCCCAGTCTTTGAAGCCTGTGGTGTAACTGAGTACAGCATGTGCGCTTTCGTGCGTAAGTACATCAATGGCTGAAGCTGTCGAAGTTATGTACTCGTTCCCTTTATCAGAAATATACATTCTATTCCATTTTCCATAAGCCCAAGCAGCATTATCTTTTGCAATATTTCCAATCTCATCAGTAATAACTTTTTGATGCGCTACAATTTGTACTGTCATTCCCTTATCATCAAGAGAATTTCTGCCGAATGTGTCCCGCCACCAGCGCAGAATTTCACGCATATTAGTGTACGCTGAGACTGCCTGACTATCCCAGTCTTTTGTCTCCTCGCTAGGTTTGCGCTTTATGATATTGGACGTTTCCCACCATAAAGCCCCTGAAGACACATCACCTGAATAAATCTCGATTGTAGGCTCTTCAGTGTCATCAATCATGTTCCAGTAACCGTTTGACAATTTAATCGGGAATGATACATCTTTGCTGAGTTCATTTTTGCTGGTTACTTTTTTTGTTGTAGCTATGCTGTGATGAGCCTCATTGATGTTCGGGGATTTCCAGATTATTGCGCCCGTAGCGGCATTGACGAAAACTGTTTCATCGACATATTCGCCCTCCCCGTCAGTACCTGATACACTCACAATATAGGCATAGACAGGGTTATTCTCGTATTCCCTGAGCGCGAAGATTATCAGTTCGGTATCTGCTGAAGTAGCCTCAACGCTTCCTGAGTAATAACTAACTACCGCGCTTTCAGCCTCAGATGAGGTGTGCAGTCTAAGCGTGGAGCGGTCGAGTTTTGCAAGTAAGTCAGAAGACAAAATATTGGCGTGAAGGAAATCACCTTTGCCCTCCGAATTTGCGGAAGCCATTATGCCGTAACCGTAAACTCTCACTCCGTTATAGACCTGCTGGAACTGGTATTCAGCTCCCGAATTGTCAGACGTAACGACAGACGTTTGAAGCTCGTTATAAGGATTATTGATACCTAAAGCCTCATGAATCCCCTGTATTGCGTCGAGAGCGTCATCTGCGTTATGGATTGTGATTCTGCTGTAGTTCCCCTCAATGTCAGCAATTTGATCTGATGAAAGCTCATATATTATGCTGAAGTCTCTACTAACTAGGTCATTAACCTTGAAAACAGGTATATCACTGCTGACTCTCGAACGCGCACGGATAACTTTGACATTGAATGTCCTGCTTACTGACTGAGAGCCGCTTAACACCGTAGCTGTCAATGTTACGTCAACGTCTTCAGTTTGTCTTGTTACAGTTCCGTCTGTCGCTACCGCCTCAGAACTGCTTAACCATGAAATATCCGAGCTTCCGATTTTCGTTGGGAGCGTGAGGTTCTGAGTAACGTACTTTGGGTTATCGCCCATCGAGTAGCCTATGACGACTTCGCTCAATGCGTATTCGGCTGCTGACGTGTCAGGGTCAGGAGTCGGGGTGGGGGTAGGAGTTGGAGTCGGAGTCGGACTCGGAGTTGGAGTCGGGTCAGGGGAGATTATCGGTGTTGGTGTTGGGGTGGGTGTGGGCGTCGGTGTGGGGTCAGGCGAGACTATGGGTGTCGGTGTTGGTGTCGGCTGGAAGCCTTGCTGAACAGAACCGCCGCTTCCTCCGCAGCCTCCCGTGAACACCATAGCCGCGAACAGTGTCATCACTATGAGTAGCGCGTGAAACTTTTTGCCAGCCATGAGCTGTGTTACCTCCTTAATTTAATATTTTGGGTGTGCTAATAATATCACAAGGCTTCATTTTTCATAGCCACCCTTTCAGCGTTTCAAGTATTCTGTCAGCCGTCTCCTGTTCCTTCCTCTGGTAAGTGTGTCCTGTGCCCTCAATGAAGATTAATTCATTCTCTGAGGCTGTCGGCATGTGAGAATTTATATTGCTCAGAAAGCCCGATGGATTTCCGTATGTAAAGTTATCGAACGTCCCGATTAATAACGCTCCCGTGTGCGTAATCTCAGAGACCTGCGAGAAATCTTTGTCAGCCTCAACATGAACATTGTTAAGTGTAATAGAACGGATTGGAATAGAAATTCCCGTGAATGCCCGTTACCGCAATCATAACCGTATCGGCTTTCATGTCATCATCTCGGAACAAAACGCCGTTAAGAACGCTGCCCCTTTTAGCCGGAACGTTAAGCCTGAATGCGCTCATCTGTAAATGCACCTGTGAGCGTGTGAACCGTTGTTTGTGAATTTAACAGCGCAATATTATAATTACCTGCAAAAAAATATGAAGTATGAAGAAATTTCTTAGCCGCTATAAAATTTATACTGCAAGGAGCGATTTAATAACATGCTGCCGGAAGACCAGAATATTTACGAGACTGAATGCCCGATACTTTACGCGATGAAGATAATCGGTCAGAAATGGAAGCTGCCGATCCTCTGGTACATTGCCGATTCTGAGGGAAGGACAATGCGTTACAAGGAGCTTGAACGCCGTGTGGTAGGCATAACCGCAACGATGCTCACGAAATGTCTGCGCGAACTCGAAGCCGACAGCCTCATAAAGCGGAAACAATACAACACGATTCCGCCGACTGTCGAATACTCGCTGACTGAACGGGGGGACTCACTAATTCCTGCGCTTGAGTCGGTCTATAAATGGGCTGAGGAGCAAATGACTGATAAGAACACAAAAAAATAACCTCCGGCTTTTAGGGCTGGAGGTATTTCGATTTCTTTTGGTTAAGCGTTCATAGCTTTCATACGGCGCGACATTAATTCCTTGCGTCTTGCGGCTGTATTCTTGTGCATTACGCCCTTCACCACTGCTTTGTCGATTACGCTCTGAGCGGTGTTGAAACTTTTTACGGCTTCTTCGGAGTTCCCTGATGTTACGGCCTCAAGGACTCTTTTAACGGCGGTCTTGCATCTTGATGTCCAGTACTTGTTATACAGTCTGTTACGCTCGGCGATTCTTACGCGCCTTTCTGCGGATTTCTTATTCGGCATAAATTCCCTCTCCTGAATATTTGAGTGATGGTGCCGGAGGGGAGACTCGAACTCCCACAGAGTTGCCCCCGGCGGATTTTGAGTCCGCTGCGTCTACCATTCCGCCACTCCGGCTTTCAATGATACCGCATAAAATACACTTGGTTTAATATTTTGTCAAACCCTATTCATCAGGAATTACTGGAACATCACCGCCGCCCGAGTCACCGCCGGAGTCATCACCGCCTATGTCGCCGCCGCCTACATCGCCGCCGGAGTCTTCAGGCGTGTCATCATTTCCTGAGTTTTCCTCGCTGTTAGTGTCGGGCGTTTCGTCATTGCCTGAGTTCTCCTCGCTGTTGCCGCTGACTTCTTCATTGTTGTCCGAGTTATCAGTGCTGTTATTTTCGGCTTCCTCGTTGTTCTCTTCAGTTGAGCCGCCGCCGGTCTGGCCTTCATCGCTGTTATTGCTGTTGTCCTCAGTTGAGCCGCCGCCAGTCTGCCCCTCATCGCTGTTATTGCTGTTGTCGGAATTGTCATTGTTAGCACTGTTATCAGAGTTGTCGTTGTTCTCGCTGTTATCCGAGTTGTCGTTGTTAGTGCTGTTGTCCGAGTTGTTGGCATTAGTGCTGTTATCGGAGTTATCAACGTTGGTGCTGTTGTCTGAATTATCGACATTAACGCTGTTGTCGGAGTTGTCAATATTGACGCTGTTGTCCGAGTCGTCGATGTAGTAGTTGTTTACCTCATTGATGACGGTGGTGTTGTACTCCTCGACTGATACCCAGCTTCCTCCGCCGATGTATCCGCCCGGTGCGCCGTAACCGTAGTAAGCCCAGCCGCCCGTGTAGTAACCTCCGCAGTACCAGTATCCCGGCCCCCATAAGTCTACATAAAGAAGCGGTCTGCTGTAAACAGGCACTACAACAATATCAACGTCATAGCGAACCTGAGTATAGCCCTGAGATGATGCCTTGCTGTACCAGACCTGAGCTTCTTTCTTGTCGGCCTTGACTCCGATTCCCTTCTCGTAGGCGACTCCGAGACTGTTCTGAGCGAGCGCATAGCCCTGTTCCGCTGACTGCTTGTAGAGTTTCACAGCCTGCTGGGGGTCTTTCTTAACGCCCGTTCCCTTCTCGTACATTACGCCGAGATTGTACTGCGCGCTTGCGTCCCCTGCCTTTGAGGCCATTGACCACCATTTTGAGGCTTCTTTGGGATCTTTCTTAACGCCCTGACCGAGCCAGTACATCGCGCCTAAACTGTTCTGAGCCGCTACGTTTCCGGCATTAGCGGATTTCGTGTACCAGTTCACGGCGGCTTTGTAGTCCCTCTTAACGCCCAGACCGTTCGAGTACATTACGCCGAGATTGTACATGGCCTCTGAGCTTCCCTTAGCAGCTGCCTTAGTGAAATAATCAAGTGCCTTGCTGTAATCCTTCTTTACGCCCTCGCCGAGAAGATAAATCGTTCCTAAATGGCTCTGGGCTGAAGGGTCATTTTTCTCTGCTGCTTTCTGCCACCACTTAGCGGCCTCGTTGAAATCCTTTTTGACTCCTTTGCCCTCGTGATACACAAGTCCTAATTCAACCTGTGATTTCACATCGCCTTTTTCTGCTTTCTGACGCAGAGATTTGACATCAACGTCAGCAGAAAACGCTGTCCCTGCTAAAAGCAGAGCCAATAACAACACACATGAAACAATTTTTTTATTCATGCTGATAAAAGCTCCTTTCGGAATAAATAATTTTTAGCGTGAAAATTTTAGCACATACCAGACATTCCGTTATCCTTCAGGAATTTGACAACGTTCCTGACTTCCTGAGAGGCTCCGCGCCTCGTTATGAAAAGCGTGTCGGGCGTATCTACCACTATAATGTCATTGACCATGTTCAGAACGGCAGTTTTATTTTTAGAATGGACAAAACAGTTATGACCGTCAAGAATCACTGCGCTGCCCGAAACAACGTTATGCCTCTCATCGCTCTCCATTACATCATCGTGAAGCGCGTCCCATGAGCCGACATCAGACCAGCCCGAATTAACCAGCGGAACAACTGCTACTTTACCGGCCTTCTCCATTACGGCGTTATCGAACGAAATATTTTTGACGGACGAAAAACTCTCGCGCATTTTCCCGTTCACGGCGAGCGAATACAGTTCGGGGTCAGCGTTCTCAAGTTCACGGTAAAGACTCGAAGGGGTGAAGATGAAAATTCCTCCGTTCCAGAGATAAAGCCCCTCTTCAGATAAATACTTCTGTGCTGTCCTAAAGTCCGGCTTCTCAATGAACGCCTCAGCATTGTAATAGCCTTTCCCTAACTCCTCGCCCTGTCGGATATACCCGAACCCCGTCTCAGGTCTTACCGGCGCAATCCCTAATGTTGCAATGTAACCGTCCTCCGCTGCCCTGACTCCCGTCTTCAATGCCTCTGTGAAAACTTTTGTACTCCTTATGAACGCATCACTGGGTACTACTATCATTACGTCATCATCACTTGCGCCCTGACGCTTTAATTCTTCAACGGCAAGGAGAATCGCCGGAGCTGTTCCCCTCGCGTAAGGCTCCTCGATTATGAAGTCATCAGGAAGGTTATCAGCCCCGAAAATTTCAGCCGATTGATTCATGACGAGTTCATGCCATTTCGAGCCGGATATTACCCTCAGTGCCTCAAGCGGAATCATGTTGACCATTCTCAGGGCTGTGGTCTGAAGTAAAGTCTTGTCCCCGTGAAGCGCAATAAACTGTTTCGGGAAATTCTCGCGCGACAAAGGCCATAATCTAGTTCCGCTCCCTCCGCTCAATATTAAACCGTAGACTCTACCCATCGTTAATTTACCTGCTGAATACTTCCCTGCTTTAGCATTTTGGTAATGCTCGTTGAAAGCAAAGGTATCGGATCAACGTACTGTCCTCCGAGTATAAGGCTGTAATGAAGGTGAGGCCCCGTAACTCTTCCGGTTGCGCCCGATTTCCCTAGCACCTGACCTTTAGCTACTGTATCGCCCTTCTTCACCGAAATACTGCTCATATGGAAAAACGCTGTTACTACGCCGTTCCCTGACTCCACATAGACGCTTCCGCCCGAATAATAATGAAAAGCCGCAATAAGTACCTTGCCTGCGAAAGGCGCTCTTATCGGCGTGCCGGTAACAGCTCTTATGTCCGCGCCGTTGTGTCCGGCTCTGGGCTGGCCGTTATATACACGGCTTTTCCCGTAAGTGCTGGTGAGCGTTATCGAGGCCAAAGGGGGCTGAGGAGGAGTAGTCCATTTTCTTGGGACTGTCATTGTCTGGAGGGCTGACTTTACAGCTTTTGACTCGTTCTGGATTCGCGGTATTTCTTTTTTCGGAGGGTTTACCATTTTGGGATTGACGCTGAGATTTTCTTTCGGGTACTGTCTCGGACGCAGGTAAATATTTCCTGATGCCTTGTATTTTTTACCGCCCTGTATGTACTCGAATAGTATCTTGTAATTTCCGGGCTTAACATTCCGAACGTCAGAGCCTAATAAACCGTATGAGATTCTTCCTGCTCCTCCCTGTTCGACGTTGAGCGCAATGTTCCTGTTCAGCCATGTAACTGTCGGACGGGTATAATCAGCCGTTGACGTTATTGAAACCGCGAATGCCTGCCCGA
The DNA here is from genome assembly GCA_017470485.1 of Synergistaceae bacterium. Lineage (GTDB taxonomy): Bacteria > Synergistota > Synergistia > Synergistales > Aminobacteriaceae > JAFUXM01. Next base: position 62,635 of record JAFUYQ010000005.1, read on the forward strand.
TGTCCCAGCTCAACGGGAAATTAACCCATGATGACGCGTGAGATGATCCCGTCATGAGAAGGAGAAATGTTACGGCGAGGAATAATTTTTTTAATCTGTGCAAAATGTTTTCACTCCTGATTCTGTTTTTGATTTAACCTGTCGATTAACGTTGTGATGATTTCAGCGAGTTTTACAGCCGCCTGACTTCCGACCTCCAAGACTTCCTGAGCTGTAAGCCTGTGATCGGGGTGAATACCTGCGGCCATGTTCGCGACGCATGACAGTCCGGCGACCTTCATGCCCATAGCGTTAGCGGCGATTACTTCGGGGACGGTTGACATTCCGACGAGGTCGGCACCCAAAATTCCGAGCATACGAATCTCAGCCGGTGTCTCGAACGAAGGCCCTGACATCGCGGCATAGACTCCCTGTTTCAGTCCTATCTCTGAGAAAATTGAGAGCATATCAGGGTCATAAGCGTGTGTCATGTCGGGGAAACGTTCATTCCATTCATTGACGTTAATTCCTATGAGGGGGTTTGAACCCATGAGGTTTATATGGTCTTTAAGGGCAACGATTTCGCCGGCTGCGTATGAAGTGTTTATTGAGCCTGAAGCGTTAGTGGCAATGTATTCGCGCACACCAAGCATTCCGATTATCCGCGTCGGAAACGTAACGGCCTTCATCGTGTAGCCCTCGTAATAATGGACTCTGCCCTGAAAGAAAATTACAGGTCTTCCGTGAATCCTGCCGAGAATGATTCTTCCTGCATGTCCGGGAGCAGTAGAGCCGGGCCAGTTCGGAATGTCTTTGGCGTAAAGAGTAACGCTGTCTTCAACGAGGTCAGCAATGTCGGCAAGCCCTGAACCTGCAACAATAGCGGTCTTGGGGGGATATTGAATAAATTTTTTTATGAAGCTGAGAGTTTCAAGAGCATCTTCGTAGCCGTAACCTGCCATGAAAAAATAATCGCCTCCGAATTAATGATTGCAAGTATTCTAGCATAAGGGCATGATACAATTACGGTCAATCGCAAGGGGGGTAATGAATTATGACAGAACGGCAGAACAGAGCCGTAGAACTCAAGAACAGAACAGGTGATGCACATTACAACTGCTGTCAGGCGGTGGCATGTGTCTTCAGCAAAGAGACTGGACTCGATGAGGACGTACTCAAGAGAACCGGTGCAGGTTTCGGACTTGGTATGGGCGGAATGGAAGGGACTTGCGGAGCGTTATGCGGTGCGGAGATGGTCTTGGGACTGACGAAGTACAAGGGCAGTCCGATTCGCAATGAGGCTAAGGAGCTTCACAGGAGGTTCACAGAGATATGCGGAGGTTCAATCTGCAAGGAGATTAAGGGAGTCGGGACAGGGAAGGTACTTTGTTCATGCGATGACTGCGTGAGGAATGCCGTCTCGATTCTGGAGGAGACAATCTAGCGTTTACCGTTACGGGCTGGAAGGGGCTTGGCGGTAATCTTCTGCCAGAGCGATATATACTGCTCATGAAGGAACGAAGGGTAATCAGTCTCAAGGCTCGGACGTTCCCATTTGAAGACATCAGAACGGCCTGACAAATACCGCTTCAAGGCGTTAGGGGTATCATCATCAATAATTACGGCAGCCCCTTTGTTTTTAACATCGTCAAGATATTCGCGAAGCCCCGAAAAATTCCCCTTCTGCCATTTCTCCAAATCATTCGGCCTGTCAATCTTACACCCTGCTGCCCTCAATAATATTCCCGAAGAACCGCTGAAATCCGACACAGGAGCGTCCTTCAATACCTGTCCGACAAGAATTGAACTAGACAGTCTCGCCTGAAACTCTGCCAGTCTCCTCTGAAAGTAAGGGTAATTCTGAGAATCCCATTCCGATAACGCCGTCAGAACTCTTTGTGCAACAAACGGTATAACTGAAGGGTCATAAAGCGAACTTGTGCTTACGGGGAAGGGCGAGTAAAGATATTTCACTGTGAATTTTTCGGGTGATTTAATTCCGGCAGATTTCGAGTCGTTCTCGTCAAGCGCGATGATTTTCGTACCGCCCTCAAGCTCCCTGAGAACCTTTCCGCGTTCGGCAATCACTAAATCGCCGTTGGCGTTCCAGATTCGCAGGGGGGTAACATTGACTTCAGGGCCTCCGATAAAAGAGGCTAAAAGGGCAAGCCACGGGTGAGTTACGGCGACATCAAGTTTATCCTCGCAGAAGCCTGCCCCTTCAGTTAAAAATAATATTCCTAGTATTAAAACTGCCAGTTTACGCGCCAAATTTAGCCCTCAAATCGCGGAGGATTAACGAAGCCGCTTTAGCTTCAGCACCTTTTCTGGTTCTGTCGGTTTCAACGTGCTGAAATCCGCTCATGTAAAGCCTCACAGTGAACTCCGGCGAATGCGAAGGCCCTGTAACTTTCACAAGCTCATACTTCGGAAGCGGCATTCCTCTTGCCTGAAGCCATAACTGCAAACTCGTCTTCGGATCTCTTTCCGTGAACTGTTCTTCGGAATCGCTGAGGAATAATTTTTTGACGACTCTTTCAGCCGCGCTCATTCCCCCGTCAAGGCACACCGCCCCGATAACGGCCTCAAGAGCGTTAGCGGTTACGGATTTCGGGAGGCTTCCTGATTTCATTGCATGGCCGTGAAGAACTATATACGGTATGCGGAGGGAGTCGGCCTTCCTGTAAAGCGTATCAGCCCTGACCAGTTCGGAGCGCATTCGGGTGAGTTCGCCCTCGTTGGCATCGGGATAAGTTCGGAACAGTGTGCGCGTAACTATAAATTCAAGTACGGCATCGCCGAGAAATTCGAGTCTCTCGTTGTTGTAGTTCAGGCCGTACTCGTTTGCGAATGACGAATGGCACAGAGCCTCCTCAAGAATCATTTTGTCCTCGAACGTATAGCCGAGTCCCTCCTCAAGGAATTTAATCTCGTGTTCGTCAAGACGCTGTTTGTTCTTCAGTGCCTCAAGATTAATCTCTGACATAACGCTCAAATGCTAAAACTCCGTTGTGTCCGCCGAAACCGAAGCTGTTGACTAAGAGTCTGTCAACTTTCCTGTTTACGCCGTCGCCGGTTGAAATGTTGATGTCGCATTCGGGGTCAGGGGTCTCATAGTTGAGTGTCGGGTGAATATATCCTTCCTCGATTGCCTGAATTGACGCAATGACTTCGAGTCCTCCGGCAGCTCCCAAGCAATGACCTATCATTGATTTTGTTGAAGTTACGGTGATTTTCTTAGCGTCCTCGCCGAAGACACGGTTAATCATTCCGGCCTCCATCTTGTCGTTAAGACCTGTTGAAGTTCCGTGAGCGTTGATGTAATCGACTTGAGATTTCTCCCAGCCCGACATTGAGATTGCCTTTTCGGTGGCGTAAGCTGCGCCTTTTGCTTCAGGGTCTGGGGCGGTGATGTGTCCTGCATCGCAAGAAGTCCCGTAGCCTGTGAACTCGGCGTAAATGTGCGCGCCTCTTGCTAATGCGTGTTCGAGTTCCTCAAGGACTACAACTCCTGCGCCCTCGCCCATTACGAAACCGTCGCGGTTAAGGTCAAACGGCCTCGAAGCGTGCTGGGGGTCATCATTTCGCGTTGATAGTGCTTTCATTGAGGCGAACCCTGCGATACTGATAGCCCTTAAAGCGGCCTCAGTGCCTCCTGCGATAATGACATCAGCGTCATCGCGGACAATCGTGTGATAAGCCTCGCCCATCGAGTGAAGCGATGTAGCGCAGGCCGTAACGACACAGAGGTTGGGGCCTTTTGCGCCGAGAACGATTGCGACGTAAGCGGTGGACATGTTGCTTATCATCATGGGAATGAAGTAGGGGCTGACTCTGCGCGAGCCTTTTTCGAGCATAATCCTGAAGTTGTTGAACGAAGTTTCGATACCGCCCTGACCAGTACCGATGTATACACCGAGCCTGTAAGGGTCAACGCTCTTGACATCGAGTCCTGAATCTTCTACTGCCATTTTGGCAGCGGCAACGGCGAACTGAATAGCTCTGTCGGAACGTTTAGCTTCTTTTCCGGGCATGTAGACGGAGGGATCGAAGTCCTTAATCTCAGCACCGAACGTTACAGGGCAGTCGCCCAAGTCGAAGGTGGTAATGCTTGAGATTCCGTTCTTTTTGTCTCTGAGTGCCTGCCAGTAATTATTTTTTCCGAACCCTATAGGACTTACAGGGCCTAATCCTGTTACTACTACTCTGCGTTTATGTTGTGTCAAATAAATTCACGCTCCTGATATATGAAACAGGGGGACAGAACCGATAAACAGCCCTTCCCCCGTTAAACGGCCTCTGAATGTTAAAGCCTTATTATTCCTCCACGCCGATTTTGCTGAGCGTGTAGTTCATTGCCTCGCCTACTGATGTAAGTTTCTCCGCGTCCTCGTCAGGTATCTCGATGTCAAATTCCTCCTCGATTCCCATGATGAGTTCGACTATATCAAGCGAGTCAGCTCCTAAATCCTCGACAAATGACTTCTCCGGCGTAACCTGATCCGCTTCAACGTCAAGGCGGTCTGATACTATTGCTTTGAGTTTTGCTACTGCTTCATCTTTGGTCATGTTACTTCACCTCCCCTCAAGGGATAAATTCTTCTTAGTGATACTAAACCATTGTCATGCCCCCGTCAACTGCGAGAACCTGACCGGTAATGTATGAGCTTTTCTCTGACGCAAAGAACGCAACGGCTCTTGCGACTTCCTCAGCGTCTCCGATTCGTCCTGCCGGTATTGACTTCAGGATTTCGGCTTTCACTTCGGGCTTCAGTATATCAGTCATTGACGTATCTATAAAGCCCGGTGCGATTGCGTTCGCAGTGATTCCGCGTCCGGCGTACTCACGGGCAACGGATTTCGTGAAACCGATTATACCAGCTTTTGACGCGGAATAGTTGCACTGTCCTGCATTTCCGATTAATCCGACAACTGAAGAAATGCTTATTATCCGTCCGTAGCGTGCTTTAGCCATGTCCTTAACAGCGAGCTGAGTGCAGTAAAATGCGGCATTCAAGTTCGTGTTAATGACGCTTAACCAGTCATCGGGCTTCATTCTCATGAGGAGGGTATCACGGGTAATTCCTGCGTTGTTCACGAGGACGCTGACAGTTCCGCCGAACGGTGATGCTTTTACATCGGCAAACATTTTCGCGGCCTCCTCCTGAACGCTGACATCAGCTTTGAAGATTTCAGCATTGACACCCAGCTTCAAGACTTCATCACGGAGGGATAAAGCGTCATTTTCGCTTCTGTTGTAATTTATGGCGACATCGAATCCGTTTTTAGCGAGTTCGAGAGTTATAGCGCGTCCGATTCCTTTTGACGCTCCTGTAACGAGTGCTAACATGATTTAAGCCTCCAGTTTTGCGCGGAGTTCTTCGAGTTTCTCAGGAGTTCCGGCTGAAAGGATATTCATACCCTTGCGGCATTTCTTGATGAGGCCGGCGAGGACTTCACCGGCTCCAATCTCGTAGAAAGAGTCAATCTTCATTTCATCTGTCATGAAAGCGACCGAGTCTTCCCATAAAACAGGGCTGAACGTCTGCTCATAGAGACTCTTCTGAATCTCATCGGGAGATTTTACGGGCTTTGCGCTGACGTTGGCGATTACTGGGAATTTTGCTTCATGCCACGAAATTTTTGCGAACTCAAGTTTGAGTTTGTCGGCGGCAGGCTTCATGTAACGGCTGTGGAAAGGTGCGCTGACGCTGAGTTTAACGGCGCGTTTTATGCCGAATGATTTTGCGTTTGCTATGGCAGCGTCAACCAACTCGGTCATTCCCGAAATAACTACCTGACCGGGACAGTTGAAGTTAGCAGGACTGACTTCGCCGTTCGGAGCGACAGACTCGCAGAGTTTCACAGCGTCATCATGACTCGCGCCGATTAACGCGGCCATGCCTCCCTGACCTTCGGGGACGGCCTCCTGCATGAATGCGCCTCTGTTGCGGACGAGGCGGACAGCGTCAGCGAAGTCAACCACTCCTGACGCGCATAACGCCGTGTATTCGCCCAAGCTGTGTCCGGCCATGCAGACGGGTGAAATCTCCGCGCCCATTGCCTCAGTAAGGACTCTAAGTGCCGCAATGCTCACCGTCATAATTGCAGGCTGTGCGTTCTTGGTGAGCGTCAGTTCAGCTTCATCACCCTCGAACATCAAACGGGTAAGATGAAATGATAAAGCGTCATCGGCCTCATCAAAAACGTTTTTAGCGCATGGGAAAGCGTCATAGATTCCCTTTCCCATTCCGACGGACTGTGAACCCTGACCCGGAAAAACAAAAGCGTAACTCATGCTTTCACCTCGCCGACTGACGACAATATTTTTTCGGCATCATTAAACATTTTCTCGATGATAGTTTTTGCCGGCAGAATGTCATTGACCATAGCCGCGCTCTGACCGGCCATTAACGAACCCCATTCGGTATCGCCGTCAACAACTGCCGCCCTTAACTTCCCTGTTCCTAAAGCCTCAATCTCCGAAGCCGGAGCGTTTTCGTGTTCGAGGCGTTCAAATTCAGCGGTTAATTTGTTCCTGAGACATCTTACTGGGTGGCCTAATGACTGGCCGGTGATGGCTGTGCTTCTGTCCCGTGCGTCAACGACAGCTTTCTTGTAGTTAGCGTGAACAGTGCATTCCTCACAGCATATGAATCTCGTACCGACCTGAACGCCCTCAGCACCAAGCGCGAAAGCCGCTACAACTCCGCGCCCGTCCGCAACTCCTCCGGCACAGACCACAGGAATTTTTACGGCCTGAGAGATTTGAGGAGTAAGCACCATTGTAGTGAGTTCACCGATGTGTCCTCCTGCCTCCATTCCTTCAGCGACTACTGCATCAGCCCCCTGTTTCTCGACTCTTCTTGCCTGAGCTACTGAGGCGACTACAGGAATGACGATTGTACCTATCGGCTTGAGGCGTTCGAGGAATTTTCCGGGACTGCCTGCGCCGGTCGTAACTACGGGGACGCGGTGTTTAACGGCGACTTCGAGTGCGCTTTCCGCAGTCGGGGACATTAACATTATGTTGAGGCCGAAAGGTTTACCCGGCTCAATGAGTTTTTTAGCTTTAATTATTTCCTGTTCGAGGATTTCGGGGGGAGTTGCTGCTGCCGCAATTACTCCGAGTCCTCCTGCATTGCTCACGGCGGCGGCAAGTTCTGCGTTAGCGACCCAAGCCATTCCGCCCTGAATCAGCGGATATTTAGTGCCGAGCAATTTGCAAATTCGGTTATCTTCTCTTAATAACATCATTGTTTCACCTCTCTATATTTCACGGTTAATCTGTGATGTTCCGTCTTCTGCTATGAATTTTCTGGCGGCTGAAACCGCGCTGACTATGGCCGGCGATTTTGAACGCCCGTGAGCCTTAAGCACAGCACCTTTAACGCCAAGCAGCGGAGTACCGCCGTACTTCTCGTAATTGAAGCGCGACCATAATTTTTTAATGACCGGCGCGAGAAGAAGCATTCCTGCTTTCGCGGTCAATGAGCCTTTAACCTCATCGACAAGCAATGACTTCAGACCCTGCATGATACCTTCAGCGAGTTTGAGGGCTATATTGCCGTTGAAACCGTCGCAGACTATGACATCACATTTCCCGAACACTACATCATTGCCCTCGACATAGCCGCCGAAATTGAGGCTTCCTTTTGCCTCAATTAGTTCTCTTGCGGCGAGGACGGTATCATCGCCTTTAATCTCCTCAGTGCCGTTCGAGAGCAGCTTTATTTCAGGGTTAGCGACATTCATTATTTTCCGTGAATAGACGCTTCCCATGAGGGCGAACTGCAATAAATTTTCGGGTTTGCACCTGACTGTTGCGCCGACATCGAGCATGAACGAAGGTTTCTCGATTGACGGGACTGGAATGCCTAATGCCGGTCTGTCGATGCCATCAATTCTCCCGACAACGAGAACGCCTCCGGCCACGATTGCGCCGGTGCTTCCTGCGCTGATACAGCCCTGAGCATCGCCGCGCCTTACCATTTCCATAGCGACACGAAGGCTTGAATCTTTCTTTTTCCGTATGGCATTGGCAGGGTGTTCATCGGGGTCAATAATCTCGCTTGCGTGTTCAATGTGTATTCTTGGGTGAGGTTCGAGACAGGCTTTAATTTTTTCGGTGTCTCCTGTGAGAATAATCTCTATGTCGTCAAATTCTTTGCACGCGGATACTGCGCCTTTGCAGATTTCGGAGGGTGCATTGTCTCCGCCCATAGCGTCAAGTGCTATTGTAATTTTTTCACTCAAATTTATTCACCTTCTTTCTGGTCAAGAACTTCAATGATGAAACGCCCCACGAAAATTTCTCTGTCTCCTGCTCTGGTGCGGACGCTGACTATTTTTTTGCCCTCATGGTTCACGCCGACTTTAGCGCGCGCAATGAGAACATCTCCGACATGGGCATGGCCTCTGTAGTGTCCGCGCATTGAACCGATTATGACCTGTGCGGCATTGATGACAGCGACAGCGATTGAGCCTGCCTGAGCGTAAATGTAATTGTCGCTCACTATGTCTGTGAAACGGAAAGCCATATCCTTAGCAGTTTTGAGGACGGATAGTGCCCATTTGTCCGGCTCAAGTTCGAGGAGGTCGCCGATGACTTCGCCGGGACTGAGTGAACGCAGCTTGCTCATAGCGTCCTGAGCCATTGAGCGTATACGTTCGCGCAGTTCTGGAACGCCCATCAAAGCGCGGTCAAGCCTGACGGTAGAGACGCTGACATTCAGACATGAGGCTAATTCGTTGTCCGTAATCATGGGATTAGATTCGATTATTTCTGCGAGTCTGTCCTGACGTAATTTTCGTGTCGGCTTATCTTTTAGCACCTGATAATAATACCTCACTGCAAATTTGAATTTTGCAAAGTATATGTTTTGATTTTGAGTTCGTCAAGCTGTGGGAAATCATGAAAAGCCCCCTCCAGTTTTGAGCCGGAGGGGAATTGATTAATTTATTCTCCTGCCTCAAACATCTTGTTGATACCGCTCAAGTACGCCTGCAATGACGCTTCAACGATGTCAGTGCTTATTCCTGAGCCCGTGTACATCTCGCCGGTTGACGCGCTGGAAATCTTAACGACAGCCTCACCGATTGAGTCCTCGCCCTCAGTTACAGCCCTTACGCTGAAATCCTCAAGTCTTGCGTCAACGCCGAGCATTTTGTTCACGGCCTTGAACGCCGCGTCAAGAGGCCCTGCGCCGTACTCGACACCCTCAAGAACGTTATTGTCCCTGCTGAGTTTCACATAAGAAATCTTCGGAATATCGCTGCCTGACGTTATCGAGTGGCTGATAAGTTTGCATGTTGACGCTGTGCTTTCCTCAGGGCGCGTAATCTTTGACCTGTGGAGCGTCAATGCCTCAAGGTCTGAGCTTGTGATGGTCTTCTTTTCGTCGGCAAGTTTCTTGAACCTCGTGAATATGTCTTCAAGTTCATCATCTGGAATCTCATAGCCCATTGATTCGAGGCGTTCACGGATTGCGTGTTTGCCGGAATGTTTGCCAAGAACTAACGCTCTGTGAGGCACTCCGATTTCGTCAGGGTTCATTATCTCGTAGGTCTGAGCGTTCGTTATCATTCCGTGCTGGTGAATGCCGGCCTCGTGTGCGAAAGCATTTGCGCCGACTATCGGCTTTGTGGGCGAAATTGAAACGCCTATGATGTTGCTTAACAGTCTGCTCGAACGGTAAATCTCTCTCGTGTTAATGTTCGTGTCGGCCTCGTAGAAATCTCTCCTCGTCCTAATCGCCATTACGATTTCCTCAAGGCTTGCGTTACCGGCACGCTCGCCGATTCCGTTGACGGTGCATTCAACTTGAGTCGCTCCGGCTTTGACGCAGGCGAGCGAATTAGCCACGCCCATTCCCAAATCGTTATGGCAGTGAACGGATATATCAACGCTGTTAATACCTTCAACATGTTCGCGGAGGTAGGCAATCAGTTCGCCCATTTCCTGCGGTGTCGAGTAGCCCACCGTGTCGGGAACGTTGATTGTGTTTGCACCGGCGGCTATGGCGTTGCTGAATGCCTGAGCGAGAAATTCCCTGTCCGAACGTGAAGCGTCTTCCGCCGAAAACTCAATGTCATCGCACTTTGACTTAGCGTATGAAACCATTTCAGTTATCGTCTGGAGTACCTGTTCACGGGTCATTCTGAGTTTGTACTGCATGTGAACATCGCTTGTCGCTATGAAGACGTGAATACGGGGCTTCTTCGCTTCCTTAACTGCCTCCCAAGCCGCGTCAATATCACGGGTGTTGGCGCGTGCGAGGCTTGCGATTGTGCAGTTGGGGGCAGCTCCGGCGATAGCCTGAATGCTCTTGAAGTCCATCGGCGAAGCGATTGCGAAACCGGCCTCGATGATGTCAACTCCGAGTTTCTCAAGCTGTTTGGCCATGACGATTTTCTCGCTGAGATTCATGCTGCAGCCGGGCGACTGCTCCCCGTCCCTTAATGTTGTGTCGAATATTTTTACTCTGTTCATTCTTAAATTACTCCTCCTGACAAAAAAACCGGGTCTGAAAAATTTTTATTTTTTTCAGAATCCCGGCGCTTGTTTTCTTGAACTCTTAGTGATGTTTCTGATGATGACGTTACAATGACGCACTCCGGAGATTCGCAGTGCAGTAACGTAGTGCGAGTGTTAATGTGAATGTCTTTATCATTTCTGCGAGTCTCCTTTCCTTGAAATTAAAGCGGAGAATATTTTACATGCAATGATTAATCGTGTCAAAAATAATCCCTCCCGTTTTTATAAGGGAGGGAAATTTTTTTACTCAGTGAACACTGTCTGTTCTGTTATTTCCGTCTGGAGAGCCTTCAATGCTCTTTCAACGAGTCCCCTTCTTAATGCTTTTTCCTCCTCAGGAGTCTTTGAGGGATTCCCAAGAGGGTGAGGGATTGCGATTGTCGGAACGATTCTGTTTGCTCCGACTGTCTGCGAGATCGGCACTATTGTGCACATGTGAACTACCGGAAGTTTGCGCTCAATTTCCTTGACCATCGTTGCACCGCAACGAGTGCATGTTCCTCAGGTCGATGTGAGAATTACCGCAGTTACTCCGTCATTCACAAGCCTGTTCACTATTTCCGCTCCGAACTTCTTGGCGTTAGCGACAGATGTTCCGTTGCCTACAGTGGTGTAGAACTTGTTATGAAGTTTCCCGATTACCCCTTCGCGCTCCAAGTCCCTCAGAACGTCCACAGGCAGCACCCTGTCAGCGTCCTGATCCGCGTATGTAGCGTCATACCCTCCGTGAGCGGTGCAGTAAGTCTCGCTCGTAAGGTCGTTGACACCCGTTATGTCGTACTCGCCGAACTTACTTGCGCTTGATGCCTCGATGTGGTCGGGGTTGCCTTTCGGGCAGATACCGCCTGAAGTTACGAGGGCGATGACGGCGTTCTTCATGTCCTTAACTGCCGGCTGAGGGTCTACTCTGTCGAACACGGGCATTTTGTATTCAGTCCCGAAAGTTTCGCCCTTCAGTTTCGCAACGAACATGTCAACGCACCTTTCAGCCGCTAACTTCTCGTAGAACATATTTTTGCGGATACCGCGCTCAATGTAGCCTTCCTCTGACGGACTTCCTAACGCCTCGCCTTTAAGGAGTTTCAGAGCGAGTTTAGCCATCGCCGGAACAGCCTTTCTCATTCCTGCGGCACTGTCGGGAGTCTCGATTATCCACGCCGATTTCTTGTACATCTCAACGCCGGGATTTTCGGGGTACATTCCTGAGATTACGGGGATTCCGAACTCCTTTGACACCGCGTCGCACATCGCACCGCAAGCCGTTCCGTAACGTCCAGCGTTGAACGCCGGCCCTGCGATGAAAGCGTCAGGCTTGTATTCCTTAATCATCGCGAGAATGTCAGCGGTAGCCTTGTCCATGTTTGAGGCAAAGTATGAGTCTCCGCAAATTACTGTTGCAACGATTTCGGCCTCGCCCTTGAACGCTCCTTTGAGAGCCATTCCGGGCCCTACGACACCGGCGCGGATTTCGGGAGTGTAATCAGCTTTCTCCTCGCCGCCTATCCCTGCGTAAAACTGGTTAATGTAGTGTACTATTCTGAATGCCATTTTTCTCACCTCCTAAAGTGTGTATGCTCCGAGCTTCGTATAGCCTAGTTCACTTGTTGCGCCAGTGATGGCCTGAAGCTCAACCGTTATTGTACCGTCATCGGCGAGTGAGCCGTTCCAGCCTCCTGCGATAACGTTAGCTTCCTCAGCGAAACCGATTACCTTCTTCATGGCCGGAAGATGAATTACCTCATTGGCATTTCCGGCGGTAACACAAGCGTTTCCTTCGGGGCATGAGTCTGCTAATGACTGGCTTGCGCCGTCCTGACCGGCATATTCGTCCGTTAGAAGGGCGGTCTTGATACCGAGCTGTTCGCACTTCCGGCAGTTCATAATGAGGTCAGCGTCAGGATTCCCGAAACCTTCCTCAGTGATTACGACACCGTCAAGCCCTAACATTGAGGCAAGTTTCGCGGCATAAGATGAGCTTCTGCGCTTGTCGGCCAGAGTAACATTCTCATTGGTTACGATACAGGCCACGAAGTTGAAATCCTTTCCATGACGTTTGAGCATGTCGGCGATAACTGGGTTGTTGAGATGTGAGTAAGTGCTGTTCTTGTCGCACGCTGAAACGCAGTTCCCCGAAACGATAGCACCGTCCATGACTTCAAGCGGTGAAATGATTGTCGGCAGTATGCGCTTAACGTCAACGCCGTAAAGGTACGTGTCATGAAGCAGTCCTTGAGTCTGGAGCATGTAGATGTATCCGACTTTCGGGAGTTCGGGATACGAGTTCATGGCCTCACGGATTGTCGGGCGTTCGTAGACCTCAACGGTATCGGCCTTGCACCCTGCGCATGATTTAGCGAGGTAAGCGGCTGTTTTGAGTCCTGCGATTCGGCAGGCGGCCTCATAGTCATGCTTGTCCATATTAGGATCTGAAGGCTCAAGGACTAACACGACATTGCATGTCTTCGAGTAGGGCGTGTAATCCGAGCCGACTCCTGACATGTCGATGATACCCTCTTGAAAGCGGACGAGCTTTCCGGCTGTTAAGACTGCGCAACCTGAGAGTACTAATGTCTGGCCTTCGCCGACCGTCTCGACATCGCTGAGCATTCCAGGAAATACCTGACCTTTTCCCGAAATCTTCCATCTCGGCTCAATGACATCTTTGACGGGCATAATTCTTGTTTCCTCGCCCGGCATGGCGATATCGACATCAATATTTTTTCCGAGCAGAGGATCTTCCGATACGAGCGCGAGAATTTCGGCCTTGCTGACGGTGAGTATGCCGTTCTCAAAGCCTGTTTTCTCTCCGAACTTCAAGCCTTTTACTTTAAGCCTGTGTAGTTCAAGTTTCATTACTTTATACCTCCTTCACTAATAACGATGAAGCGTTACAGAGATTTTCGCCTTTCATCAATCCGTAATGCTTCAAACTTTCCCTCATTAGTTCAGCGTCAATGTAAGCGTAATCATTCCGTCTTCCGTCATCAAGCTCATCAGGAGTGATTAACGGCGAGGACTGGTAAACGTTTACGGCAGACTCGATAACCGAGAGGGAATCCAAATCAACAGGCCCTTGAATTTCATCAACGATTACAGATCTGAAGGGCTGATGATTCGGCCTGAGATTTCCGCAAAGGGTATGGGTTAAAACTATACTGCCCGAATGCACGAGACTGCGCACGCGAATCAGAACATCAAGGGCTGAACCCTCTATGTATTCGCCTGATTTAACGCTGTGGTGAAGTTCCGCATTGTTTGTGATGAGACTGTACATTAATTTTTTAACCCTCCTCGAACTTTCCTCATCTGTTGCCATAAAGCAGCGGCTTCAGAAGTCCTGTCCGGTACAGAGTACATTTGCCTGAGAGTTTCGCTGTAGCTTGCCCCTTCGGCGTATGCTTTCCGCATATCTCTCCTCTGTCCTTCGCTCAGGGTATGGCGAGATTATATCAAACCGCCAACGAAAGTATAATATTTATTGTTACTGAAATTATGCCGCCCTCGATTACGAAAGCGGCACTAAAACTTTAGCCGTTAAGGAATCCCTGCTGGTCGTAAGGCTTTCCCTCATTGTATTCCTTGAGAAGCCTAGCTACCTTATTGCTGAGGAACAATATAGCGATTAAGTTCGGGATTACCATTATTCCGTTGAAGAAGTCCGAGAGTTCCCAGACCAGATCAATCTTGAGTACGCTGCCCGTGAATATGAACGCCATCACGAGAATCTGATAGGGCAGTAAAGCCTTAGCCCCGAAAAGATAGCGTATGTTGCTCTCGCCGAAATAGTACCAGCCTATGACGGTTGAGAAAGCGAAGAAAAGCAGACATACCGCTATGAACGGATAACCCCATGACCCCAAGAAGTGTTCGGCGAAAGCGGCCTGAACCAGTGAGATACCTCTAAGGTTCGCTCCGCCCTCAACGAAATTGTTGTCGAGGACTCCCGAACTCATTACGGTGAATACTGTGATGTTCAGAACGACAAAAGTATCAATGAACACGGCGATGATTCCGAGTACGCCCTGTTCAACGGGGTGAGCGACATTTGCTACGGCGTGGGCATGAGGAGTTGACCCCATACCGGCCTCGTTCGAGAAGAGTCCGCGCGCGATTCCGTAACGGGCGGCCTGAGCTACGGCGACACCGGCCATTCCTCCCCAAACAGCTTTGGGAGCGAACGCACATGCGAATATCTCACCGAAGACTGCCGGAAGATGATGAATGTTCATGATGATTAAAGCGAGGCCGACAACGATGTAGAGAATCGCCATAATGGGGACGAGTTTTTCGGTTACGGAGGCGATACGCTTAACGCCGCCGATGAAAATCAATCCTGCCACGACAGCGAGTACCGCGCCGATGATTTTAACGTCCCAGCCGAACGCTCCGTTAAAAGCGTCGCTGATGGAGTTAGCCTGTACCATGTTGCCCATGAAGCCGAGTGCTAGTATTATGGATACGGCGAAAAAGCCGGCGAGGAATTTCGAGAAAGGATTATTGCCCAATCCTCTCGAAATGTAATACGCTGGCCCGCCGACTACATGACCTGTCTCGTCTTTCTCCTTGTAAAGCTGGGCGAGGCAGGCTTCCGCAAAATTAGTCGCCATTCCGAAGAAGGCGGCCACCCACATCCAGAAAATCGCTCCCGGCCCTCCTGACACAAGAGCGGTCATTGCGCCGGCAAGGTTGCCCGTCCCTACCTGCGCCGCTATCGCTGTCGCCAGAGCTTGGAATGATGTCATGCCGTGCGCTCCGGCGGCTTCCCCGAAGAGCGAGAAGTTCCCGAAAAGTTTCCGGCAGGCTGTCCCGAACTTGCTTATCTGGACGAAACCGAGCCGAAGCGTGAAGTAAAGCCCCGTACCGCAGAGAAGCGGAATCAGGAAACTTGTACCCCATAGAAAGCCGTTAGCGTCTGATACCAGTTTTAACAGCTCTTCCATAATGAAAAATACCTCCTATTTTGTAAAGTTTTGATTGATTGAAAATTGAGACAATAAAAACAGGCTCAGGAAAACCTTCCGCTCTCCCAAGCCTGATATATCACAATATGTAGTGAAACCCTTACGCCCTGACTCCTTCAGAGATTTATTAACGCATCAGGTTCACGTCAAAGTCATGAATATTTTTGTTTTTATTGTCATGCAATGATTATAGCATGTTTTCTCCTTTTAATAGCTTTTACTGCCTCAGCCTCAAAAATTTCATGCTGCCTTTCGCGCTGTTCAATAATTTTCTGCTCCAGTTCTTTTTTCCGCTGAGTTTTCTGTCTGAGTTCGGTCGCACGCTTCATTGATTCGTTGTGAGCGTCAATGGTCTTCATCAATGCGTCGTCCATGCTCGCCTGAGCCGCGTCCCTGAAATCCTCAAGCTCCTCTTTTGTCTCAGGGATTCTCCCCTCATACTTCACGGGGAGTTCGTCCCACATGCTTCTGTAACGTGTATCAATTTTCATGAGGCTTTCCTGTGTTCAGTATCGAGATTCATTGCCTGCTCGATAGCGATTGCTAACTGGTCGGCGCATGAAGTACCTTTGTCTCTGCACTGGTTTCCGCGTAAGAGCCGGGCGGTTTTAACAGCGTCAGAACCTTCAAGAAGCGTTGATATTGCTGTCAGATTGCCGGGACAGCCCCCGTGAAAATTCAGATTGTGTATCTTTCCATTGTCAAGCTCAAATGTTATCTTCCTGCTGCAAATTCCTGTCGGTATAAACTCTACAAACTCTTTCATTATAAATTCCTCCTGCTCAAAATGTTAATGATTTCGTCGAGGCTTTCAGAAACCATCGCCAGCCGTCTTAATTCCGCCGAACCCTGCTCAAATTTCAGAATGCTCCCTGCAAATCTTTTCATCAGGACAAGTGCTTTGTGTCCACCTGAAATTTCGTCAGCCCTGCGTGAAAAGTTTACAAGCTCTCCGATTTTTTCATCACGGGTTCTGAAACGGCCCTCAAACTCCTCAAACATAAAAGGATTACTGAAAGCTCCCCTTGCAATCATAACACCTTCGCAGCCCATAGATAAATAGTCATTTATATCATTCACAGTCCTAACATCACCGCTGGCACTAATCATTCGGGGAAACTCACGTGCTAATTTAGCAATAATCGAACGGTCGGCTATGCCTTCATAACGCTGTGAGGCTGTACGGCCATGAATACAGACGTTATCTGCCCCAGACGCAATTAATCCTTCCGCAAATCTCAACGTCTCATCATCATTCTCAAGCCTACGAATCTTTACCCACACAGGCAGTCCTAATGACTTCAGTTTTCGAGTCATGTCTTTGGCCAATGAGGGCTTCCTTAAAATCGCTGAACCTGAGCCGTTCTTAGTGATTTTAGGCATGGGGCAGGCCATGTTGATTCCGAACGCCGAAAATTTCCCGCACCTCTCAAGCGCAACTTCACCGCCCGAAACTAAAACATCAGAATCATTCGCGAACAGCTGAACCACTAAAGGCCCCTCACGTTCCGAGACTGAAAGCATGTCGAAGGTCTTTTCGTTGTCCCGAATCAGTCCGGCACAGCTAATCATCTCGGTGTGAGTCAACGCCGCCCCATGCTCAAAGAAAAACTCACGGACTGGAAGTGTCGTTATTCCGGCAAGAGGAGCGAGAAATAATCTCCCTGATAATTCGATACCGCCTATCCTCAACCGTTCACCCTCTCGAAAATCATCTTCAATCCCTCAAGAGTAAGCCACTTATCGACAACATCAATACGTTCAGAAACCTTCGCCATTAATCCGGCATGGCCGCCGGTGGCTATGACCCTTGCGCCCTCCATGCCCTTCTCGGCGTGAATCATGTCGATGATTCTGTCGGTTAGTCCGGCGTTCCCGAAAAGTATTCCCGACTGTATGGCCTCCTCTGTGCTGCGGCCTATGACACTCTCAGGAATGTTCAAAGCGACCTGAGGGAGTTTGGCGGCTTTCGAGAAAAGAGCCGAAACAGATGAGTTCAAGCCCGGCGCAATCGCTCCGCCCATGTAAGCTCCTTCCGGCGAAACAACGTCAAACGTTATCGCCGTCCCGTAATCCGCAACTATCAGCGGCGAACCGTACTTCTCACGACCGGCTAGAGCATTAACGATTCTGTCCGCGCCGACTTCACGGGGGTTACGGCAGAGAATCTCCATTCCTGTATCGGTTGAGGCGTTGACCTGAAGGGGAGTTAAGGAAAAATATTTCTTTATCGCCTCAGCCATCGGAAAATCAAG
The DNA here is from genome assembly GCA_017470485.1 of Synergistaceae bacterium. Classification (GTDB taxonomy): domain Bacteria; phylum Synergistota; class Synergistia; order Synergistales; family Aminobacteriaceae; genus JAFUXM01. Next base: position 80,367 of record JAFUYQ010000005.1, read on the forward strand.
GAACGGTACTACGCTCGCGAATGCCGCGCCCTTAATGTCAGACGGTTTTATGCCCTCAGTACCTATGAGATTGAGAAGGTAAATTCCGAGTTCGTCATGAGTCCTGAGAATTGATGAGAGCCTCCAGTGTGCTATGAGTTCGTCCTTGTCGTAAATTCCTGCTGCTGTTGTAGTGTTGCCGGTATCAATAACCAATAACATTATATTAATTCACGCTCCCTGCTATGTATCCAGTTGACCAGCAGACTTGAAGATTGAAACCTCCTGATGGGCCGTTCAAGTCCAGTATTTCACCAGCGAAATAAAGATTATCACAGAGTTTTGACCGCATTGTCGAAGGGTCAACCTCCTTGAGGCTAACGCCTCCCCGTGTAACCATTGCGTTGTTGAAGCTCCAGAGGCCGTTGATGTTCATTCTGATGTCCTTGAGGAGTCTGACTGTCGCCGCAATTTCCTCATCGCTCATGTAATCGGTCGGCTTGTCCTCCGGAACGTCCGACAGTTCGAGGATTAGACGAACCATTTTAGCCGGTACTAATGAGCGGATTAGGCCGTGAAATCTTCCATGCCCTGAATGTTTAGCGATGTCCCGTTTGATTCGGGCGGTTAAGATTTCGTTAGTTAATGTCGGTTTCATGTCGAGCGAAAACTGAAGCTCAGCTTCCGAGCCGTCCTCATGCGTTATCCAGTCCGGGACGAATTGACTAAGCTCCATGATGATAGGGCCGCTTACGCCGAAGTTAGTGAACTCCATTTCGCCGAAACGCTCCGTAACTTTCTCACCGTCAACAAGGACTGTAACGCGGACATTTCTGAGGTTGCAGCCGCTGGCTAATTTCGGCCATGTCTCACGAGTTCTTACGGGGACGAGCGAAGGGTAAAGCGAAGTTACTGTGTGTCCAGCCCTCCGCGCGAACTCGTAGCCGTCGCCGGTTGAGCCTGTTTTGGGGTAAGATTTTCCGCCGGTAGCGATGATGTATTTTCCGGCTGAATATTCGTTATCGTCAGTGATGATGTAATCAATACGGCCGTCTTTGAACTTGATGGATTTAACAGGAGTTGAGCGCATGATTTTGACGTTATATTTTCGGCACTGCATGAGAAGTGCGTCAAGTACACGCTGGCTTCCGCCTTCTTTCGGGAAGATTCGTTTACCGCGTTCCTCGATAAATTTAACGCCGATGGAGCTGAAGTATTCACGGGTTCTGAGGGGGCCGAACCTGCTGAACGCCGAGTAGAGGAATTTACCGTTCTGGCCGTAACGCGAAATGAACACGTCCATATCGGACTCAGCGTTTGTGAAGTTGCAGCGTCCTCTGCCTGAGAGGAGTAATTTTTCGCCGAGCGAGTGATTTTTTTCAACGATTACGGTTTTTTGACGGAGCGATGAGGCTCTAATAGCGGCCATTAATCCGGCAGGGCCTCCTCCGATTATGAGTGTGTCGAAATTTTCCATTTAGTAATAAATTAGTGCCACCTTTCCTGATTATGCCAGTGTTACGCCGATTTTGTCAGCGATTTTCCGGATTGCGTCTTCTGAGAGCTGACTGATTTTCGTGATTGCCATGAGCGGGTAGTTATCCTTGAGCATATCTACTGCGACACGCTCATTAGCCTGCTTCATACCGCGCTCAAGCCCCTTAGCAATCCCATACTTGATACTGTCCCTGCGTTCCTGCTCCAAAACCTTATTCTGGTCATACTCCGTAAGAAACATTCCTTTCACCTCCGCTTTGTTCAGCAACAGAAATCTCTTGATGAGAAAATCTTCCGGCATTTCACCGATAGCCCTGTCAACCGCAAATTCAATATTCCCCAATTCCTTCTGGTACTTCCTGATTGCGTCAACCAGCCACGAATATTCATTCAGCGGTTTACATGCTTCCATCAAGGCTTTATTCTTACCGTAATTGATGTTCAGCATTGTTACAACAACTTCAATATCGCCCTCACCGCCGAAAGCCTCGCTTAACCTCAGAATTTTCCTCTCAGGCTGATTAGCCGTGCCGTTGTAGAAACATATACACTTCGGACGCGGTGCCGTCTGCAAAACACTGCTGTACTGATAATAATCGCTCCCTGCGATATACTTCTCGTAGAGCTTCGCCGCATAAATGAAAAACCTCATCGGCATATTATAGCAAATTCCATAATTATGAAGAATAACCACAATGTCTGAACCAGCCCACTGCATCCAATCGTTTTAGCTTACTCAGACTTTCTCCCACTGCCTTTTCTAGCTCCTCAATTTTTGTTTTCGGTATCTTTCGAAC
>JAFUYQ010000006.1 GCA_017470485.1 Synergistaceae bacterium
AGGAGGCAGAAGATAAACCCCTTTAGGGGTAGCCAGTAAAAGAGGTGCAACTGAAAGTCATTCAGAGCCCGTCCAGGGCTGCCGGTAACATGCCCTTCTAGGGCTGAGCAAACCACCGGCTATGCCGGTGGTCATGATTTTGCCTTTGAGACGAATTTACTGCCTTCAGTAAAGTAACGCCATTGAAAATTCCTGCACTCCTCCGCGTAATCAATATTGATTCTTTCGGAGGTGCTTACACGAAAATCATTCTTTCCTTCTGTGATGAACAAGATATTTCCGCAAAGGTCAATACCGTAATGCTCCTTTGAAATTCCCATTGCCCTGCATAATTTTCCGGGCCCGTTACAGAGATTAACGAGGCGTTTTGTGTTCCGCCTTTCGTACATTAAGGGGATACCTTCAAGGGGTTCGAGCGCGCGGATTAATACAGCTTCAGGTTTTCCGGCTGAACTTGCGGTAACGTTGAAACAGTAATACATTCCATAAATCATGTAGACGTATGACAGTCCGCCCTCGTGGTACATGATTTCGGTGCGTGAGGTGCGCTTGCCGTTGTAGCTGTGGGCGGCTTTGTCCTCCGGGCCTCTGTAGGCTTCTGCCTCAACAATTATTCCTGACGTTCTGCCTTCGGGCGATTCGTGAACGAGTATTTTCCCTATGAGGTCATGTGCTACAGAGCAGGCATCTCTGAGATAGAATGTGCGGTTCAATTTTTCCATGATGATATTATATATATTATTCCTAGTTTATGTGAAGGAGCAGTCAATTATGAAACTTGTCTTCGCCTCTAATTATTTCAACCATCATCAGAAAGTATTAGCTGATGAGTTCATTAAAATCTACGGTGACGATTACGCATTCGTAGCATTCACGCCGTTCAACCAGAAAAGACTTGCAATAGGTTATCATGATATGAATTATGAACCGTGCGTATTCAGAGCCTATGAGAGTCCGTCTGCAATGAGCGAGGCTCAGAGAATGATAGATGAAGCTGAGTGTGTAATTGTCGGCGGAATGCCGTCAGGTTCAATTTCATGTGTCAGGAACAGGCTGAAGAATAACAAAATAACGTTTCTTTTCTCGGAACGTTTCTTTAAGGGGTCGCTATGGAGGGATACAGTAAGGTTTATGAAGTATTGTATTTTTTCAGGCGGAAGGCGCGAAGCAAAGAAGCTAACCTCAAAATTTTACCTGCTATGTTCAGGTGCATTTACGGCGTGGGATTACAGCGTATGCGGATTATTCAGGGGAAAGGCTTACCGCTGGGGATATTTTCCCGAAAACAAAAAGTATGATAACTTCGATGAAGTTATGTCGCTCAAAAAACATGGAAGCATATTGTGGGCCGGCAGATTTCTCGAATGGAAGCACCCGGAATTAGCTGTAATGCTGGCAAAGAATCTGCGCGAAATGGGAATTAAATTTAACATGAAGATGATTGGTTCAGGTGAACTTCACAGTGTCATATCAGAAATGGTAACTTCCCTTAACCTTCAAGACTGTGTGGAACTTACCGAAGCAGTTCCAGCGGAACAAGTTCTCATGGAAATGGAGGCATCTCAGATATTCCTGTTTACTTCAGACAGGGGCGAAGGCTGGGGAGCTGTTCTGAATGAGGCAATGGGCAGCGGGTGTGCAGTAGCCGCCGGCGATAAGATCGGGGCAGTTCCGTACCTGATTAAGAACGGTAAGAACGGCCTGATATTCCGTAACAAGGATATTAATGACTTGACTGTGAAGGTTTCGGAATTGCTCCGTGAACCCGTGAGAATAGCTGAACTTGGCCGGAATGCGTATGAAACTTTAACAGGGGAATGGAGTGCCGGTGAAGCAGCTCGAAGATTTATTAAGCTGGCCGAGACTCTGAATACGGCTGACGGGTCTGCGAATATTTGGGAGGACGGGCCGTGCAGTATTGCTCCGATTATATAGTTTCTTGATGTTCTTTTGTAGCAATATTGTGAAGACTATGAAAAATAGAGTATAATACCAATCAATAAATCCTAATTGTTTTAATTCTACAAAATTTCAGAAGGGGAAGTCGCTTCATGATAAAAAAGTCTTCGCTGTTATCACTAATTCTCATAGCAGTTTTTGCGCGTTCCGCTTTTGCCGCTAACACTAATGAGATTGTCAGAATTGCAGTAATGCCTTTCGACAGCTCAACCCCTTACGCCTCCGCTCAGGACGTGGCCTCAGCAAACGACATCTTCACCGAAGTAATGGTCAAAACAAGAAGTATCTCGGTCATTGAAAGAAGACGCATTGAGGACGTTTTCAGGGAACAGCGTATAAGTATGTCAGGTCTTATTGACCCCAACAGTGCCGTAAGAATAGGCAGACTCCTTAACTGTCAGTACCTCATTCAGGGCTCTGTAACTAAACTCAGCATGGGTAATATTGAAACCAGCAGCTCGAAATCCTCCACCACTTATAAACTTAAAGGCTCAGCAACTATTCACGCCCAGCTCACTGACACTACGACCGGCGAAGTCGTATGGTCCGACTCAATGACTCAGGACATTGAGCAAACTACCAGAGAATCTCGCGGAAATGGATACTCCTCAACTTCAAGACCCTCCGAAAACGTCGTAAGACAGCAGGCAATCACTCTGGCAACACGACATTTAGCCAATAAAATCCGTGAGCAGATTGTCGGCGAATCGGCACAGGTTATCGGCGTAAACGGAAAGGACATCAGAATCAATAAAGGTTCGCTTCTCGGAGTGAACATTGGAGATCTCTATCTAATCTACGGTGAGGGCGAAGCGATAAGGGATATTGACGGGAGTATTCTCGACAGGGAAAAATTAAACGTTGCCGTCATGCAGGTAACTAAGATTTTCGACAACTACAGCGAAGGAATTATTTTCGGTACTGCAAGCAAATCAACCGGCGGACTTCTTGATGTAGCTCTCGTGCCTATTTCGCTGGCAGGCGCGCTTTTAGGCGTTGAGGACAAACCGGCCGGTTCAGTGAAGTTTATTCACGTCGGCGACAGATTGAGATATGTAACTCCTGAGGAAGCTAAAGACCTCGTCAAGAAAAAGGCTTTCGCTACAAAACGCCCGAAGGAGGCTCCAAAGCCTAAATACAGTTCGGAAGTTCAGGAGGCCATGAACTACCTTGACGGCGACACTCAGCAGAAAGCTCCGGCGAATACAGTCTCATCATCTTCTCTCGAAAATTATTCCATTGACCCTGAGAAAGTGATTCCGACTTACGGTCTTCAGGAGGGCGAAGCAAAATCACGCATTGCCCTTCATAATAGCCTCATGAGGGAAGTCAGAAGAAATCCGAAAAGCAAAAACGCTTATGACAGGTACGTATCGATGGCGCAGACTTACACTGGCGATTATCTTGCGGCTTATCAGGCTGGATTGATTGCGAAGGCTCAGGGTAATAATAATTACGCACTCTACTGGTTCAAAAAATCTCTTGAGGCTAATCCGAATTTCGAGCCTGCCAGAAATGCCCGTGATAATATCGATTTATCACCTGCTCCAGCGAAAAAAAGAAACACTAAAAAACGCCGCTAATCTTCTAGCTCCTCAATGCTTTCCGGCAAAATTCAGCGTATGCTTCTTAATTTCACATTAAGAACTCAGACGCTGAGTTTTTTATAAATCTTTTACAGGAGGTTTCATTTGTTATGTTAAAGCGCAGTATTTTTATTTTACTTTCCGCAATACTTCTCATTCTCCCGTTGTGCAGTCAATCTGCTCGTGCATCTGAGGATTTTGTGTCCTCAATGATGAAGACCATCGCCCCAAAGGAAATACTCAAAATGCTCGAAGATAAAAATCCTGAGTCTGACGAGCCTGAAATTGCCTATGATGAATCACAGGACGTAAAATACTCTGCCCCTGAGAGCAATGACAATCAGCCTGACGAAAACACAATCACTGACTCTGAGGCTGAGAGCGAGGACATTCAGAATGAGGAAGCCAATCACGAAGCTGAATTGGCAGCTCATGACATGATGGAGTCGTTTGACGTTGAGTCCTCCGAATTTGAAAGCAATGATTTTCAATCGGACGACAAACATGAAGAAGTCTACATATCACAAATTAAGCCCGATGACTTCATGAGAATGTGTGCAGGTTCAGACAGTGTTGTCATTCTCAATGCCGTAACTAATAGAAATGCTGACGTAAATGCCAGAGACTACTATGATGTTACGCCGTTAATGTTCGCCGCTGAGAAAAATCCGAATCCAGAAGTCATTGAGATTCTCATTGATGCCGGTGCTGACTCGAACGCTCAAGACAAAGACGGTAAAACTGCCTTGATGTACGCCGCAAAATCAAATCCCGTTCCTGAAATCATTACCGCGCTTTTAGACGGCGGAGCAAAACCTAATGCAAGAGACACCAACCGCATGACCGCCATTATGTATGCCGCAAGGAACAATAATGCCGATGTCGTTAAAGCACTTATTGATTCCGGTGCTGAAGAACTCGCTGATAAAAGGGGCTGGACACCTTTGTTCTGGGCTGCAAGATACACCCAGTATCCGGAAGTTATCGGTGTTCTTCTCGATGCAGGACATGATCCTCAGGTTCGCGCTCATGATATGGCCTTGCCGCTCGATCACGCCAACAAAAATCCGAGACTCATGAACACAAAAGAATTTCTCAGGCTTGAGGAAGAAAGCAGATAGTTTAGAAAGGAGAAAAATTATGACTGCAAAAAAATTTACAGCTTCTGCATTAATATCAGCTCTGGCTTTCTCAACTTTACAGCCGGTTTTCGCTGCTGACATTCGCGAGGAAAAATTGGCTCAACGCGAAAACGCCCTCACCGAACGTGCGTTAGTTCTTTCGGATCAGTCTGTGAAGCTTGACGACAGAGAGGCTGAACTAAACAGAAGGAAAGCACAGCTAGAAGCACTTTCGAAAGAGATTCATAGCAAGAATATTGATTTTTCCGTCCGTGAAATTGAACTTGATGAAATCCGTGCCTCCCTTAACAGAGATACTGCGCTTCTTGCGTCTCAGGCTCAAGATTTCGTGAAAGACCGTGAACACCTCATGGCCTACAAATCAGAGGTTGATAGGCGTGCCGTTGAAGTTGAGAGATTAGCTAAAGAAGCAGCAGGAAAGGTCAAAGCTGCTGAAGAACGCAACAACCGTACAGCCCAGCGCGAAAAAGAACTTTCTGAACGCGAAGAAGAGCTCAACGCCAGTTTGAGCAAGATAGAACTCGACAGAGCCGAAATTCTTGCCCGAAGAAAGAAAACTCAGGAGGAAGCCGATGAAGCTAAAGCGCAATTAGCCTCACTCGAACAGGAGAAGAAAGATCTTCAGGAGGCTCAAAGGATTTTTGCTGAAGAGAGGGAAAAACTTAACGCTGAAAAATTGAACATTGATTCGTTGAGAGCTGAAGCTGAAAAGGCCATGTCCGACGCAAAAATCGCAAGGGCTGAGGCTGAAGAGAAAATCAGGAAGGCCGATGAAATCATAGGGATTAACGAGGAGCAGAAAGAAAAAATCGCAAGCCTTACCAAAGAACTTGAGAGAAAAGAAGCACAGATTAGAGGTTTGCTCGCCCCAAGCAGTAACGGTGAACTCTACGCCATGCTCTTTCCTGACGCAGGCGGTAACATCTCATTCACCGCAAGCACAAACGGAATAATGAACTGGTCGGACGGTTCTGTCAGGGCGAAAGGTCTTGGAGTTGCCCCCAAAACTGACAATGAAGCTCAGGGGAGAGCTTTAGCCAGAAGAGCGGCTGTCGTTGACCTTCAAAGAAATTTGCTTGAGACGGTTCAGGGCGTTCAAATCGACTCAAAAACTACAGTGGAAAATTACGTAACCACTAGTGACAGAGTAAGTTCCGCCGTGAACGGAATGATAAAAGGTGTCGAGGTCATTGAGGAAAATTGGAATCCGCAGGAAAAAACATATACTGTTCTCGGACAGATAAGGCCAGAAAAAATGTCGGGCGCAATGTCCGAAATCAGAAAGCATGTCCCTATGTCAAAGAAACTTCCTCGCGAACCTAAGAAGAAAACTGGTCAGTATACCGGCCTCATTCTTGACGTAAGACATCTTTCGGTCGAACAGCAGAAATTCTTCCATGTCGTTGATGAAAAAGGCAATCTCGTTTACGGCTCCGAATACGCTGACAAGAAAATTCAGGATCAGTCAGGACTTTGCGCTTACTACGAGAAAATAGTCCTCAGAGACAATGAGAAGGAAAAAGTCGGCGATAATCCTCTGGTCGTTAAGGCACAGCGATTCGCCGGAAACGGAACTGATATTGTCATTCCGAATGAGGACGCTGAGAAAATCCGAAGCAATGCCGTAAACTTCCGCAAAGACTGTAAGGTAATAATCGTAAGATCATGAAAAATATCAGAAAATTAACCGCGCTTTTATGCGTTACCGTTCTGCTGTTCTGCATAATCGGGACAGCAGAATCCGCCTCGCGTTCAAAGAAAAGCAAAAAGAAGGCCGCTCCTTCGACATCAGTGTCAGTGAAGACCATTGAGGTTGAGGCCGAAGGTTCAGCATTGATTATCGACGGCCGCAGAAACGAGGCTCGTGAAGAAGCCCGAAGGGATCTCAGGCGTAACGCTGTCGATATGGCGATAGGCTCATTCGTTGAGAGCGTAACGAAGATTGAAAATTATCAGGTCGTCCGCGATAAAGTGTTCTCTCAGTCAAAAGGAATGATAAGGCAGATGAACATTATCAGTGAATGGGTTGATGATGAAGATTTGCTGCACCTGAAAGCCTCCTGCCTCGTCTCGGAAGTCTCGCTCGATACAGTATTAGGGCCTGCGGTTATTGATGCTCTCGGAAATCCGCGAATAATGATAATGCTTGAGGACAGCGTGGCAAGAAGCACAGTCCAAAAAATTTTCGAGGCCGCCGGATACATGATAATCAACCAATCACAGGCTCAGATCCTCAAAGATATAGACCTTGAGGCGGCACGGGCAACAGGCGATTATTCAAAGGTCAGGGACGCGGCCAGAAATTTCCGCGCTGATGTCGTCATAACCGGCAGTGCAGGTTCTTCTCTATCAAGCAAACAGAAAATTCTGGGGCAGACTCTTTATGCCGTAACTAGTTCCGTGAGACTTGAGGCAGTTTTAACCGACACAGCACAGACGATAGCTTCGGAGGAATTTTCATGGAGACCCGGACGGGCTAAAGACGCTTCACTTTCTTTCGGCGAGGGTGCGGCAAGGGGTCTTAGTTCGTGCGCGTCAAGAGCCGCCGCAAGCATTGTCAACAAAATTGCTTATGCACTCACGTCTGGACAGGCAGGCGGCATTCCCGGAAGAACCGTGAAAGTTATTATCACTGACATCGACTACAGGTCATCACGCACGCTTCAGGACAAACTCGCCGAAGTCGAAGGGGTCAGCGGAGTTTACCAGAGACGCTACCTTAACGGCAACGAGCTTGAAATTGATGTGGTTTCCGACAAATTAGCCGATGAATTAGCTGATATACTTTCCGATATGGGCTGTAACATCATGGGAGTTTCGGGTGCTCTTGTCGAAGGGAGAAAATAATAATTGAAAGCAAAGTTTTTCACGGCGGCTGTAGTGGCATTTTTGTACTTTTCACCGGCCAATGCTGAATACTCATCTGATGACCTCCTCAGAATGACAGTTGAGAGCCTCAGCTATGATGTCGGTAGCGACAGGGCATTCGTCTGCGGTGTCGGCAAGATTTCAGGCAATGACCTCATAGGAAAATACTCGGCGAGAAGAACTGCTCTTACTGACGCACAGAGGGGGCTTCTGATTCTAAAGAGAGCTATAAAAGAAGGAAGATCTCCGAAAATACAAAATGTTTCAGGTTTTGTGCCTCCGCTGAAAATACTGTCCGAGAAAATTATGAACGGTCTTTATTTCATTGAGGCAGAGGTTTCACTTTCGGAGCTGATGAATTTAGAGGACAGAAAGCCAAAAATCGACAGGATTTTTCACGGCTCTGAATATGAATTTTAAGCTGAAACAAAAATGCCTCCCCCGCCTCGAAGCAGGAGAGGCATTTATCTTCACTACTCAAGTTCCTGCAGTATCTTCTCAAATTCGCTCTCGTAAGCGTGAGACTTCTTTGACATCTTCTTAATCTTCGACACCTCGTTAGCCGCCTGATTAATCAGCTCAACAGTCCCAGCTCCTCCGACACAGCCGCCGGGACATGCCATACCTTCAAGCAAATACCCGTTGCGTTTTCCGGCCTTAGCCATGAGGAGCATTTTACGGCAGTCATTGAGTCCTTCGGCGCGTTCGGTCAAAACTTCGCGGTCTGGGTAAAGATTCTTTATGCAGTTCACGACCGCCTCAGCAACTCCGCCCGATACCGCAAATCCCCTTCCGTCCGCACTCGCATTGTCAGGGACGCTCATCTTCTCAAGGTAATCGAAATCAACTTCCTTCGCCTCAAACATTCCCAAGACCTCCTCGAACGTAAGAACAAAATCTACATCGCTCCTTACGCTCTTTCTGCTGGCCTCAAGTTTCTTGGCCGCGCACGGCCCTATGAATGCTACTTTGCATTCGGGGTGTTCCTTCTTTATCAGCCTCCCCGTCAAAACCATAGGGGTAAGAGCCATGCTTATACACTCGGCGAACTGAGGGAACTCCCTTTTAGCCATCACCGACCACGCAGGACAGCATGATGTTCCCATGAATGGCAGTCTTTCGGGGACTTCCTTCACGAAGTCTTCGGCCTCCTGCAACGTGCAGAGGTCAGCCCCGACAGCGACTTCAACAACATCGGTGAAGCCCAGTTCCCTGAAAGCCGCTCTCATCTTCTCAGGGGTTAATGTCTTCCCGAACTGTCCGGCAATCGCAGGGGCTATAGCGGCGTAAACAGGGGTATCGCTCTTTATCGCCTGAATGCACTGGAAGATTTGCGCCTTGTCGGCTATCGCTCCGAACGGACAGTTAGCCAAGCACATTCCGCAGGACACGCATTTTTCCTGATCTATGTCAGCGCGTCCGTATTCGTCCGTGATTATGGCTTTCACTCCGCAGGCTTGAGCGCACGGCCTCTGCATTCTCAGAATCACGCCGTACTGGCAGACCGTCATGCACTTTCCGCACTTGACGCACTTTGTCTCGTCAATATGAGCCTGCCCCTTGTCGAAGTAAATAGCGTCCTTCGGGCAGACCTGCGAGCATGGACGGGCTAAACACCCCTGACACTGGTCAGTGATTACTACCTTGTTGTCGGGGCATGAATGACAGGCGAACTTTATGATGTTGATTAACGGGGGCTGGTAATATTTTTCGGGGTGAACGCACTCTTCTGCACCTGTTGAGACGGGCGCGTGTTCTGAGGCTTTACGAAGCGGAAGACCCATAGCAAGCCTTATTCTTTCGCGGACTATTGCGCGTTCGAGAAAAACGCTGTCCCTGTAATGAGAAACTTCGCCGGGTATGACCCTGTACGGTATCAGTTCCATCTCGGAAAGGTCGCCGGGCTTGTAGTTGTATGACAGTCTGGCAACCTCTGTGAATATTGCGCGGCGTATGTCATTTATTGATGTGTGGATTCCTCTCATTCCCATTTGAATGATGCCCCCTCTGATTTATTTTATTGTGATTGTTGAGTTAATTATAACGTAGGCGGAATGAAAAATTTTGATGTCTCAGCCCCCTCAAGCTCAAGGAGTTTCAGTTTTCGTTCAATTCCTCCGCCGTAACCCGTAAGGCTTCCGTTCGTGCCGATTACTCTGTGGCAGGGGATAATCAGCGATATTCTGTTCATTGCCGCCGCTCTCCCTACTGCACGGGGCGAAGTGCCTTTAAGCCTCTCCGCGACCTCTGAGTAAGTCATGACATGGCCGAAAGGTATCGACTGCATTATTCCGCATACTGCCTTTTGAAACTCCGAGCCTTCAATCTTCAATAGGGGCGTGAAATCAGGTTCCTTTCCGCTGAAATATATATCCAGCCACTTGTCAGCCTGTTCAAAAATTGGAAGCGGTTTTTCTTCCGCATTGCTGTAAATTCCTGTGAGCTTATCGCTGAAGTAAAGGCCGGTAATATTTTCGCCGTCGCTGTAAACCGTTATCCCTCCGAGCGGTGAAGAGTAAAAGTGAACTGCTGTCATGATTCTTAACCTTCTTTCCATGAATATAATTTCATATTTTTTATATTCTAGTCCATTATTCTGCATTTATAAAAATTTACGAAAGGCGGTCATGAAGCCATGAGGAACACGAAAATAATTCTTTTCGCACTCGTTGTGTCTGCTATAGTTATTGCAGGTTCGTCAGTTTCCTTCGCCTACGATGAAGCCGAAGCCAGAGACGCAATGATAGCTTACGCAGGGACGGACGCATTTTCAAATTTGCTTCCCGAAGAACGTCAGGCATGTATGATCTGGGTTTCTGAGGGCGGAAGAATGAGCGAGACTTGCCGGAGCGCGGTAACAAGACTCATTTCAATCGCCCCCGACGCTGTAACAAATTCCCAGAGACGCGCACTTCTCGGAGCTGCATCATCAAAATATTCAAGACCTTCGCCGAAACCAGCTCCCTCGTCAAACAACGGTACAGCTGTTAAGAAAGACGACAGCACAGGAACAATAATCGCCGCCGGAATTATAGGAGTAATCGCCGGAATGATTATCCATAACAACTGGCCGAGAGACAGTTCACCCCGTTACCGTCACGGGCCTCCTCCGCCTCCGCGTTACCGCCCCGCACCCGTAAGGCATGGCCCTCCTCCGCCTCCGCACGGGAGACCGCCTAGATAAATCAAGATAAAAATTAAGGGAGAATCCAAAAAAGGACTCTCCCGTTTTTTTAAGCCTTTTTGTCCTCAGCGGCGTTAATCGTGGCGGCGTATGCGCTGTTCATCAGGCCGAAGAACGCCGACAGCATGAACAGCGTTTCAATCCCCATGACCTGCCATATCCACCCTCCGAACAAAGCGATTAATATCGTGATGAGATGATTGACCGATACGCCGGTAGCGATAGTGGCTTTGACCTCCTCAGGAGTGTCCGATAAATCCTGAACGTAAACATTCGAGGCCATTGAGGCGAGCGAGATTACAGCGTCAAGAATGTAGTTCACACAGCAGACAATGAATGCCGTCTCCATGCTGAACAGATGATGGGCGAATCCGTAGAAGAAACACACAATCACTAATATCAAAGTGTCCATTACCATGACGATTTTGTAGCCGAAACGGTCAATAATCCTTCCGATTAGCGGCGAGCATACGAACGTCGCGACAGCCGAAAGAGCGAAAAGAATACTGATTGCCATAGCCCCTGCCCCGTAGAAAAGAACAAGAAGGTACGGGCCGAACGTGAAGAAGATTTGCTTCCTCGCTCCGTAAAATATCTCAAGCATGTAGAACTTGAAGTATTTTCGCCGGAAATAGAATCTCGTAACTGTATGCTCATGTTTGCTTTCGCCGGTCATTTTCAGCGAAATGAAGAAGCCCGTTAAGATTATCGCCGATGAAAGAACGAATACAGGACGGTAAAGGTTAATTTTTCCGGCCAGTAACCAGAACACTACCGCAATTACTATATAGCCTGCCAAAGTCCCGAACTGGTACGCCGCATTTTGAAGCCCTAATGCCGCACCGCCCCTGCCCTGTTTGGCGTACTCAAGAGCGAGAGTGCTTCTCATTCCGAACTGCATGTGTTCGCCCAGCGAGTAAACGAATACCGCGCACGTAACAAGAAACCTCTCCGCAGGAACAAACGACTGCATGAGCATTCCGGCAAGCATTACGATTGCACCGGCCTTGAAGATTTTTTCCGCGCTGAACTCGTAAAGCAACGCTAGAATAAATATCAGCATGAAGCCCGGAAGCTCCCTGAAAAATTCTGATACCCCTCTGTCGAACTGAGTCATGTGTACGATTTCGGCGAGGTAGTTGTCGATTACCGCCTTGTATAATCCGTAGGAAAGCCCGAAGGTCAGAAGCGATATGATGAACGCTTTATACCGAGAATCAGGCTTGAATATTGTAGATGTCATTGCGATTTCATTCCCCTTTAACTGTAAAAACTCGCGCAATCTTGCTTAATAGTATAATAGCCTCGCTAAATTTCAATTCACAAATTTCAACAGGGGGTAATACTAATAATGAAAGCGTTATTTGTGAACGCCTCGCCGCGAAAAAACTGGAACACTCACAAAATGCTTGAGAGTGCAATGAAAGGAGCCTCAGATTCCGGCGCAGAGTGCGAGATGATTCATCTTTACGATCACAGCTTCAAAGGGTGCGTCTCATGTTTCGCCTGCAAGGTCAAGAACAACAAGACTAACGGCCTGTGCGCTTACAGGGACGACTTGCGCCCAGTCCTTGAAAAGGCTTTGAACAGCGATGTCATAGTCGCAGGAAGTCCGGTTTACTTCAGCTATCCTACAGGCATGTTCCGTTCATTCATTGAGCGTTTACTCTTCCCGATTATGAAGTACGAGGTCAACCCTGACGGCACAAGGCCGAGAAATATAGACAGGACGATTTACAGCGGACTAATCTACACCATGAACTGCCCTGAAGATTTGGCAGGAAAGATTCATTATCCTGAGTACCTCGCTCCTAACGCTGACGCTATGAAACTGGTGCTGGGACACTGCGAGACTCTCTGCGCCTACAACACATACCAGTTCAGCGACTACTCGCGCTACGACTGCAGCATGTTCAGCGAGCCGGTCAAAGCAAAATACAGAGAGGAAGTTTTCCCCGAAGACCTCAGAAAAGCCTATGAGCTTGGCAAACGTTTAACCGAAATGGCTAAGTCATAAGCCGCATAAAAATCCCCTCTGCCTCAATGACAGGGGGTATTTCGATTCTTACGGCCTACCTTCCGGCCTGAAGAATATTCACTACGCACGTCTCGCCGTCAGAAGCCCTGAAGACTACCTTACCGCCTCTTGACTTCCCGTCAGTTACAGGGTCTACCGCTATCATTATCTGCGCCTGCCCCGAACCTGTCGCCTTACCGCTCACGGTTTCATTGCCGTTCTCGGTCTTCGTGTCGTTGTCGGAAGTCGTGAGGTGAATCCAGTTCGCGCTGGCTGTGGCTTTCCAGTCCTCCTCTGACTGAAGCGTTACTACTTGCGTGTCGCCCTTTGAGGCCGTAGCCTTGTAGTTGAATTTCGCCTGAGTTACAGCGATGTGCGGCGGTCTGGGCAATGTGTAGTCTTTCTGCGTCTTGCTCCAGTCGTGACTGTAATCCCTGCGCCCCACGTTTCCAACGAAATAGGTCGCGCCTCCGCCTTCCGTGCCGCCCTCAGATGACTTGAACTCCGTAACCAGCTTGAAGCTCGGATACTTCTTCCATTCTTGCTTTGACACCATAATGACAAACTCGCTCTTGAGGTTCACGCTTGTGCGCCCTGACAAAGGCACGTCCTCAAGCCATACGGCGTTCGTTCCCTGCGGGCCGTCTTTGGGACGCTGAAACTCCCATTTCCAGCCAACAACGCTTCCGCCCGAAATGTTAGCGCACTGGTAGTCATTGACGGTGTACTCTTCCTTGCTCTCCCACTTCCAGCTCGGCTTAATGGACGCTTCGGCTTTCAAGCCGTCCTTCTCTGAGATACCGCCCGTAATGTTGCCGTCAAGAGCGAACGTGAAGCCCTTGCTGACCTTCGTTGAGTTGTTCATTGTGCTGGGGGCTGAGTTGTATACCGTGCCGACTTTTGTAATGCCGTCCTCGAAGTACGCTTTGTACTGGAAAGTCCAGTTATAGCCGACTACGTTGTCGCAGATAAGAGTACCGGGTTTATCCCGCGTCATGCCGTCAACGATTCGGTTGTGCCGGAACCAAGGCGACATATACGATGGGTGAGCGTACTGTGTTGAAGGGTCGGTGCTTCCTGTTACCCTGACGACATAGAAATCCGCCCCGTCGCTGAAACGGTGAACGGGCAGAATGTTGAATGTCATTGACGTTCGCCTGTGCCAATATCCGTATTTTACCGTGCGCTTCGAAAGAACACCGTAATTGAAAGTCAACCATCTCAAGTCATAAAGATATGGTTTGAAAGTAGTGCTTACGCCCGAAAATATGGTAGTCGCTTCCTCAGCCGCCCCGCTTACGCTGGTGTCCGGGCTTGCTTCCGAGACAGCTTTCATCTCGTTCATCTCGGCGACCCATTCCATGAAGTCGTCAACGCTGTTCTGAACGTAATCGTAATTTGCCGGTCTGGGGTCTTCTGACAGGAGATTGCCGTTTTCGTCAACGTACTCGTACGACACGTCAGTGCTTACTGTGTACTCGTCAAGGTTGATTGGGATCAGCTGATCGCCTGACCAGAGCGTAAGGGCGGAATCTTTGTCGCCGCTGACGAGGTCAATTCCGAAATAGGCGTAGTCGTTCTCGACTGATTCGTCCTCAGAGTCGAGTCTGACCGCAACGGAGTAGAAGTCCTCAATCTCTTTTTTGTCCTCGCTTGTAGCGTCCTCAGGAAGGTAGTTCGGGAGATTCAGGCTCAGTTTGTCCGTGAACTTGTCGATTTCCTCAGCACTTATGTCAATGAAGGCCAGAACAGCCCCGTTCTCAAGAGCCTTATCGAGGCGTGAGAGAAGGTCTGCGCTTGAAGTGATGTCCTCTCCGTAGTCAAGGTGATAGAGAAGAACATCGCCCTTCTTCATGACCGCAGAGCTGTCATCGAGGAAGTCCCTGAGGTCATGAACGTTTGACTTTGCGAAGAGTTTGTCTGCGATTTGGCTTGAGTAGCTTTTATCGGTGTTTTGGTCTATCTCCCCCCCCCCCGTTGGGGTCATAACCCTCTTGAACACTGCCGCCGCTGCCTCCGCAGCCTCCGGCTGAAAACGCCAGCATGAAAATCATTGCTGACACGCCTATGAACGATAAAAAATTTTTTTGTTTCATTACAATTATTCCTCCTTTTAAGGAATTTTATTTGTTTTTTTATTATAGCTGTTCTGCAAAAAAAAATCCCCTCTGCCCTAATGACAGGGGGGACTTGCTTATCGCTTACTTTCCGGCCTGAAGAAGCTCAACGACACAAGTTTCTCCGTCAGAGGCCTTGAAGATGACCTTGCCGCCTCTGTCCTTGCCGTCAGTTACGGGGTCAACGGAAATCAGCACCTGTTTCTGCGATGAGCCTGTAGCGTTTCCGCTGACGGTTTCGTTTCCGTTTTCGGTTTTCGTGTTGTTCTCGGAAGTCGTGAGGTGAATCCAGCTTGCGTTGGCTGAGGCTGTCCAGTTTTCCTCAGACTGTAGAAGAACGGTCTGAGATTCGCCCTTTGCCGCCGTAGGCTTGAAGTTGAATTTAGCCTGAGTAACGGCGATGTGGGGAGGTCTTGGGAGCGTGTAGTCAGCCTGATATTTCTGCCAGTCGTAGCTGTAATTCCTTCGTCCCGTGTTGCCGATCGCGAACATGGTAGTGCCGCCGCCCTCTGAGGCTCCCTCTGCGGACTTGAAGAAGTTCACGAGCTTGAGGCTTGGATATTTTTTCCAGTCCTCTTTCGAGACTTGGAAAACGAACTCGCTCTTGAGGTTCACGCTTGTTCTTCCGGCCTGCGAAACGTCATGAAGCCATACGCCATATATCGAATGTCCGCCGTCTGCGGGACGGTTGAATTCCCATCTCCAGCCGGCGCGTTTTCCGCCGGAAATATTTGCGCGGTTATAGTCGCTGACTTTGTACTCCTCTTTGCTTTCCCATTTCCAGCTCGGTTTTATCATAATCGCGCAAGAAGACTCCCACTTCTACAAGTGGGAGATGAATTGCGCTAAGTTAGGTGAAGTGTGCTATAATTCCTCCTGTTGAATAACTGGAATAACTGAAATTCCGACAACATGAAGTAAAAATAAAACTGGTACCTACGGTGCGTAGGGAACCTGGACGAAAAGTCCTAAACGCCTTTGGAGAGGACGTAAGACGGAAACAGAAATGTTGCAACG
>JAFUYQ010000007.1 GCA_017470485.1 Synergistaceae bacterium
TATTTCAATCCACGCCCCCACGAGGGGAGCGACATGAGGCTGAGAGCGCGTCCGCTATCGAGTAGCTATTTCAATCCACGCCCCCACGAGGGGAGCGACGGTACTCAACTGGTACGGTAACACTTACACAGGATTTCAATCCACGCCCCCACGAGGGGAGCGACTACAAGCGGCGAGATTTTAAGATTGGCGA
Source organism: Synergistaceae bacterium (assembly GCA_017470485.1). Lineage (GTDB taxonomy): Bacteria > Synergistota > Synergistia > Synergistales > Aminobacteriaceae > JAFUXM01. The sequence goes on from JAFUYQ010000007.1 coordinate 194, forward strand.
GCATGATATTTCAATCCACGCCCCCACGAGGGGAGCGACAGGTCTGGCTCTAACTATAAAGGAGGCTAACGCATATTTCAATCCACGCCCCCACGAGGGGAGCGACCTAGGAGGTGAGGCAACATGTACGACAAAATCAAATTTCAATCCACGCCCCCACGAGGGGAGCGACAATTTAACGTTGAGGGCTTACAGCGCGCGTCAATATTTCAATCCACGCCCCCACGAGGGGAGCGACTAACGGCGGCGCGGCAGTATGTGGAAAGTTTTTTATTTCAATCCACGCCCCCACGAGGGGAGCGACCTGAACTGGACTACTGCAAGCCGTACAGGAAAAAATTTCAATCCACGCCCCCACGAGGGGAGCGACCGTTGAATGGCTCAGGGAAGCAGGCTGGGAAGTTATTTCAATCCACGCCCCCACGAGGGGAGCGACCGGGTTCACCGCAAATCCCTGCTCACCAAAAAGAATTTCAATCCACGCCCCCACGAGGGGAGCGACATGATAGCCAGCCATCAAAACCATGTCGCCGAATTATTTCAATCCACGCCCCCACGAGGGGAGCGACGCTGCAAGCCTCCTTTGCTCTGAAAATAATTGTAATATTTCAATCCACGCCCCCACGAGGGGAGCGACTGCAAAATTACGTAGCTTTTCTTCGCAAAAAACACAAAGATACGCAGTTTTGCCTGTTTCTCTTTACCGCAATCAACTCTTAAACAGCTTAGAGCAATTAACGGCAAATATAATTATATAAAATTATTACGCTTATTACAGTGCGAATGACAGAACTTTTTATGAGAGCTTGCCTTTCGCGCCAATCTCTTTCAAAAAATCAACGGCTCCTCCACATTTAACGGCTCATTTACTCCAACATGCTCAATCCGCGTTTTTGCCTTTGACTGCCCAATGTAATAAAACCGCAGGCTATCTTTTTGAACATCTATCTCCTTCGTAAGTCTGTTTTTCAGCTCCGCTATAGTTGCAGGCTCGGCGACACACTCAAACACGGACTTTTGCACCCTGACTCCATAGTTGACACATTGTTTCGCAACCCTCCTAAGACGTTTCCGCCCGGCTGGATCTTGGGTATTCACATCATACGTAATTAGCACAAACATTTCTTCACTTCCATAAGAACGGCGGATATGCGTCCAAATCTCCGCGTATATATCGCGCCATAAGCAATGCCTGAACATACGGAAGCATTCCCCATTCAAGTTTATCGCCTAAATAAGGGTGAACAAGTGTTTCTGATTTACGCTTTTGCCAATGCTCAAAAAAGACACTTCGCCCATGTTCGTTAAGTTTCACGGCACCGTCTTCACGCACGTCAAAATGTTCTGGCTGTATATACCGTTTGTTGATAAGTGTCAGCGAAAATCTATCACAATATGCCCGAAACTCTTCAACCATGTCATTCGCAAGAGATCTCCGTCCGGGTCTGTCTGTATGCAGAAAGCCAACGTAAGGATCAAGCCCGACTGCCTCAAGCGAGGCCGCGCACTGTGAAGCCATTAGCGAATAAGCGAAGGAAATTAAAGCGTTCACCCTGTCAAGCGGCGGCCGACGAGTTCTCCTCATGAAACTGAAATCTTCCTTTTGCTGAAGAATCATATCGTCAAATACAGAGAAATATACGCTTGCTGCTTCCCCTTCTATTCCGCGTAATGTGTCGATGTCGTCTGCGGAATCAGCGGACTTTATGGACGATTGTATGTACGCGGATTTCTGCCTGAATAATTCAATGTCAATACGGGGCGCGTGGTCGCGTATTGAACGTTCAAGAACCCAGCGAGAATTGAACAGCTTTGACAATATAATACTTTTTGCGATGTTAAGGCTTCTTTCAGGGGTGTCAGCTATGCGGTACTGTTCACGCCTCAATAGGACATTGCCTTTGACTTCTCCTTCAACTCTTGCAAGGAAATCACCGTTCCGCCCCATGAACACAAGAGAAATTCCATCACTTGCGCATTTCCCCATAAGCGCAGGACTCGTGCCGGCATGACCGAACGTAACAATCTGTTCCAAATTATGAAGCGGAACACGCCCAATCTCTTTTCCTTCACATGAAATGACAATGTTCTCGCCGTCAAGTGAAAGATAACGATCCGGCTGATTAATATATAGCGTATTGCGCAGACGTTTCATGGTTCTTCGCTGTAAAGCATATTCTTTATATACACGGAAGCCTTTTGCTTTTTTTCGAGCTGAGGAAGACAGAGTTCTTTAATGGAACAGGCGTTACATGATTTTGTCCGTTTTACAATCGGCGTATGGTGTTTACGGTACAATTCGTGCATTTCTGAAATTATATCTTCCGTTCGCTTTCTGACAGCTTCATCGAAAACGACTTTTATTCTGTGCCGTGTTTCTCCGTAATAAAGATAGCCTGCACTGATTTCACAGCACAGCATATCTTCAAGGCATAACGCCTGAGCAGTGAGCTGCACAACATCGCAATCCTTTTCTTTCGGACTTCCTCGCTTGTACTCAACTGGAACAATGATATATTTACCTTCCATTCCGAATATCGGAATGCCGTTATTGCTTCGGTGAAACTCAACAGCGTCGCATTCCCCTGAAAGCCCGAGGCGGGGCGATGATACTGCCATAGCTCTAGTTATTATCAAATCTCCGCGTTTTTCACGAATAGAATCATCATGAACTCTCTCATGAAGGATATTACCGTCCATTGTGCGCAGATTCTCTTCCCACAGCCGTTCAACGTGTATCAAAGCCCATTGTCTTCGGCAGAACGCGAAGTGCTGTACCCCCGAAAGCATCAAATAATCATCTTCCTGATACGTCATACCAAGTCAATTATTTCAGGTTTTACCTCATCGAACTTACCGTCGTATGTAATCTCATAGTCTTGATAGCATTGCGGAGTATTTACGCCTTCTTTGAGCTTTATATTCACTGAACGGTGTATAGCTGCGGAAGAATGTTTTGAAGTTTTTCCTTCATGCTTCCACCAGTACAGCCGGCAGACTTCCATGCTTCCCTCAGGCCGAGCGGCTGAGCTGTCGTTCTCGAAAAGAGTCATGAGTGCTTTCTTGATTTTCTCAGCGTCATCATCTGTGAAACCTGTCTTTTCAGCGAGCTGACAGTTTATGCTGCCGTTTATGACATACATACCGAATACGACACGATGTTTCATTCCCATTGTGTCAGAGGATTTTCCTTCTTTTCCGCTTTCACTGTTTACGCTCTTTGTGATTTGCATACTGACTGTTTCAACAGGAGAAACACTAACGGCCTGCTGAACGCTGACAGGGCCGCGCACGCCTACTGAAACTTCATCACCCTTAAATGCGAATACCTGTCCGAAACTCCGAACGTCTATCCATTCTGCGCAAGCTGTTTTCGCATAGGCATCACGGTCAGTTTTTTTACCGCTTGATATTGCATTCAGAGCCACATTTCCCTTTGCGCGATCATGAAGACTTCCGAAGCTGTCATCACATCTGTCATCAGACTGGACAAAGATTTTTTCGCCCATATCCTGAAGGCGGTTGCGTATTTTACGTTTAATGCAGACGTCAGAAATTTCGCCGTAGCCTTCAAAATTTTCACGGGGACGGTTTCCGTTCAACGGATCGCCGTTGGGATTTGCGTTAGTTGCGGTTATTATTAGCTTGAAATCAATTTTATGCTGCAAAGTTTCCATAGCTATTCACTCTCCTTAGTTTTTGTGTACATGCGCGACATATAATGGTGGTATCCGAGAAGATACATGGGCTCAAGGCGATTGTTGTCAGAAAATGCCTCAGGAGTAAATTTGTCCATTATGTCCTGTATTTGCTTCTCGATGAACGAGCGATGTTCGTGTTTGTCCAAATATGGGCGCAAACGTTCTTCAATATTCTGCCATGTCTGGTATGGGCGTTGCGCGAAATTTGCCCAATAACGGCGGGCATTTGTTACACGAGTTTTCTTGTCGTTTTCATCATAGGTATCGCTTTCTGCCTTTTCAGCAATGGCAAGCAGACAGCCGTAAAGATAACTGCGATTTGTTTCTTCAGGGTCGTATCCCACTGGTATATCTCCTTTCTTGTATGCGCGGTACATTCCGCAGGCTGCTTCGAGAACATTTCGGTGATTGTAATTCTTTTCATAAGCGAGCGGATTTGATGCCTTATTGTAAAGGGTCTGCACGAGATCATACGGTATTTTTGTTCCATTGATAATGCAAGGTAAAAGACGAAGTATTTGTTCTCGTTCAAGTTCCTTTTTACATTCAAGCCTTTCATTTTGCTCTAATCCATAGGCTGCGCGAATAATCTCGTAAATACTGAATGAGCATACCGTATTTTTACCTTTCCAAAAACGCAGCCATGCGGAATTTGCGTGCCATTTTTCCAGATTGTTCAAGAACTCCGAGCCTCTGAGTTCATCATATATTGCGATAGAAAGCCTTCCTGTAGTGGCGGCATCAAGCCCCATTACCATGACTTTCGTGTTATTCGTGAAATCCTGCTTGAAACCCATAATATATTTTTGTAGCCAGGATTTATAGTTCGGAAGTGAAGTGTATGTTTCTTCATCGTCCCATTCACTTTCAATGGCTCCCCCAAACTCGTCCGGAAGTTCTTCAAGTGCGCTTGCCCATATCACCAGCGTTAAAGTATCGAATGAGTGTCCCTGCTTTTGAATAAGCCACTTCAAGGCATTGTGCGTTTTCTGCGAAAAATCATTGCTTATTGAAAACGCTTCCTCTTTGTTGCTGAAGCGTCCGCGATAAGTGAATCCCTCGCTGTCGTTAGCTGAAATAAGTTTTGCCTTGTCGCCGCTGTTCCTTATTTTTGAGGGGTGCTTGTAGGTTACGGGCAGTACTTCTCCTTTTGCGTAGCAAAGCTGTGAATTACCCATCGAAGCACTGTAAAAATTTATGAAGCTGTCATACAGCGTTGAATCACGCCACGTTTGAGGTATACGCATAAGGTCATTATATTGGACAACGAAACGCACGAACGAATCTTCCTGTAAAATTCCGGCAATCTTAACGCCTTGAAGAAGTTTTCCTTTTTCGGGATCGAGCTCTAACACTCCGCTTTTTATGAGGTCTTCCATCAAGGACGCTTTTTCGAGATATTTATACACGGCTGAGACGGCAGGGTGAGAATAGCCGCTGTCTTTCCATAAGGCAAGCTGGCTCATGTAAGCACTAAAGTATTTTGAATTATCAGCACGCTTACCCTCCGCGTACTTCGGATAATCACCAGCAATGTAAACAAGCTTATCCGCAAAAGGCATCGGAGCAATTCCGCTGCTTCTTGCGCCCGAATCTTCCGTTACAGGTATCACAGTAACAGCATTCTTTTTGTCTACGGTATTCGCTCCCTTGAAATTTCCCTGCTCGTCAATCACTAATTCTATCTGAGCGTTTGCAGTTGAGTGTAAAATCGGAAGAAGCCCGTTTTCAGGATTTTCACTGGCCAGCTCGTAAACCTTATACAGTTCATTCGTCCAGCCCATCAAATTCACCTCCTTCAAATTCTTTCGAGCCGATGAAATTCCCATCACCGAAAGATTTTATCTCCATCTCTCTAATATGACGCTTTATGGAACATTCTTCCGGCCTTATGAAATGAATAACTCCGTTTTCCATTCTGGGACTCCATAAACGCAAAGTGAGTTTTCCCTTATCTTCCTCGCAGACAGCTTCATCAGCGTAAGTTAATCCGTGTTCCATGAGGCTGTAGGGTATCGTTCCGCTGTTATCGTAAGCACCTTCGCCCTGCCCGAAAATACACGGTTCAACATAGCCCTGACATTCACGTGTTCCGAGAAAAATATCACGTCTTCCGCCGCGCTCAATCATTCGTTTTGCCATGTTGTGATATTTATTTTCGTTCCTGTCATGGGCAAGTTCCGGACGGTTCATGTTCCATTCAAAGTGCGCTCTGACTTGATAGTGTACATCTGCCAGATAAGTGTAATAGGCAAGCTCATTTCCGCCGTTATACTTAATCGGGCGGATACCTTTCCTTGCAAAACGAATCTGATTCATTACCCTGACATCATCAACTATCCAAATGATTGTCGGTTTCCAAAAGACGCTTTGCAGAACGCCTTTGAGTGCTTCATACGTAGGTATATGGTAACTTGATTTCTCTCCGCCTGCACGGGTTAGAATGTCGGAAAACAAAGCGTACTGTCCGCTTACAGCAAACTCTACGGTGTTTCTATTACGCAAAACAAAAGCACCTCACATGATTTTGTTAAGGATTAAAAAATTAAAAGCTCCATTTCGGTGCCTTCGATTATAACACCGCGCTCAGAATCGTAAAAACGCTTCTCCAAAGCAACGGCTCCGCTTCTAAGCTGACGAAGCGCGTTATTGTCAGACAGCTTTCTGTTCTGTAATTCGTATATGCTCACTGAGAATTTCTGCGCTTTTCTTAAAAGCTCGCTGCATTGTGCAGGAGAAATATCTTTGTCGAGTTCCTCAATGATTGCGCAGGCCTCTTCATTGTACGGAACGATGATGTCCCTTGTCCGGCTGTCTATCACCTGAAAAAGCGCCCCGGCCGTCTTGAACGCCTGCCATAGAAGCGGCGAACTGTTTTTCGGAATACCGGCCATGTTGACACGTCCACCATTAAGGGACAAAAGATCAAAGACAGTGTTATTCTTGTCAACGGGATAGTAGAACGTTTTTTTAGACTGCATAGGATTTTCATTCTGCTGGTACAACGCTGAAAAATACTCATGCTGAACTTCGTTGGACAAATAGTCTATGTCTTCTCTGCCGAGAATATTGCTTGTTATCTGCTGTGCCTCCCTGATTCCTTCCAGAGAGCCCAGATTTTCCTCGTTCAGTTTGATTACATACACAGAACATAGGTTATCATACTCGCCGTTACGGTTACATCTTCCAGCTGCCTGCGCCGCATTGTCAAGGCCGGCAAGAGAACGCACTACGCACTTGAACGAAATATCAACGCCGGCTTCAATAAGCTGTGTTGTAACGCATATCACAGGTATATTTTCAGCCAGACAGTGCCGCATTTCCTCAATCTTCTCACGTCTATGAACGGGGCAAAGATTTGTGCTGAGGTGAATAATCTTTATACCCTTACAAGATTCGCGCAGTCTCTCAAACATATTTCTTGCGGCCAGTTTTGTGTTGACTATCACGAGTAAATTGCCGTTCTCCTCGAATTTTTGCGTGCAAAACTCAGCGGCTTCATCATAGCTGTAACCATATGATGTAACTTTTGGAATAACTTTTGTCCGCCTGAACACTTCAAAGTCTTTCGTTATATCGCCTGTCATACTTCTCAATTTGTCCTCGAACAAGATCGGATATTTCACGTCCTCAAATGCCGGTTGTGTCGCTGAACAGAGAACAACTGCGGAACCGCAAATGTGCGTAAGGAAATTAACGGCCAAATTAAACATATAAACACACTTGAGAGGCAAAGACTGTATTTCATCAATAATGATGACAGCATTGGCCAATCTGTGCATACGCCGGACTGCACTGCTTTTGCCTGAGAAAAGGGCATTGAGAAGCTGTACCATTGTAGCGGCTATTACAGGTGAATCCCATTTCTCTGTACGTAATTCGTATTCATGCAATTCTTCTTTATCATCAATTCCTGCAAGAAAATTAGAGTGATGTTCTGTGAAATATTCATCACCGGCAATTTTCCGAATCTCATCGCTGTTCTGTTCGAGAATGGACATGAACGGCGCAGTGTATATGATTTTCTGCTTTCCGTGTTTGCGGCAATATTCTATCGCGAAACGCAGAGAGGAAAGCGTCTTTCCGCCCCCTGTCGGAACGATAAGGCGACATGCCACGATTTCATTCTTGGCAAATTCTGCGCAACGGTCAGAAATGCTGCATCTTTGTTTCGAGATTATATCTGTGCGTTTTGAAAACTCCGCGCATTTTTCATTCATTCTTTTTGACATAGCTTCCCATAATGAAGCGGTATCATGCTGTTTCTCAGTTGATACTCCGCTCATAAAGTCCGCTGTATTTGTTCTGTCCGCGTCGATAAGACATGACTGCAAAAAACGTTCAAGCATTCCGAGATAAAATGTGTAAGCAACCTTACTCCGAGTGCTGAGCTTCCTTATTTTCGCTTCGAGTACCTTGTATTCTTCTGCCGAATGTTCAAGCAGAGATAAAAGCTCATCATCAGATACTATTTTCCCCAAGCGCGCCTGTATTTCGTCATAGCCTTCAGTTTTCTGAATACGAGCCGCGCAATAGTCTTTGTTACCGCCGTCAATCCAGTCATGTAAACCGTGATGGGATATTATAGTGTGCGCTATCAAACGAGAAACATCATGGTATTTCACAGCGTCTATACTTTCGGCAAACGAGCATATGTATTTCGCTCCAGCATAGCTGTGGTCAATGTCGCCTCGCTGAGCGTCAGATATGTGCCTTATATAATCTTGGAATGCTTGCGGAATCTTTCCGGCATCATGCAATATTCCCTGAAGTACACCGATATTCTTTGCACCGATAGATGAGGCATATTTACCGCTCAGTTCCGCAGTTTCGTGGCAGTGATTTTGCAGCGGCTGTTCTTCAATACCATTGATGTTACGGATATGCGCTATCAAATTAATTTTCTTCATGCTTCAACCTTTCTGAAAAAATCCCCTTCCACAAATGGGAAGGGGTAACTTTTCTCTACATCTTCAAAAACTTAGGCAAAACTTCCTCAAGTTCATCAAACGGATACTCACCGAATGACTTACCCTCACGGAAAAGCACCGCCCCTCCCGGAGTTCCTGCAATCCCGAACTGAGCGTGTCTAGCCTCCTTAGGGCCGTTGACCTCACAGCCCATTACTGCAACGCTAACACCGTCAGGCAATCCCTCAAGCATAGGCTCAACAATCTTAACTAGCCTCATTACGTCAGCCCGTCTCCGTCCGCATGTCGGACACGAAATCAGATTAACTCCCCTTGTCCTCAGCTCAAGAGCTTTCAGAATCTCATAGCCTACACGAACTTCCCTTTCAGGTTCGTCAGTAAGCGATACCCTCAATGTGTCCCCGATTCCACGCATGAGCAATGCCGAGATACACGCCGTTCCCTTAACGATACCGCCGTCGCCCGGCCCTGCCTCAGTCAAGCCTATGTGCATGGGGAAATCAGGATATTTTTCCGCAATCATTTCGTTAGCCCTGACGCATTCGGGAACGCTTGATGACTTCGCCGACAAAATAAGATTCGTGAAACCGTTTTCCAGTAATAATTCAGCCTGTTCGCGCACAGCGATGAAAAGAGCTTCTGCTCTGTCGCCCCTCGCCTCCTCAAGCTGAGACTGTGAGACGCTTCCGCCGTTAGCTCCGATTCTAATCACTACACCCATTGATTTTGCGCAGGCTATAACGTCATTAAGTCGGTTAAGAGGCATATTGCCCGGATTGATTCGTATTGCCTTGCAGCCGGCCTCCATCGCTAAAATCGCAAGCGCAGGGTCGAAATGTATATCAGCCATTATCACAAGCCTTGTCGATTCAACGAGTGCCTTGAGGTCGGGGACATACTTTGCTTCGGGAAGTGCAGCCCTCGCCATTTCACAGCCGGCTTTCAAGAGGCGTTCGCATTGAGATAAGCATTCCTCATGCTTATCGAGCGAGATTTTCAGCATACTTTCGACTCTTACGGGAGCGTTTCCGCCTATGGTGAGGCCGTTAATATTTACCTGCCGTTTACTGTTCATGTCCCTGCCCCCTAATGCGTCATGAAAATGTTGTAAACGTCCTTGAACGTAACAAGCACCATCAGTGAAATCAGCACTACAAATCCGGCTGTGTGTATCCAGTTCTCAACTTTTTCGGGCAGTCTCCTCCTCAAAATCATCTCAAGCAGAACGAAAAGTATTCTTCCACCGTCAAGAGCCGGTATCGGGAAAAGATTAAGTATTCCGAGATTGAGAGCTATTACGGCGATGAACGTTACGAACCCCCACAATCCCGAACGCAGAGCCTGACCCGACATTGAGGCGATACCCACAGGGCCGGTAACTTCTGCTTCCTGATAGCCCATCAATAATTCAGCAAGCCCACGCAACATCATTGCTGTCATTCTGTAGGTGTAACCGGCTGAGTTCCTTAAAGCCTGAAATATTCCGTAACGGACGTATGAGGGCGATATTCCGAGCATTGGCCGTCCGTATTCTTCATTATTTGGAACGCTGACGGTTAGATTGAGAGTTTCACCGCCTCGTTTGACTTCGAGGGTTAATAAGGGATTTTTCTCGCTTTCGGTGCGGATTTTCTCGGACATTTCACGCCATCTGCTGACGGGTGAGCCGTTGATTTTAACAATCTCATCTCCGGCTTGAAGTCCTGCCTGTTCTGATGGGAAACCTGACATGATTTCGCCGATTCTGGTGCTGTCCATGTCGAGGACTCCGTTTCCCCAGAGGTATAAGGCCATTAACAGGACAGCGAGAAGAATGTTAAACGCCGAGCCGTTCAAGAGAATGAGAAATCTTTTCCAAGCTGGCTGTTCATTGAAGCCTTTTCCGGCGATTACGGACTCGCCCTCGTTCTCCTCATTCATTCCGGCGAGTCTGCAAAAGCCTCCGACTGGGAACAATCTCCATGACCAGAGCATATTATTTTTGTCTCTGCGCTGAAGAATCACTGGCCCCATTCCGAAAGCGAACTCGTGAACCTGAACGCCCAAGATTTTAGCGGTTATGTAGTGGCCGTACTCGTGAACGATGACGCAGACGGCTATAACGATTACGAAAGCTATGATACTTGTAAGCAAGTTAGATCTCTCTCCTTATCTATATTTTCATGTGCTTTGTGTAGGCTGTCTTCATTCTCGCTAATGCCTCCTCAATGTACCTTGAGGGACAAGCGAGATTCCATCTCTCGAAACCTTCTCCCTGTTTCCCGAAAACATACCCCTCATCGAAAAACAATCCAGCTTCCTCATGATTAATCCGTTCAAGCTCCCTGTAATCAATTCCGAGTCCGTTCATGTCAATCCACTGAAGGTATGTCCCCTCAAGCCTGTACGGTTTAAGCATGGGCAGTTCACGTTTCAGGAAGTCGGCGATAATCCGCCTGTTCGTGTCAATGACAATCAGGCATTCATCGAGCCACTTTCCGCAGAGCTTGTAGGCAGCCTCAGCGGCATAGTAGCCCAGAATGTTGCACTTCGGGTTCGGATTTGAGAGCCTGAGAGTCTGTAGGAATCTTTCGCGGAGCTCAGGGTTGGGGATCAGGACATTCGATGTCTGAAGACCGGCAATGTTGAAAGTCTTGCTCGGAGCGGTCAGGACAAGGCAGTTATCCGCAAATTCATCGTTTATCGAGGCGAAAACTGTATGTTTGTTTCCGGGCATAATCAGGTCAAAATGAATCTCATCTGAAACGACAAGAACATTATTTCTCAGGCATATCTCGCCGATTCTGGTTAATTCCTCGCGTGTCCAGACCCTTCCGACAGGATTGTGAGGACTGCACAAAATCAGCATTTTAGTGTTGGGGTCAGCGGCTTTCTGCTCCATGTCCTCGAAATCAATCTCATACCTCGTTTCCGTGTTAATCAGCGGATTATCGACAAGTTTACGGCGAGTTGAGTTAATGGCCGTGTACATCGGGTAGTAAACTGGGGTCATCAGCATAACGCCGTCACCCTCTTCGGTGAATGTTCTGACCGCCTGAAAGAAAGCGTCAACAACTCCATGCGAAGGCAGTATCCATTCTGGTTCAGCGTTCCAGTTGTGCCTTGACTTCAGCCATGAGCATACTGAAGCGAGGTAATCAGGCGAAGGATTCTCGTAGCCCATGATTGAAGTATCGAGCTGATTTTTTATGGCGGCGACAATTTCAGGAGGGGTTACGAACTCCATATCGGCCACTGAAAACGGTATTATGTCATCAGCTTCCTTAACGCCGAATTTTGAAAGCTCATTCCATTTCATTGAGCCGGTATTGAATCTCTTGTGAACAGTCTCAAAATCATATTTCATTTCGGTAAGTTGCTCCTTTCAGTTCAATTCTATCGTCTCTAAATCATCAGGCACGAATATATTACCATTGAAATACTGTTTTGCTTCGGCTGTGTAACGTTCTTTTCTGTGAGGCAAATCCGAGTCCTCAGTGTGATAGAGAATGAGATTTTTTGCGTTCAAGCTCTGAGCGGTTTCGCAGGCATCTTTGACGGTTGAATGATTCTTCTCGTAGGGACTGAACCTTTCAGCCTCAGAGTAAAGGCAGAACGCCTCGTGCGTTAGCCAGTCGCAATTTTCAGCGTAAGGCCGTGAGGATTTCCGGCAGGGTTCATCGCCGCAGAAGACTAAGCGTTTACCGTCAAAGGTCATAACGAATCCAAACTGCTTTGTTCTCGGCGAGTTTATGTCGAAGAATCTTACCTCATGGCCGATGATGTCTGCTGTATCGTTATGGCTTACTGTAATAAGGTGAATGCGTTTCCCGATGAAGCCGTATTGATAGGGGAGCAGTAATTTTCCGGCGAGGTCATCTATTAATGGAATGACATCATCATGCGAGTAAATGTTAATGTCCCCGTTGAAGGTTGATTTATTCATCATCTGAGCCGAGATTCGTATTACCCAGATTAAGCCTAGCAAGTGGTCGATATGGGAGTGCGATATAAAAACGTCATGAATTTCGTCAAGGCTGAAGCCGGCGTGTTTAATGCGGCTGAGAATCGTGTTGCCTCCGCCAGTATCGACAAGAAGATTCCTGCCCCTATCGCTGAGAATGAAGCACGTGTTGTAGCATTCGGTTACTAGGGCGTTGCCCGTCCCTAACATTGTGATGTTAATTCAGAATCAGTCCTTTCATTCTGAGAACTCCCAATCCTCAATTACCCCCCTCGCTTTCATCTCGTCAAGCTCACCCCTAACCCTCTCAATTTCATCAACAGGCAAACCGCATGAGACATTAACATTTTCCGTGTAATCCCACTTCAGATTCAACGCTCCGGCAGTCTCAAGAAGTCTAGTAATATTCCCGACAGCGTTGTAGCTCATAGTTATTCTAAGCGGCGAAGTCATGACTCTCTCAACGCTTCCGCAAAGTTCGAGAGCCTTTTGAGCCGTTCCGCCGTAAGCGTCAATAAGCCCCCTCACTCCCAGCTTAACCCCTCCGAAATATCTAGTTACTACAACGATAACATTGACCAGTCCTGAGCGTTTTATAGCGTTGAGAATGGGTTTGCCGGCAGTGCCGGAGGGTTCGCCGTCATCAGATGAGTATTCGCTGCCATTGCTGAGAAGATACGCCCTACAGTTATGGGTAGCGTCCCTGTATTTCGAGACGGTAAACGAAAGAATCTCCCTTGCCTCGTCCTCGTTATGACAGGGAGAAACTTCCGCGATGAAAATTGAACGTTTTATTTTTTCTTCGTAGACTGATGTTTTTTCAGGCTCTCTAAATCCGCTAGACACATTCGTTCCAAGCATCTTTAATTTTCCGCCACGAGTTAGCGATCGCGTCCGAGATTACACGTGTATCGCTAAGCACCGGCATGAAATTGTTATCGCCGTTCCATCTGGGCACGACATGCCTGTGTAAATGACCGTCAACTCCCGCTCCTGCCACACGTCCAAGATTTATGCCCATGTTGAAACCGTCAGGGTTCATGACTTTTTTGAGGACGCTGATGGCTTTCGAGGTCAGCGAGTGCATTTCGAGGGCTTCCGAATCGGTGAGCGATTCGTAAACGTTAGTGTGCCTGTAGGGAATGACCATTAAATGACCCGGATTGTACGGGTAAAGATTCATGATTACGAAACACGACTCGCCCCTGTGAACTATGAAATGCTCATCGTCTTTGTGTTCTGCCGGAAAATCACAGAAGATACAGCCCTCATGTTTGGGAGCCTCAATGTATGACATTCTCCATGACGCGTATAACTGCCGCATTTTAACCCTCCTGAAATTTGTATGATATTTCCAGAATTATATCGTATAATTCTCCCCATATCCTTAAAAAGCGAGGTAGTTTACCGTGAAAGTTATCAATGTCGATGAACCATTAGTACAGGCAAGTATGTATCCCGAAAGGATACTCGCCCGAAGTTGTTATCATAATGAGGGACTGCCCGGAAGTTTTTCAGAAGTCTGGCTCAGGAAAAGCGTTTTTGAAGCCCTTGTTAATGCTGCCGAGTCCCTTAATGAGAATTTAAGGCTTGTTATTCTTGACGGCTGGCGTTCTTTTGAACTTCAGTCATACCTCTATAATACGCTGCTTGAACGCATTAAGGCTCAGGGTTTTAACGATGATGAAGCCAACGAGCGCACCTCAATTTATGTAGCTTACCCGTCTAAAGATAATCATAATGTTTCGGCGCACCTTACCGGCGGAGCGGTTGACGTAACGATTGCCGCCGTTGAGGGTGAATATTTAGTTATGGGCGGAGAGTTCGATGACACGGACGAGCATTCGAGGACGGATTACTATGACTCTTACTTCAGGGAATCTGACGGGACACTCAGGAAGATTACTCATGAAGAATTATCATGCCGTAACAGAAGGACTCTTTTTGAGGCTATGACCGGCGCGGGGTTCACGAATTACGAGTCCGAGTGGTGGCACTATGATTACGGCGACAGGAACTGGGCCGAGAGAACCGGTTTCAGCGGCGAGGTCTACGGATATATTGAGCCTATGTTCAAGTGGAGATAAGATAGTTTAGAATAAAGCCCCTCCGGCAGTTAATTGCTGGAGGGTTTAATTTTTGCTGAAGATACAGCCGCAGTAGTTCTGTCGATACAATCCGAGTTCATGAGATGCCTTTATGCTCCTCAGGAAACCGTTATTCTTGCGCCAGATTCGAGTTTCCCATTTCAGGCCGTATGATGAAGCGATTGACTCGCCCAGTGAGTTAATGAGTGAGACGTTTTTGTGAGGGCTTATAGTTAGGGTAGTAGAGAGGTATTCACAGCCTAGACGTTTCGCAGTTAATGCCGCTGAGTTGAACTGGCACTTGAAACACTCTGTGCAGCGTTTACCGCCTTCTGGTTCGTTTTCGAGTCCTTTGACATTTTCGAGCCATTCTTCAGGGCGGTAAGATGAAACCTCGCAGGGTATGGAGTTGTGAGCAATGAGAATGTTCAACGCTTCGAGACGCTTTGAATATTCATCAAAGGGGTGAATGTTGCTTCCGTAGAAGTAGCCCGTAACGTCCCAGCCCTCAGCGATGAGATCCGGCACCGGCACACTGCCGTCGGGGGCGCAACATATGTGAAGTAAAATCTTTCTGTCGTTATTCATGAGGATATTATATCCTTCGAGTGTATAATTGCCGCGAAATATAAAAATTCAGCAGAAAGGACTTAACATCTTCAAAAATGGCGGACACAATTAATTCGCAGTTCTCATCCTGTATTGGAGTCGTAGGACTTGGATTTGTGGGGCTAACCCTCGCTATTGCGGCGGCGGATTCAGGCTACACTGTTTACGGCACTGAAGTTAATCCCAAAATACTTGCGTTGCTAAAAGAAAACCATGCGCATTTTCACGAGACAGGTTTAGACGCTCTAATTCAGAAACATAACGGTAAAAATTTCTTCAGCTCCGAAAAATTCCCCTCAGATGAAAAATTTGACGCTTTCATCATTACAGTAGGCACCCCATTACTTACTGGCACTTATGAGCCTAACTTCGGCTATATACGTCAGGCCGTTCAGAGCATAAGGGAGGTTTACGATGGAAGCCAGCTCGTTATTCTCCGCTCAACCGTCTCGGTTAGCACAACACGTAACGTCATTATTCCGTTCCTTCAGTCAATGTGCGGAAAGCCTGATGTCCTCGTAAGCATGTGTCCTGAACGTACTGTTGAGGGCAGAGCAATCGAGGAACTGACTCACCTTCCGCAGATTATCAGTGGCAATAACGAAAAGGCTCTTGCTTTTGCCGAAAAGATTTTCACCAGAATAACTACTTCAGTACTGAGAGCCAAGAGTCTTGAGGAAGCTGAACTCGCAAAATTATTCTGTAACACTTACAGGGATATTTATTTTGCTGTCGGCAACGCGTTCTGTTTATCGGCTCAGACATTCGGGATTGACGGAATTGATGTCATACGTCTGGCGAATGAAGGTTATTCGCGCGCAGATATTGCCGTTCCCGGATTCGTTGCGGGGCCGTGCCTTGAGAAAGACGCTTATATTCTCGCCCATAACATGAAGGAATGCCCGGCAAAAGATTTCATTCTTTCCGGAAGAAAAATTAACTCCTCGCTCGAAGACGCCGTGTGCGATTGGGTTAGGAACAACGTAAAAGGCAAAACTATCGCGCTCTCCGGCATGGCCTTTAAGGGGCGGCCTGAGACAAGCGATTTAAGAGGCTCTCCGTCCGTGAACATTGCAAGAAAGCTGTACGCTATGGGTTGCGAGTTAAGGCTTCATGATTTCGCAGCATACATTGACGAGATGGACGCTTTAGGACTTGGGAGGGCTTTCGAGACTATCCATGAAACCTGCGAAGGTGCTGACGCTCTCTTAATTTTGAATAATCACGAAAAATATCTGGGATTAACCCGTGAGGATTTAGGGAATGAAAATATAACAGTGCTTGATTCGTGGCAGGTCTGCAAGAAAATCAAAGGTACTCACACTCTTGGCAATATGCTGCTCAACACAAAGGAGGCCTGTTAATGCGTATAATCGTTACGGGAGGAAGCGGCTTCATCGGCTATCACCTCGCTGACTATCTCTCCAACAATCGCAAAAACGAAGTTACTGTTATTGACAACCATGAACGCGGTGAACCTGATGAAATGTTCAAGGCGTTAATCGCAAAACCTAACGTTATATTCCTGAATCAGGACATGACACGAAAGGATTTCTACAACGAACTCAGCGGACGTTATGACTGCATATACCATCTTGCGGCGATTAACGGCACTAAGAATTTTTATGAGCGTCCCTATGATGTTATGCGCGTTAATATCCTCTCATTGATGAACATGCTCGAATGGTGCAATACTGAGAACTGCGGAGCGTTTATGTTCACAAGCTCAAGCGAGGCTTACGCAGGAACGGTAACTCAGAATCCGGGTATGTACATTCCGACAAAAGAGACTATTCCGCTGAGTGTTACTGACGTTATGAATCCGAGATGGTCATACGGTGGAAGCAAGATTACCGGCGAACTCCTTACCGTGAACTACTGCCGGACGCATAATATCAGCTTCAGGATAATCAGATACCATAATATTTACGGTGTCAGAATGGGATATGACCATGTACTACCTGAGTTCTTCAGGAGGATTCATGAGAGGGTCAATCCTTTTCCTGTTTACGGCGGTGAAGAGACGAGAGCGTTCTGTGCAGTTGAAGACGCTGTGATGGCTACTGAGGCAGTAATGCTGAGTCAGAAATGTTCGGGCGAAATCGTGCACATCGGAAACTCATCGCAGGAGATGAAAATTATTGACCTCCTTAAACTTGTGTTGAAGATTGCAGGGTATAATCCTGAAATAAAAATACTTCCTGCGCCTGAAGGCTGTGTAATGAGGCGATGCCCTGACACGGGAAAACTTTATGAGCTTACCGGCTTCAGGGCTATGGTAACGCCTGAACAGGCACTGCCGGAAATGTACAGGTGGTATGAAGAACGTTACAAGGAGCGCGAAAAATTATCATGATGGATAAAGAAGGCAGAATTTTCGTTGCAGGCCACAAAGGCATGGTTGGAAACGCAATAGTAAGAGAATTGCAGCGTCAGGGCTACACTAACATAATCACAAGGACTCACTCTGAACTCGATTTGACACGACAGGCAGATGTCGAAGCATTTTTCGCTCAGGAAAAACCTGACTATGTTTTCCTCGCGGCGGCTAAAGTCGGAGGCATAGCGGCAAATACATCAGCACTTGCCGATTTCATGTACTACAACATGATGATTGAAATGAACGTTATACACTCAGCGTTCTCGAACAACTGCAAGAAATTAGAATTTCTCGGCTCATCGTGCATTTACCCCAGAATGTCCCCTCAGCCTATAAAGGAAGAATACCTACTCTCCGGCTACCTCGAAAAAACTAACGAAGCCTACGCCCTCGCAAAAATCTCCGGCCTCAAATACTGCGAGTACCTCAACACTCAGTACAAGACTGATTACATCTCCGTTATGCCCTGCAACCTCTATGGCCCCAACGACAACTACCACCCCGAACATTCACACGTCATGCCTGCGTTAATTCGGCGTTTCCACGAGGCCAAAATCTCCGGCGCAAAGTCCGTAACATGCTGGGGAGACGGAAGCCCGTTGAGGGAATTTCTCTACGTTGACGACCTCGCTGAACTATGCGTCTTCCTAATGAACAACTACTCAGGCAATGAGACAGTCAACGCAGGAACAGGCCGTGAAATAACCATAAAAGGACTCACTGAATTAGTCGCTGAAGTTGTCGGGTACTCAGGTGAAATTCTCTGGGACACCTCCAAACCTAACGGCACTCCCCGAAAAGTTCTCGATGTAAGCAAGGCGGAGGCTTTAGGCTGGAAGTACAAGACCAGTCTCAAGGACGGTATAAGGCTTGCTTACGAGGACTTCAAAGCAAGATTGTGCTAAAAAATCTCCCCCCTGTTATTGAGGCAGAGGGGATTTTTATATCCTAAACAGGCTGTCAAATATTCCGTGTTCCAAGTCCGTGATGTTGTAGAGCGTCTCCAATACATCAAATGTTTCACGCAGATTATGTTTTGCGGAGAGCCAGCTTTTGCCGTCAGTTATACATACGAACACAAGACCGTTAATGTTTCTAGTTTCTTCTGCGATTAACTTGTAGCTTCTTGCTGTTTCGTTGAGTTTTGAGCCTCCTGAAGTGTAAAAATTTCTCTCGATAACATAGACATTTTTGTCTGTTCTTACAGCGAAATCCCATTTGTATCCATGTCGGAGTTTATCTTAAATTCTACATCTACAAAATTTTCAGCATCAAGAACATAAAATTCATTCTTCCAGCCATAGCGTACTTCCTGTAAAGCTTCTTCCTCGTTTTCCGCTTCTACTGTAACAGCTTTTGTTAATGTTTCTGTTATGAAAACTTCAAATTTCGGCATACCGTTACCCTAATAAAATTTTCCTGTATTTTCCTCTTCCGAGAAATTCTATGAAACCTTTGTCCCTTAAGAATTGAAGCTGTTGCCGTATCTTGGCCTTTACATTATGGTTAGAGGGGTGTTTGACTCCGAGTTCATCTTTTAAGCGATACAGTTCACCAAGCGAAAAAAACTCGTGAGGTATATTGTCAATACATTTCATAACGTCCATAAGCCAGCCTCGCAAATCCATGTTACGGACTCTGAGGCTTACAGCATGAGCATAATTTTTCATCACAGAGTCCTTGAAAATTTCTCTGTGTGCTTCGATTACTGCTATCTTTCCTGCTGAAGGGATACCGCCGTAATTTATCACTGACCCGATATATCCTGCGCGTCGTGCGTGGGAAGACAGTGCCTTGCGAATTACCAAAGTGTCAGGCGTGAAGAAATGCTTTGGCACGAGAGTTAAATTTTCAACGAAATTCTGATTATAATGCAGAACAAAAAGATTAGGATTAGTGCTGCTGTTTATTCTCTCAAGTGCTGCATAATATGCACCGTCTAGTATGGTTTTGCCGATTGGTTTTCCTTTGCTCTTAAGCTCAAAGACCTCACCGCACCTTCCGCAGTAAAAATCAGCCAGCTTAGAATTATTCGGGAACTTCAGCAGGTTATAATTTCCGCAGGCAGGACAATAGACCTCATTCTTGAACCATGTCTCAGTCAGCACCCTTATGCGCTGTGGTGAACTTCTATAGTCTATCTGCAATTCAGGAAACGTAAGATTCATTAATGCAAAAATCTCCTTAATGTAGAAAAAATGTTAAATACCCCCTGTCATTGAGGCAGAGGGGATTTTTTACTGCTGGCTGCCTGCAAGCTGGCCGCAAGCCGCCATGATGTCAGTTCCGCGTTCCTTCCGAAGCTCAAACTCAATCTTCAGTTCGGTCAGTGCATTGCAGAACGCCTTAATCCTCGACTGCTCAGAACGCTGAAGATCCGGCCTTGAGGGTATCGGGTTGAAAGGTATCAGGTTGATATAAGGCTCAAGACCGTCAAGAAGTGCCGCTGTCTCATAAGCGTATTCAGGCGAGTCGTTCACGCGGTCGATTAGGGCGTATTCGATTGTTATGCGTTCGCCGGTTCTCTCGCGGTAACGCCTCAGAGCGTATAAGAGGCTCTGAAGCGGGTAGTTCTTGTTGACCGGCATCAGCTTCGAGCGAAGTTCGTCATTCGGCGCGTGAAGCGACAGCGATAATCTTATGGGTATCTCGAAATCCGCAAGATCTTTAATTCCCGGCACAATCCCTGAAGTTGAAATCGTTATGTGCCTTGCGCCCAAGTTCCTCATGCGCTTGTCATTCAGCGAACGTATTGCCGAAAAAACATTGTCCTCGTTCAGCAAAGGCTCTCCCATTCCCATGAAGACTACATTGTTTATGTCAGCACCGTTAATCTTCTCCATCATAAGAAATTGTCCGAGTATCTCGCCCCTCGTTAAATTCCTTTTGAAACCGTTAGCACCCGTCCGGCAGAATATGCACCCTAACGGACAGCCGGCCTGTGAAGATATGCAGGCAGTCTTATGCCCTCCGTGATTCAGAATGACCGACTCGATTTTTGCGCCGTCATTGAGACTCCAGAGATATTTTTTTGTGCCGTCCTTAGAGACTTGCTGGCGGAGCATTATCGGGAGGCTCATCAAAATATTATTGCTGAGTTTTTCGCGGAGTGTCTTGCTGAGATTGCTCATTGAATGGTAATTGAACTCTTTTTTCGAGTATATCCACTGGCAGACTTGCGAAGCCCTGAATTTAGGTTCGCCCAACGCCTCAAATAATATCTCCCAGTCGCTAAGCGTTAATTCCAATGCGTCATACGTGCCTTCTATCATGTTAAATCCTCCTTATGTTTCGTAATGCCTATAATACCAAACATCTGATACGGCAGACTATTTTACGGGTGAAAATCTTTTCCCCTCTGATATAATCCTGAGTATTCATAAAATCGGAGGTTCATTGAATTTTGGGAAAAGTAGTAAAAAATCTAGGGCTTTATCTGGTGTTAGTCCTTGTTGTAGTTACTATGGTCAACACGTTCTTAACTCCCGAAGAAGTCCAGAAGCAATATGACGAAACAAGCTACAGCCAGTTCCTCAAAGACCTTGACGAAGGCAGAATCAAAATCCTTCAGATCCGCAACAACACAGTTCCGGGCGAGTCGAGTTCAGCAACACTTCAATACGAATTTCAGGACGGTCAGAGATTCCTGACATACGGTCTTGATGTCTCAGGTCTCGCCGACAGAGCCGCCGCAAAGGGCGTTATGGTTACTGTCGAAGCACCTCAGAAAAATACGTGGTTAATGTCCCTCATGACGACATTGTTCCCGACACTCCTGTTAATCGGCGTATGGATTTACTTCCTCAACAACATGCAGGGCGGCGGCGGACGTGTTATGTCATTCGGGCGGAGCAAAGCAAAATTATTCCTCGACAACAAGCCGAAAGTAACATTCGATGACGTTGCAGGCTGTCAGGAATCAAAAGAAGAATTGCAGGAAGTAATACAATTCCTCAAAGACCCCGAAAAATTCAAGAAGCTGGGCGCAAAAGTCCCTAAAGGCGTTCTTCTCGTAGGCCCTCCCGGCACAGGCAAGACACTTCTCGCAAGAGCTGCCGCCGGTGAAGCTGATGTACCGTTTTTCAGCGCGAGCGGTTCTGATTTCGTTGAAATGTTCGTGGGAGTCGGCGCGGCTAGGGTTCGCGACCTTTTCGAGCAGTCGAAGAAGTACCAGCCCTGTATCATCTTCATTGACGAAATGGACGCTGTAGGCCGCCACAGGGGCGCAGGACTCGGAGGAGGCCATGACGAGCGCGAACAGACTTTGAACCAGTTACTCGTTGAACTTGACGGCTTCGATGACACGAACACAACGATACTGATTGCCGCCACTAACAGACCTGATATTCTTGATCCGGCACTTCTGAGGCCGGGAAGATTCGACAGGCACATCACTGTTGACCGCCCCGATGTCAGAGGACGCGAGGAGATTCTGAGGGTTCACATGAAAGATAAAGTTTTCGCTGACGATGTTGATGTCGGGATTTTGGCGCGGAGGACTCCCGGACTCGTCGGTGCTGACCTCGCCAACCTCATAAACGAGGCGGCACTCCTCGCGGCAAGACACGGCAAAGATAAAATCGGCATGGAGGATTTAGAGGAGGGCATTGAGCGCGTAATGGCAGGCCCTGAACGAAAGAGCCGAATCCTTAACGACCGCGAACGGAAAATCATTGCTTACCACGAAACTGGCCATGCTATTGTCGCTAAGATACTGCCCGGCTCAGACCCAGTTCACAAAATCTCAATCATTCCGAGAGGCCACGCGGCATTAGGCTACACTCTCCAGATTCCTGAAGAGGACAGATTCTTAATGTCGAAGTCCGAACTCATGAACAGAATCGCGGTTCTTCTCAGCGGACGTGTCAGCGAAGAAATCGTGTTCAATGACGTAACAAGCGGTGCCGCTAACGACCTCGAACGCGCTACTCAGACCGCCCGTCAGATGGTTACTCAGTTGGGAATGAGCGAGAAATTAGGACTCGTGAAACTCGGAAACAAACGCGAGGAAATTTTCTTAGGGCGCGACATTTCGGAGGACAAGAACTACAGCGAGGAAGTAGCCTATCAGATTGACATGGAAGTGAAAGCCATTATTGACGAGTGCTACGAGAACGCTAAAGAAATTCTCACATCGAGACGTTCATTGATGGATAAGATTGCCGGAGTTTTACTTGAGCGCGAAGTCATTGAGGCTGAGGAATTTGACCGCCTCATGAGCGAGGGAATAACCCTTCAGAAGAACGGGAAGCCCAAGAATGACTCGGATAGTTTACTGGACGGCTCAGACGTTCCCGAAATGCCTGACATTAGGGTAGATATGCTGCCGGAGAACAGAAAAGATTTTATCGCATAACTTGACGGGTTTCGATACTTGGGCAATAATAACCGTGTTAGCTTTGAGATGTCGTCCAAGGGCAGGACGCGGGACTTTGGATCCTGTAATGATGGTTCGAATCCATCCATCTCAGCTATACACGGTTCATTACTCATTAACGAGGTGAGGAATGTCATGAATAATCTCTGCGTTCTGGTCATGGCCGCCGGAAAAGGCACAAGAATGAAGAGCGCAATCCCTAAAGTTTTACAGCCAGTGCTTGACCGTCCTATAATAGATTACGTTCTGGACACAGCACAGTCGGCAGGAGTAAACCCCGAAGATACCGCCGTTCTTGCAGGAGCAGGCGGACAAGAAGTAGAAGCACACATAACAAAAAATTTCCCGTCAGTAAAAATATTATGGCAGCACGAACAGTTAGGAACAGGCCACGCAGTAAAATCAGCTATCGACTGGTGGAAGAACTATGACTCACTCGTCGTTCTTAACGGCGATTTGCCCCTGATGAAACCTGAAAGCCTCCGCGAATTATTATCGTTCTCAGGAAAAAATGACTGCACTGTAATCACTTTTGAGGCCGAAAATCCGGGAGCTTACGGGCGGATTATCCGCAGTGAAAATAAAAGCTCAGTTTCAATCGTTGAATACAAGGACGCTTCGCCCGAACAGAAACTAATCCGCGAGGTAAACGCAGGGTGCTACATCTTCAAAGTGAAACCGCTTCTCCAGATAATAGACTTAATCAGCAATGACAACGCCCAGAAAGAATATTACATTACTGACGCATTAGGACTCATGAACGAAAAAGGAATGTCAACAGGCGCGTTCATTCTTCCAGAAGAAGAGATGCAGGGCGTTAATACTCAGGCCGAACTCGCTGAGGTTTCCCGTGTTAAACGCTTTGAGATTCTTAATCGCTTTATGAGCGAGGGAGTCAGAATCCCAGACCCCGAAAGCGTCTATATCGGAAGCAATGTCATCATCTCTCGCGGTTCTGTAATAATGCCCAACGTTCAGATCTGGGGAAATTCAAGAATCGGCGAAGGCTCAGTAATCGGTTCAGGCTCAATTCTAACGAACGCCGTAATCGGAAATAACGTCAATGTCATCGCTTACGCCGTAATCGAGAACAGTACGCTCAAAGACAACACTAAGGCAGGGCCGTTCTGCTACATAAGGGACGGTTCATGCCTCGAAGAAAAATCTTTCGCAGGAAAATTCGTCGAACTCAAAAATTCAATCATCGGCGAAGGCTCTAAAGTTCCTCACCTGTCATACATGGGCGATGCCACTCTCGGCCATGACGTAAACATCGGCGCAGGAAGCATAACCTGCAACTATGACGGCGAAAGGAAAAATAAAACTCTAATCGGCAGCAACTGTTTTGTAGGCTCTAATACAATGTTCGTTGCGCCCGTTGAACTTTCGGACGGCGCAGCAACAGCCGCAGGTTCCGTGATAACCCAGAAAGTTCCAGAAAACTCTCTGGGAGTAGGCAGGGCAAGACAGAAAAATATCGCGGACTGGTCATTACGTAACCATCACCACAAAACTGCAACAGAAGGGGAGAAGTAACAGTTGTAAAAGTCTATGTAAATAAGTTGTTTTCTAGCAAGTTATTCGCTGCCTTAATAATATTAAGGAGGTGGGGAAATGCTAAAAACAATTCGTGTGATGTTAATTCCGAACAAGAAACAATTAACGCGGTTATTTCAGTTCGCAGGCAGTGCAAGATTTGCGTATAACTGGGCTTTGGAGCAGGAAAAGAAAAATTATGCTGAAGACGGTAAATTTTTGTCAGACAATGAGCTTCGCAGACGTTTTACAGAGTACAAGAAAGAGCCGGAAAACAGATGGCTTTACACAATCAGTAATAACGTTTGCAAGCAGGCAGTCAAAGACGCGGCAGACGCATATCGAAAATTTTTCAGGAAGCTGGCCGGTTTTCCGAAGTATAAGAGTCGCAAGCACTGCAAACAGGGGTTCTACGCAGACCCGTTGAAGATAAAGTTCACAAGTACGCATGTGAAACTTGAGAACATAGCGGAGAGCAAAAAGAAAAACCGTCAGAGCGCAAATTGGTTCAGACTGGCCGAACATGAGCGGATACCAGCAGGAGTGAAATATTGCAATCCGCGAATAAGTTTTGACGGGCTGAACTGGTTTATCACGGTCAGCATTGAAATTGAAGAACCAGAGCCGATAACAGGCGCAAATGACGGCATAGGAATTGACTTGGGAGTGAAAGACTTGGCGGTATGCAGTTCCGGCCATGTCTACTGTAATATCAACAAAACAAGCCGGGTGAGACGGCTGAAGAAAAAGCAGCGCAGGTTGCAGCGCAAAATCTCACGAAAATATATCAAGAACAAGAAAGGAGAAAGTTACCAGAAGACGCATAACATTATAAAAAGTGAAAAGCAGCTTTTACGAGTAAACCATAGGCTAACGGACATCAGGACGAATTACATTCATCAGATAACGGCTGAGATAATAAAACGAGAACCAAGTTTTATTGTCATGGAAGATTTGAATGTAAAAGGAATGATGAAGAACAAACGTCTGGCCCAAGCCGTACAGGAACAGAAATTAGCAGAGTTTTACAGGATAATGCAGTACAAATGTTCATGGAACGGTATAAGGTTTATCACAGCGGACAGGTTTTATGCGTCAAGCAAGATATGTTCAGTCTGCGGAAATAAAATGAATGACTTAAAGCTGTCAGACAGAATGTATCACTGCGGACAGTGCGGAACTGTAATAAACCGGGATTTGAACGCCGGAATAAATTTGTATCAATATGGGAAATCAATAATTAACCAATGACACGGAATTATTGATATGTACCGATACGTTAGTCGGGAAAAGCTACGCGCACTACGTAGCAAAGCCTCTGGAGCGTTACCCAAAACGCAAGTAGCAGAACACCGTGAAAGCGGACGCGATGAAGGAGGAAAGAAACATAAAAGTCAGCTTTATAACTTTTTATAAGTTTTCTGTAACGGAGAAGTAGAGAACATGTCCAGAGGAAACGGCCTCAAAATAATATCAGGAAACGCGCACCGTGAATTTTCACAGAAAGTAAGCGATGAACTCGGAGTACCTTTGGCAGACGTAAGGAGCTTCAAATTCTCGGACGGAGAAACTGGAATACGTTTCGGCGAGAGCGTGAGAGGTGCTGACGTTTTCATAATCCAGCCCACATGCAATCCGGTTAATGAAAGAATAATGAACCTCCTGATAATGGCTGACGCAGTAAAACGCGCTTCGGCTCATTACGTCAACGCTGTGATACCATACTTCGGGTACTGCCGTCAGGACAGGAAAGCTAAACCGAGAGAGCCTATCACCGCAAAACTTGTCGCTAATCTCATAGCGCACGGCGGAGGAATCGACAGGGTAATAACGGCTGACCTTCACGCAGGACAGATACAGGGATTTTTCGACATACCTGTTGACCATTTGACAGCTATGAATCTTTTTGCCGACTACTTCAAGGAACTGCTCGCAAAAGAACTCAGCGACGGAAGCGTTGTTGTAGTGTCGCCGGACGCAGGAGGAGTTGCGAGGGCAAGAAAATTCGCGGTGAAACTTAACGTTGATATAGCAATCGTGGACAAGAGAAGGTCGCATGATGTTGCGAACGAGTCTCAGGTCATGGATATTGTCGGGAACATTCAGGGAAGGACAGCGATACTTGTTGACGATATTATCGACACGGCCGGAACTATCTGCCATGCTGCCGACGGTCTTATGGAGAGGGGCTGCAAGAGGGTATTTGCCTGCGCTACTCACGCGGTGCTTTCGGGGAACGCAATGGAAAACATCGGGAAGTCAGCGATTGAAAAGCTGATATTCTCGGATACTATACCATTGACGGAAGAGAAGAGGACTGAAAAGATTCTTCAGCTTTCAATGGCACCGTTGTTCGCTGAGGCAATCAGGAGAGTGCATGAGGAACTTCCGTTAAGCCAGATGTTCGAGTGATACAGGGATAGGAACAGAAAAAACAATGCCCCCAGCGCGTTACTGGGGGTAAATTTATTTTGGGCGGTGCTGAAAATTCATTTGATGAATTATTGAAGACGATATTAAAACTACTTGGACAAGAAGAAACTGTGCTATAATAATTTCCGTAAACTAAAAACTAAAAAAGCACCAGACCTATTGTATCTTGTCCAGTGCTTATTATAGCATAGCGGAGGAGAGCCGATTGTCGGTCATGTGCTTATATTTTGCGCCCTGTGGTTCGTGAGGAATCGGGAGCTGTTCGGCGCAACGTTTCTCAAATTTATTCAAAGGGAGTGCAGGAAATGCGCGGAAGCAACAAAAGTGTAAGGCGTTTATTGTCCGTCATGATTTTTCTGCTCGTGATGTGTCCGGCGGCATGGGCAGACGTGGCAATCAACGCGACGAATTTTCCGGACGAGAATTTCAGGTCGTATGTAAGCAGTAATTTCGACACTGACAGCGACGGGGTACTGAGCGATGAGGAGATTGCAGAGGTAACTACTATCAATGTAAATAACAAGAATATCTCCTCGCTTCAGGGTCTGGAATATTTTACCGCTTTGACTTACCTGAACTGCGCTGTCAATCAGCTTACCGAGTTAGACGTGAGCAAGAACACTGCTTTAACTCAGCTGGACTGCGCTGTTAATCAGCTTACGGCGTTAGACGTGAGTAAGAATACAGCGTTGCAAGGGCTGGCTTGTTACGATAACAAGCTAACGGGGCTTGATGTGAGCAAGAACACCGCTTTGACAGAGCTGTCATGTTACAAAAATCAGCTTACGGCACTCGATGTAAAACAAAATACATCTTTGAATAGCCTGTCCTGTAACCAGAATCAGCTAACGACACTCGATTTGAGCAAGAACACTGCCCTAACCGCGCTGGATTGTTACGACAATCAGTTGACAGTACTCGATTTGAGCCAAAATACCGCTTTGACTCAGTTGTCCTGTTACGGTAATCAGCTGACAACACTTGACGTAAGCAAAAACACCGCTTTATGGAGGCTAATTTGTGATAATAACCAGCTGACGAGTTTGGACGTAAGTAAGAACACTGATTTGACTTCCCTGCAGTGCGGCTTTAATCAGCTTACTGAGTTAGACGTGAGCCAAAATACCTCTTTGATTACGCTGACTTGTGAGTATAATCAGCTGACATCACTTGATGTGAGCCAAAATACCGCGTTGAGGTATCTGAAATGCTACGACAATAAAATAATGAGCCTTGACGTGAGCAACAACACCGATTTGACTCAGCTGGAATGTAACAGCAATCGACTGACAACCCTCGACCTAAGCCAGAATACCGCTTTGACTTCTCTGGTTTGCTACTATCAGGGACGTGAAGGACTCATCATCACTTCATCGGGCAACGACTCATACCCGTATAAGTTCGACTTCAGCGGCTACATGTCCCCAGACAAATTCGCTAATGTCTCGGACGTTACGGCTTACGGCAGAAATGAAGCCGAAATCTCCGCGACATACGCGGGCGGAATAGCGATGTTCGCCTCAAGCCCCGTAAAAGTACATTATTACTACGACACGGGTTACAGCTACGCTGGCTCAGATGTAACGGAAAAAATGGGTGTAACGATTTCCTCCGGCGACTCCAGCCCTGAGCCGACTCCATCGCCTTCAGTAGCTGAAATCAACGAAACGAACTTCCCAGACCAAAACTTCAGAACGTATGTCCGTAAATTCGACACGGACAGCAACGGGACACTGAGCGAGGCGGAAATCGCTGGGGCAACCTTCATCGATGTCAGCAGCAGCGATATATCATCATTGCAGGGAGTGGAATATTTCACGGCTTTGACTAGGCTGTGGTGCTATCAGAATAACTTGACGACGCTTGACCTTAGCCACAACACTTCTTTGGATTGGGTAGAGTGTTCCCAAAACCGCCTGACGAGCGTAGACGTAAGCAAGAACTCTGTTTTGACGAGGCTGTCCTGTTCCGATAATCAACTGACCGCGCTCAACGTGAGCAATAACACCGCGCTGACTTATCTGTCCTGCTCCCACAACAAACTGACAGCCTTAGACGTGAGCAATAACACGGATTTGACTGAGCTGTACTGCGACAATAACCAACTGACAAGTCTGGACGTTAGCCGGAACACAAAATTGACTTCTCTGTACTGCGAAAATAATCAACTTGCCACGATAGATGTGAGCGGGAACTCCGATTTGGGTCATCTGTCCTGCTGGGGAAACAAGCTGACAATGTTAGACGTAAGCAATAACACCGCTTTAGAGCGTCTATGGTGCTACGGAAACCAGCTGACAACGTTAGATCTGAGCGTCAACCGTTATTTGATGACACTTGACTGTCATTCTCAGGACGTTTCACATCTCTACATCACCGAGACAGGCAACGACTCATACCCGTATCAGCTCGACTTCAGCGCATACATGTCTTCAGACAAATTCGTTAATGTCTCGAACGTTAAGGGGTTTGCTTCCAGCAATGCCGAAATCACTGCAACGTACTCAAACGGTGTTGCACGGTTCGTTAGCCGTCCCGTGAAAGTAACGTACAACTACGCTACAGGCTACACAGGCTCAGGCGGCTCAATGGACGTAACGATTTCGGGCGATGCCGGTTCAGAGCCGACCCCGACTCCGACTCCAACGCCGACACCGACACCGACTCCAACCCCCACGCCGACTCCTACCCCCACGCCAACCCCGACACCCACGCCCACACCGACCCCAACGCCGACTCCGACTCCTTCCGGCACATCATACTATTACAACAGCGGCAATGACGGGAACACTTGGGAGACTGCTTACATTCTCAGCAGTGCGGCAGATTTTCTTCTCCTTCAGGAAAGAGTCAGCAACGGCACTGAGGCAACCGGCAAATACTACAAGCTGAACGCCAATGTCGATATGACTTCCGTAACAGGCTGGTACGGCATTGGAAGGGACAATGACCCGAGCAAATCTGAGGAGGAGATTATTCACCCGTTCACAGGCCATTTTGACGGTCAGAA
>JAFUYQ010000008.1 GCA_017470485.1 Synergistaceae bacterium
AATATTGTTGAACAAGTCTACGCTTTGATGATTTATTACTGCGCAAAAGAAT
Source organism: Synergistaceae bacterium (assembly GCA_017470485.1). Taxonomy (GTDB): domain Bacteria; phylum Synergistota; class Synergistia; order Synergistales; family Aminobacteriaceae; genus JAFUXM01. Next base: position 53 of record JAFUYQ010000008.1, read on the forward strand.
TAGCAGAGAGCGGAAACAAAGTTCATCTTCTTTATTGGGGTGTAAAGCCTCTGATTGAGAAACTGGGGTCAGGCACGGTTGATGCAGCAGTGGCGTTTTTGGGGAACCGTGAGGCGGCTCAAATGTATGGCGGTGTTTTGAATTATGACATATCCGAAACGCTTCAAAATCTTTTCCGGAAATTCAAGGACGGCAAAACTATGCAGCTCTACAACAACGAAATCAAGGGAATCGCTGCTATAGACTGGAAAAAATTCCCGCAGGCACTCATTGTTTCCGAGAAATCGTTTCAATGCGGACTAATTGCGGACAGGCTCACAGAGATTAAAAGCCTGAAGGAAAATCTGAGCTGAAGAATGAAAAAATACCCTTGAACGTGAAAACGCTCAGGGGTATTCTTTTGAGTACAGCTATGTGAATTTTGCGAATATTATGCTAAGATTAGCGACATAGAAAGAAAGAAAGAAAGAAGGATTGTTATGGATATTGCTCGCGCGAGCATAAAACGGAGCGTTGTCGTTCTTTTCATCTGTCTTTTGATTACTCTGGGCGGAATATCTGCCTATAACAGCATCGGGAAGCTAGAAGATCCTGCCTTCACAATTAAAACCGCCGTAGTTACAATCATATATCCCGGCTCAACAGTTTACGAGGCCGAACAGGAAGCTGCAAGCAGAATGGAAGACGCTATTCAGGCTATGGGGGAGATTAAGAGAATCCGAACCCGCTGCAGTCCCGGCTCAGCAGTTATTTACGTTGACATTAAAGATACCTATACTGCTGAAGACCTCCCTCAAATTTGGAACATTCTCAGGCAGAAAGTTAATGACGCTCTTGTCAACTTGCCTTCGGGCTGTACCGTTGTAATCAATAATGATTTCGGTGATGTCTTCGGCCAGTATTACGCTCTGACGGGCGACGGCTACACAATGAGAGAATTATATGATTACGCCGACTTTCTCAAAAAAGAATTAGTGCTTGTTCCCGAAGTCGCTAAGGTTAATATTGTGGGCGAGCAGACTGAAGCTGTTTACGTTGAGTTTTCATCTTCGCGTTTACGTTCGCTGGGAATCTCGTCATCTGCAATTTTCGACATACTTAATCAGCAGAATACTCTCTCATCAATGGGGACAACTTTTTACGGGGATCAGTACGTAACCATTAACCCGACAGGCGGACTTCTGAACGTTGAGGACTTCGGCGAAACTGTCATCGGCGGCGGAGGAGGCCGTCTCATAAGACTCAAGGAAGTCGCTGAAATCCGAAGGGATTACGCGAATCCTCAGCTAATGATGATGTATTTCAACGGCCAGCCTGCTTTGGGAATCGGAATATCTACGGTTACGGGCGGCAATGTCGTTACAATGGGTCAGGCCGTCGAGAAACGTCTCGAAGAACTTGAGGAAGACTGCCCGATCGGTATGGAACTGAACAAGATTTATATGCAGTCCAACGGCGTTGTCAAATCCGTAAACGATTTCGTAATTAACCTCATTGAATCACTGGTTATAGTTGTAGGAGTTCTTCTTGTTTTCATGGGAATGAGAAGCGGTTTTATGATTGGTATCGTCTTACTTCTGACGGTCGCGGCTACTCTGATACTCATGAATCAGCAGGGTATTTTCTTACAGCAGGTTTCACTCGCCGCAATGATAATCGCTTTAGGCTCGCTGGTTGACAATGCCATAGTTGTTGCGGAAGGAATGCTCATCGGCATTCAGCGCGGACAATCCACCGAAGATGCCGCCTCCGACACAGTATCAGGTTCAATCTGGGCAATGCTCGGCGGAACTATCATAGCTGTTCTGGCATTCGCACCGATAGGATTATCTCCTGACAATACCGGCGAATACTGCCGGAGTCTGCTTCAGGTTGTCGGAATATCAATGCTGTTAAGCTGGCTTCTTGCGATTACCGCAACGCCTGTCATCGGAAACTTAATGCTCAAGCCTGCGGCACAGTCAGGAGATCCATACAACAGTTTATTATTCAGAGCTTACAGGGCGTTCCTTGAAGGCTGTCTTCACAGGAGGCTCATGACGATAGCGGTTGTTGTAGTGATGTTTGCTTTCTCGCTGGTTACGCTGATTACGTCAGTTGAAAAAGTATTCTTCCCTGCCTCAACAGCGATGTATTTCGTTGCGGATTTATGGCAGCGCGAGGGAACGTCAATAAACGTTCAGAGGGACATGACCGAAGAACTCGCCGAACGTCTGCGGAAACGTCCCGACATTAAAAACGTTACAAGCACAATCGGAAGCGGAAATTTAAGATTCATGCTGACATATTCACCGCCTGATTCTGATAACGCTTTCTCGGAACTTCTCGTTGAAGTTAATCCGGGCGGAGATCCTCAGGCAATTCTGCGCGAAACTCAGCGAATTATTGATGATGAAATGCCCGGCGTAACAGGCGTTTGCAAATTATTCTCAAAAGGTTCAAGCATGGCTCCTGTCATTGAGGCGAGATTTTACGGTGATGACCCTCTTGTTCTCCGCAGTCTCGCACAGAAAGCCCGTGAAATCATGGAGGAAGACCCCTTGCATAACTGCGTGAGACTCGACTGGAACGATCGCGTTACGGTATTCCGGCCTCAGATTCGCAAGGACAGAATGCAGAGTCTCGGATTGACGCGCCCGTTGATAAATAATGCCATTCTCACAGGTACTACAGGTGTACCAGTCGGGGAGTTCAGGGACAAAAATAAATCCCTTCCGATTTTGTTCGGACTTCTTCCCGAAGAACGCAACAGAATTGAAAGTTTGCAGTCATTGCCCGTATGGTCGCCCTCTGCAAATAAAGCCGTAACTTTAGGTTCAGTGATTTCGGGCGTTGAGCTGTCCTATGAGGACAACGTAATCATGCGGAGAAACAGAAGACGCGTGCTTACAGTCGCCAGCGATGTTACTCTCGGCGGCAACGTCTCCGAAATGCAGGAAAGAATACGCTCTAAAGTCGAGGCTATACCGCTCCCGATCGGATATAGGTTTGAATGGGGAGGCGAGGACGAAAGCCAGAAGGACGCTATGGGCGGAATGTCAAAGTTATTCCTTCCGTGCCTGATTCTCATGTTCACCATAATGGTGTTCCTGTTCAACGGTTTCAGACAGCCGTTCATAATTTTCGGCTCAATACCTCTGATTGTCATAGGAGTTGTACTCGGCCTTGTTCTTGCCCGTAAACCGCTGGACTTCCTGTCAATCGTTGGTATTCTCAGCCTTGTCGGAATGCTCGCCAAAAACTCAATAGTCCTTCTGGATCAGGTAGCAAGTGATTTCGCTTCAGGAAAAGACCGTTACCTCTCCATCGTTGAGACGGGCGTGAGCAGATTAAGACCTGTTGCAATGTCGGCGGTAACTACAGTTCTTGGAATGATTCCGCTAATCTGGGACAGTATGTTCGGGCCTATGGCAGTAACGATTATGGGCGGTCTTACCGTCAGCACAATTCTCACAATGGTATTCATACCTGTCATGACTGCGGTTGCTTACAACGTCCCCAATCCCGACAGCGACAACAGCGATGACGGCGATGAGGAAGAATAAAAAATTTTTGCGGAAAGGTTGATATAAACAGTGAAAAGGCTTTTTGAAATAATAATTCTGGCAGGTTTAGTGTTCGGGGCATATAAGGGGCTTGAGCTAATGCGCAGTAAAAACGCTGAAATCCCTCAGAAAGAAGTTATCCGTCCCGTTAAGACCGTTACCCTGAGAAGCAACGGCAAGGGCGGTTTATGGCAGTATTACGGGACATTGCAGGGCGGAAAACGGGTTGATTTGTCCTTCAGAGTGTCAGGCCCCATCAGGAGTATCAGGGTTGACAAGGGAGCTTCAGTCAAAAAAGGTCAGCTTCTCGCAACGTTAGACCCCCGCGATTACCAGACGCAACTCAAGCAGGCTCAGAGTAATCAGGAACAGGCTCAGGCTCAGTACGAGAACGCAGTCTCTAACTTCAAGCGTTACGAGAACCTCTACAAAGAGAAGGTTGTTCCAAAATCCACATACGACACGTACAAGACTCAAATGAACGTTGCGTTGTCCTCGCTGAATGTCGCTAAGGCTTCCACTACTGCCGTTCGTGATTCGCTGAAGGATACAGAACTGCGAGCACCGTTTGACGGGGTAATCGTTGACAGAATGGTCGAGAGTTTTCAGGACGTAACAGCCAAGCAGACTATTTTCATTCTTCAGGACATATCAATGCTTGAAATCGTTTTCAATGTTCCTGACACTGACGTTATCTGGGCATCAAAAGCAACTTCATCAAAACCCGATTCAATCCGCGCAAAATTCGACGCGATCCCGGAGAAGTCATTTCCTCTGACGGTCAAGGAATTTGTTTTGCAGGCCGACCGAAGCACCAACACATTCCCCGTAACCGCCGTAATGCCTCAGCAGAAAGACGTTGCCTTACTGCCTGGAATGACCGCGACGGTTGAGGTTGAAATTTCAGATGATGAGGGTGGCGAAAGAGTTTTCACAGTTCCTCAGACCGCAATCGTTACGAGCGGTGATAGAACTTATGTGTGGCGGTGCGAAAACAATGTCGTGAACCGCGTCAGCGTAAAGCAGAATACGCCTCATAACAACGGCTTCATTGACATCTCAAGCGAGCAGCTTAGAGACGGAAATGTAATTGTTGTTGCCGGTGCACATCTCTTACATGAGGGGCAGAAAGTGAGAATGTAACTGCCTGTTCCGGCCATACGTTTGCAAAATTTATCCCTCTCCTGAGAGTTTTCTGGGGAGGGAGATTTTTTATGTTTTGTTCTCTTTTCGGAACAGGCCAGCAACAGCCGAGACTAACTCGCTCACCCCAGAGATTAACGATTTAATTCCGGCGACTATGTGGGGCATAGCGATGAGAGCGAGTATGATTGAGAGCGTCCAGTAGTTCCATGTGAACAGATTAGCGACATCGTGCTTCAGTCCTGTTATGTCGTTCTGCATTGAGTTAATCTGTACCTGCACTGAATCAAATCTTGAGTCAGTTCTCTTTTCGAGAGCGGTAAATCTAGCGTCAACAGCGTTAAACTTCTCGTCAACTTTCTTCTCGAATGCGTCGAATCTAGCGTCAACAGCATCAAACTTTGCGTCAACTTTCTTCTCGAATGCGTCAATTCTTGTCTCAACCTTCTTCTCGAACGCGCTGATTCTCGTGTCAATCTTCTCCGTGAAAGCGTTAAACTCCTTCAGCATAAGCGTGCGAAACTCCGCGTTTTCCGCCCTCATGTCCGCAAGCTGCTTGTCTGTCCGAGCGAAATGCTCCCGAAGCAGAAGCTCAAGCCTCACCATGTCTACTGAATTATCCGCGCTTGTCATTTTTCATCATCTCCCTTTGATTTTATCCTCGTAACTCTCAACGATAGTATTATACTCAAGGTCGCTGTTCCGTTAAAATAATTCCCTCTCCTCAATTCTGGGAAAGGGAATTATTTATGACGCTCGAAATCTGTGCCGTGAGATGTATTAACGGTAAGACAAGATTATAGCAAATTCCATAATTATGAAGAATAACCACAATGTCTGAACCAGCCCACTGCATCCAATCGTTTTAGCTTACTCAGACTTTCTCCCACTGCCTTTTCTAGCTCCTCAATTTTTGTTTTCGGTATCTTTCGAA
>JAFUYQ010000009.1 GCA_017470485.1 Synergistaceae bacterium
GCTCAGGAGATTATTGACGAGAACAGCAAGTTCTCTGACACTTCGGACTTCTACAAGTGGGAGATGAATTGCGCTAAGTTAAGTGTGTTATAATCCTTCATGTTGAATAACTGGAATAACAGAAATTCCGACAACAAGAAGTAAAAATAAACATGGTACCTACGGTGCGTAGGGAACCTGGATTAAATGTCCTAAACGCCTTTGGAGAGGACGTAAGACGGAGACAGAAATGTCGCAACGCTGACCTCGTTGAATTAGGAAGCTCCTGCCTCTATAGGCGGAGTAGTTCACTGCAATGTATAATTATTCCGTGTGTATCCGATATGTGAATTTCATTAGGAGTGATTATATGAGCGAAGTAATCGTGTCGAAATTCGGAAGCGCAGCATGTTCGACACCTGAGATGATAAGAAGAGCAGCACAGATAGTAATGTCCAATGAGAACAGAAAATATATAGTCGTTTCGGCACCCGGCAGCCGTTCGCGCGATGAAGTGAAAATGACTGACACCCTTTTCATTCTGAACTCGCGTTACGAAAACCGCGAAGATTTTGCCGCAATGATGGAGCAGGTTCGCTCAAGGTTCATTGAAATCGTAAGGGGCTTGGGAGTAAATTTCGATGTTGACGCTGAAATCTCAAATCTGAAGAAGAATTTATTTTTCGGGAAGGGCAATGATTTTGTCGTCAGCCGCGGCGAATACATAATGGCCAAGATTTTCGCAGAGTATCTCGGCTGGAAATTCATTGACGCGGCCAGCTTCGTTATCTTCAACAGGGACGGAACTCTCGACAGGGAAAAAACTTTCGCAGAGGCCGAGAAAGTTTTTAACGGAGTCGCCAACGCTGTTATACCCGGCTTCTACGGCTCAATAGGAGGCACAGGCATAAAACTTTTCCCAAGAGGCGGAGGAGATACTACCGCCGCAATAGTGGCAAGAGCCGTTAATGCCTCACTGTGCGAAAAATGGTCGGAGACAACTAAGGTTTACAGTGCCGACCCCTCAATAGTCGATAACCCTGCGGTCATAAGACAGCTGACATACGAGGAACTGAAGCAGCTCACTTACATGGGCATAAATGTATTTCACGAGGGCGTTATACTCCTCATGCAGGGAATCGGAATCCCCATAACCGTCAGGAATATTCATGATGTTGATGATGAAGGTACTTCCGTAGCGTCAGAGCTTCCGGCCGATTCAAAGCGCGGAGTCGCCGCATGTATTGCCGGAAAAAGAAACTACAGGATAATTCACATTGAGAAATTCGGATTGAACAGGCTCACGGGAATAGGCCAGAAAATTTTCAGCATCTTCACCGAACGCAATATTCCCTGTGAACATTATCTCTCAGGTATCTACAGGTTCTCGGTAATTGTTAAGAACCCTCTGTTCGATTTGAAGAGGGCTGAGATTCTTCAGGCCATCAATGACGCTGTGAGGCCTGAGAATATTATCGTAGAGAAAAATCTGTCGCTCATCACCGTCGTAGGCAAGGGCATGGGAACAGTTAAGGGAATCTTCGCAAAGATGTTCACGGGCATAGCAAATGCCGGAATTAAAGTCAGGTTAATTGAACAGGGTACTGACGATTTGAATATCATAATCGGAGTCTATGATGATGATTACGAAGCTGCGGTGAAGGCGATTTACGGAGCAATGATCCTTCATTAGCATGTATAATTTTCCAGAAAATAAAAAAGACAACTACTAAAGGAGAATTAAAACATGGCATCTAACAACGCTATAGGCTACATGCTCATAGAAGGAACTGAGACTCAGATTCGCGGTGCGGCATTAATCACGGACATGAAGGGATTTCCTGTTGATTTCGTCAGGACTGAACCGCTAAGGCCGGATCAGCTCGCTAAGATTTTATACGGCGAGTCGTTCGGGAAATTTGCGAAGGAAAAACTTGTTCTTGAGAGTCTTCTTGAGGCGGTTGAGACTGACCCTCAGTTATGGATTTGCAGCGACCCCGATATTCTTCTGCCCCTGAGAAACAACAGCAGGATTAAAACCGTACTTCTTGAGGAATCACCGCATGTTCCTCTTGACGCGGCAGGCCATATCGAGGCAACGGCAGATCCCGGAGTGTTCCTTGTTCAGGCCGAGCCTAACGGAAATCCTTTAAGGGCTGAATTTCCGGCAGGCATAAGACCGGAGGAGATACAGCAGACAGCGGCGGCAATCACTGAAGCGGCTGAGACGATGAATATTCTTGAGCCTTTTTCGAGGCTTGAGAAGGCACTGAGTTTTCTGGCGACAGGAAGGGCGTAATGGGACTTCGTGATTTCTTCGCCAGACGCTTAACCAGAAGGGTAAAAGTCTATAAGATTGACGACTTCAGCATTGAGCCTCCCGAAACTCTCAGAGCCGTCAGCAAACCTCAGACCATTCACATTAAACCCGAAGTGCCATGCAGTTCATCGAGGGTGAGGGATTTCGATGAGGTCAGGGAGAAAATGAAAGCTCATGCGGAAAAATTAAAACTCTCAGGCTTCAAGGCCAAAGCCCAGAACGTTAAGATAAAGCGTTATGTCAAAGAGGATATAAAGACTCATCATCATTCATTCACGAAGAAGCCCAAGACATTCACGATGCTGAAACAGATTCAGGCACTTCCGCAGGAAAGAGGCAACAAACTGAAACTAATGAAGAAACGTCCTGAGACGGGCAGGGGAGAAGTTATGCTCGCGTGTTACGGCCCGATAGTCGAGGGGAGCGTGTTAAAATTAGTGTTGAACAAACAGCGCGGAACACTTCTAGTCTGGTACAAGGCCGGAAGCCGGCAGCTCAAGGCAAAAAATGTTTACTTGATACGGCGTTTAGGGCTTGGCGAAAAACCTGAATGGCGCTGGGTGTAACAAAATTTAATTTAGGGGAGTAAGAGTTTCACATGGCCGAGTCAGCCGGAGTTGAAGTCGGGGAAATCGTAGAATGCACCGTAGAACAGATAATGCCATACGGAGCATTTGTCAGGATCACGAAGACGGGCCGAAAAGGAATGATACACATTTCGGAGCTGTCGTATTCATTCGTGAAGGATATTAACGCAGTCCTGAAAGTGAGCGACAAAATACAAGCAAAAGTAATCAGGATAGACGAGAAAGGGCGTATAGACTTATCGCTGAAGCAGACACAGGAGCCTCCGGCTCAGCCGTCAAGGCCGCCGCGAAGAATAATGCAGTCTCAGGACACGAACGGCCGTCCTCCCAGAGAGTACAGGAGCGTAACGCGCGAGAACCGTGCGCCGAGAGAGACGAGGGATTTTCACGAGATGCAGAACGCATACCGTGAGGCTAATCCCGAAGAGGCTGACAGTTTTGAGAAGAAGATGGCATCATTCCTGAAGACCAGCGAGGCTAAAATAACTGACCTGAACACGAGAAACTCAGCGCGTTCGGGACGGCCTACGAGACGCAGGAACAACAGCAGGGATTACTAGATGATGAAAGTTAATTCTGACGGGAGATGTTTTGGGGCATCTCCCGTTTTTGTTGCCGGTGAGAAATTATGCAGGTTCAGCCATGTTCAAGTTCAAATCTGCAGACCATTCGGGAAAAAATATAAGCCGTTCCCGACTACTTTCTGGCTTGTCTGCCCGTACCTTGTGAAGAGGGCAGGAATGATTGAGAGTTCTGGAGGGGTTCATGAGCTTGAGGAGTATATAGTGTCTAACGGCCTCGTTCATGAATGGAGAAGGTATAACCTGCTTCATCAGGCATTGAGGCTCAGGCTTGGCGGAGAAAGAACGAATGATTTTCTGAGGAGGTTCAGGCGGAGAATTTTCAGAGATGTTGTTCGCGGTGGAGTCGGAGGGATTAGAGTCGGCGAGGGAGTCAATGTGAAGTGCCTCCATCTTCAGACGGCTTCGCTATTGGGAATTGGCAGACACCCGGCTGGGGAATGGCTGAAGTCAAGAGGGCTTCGGGGGGATTGCGGTTATGGATTGTGCGGAAAAGAATAACCTGTCCGCAAAATTGTGTAAAGGTTTAGATGAAAATCTTGTCAACAAAAAACCGAGTCAGCAACATAAGAATTGCCGGCTCGGTTTTAATTTTGCATTACCTCATCACTTGAATACGCCCGGTGCTGAAATGGCCTCCATTATTTCATAACGTATCATCGGCAGGCTCTTCTTCATCGCCAGAGCTTCCTCAATGGGAATCTCCTTAATGCTTCCTTCCTGAGTGCATATTACGCTTCCCGACCTTCCTTCGGCAAACGCTTTCACTGCATGATAGCCCATTCGCGTTGCAGTCTCGCGGTCTCTGCCGGTCGGCGCTCCGCCTCTCTGAATGTGTCCAAGTACCGTAACTCGCGGATCCAATCCCAGTGCCTCATGAATCTTGTGGCCGATGTCGATTGCGCTCCCTGCGCCTTCAGCGACTACAACAGTGAAATGAGTTGACCCTGCAATCCTTGCGTTCTGGATTCTTTTCACCACGTCTTCCTCGAAGTCCACTTCATGTTCGGGGATTAAAACGCACGTTGCACCCACTGCAATTCCGACATAGAGCGCGAGAAATCCCGCATGTCTCCCCATGACCTCAACGACTGAACATCTTTCATGGGACTGCATTGTGTCGCGCAGCTTGTCGATACACTCAATCGCGGTGTTGCAGGCCGAGTCGAAACCTATTGTGTAGTTTGAGCAGCCTATATCGTTGTCGATTGTCGCAGGGATTCCCATCACAGGAACGCCGAGCCTCGAAAGTTCAAGCGCACCCCTGAAAGTTCCGTCTCCGCCGATTGCCACAACACCGTCAAGGCCGAGCATTTTGCATGTACTGACAGCTTTTTCGCGCCCCTTCTCGGTCATGAACTCCTCGCTTCTTGCCGTGTAAAGTATCGTTCCGCCCCGTCCAAGAATATGGGTAACTGTCTCATTGTTGAGAATGACGAAATCACTGTTGATGAGTCCCTGCCAGCCCCTTCGGATTCCTATGCACTCAATGCCGAAGTGCATTGCCGATTTTGCTACGGATCTCACGGCCGCGTTCATTCCCGGAGCGTCTCCGCCTGATGTGAGGACTCCTATGCGTTTGATTTTTTTGTCCATTGTTCTGAATCTCTCCTTTGTATTCGGGTTTTGAGGGTTAAGGATATAATATCATCAAATATTTTATTAAGGAGATATTTTAATAATGCTTGCGTTCAGGCACAACAGGGAATGCGACAGTAAGCTGTGGTTCGGCGAACTAGCGTTGAACGGGTTTGAGGAATACATTTTCAACGATGAAATTATGGTGCCGCCGGTTTTCGAGACATACGACGATTTCGTGGAACATTCATGGCCTGAGTTCGTTCAGGATAATTCTTACATGTAAAAAATGCTTACACTCGGAATCGAAACAAGCTGTGATGATACAGGGGTATCAGTTCTTCGCGGTGAACGTGAGGTTCTTTGCGAATTATTGTCGAGCCAGATAAAAGACCATTCAAGATTCGGCGGAGTAATTCCTGAATTTGCGGCAAGAAAACATCTTGAGAATCTTCTGCCTTTAGTTGACGCTGCACTCAATGAATGCGGAATAAAAGGCTCTCAACTTGACTTAATCGCCGTAACGAAAGGGCCCGGCTTAATGGGCTCATTGATTGTCGGGGTAATGACCGCCCGTGCATTGTCTCAGGCATGGGGAGTGCCGTTAATCGGTGTCAATCATCTTGAAGGCCATTTATTCGCGCCGATTGTTGACGCTGAAGATTTAGAGCCTCCGTTTTTATCGCTGATAGTTTCGGGAGGCCATACAGAAATAATCAGAGTTGACGGTTTCGGAAGGTATGAGCTTCTCGGACAGACGAGGGACGATGCTGCCGGTGAGGCTTACGACAAGGCAGCGAGGATTTTGGGACTGAAATATCCCGGAGGCCCTGAGATTGAGAGACTGGCCAAGACCGGCAATCCTCATGCGTTTGAATTTCCTGTACCTTTGAAGAACACTGATAAAGTTGAGTTCAGTTTCAGCGGATTGAAGACAGCGTTATTGTGGCAGGTCAGAAAATTTGAGAATGACGGCTCGGAAATACCTGTTAATGACTTGTGCGCCTCATTCCAGAATGCTGTTACTGACGCTCTGATGTCGAAGGTGAAACTCGCGGTTAAGATGACCGGCATAAGGAGGGTATCAGCTTCGGGGGGTGTCTCGGCCAATGGTGCTTTAAGGGAGGCTCTGAGCAGTGCAAAAGAGTTCAGGGCATGGCTTCCGTCTAAGAACAGATGTACGGATAACGCCATTATGATTGCGATGGCAGGGCGTAACTCATGGTTAAGAGGGAACACCGGCGGAGATGTCCTGCCGAATCCATCACTGCATGATTTAAGCTGACTATGGTATATTTATTTTATACAACAGCTGAACGAAAGGAGACCTTCAAATCTCAATGACACGAAAACTCTCAGCATACATTCTCGTAATAACATGCTTATGCTTCGCACAGCCGGCACTAGCGGTTGATGAATCCGTAATGCCGGATCAGGCCACACTCTCGGCGAACAGAATGCGTTTTGACGCTGAAACAGGAGACTTCATCGCCGACGGAAACGTCTCAATCACCGCAGGAGAGCTCAGACTCACAGCCCCTGAAGGTTCCGGAAACGTTGATTCAAGAGTCGTGAACTTCGATAAAGGCATTACGGCCTCAGGGAAATGGTACGGCGATAAAGTTAATCTCAAAGCCGGTAAAGTTTCGTTATCGTTTCAGGACGTTCCCAGCTGCAAATTTCAGAACGGCGTTAAAGGCAGCATGGGTACAATGAAACTTGATGCCGACCGACTGACTATTACCGGCACGGGCGGAATTGATAAACCTTCGGGGAATGACACGCGAACTAGATTCTGGATTAACAAGGCCCGCAACATTGAGGACAGCGCAAGAGGACTCAGCTTCGGAGCGGACTCCGTTGAAGGACTGCTGAAGGCAGGAGATCTTCATGAACTTACCGCAAAAAAAGACGTTTGGCTGAAGGGCAAGCCGAAAGCTAACGGAGATCCCGTAAGCCTCAAAGGCGATAACGCTCTTTACTCTCTTGAGCGCGGAAGTGTTGTTGTCAGCGGCCATGTTACTGCTGTACAGGGAGGGAGGACTTTGCGTTCTGATTCAGTTGTATATTTCCCTGACCAAAACCGCGTTGAGGCTCTCGGCGGCTTAACGAGGAAAACTGAAACCGGCGAGGTAAATTCAGACCGTGCGGAAATCACTATAGACATTAACCGCGAGCGTAAACAGCAGAAAGTTACAACGCCTCCCAAACCTGCGAAAAAAGAAGAGCCAAAACCTAAGTCAAAGAAAAAATCATCATCTTCTTCTTCAAGTTCAAAAACAAGGAAGACACGCAAAAAATGAACGGATTAACAGCGAATGACCTCCGTAAAACCTATAATGGCCGTATGGTTGTAGGGGGCGTAAGTATTAATGTTGATGCCGGTGAAGTAGTAGGTCTTCTCGGCCCTAACGGCGCAGGTAAAACAACTTCATTCTATATGATTGTGGGATTGATACGCCCCGACTCAGGCACAGTGATGATTGACGGCGAGGAAATTACGAGTCTTCCGGTTTATGAACGGGCAAGAAAAGGCATAGGATATTTACCGCAGGAAGCCTCAGTTTTCAGGAATTTGACCGTCCGCGAAAATATTAACCTCGTATGGGAGGAAACCGGCAGGCGCAGACAGGCTAAAGAATTAACCGATTCGCTTCTCGAACAGTTCAAAATAACTCACATTGCCGACACTAAAGGCTATTCGCTCTCAGGCGGTGAACGGAGACGAGTCGAAATCGCGCGCGCATTAACTCTGAAGCCTAAATTCATATTGCTTGACGAGCCTTTCAGCGGAATTGACCCGATAGCGGTAGCGGATATTCAGTCAATGATTCATGAACTCAAGGCTCAGGGTTACGGAATATTAATCACCGACCACAATGTGAGGGAAACACTTTCAATTACGGACAGGACGTACTTGATTCATGACGGAAAAATTTTCCTTTCTGGTTCGCCGGAGGACGTAGCAGGGAATGAGTTAGCACGTAAATTCTATCTCGGTGAAAATTTTGAATGGGAAGGGGCTCATCATCATCAGGAGTAATAACAGCGTTGTAATTCCGCTTGAAGTAACAGGGATTTCGAGCGACGGTTCAGGAATTGCGCGGACAGAATCGGGAGTAGTATTTGTTCAGGGGGCATTGCCGGGCGAAAAGGTCAAGGCAAGAATTGTTGCGAGGAAAAAAGATTTTATGATTGCCGATACGGTTTCGGTTGAGGAAGCGTCAGAAGGGCGTGCAGTCCCTAAGTGCAAGTATTACGGACGCTGCGGAGGGTGTCAGCTTCAGCACGCCGATTACAAAACACAGTTAAAGCTGAAAGCGAACCTAGTTAAGGACGCAATGATAAGGATAGGAGGTTTCGGCCATGAGAATTTTGAGGGTCTTGAATGCGAAGCCTCGCCGGAATTTTGGGGATACAGGAACAAGGCGGCATTTCCGGTTCAGGGATTGAACGGCCGAATTGTTACGGGATTTTACAGGGCAGGGACTCACCGCCTTGAATTTATACGCACATGCCCAGTCAACGCAAAACGCCTCAACGAAATGTACGGCAAAATTCTTGACGGCCTAGAGGGAAATCGTTACCCTTTTGATGGATATGACGAAGCTAAACACACAGGAAAGTTAAGGCACATCATCACACGCACAGGAATTAACACCGGAGAGTCGCTGCTTTCATTTGTCATTAACGGAAGACTATCGGCAAAAAGCGTTAAGTCTCTTGTATCACTTGGAAGTTCCGCACGCCCTGACACTCTTACTCTTAATCACAACTCGAAGCCGGGCAATGTAATTTTAGGAACGTACACCGAAAATCTCACCGGCTCAGGATTAATCACCGAGCGTTTAGGGAAGTATAGGCTGATGTTTGACACGGCCTCATTTTTTCAGGTCAACACGGGGCAGGCCGAGAAACTTTTTGAGTATGCGTCTTCACGGGCTGAAGGTGCAAAAAACATTCTAGAACTCTACAGCGGCACGGGGTCATTAACGTGCTGGCTTGCGGAGAAGGCCGAGAGTGTTACGAGCGTTGAGGAATGGCGCGGAGCAGTGAAGATGGCTGCGAAGAATCTTGAGGCTAACAACTTCGCTAACGTAAGGGCATTATGCGGACGTTCAGAGGACGTTATCGGAGAGCTGAAGGACGAGTATGATGCTGTTGTTCTCGACCCTCCGCGAGACGGGTGCGACAGGGCTGTTATTGAGGCAGTCAGCGAGTTCGGGGTGAAGAGGGTAATTTATGTCTCATGCAATCCGGCGACACTGGCGAGGGACTGCAAGATTCTTTCTGGTAAAGGCTACAGGCTTGAGAGCGTCAGGGCGTTTGATATGTTTCCGCAAACGGCGCATGTTGAGACAGTTTGTCTGCTAACACATAACTGAACCGCATCACCAAGAGCCGGGAGCAGATTGCCAATAAGACCTTTGTGAAAATGATGGACGAGTTCGGCTACAACGTGGAGCTGACCTATGAGAAAAAGAAAGCTGACTGAGGCTGCGGCAAATCGAAGTTTGTAAGGGTGAAGAAAATGAATTATAAAGTAATTGACAAAGAGACATATTATCGTAAAGGCGTATTTCGCCACTTTACGGAAGATTGCAAGTGCTCAACCTCGATAACGTCGAGAATAGACGTAACAGAGCTCGTCA
>JAFUYQ010000010.1 GCA_017470485.1 Synergistaceae bacterium
CTGGCTACCCCTAAAGGGGTTTATCTTCTGCCTCCTGTTACGACTGCTTCACCCGTAAACGGGTCATAGAGTTCCTTCCTGCTTAGGTCATCGGATAATTTGTCCTCGCTCAACTGATTTCGTATGTACTCTTCTATTCTTCTTTGGTCTCGTCCTACTGTATAACCTCGACACCAGAATTGGCGCTTGCCGTATCTGTACTTAAGGTTAGTAAAGCGATCGAATATCATCAAAGAACTCTTGCCTTTGAGATAGCCCATAATTTCAGAAACACTAAACTTCGGCGATATTTCGGGGCAAAGACTATGTGGTATTACAACTCCATGTTGTATTTTACGTCCATATTGACCTCCTGTATTGTGATGTTTTTGACCTAGTAATACTCTACAGGAAGTAAAGGACTTTGCATAGCTGTAAGCTAATCGGAACCCCCTGCATAGCAGGGGGTTTTCAAAACATATAAAAAAACTCCCCCCGATTTTTCGGAAGGAGCTTCAGTATTATTTTTCAGATTTTACGAAAGAACGCTCAAATCTCCGGCCTCAAGGAATAATTTATTGCACTCCCTGAGAATTGCAAGCCTGTTGTCCCTTACCTTAGTGTCCTTGTCCATGACCATGACATCATCAAAGAACTTACCGACTACCGGCGACAGTTCCGCGAGCATTTTTGCGAGTCCCTTCCAGTCATAATCCTTGACGGCCTCGTGAACCGCTCCCGAAATCCTCATGACTTCAGCATAGAGATTCTTCTCAGCCTCAGCGGTCATTAACGCCTCATCGGGCTTAACGTCAGGTATATCCTTAGCGTTCTTCTGGAGAATGTTCTTAACTCTCAATGCTGACGCGCTTAAACCTGTGAACCATTCTTCATTCTTAACCTGATTCAGAGTCTCGATGAGTTTGACAGCCTGATAGGGCACATTTCCGGCGGCAGCTATTCCGAGATTAACGAGTTCAGCGTCATAGCCCTTCTCCCTTAACTGAGCCTGCAATCGCTGTTTCATGAAGTCGAGAATCTTAGCTTTCACTTCGTCATTGACACCGTTAATTTTGCATGACTCGTTCACGGCCTCGTTGATGTCGAAGTTGTAGCCCCGTGCGAAAAGTGTCTCGTTAATGCACCTTGCCGCCCTCCTCAATCCGTAGGGATCCTGCGAGCTTGTGGCCTCAAGCCCTGCTTTGTGGCAGGCGGTGATGACGTGAACCCTCTCGGCGAGTCCGAGTATTGCCCCGACATCATCAGTGGGAGTTTTACCGGCGGCGGTAAGAGGGAGATACTGTTCGTAAAGAGCGAGCGCAACTCTTGGATCTTCACCGGCACTCTTTGCGTATTCGCGTCCCATTACGCCCTGAAGGTCGGTGAACTCGAAGACCATCGAAGTAACTAAATCGGCTTTCGAGAGGTAAGCAGCCCTGTCAACGAGCGAGGCGATATTGTTCATTCCGTAGCGTTCGCAGAACCATAAGGCTAATTTTCTCGTGAGCATTACTTTGTCATAGACGCTGCCGAGTTTTTCCTGATATGTTACGTTCTTGAGCCTGTCAACGTATGAGGCTAACGGAATTTTCCTGTCCTCCTCCCAGAAGAACGCCGCGTCCTCAAGCCTTGCCCTCAAAACTCTTTCATTGCCCTCGCGGATTAGCCTCATGTCGGGAACAAGATTGTTGCTCACGCCGACAAAGTAGTTAGCGAGTTTGCCTGATTTGTCTCTGTTTCTGACGGCGAGATACTTCTGATTTTTCTTCATTGAGGTCGTCAGGACTTCCTCTGGAATCTCAAGGTAGCGTTTGTCGAATGAGCCGGCGAAAGGCACTGGGTACTCAACAAGATAGAGATTCTCCTCAAGAATTTTCTCGTCCATCTCAACCTCGTAGTTGCCCTCAAAATCTTTCTGGAGTGAGGCGATAGCTGTCTTCATTTTCTGGAGCCGCTTTTCCTGATCCAGAATGACGTTGTTGTCATAGAGAACGTCAAGAAATTCCGAAGCGTTCTTAATCTCAATCGCCTTATGACCCATGAACCTGTGGCCTGTGGTTTTGCGTCCCGATTTAACGCCGCCGAACTCAAACGGTATGACATTCTCATCAGCCATAGCGACAATCCATCTGACCGGCCTAGCGAATCTCACTCCTGATTTATCCCAGTACATGCTCTTCGGGAAAGTCAGTCCGCTGATTAAAGACTTCATGATTTCGGGAAGAACATCAAGTGCCGGTTTGCTTTCCTGTCTTATCTCGGCGGCAATGTATTTAACGCCGTTAATCTCTGTAATCTTGAGGTCATTAACGTCAATTCCCTTGCTTTTCGCGAAACCTACAGCCGCTTTAGTGGGCTGGTCGTTATCGTCGTAGGCCGTTGAAACGGGAGGGCCTTTCAGCATATCGACCTGTTCAGCCTGAGACTCGCTGACTCCCGTAACAATCAGAACGAGTCTTCGAGGGGTGGCGTAAGTCTTAGCGTCCCTGAATGTCAGTCTCCCCGCCGTGAATAATGACTCAGCGTTTTTCTTGAGGGTTTCAAGAGAATCAGGAATGAATCTCGAAGGAATTTCCTCTGTGCCGATTTCGAGTAACACATTTTTTATGGCCATGTTAAAATTTCACTCCTTAATCCTCAAAGAATTTTCCTGTATCGTTCACGAACTTTTCCATTAACGGGAAGCCCATTTCCTCGCGCTGTTTCCTGTAAGCCTCCGCGCACCGACAGGCTAACGCTCTCACTCTCGAAATATATCCCGTCCGTTCGGTAACGCTTATGGCGTTCCTAGCGTCAAGAAGGTTGAAAGTGTGCGAACTCTTCAGAACATAATCATAAGCCGGAAGCACATACCCTTCATCAAGTATTCTTCCTGCCTCTTTCTCGTACATTGCGAAAAGTTTGAACAGCATATCGGTATCGGCAATCTCAAAATTGTAATGAGACTGCTCAATTTCATTCTGTAAGTGAACATCGCCGTATTTTACTTTTCCAGCCCAGTCCAAATCGTAAACGCTGTCAGCTTTCTGAACATACATCGCTATTCTCTCAATGCCGTAAGTGATTTCAGCCGGAACGTTCTCCATGTCGATACCGCCGAGCTGCTGGAAGTAAGTGAACTGTGTTATCTCCATTCCGTCAAGCCATACTTCCCAGCCTAACCCCCACGCGCCTGTCGAAGGGTTCTCCCAGTCGTCCTCAACGAAGCGTATGTCATGTTCGTCAGGGTTAATCCCCAAGCTCGCGAGGCTCTCGATGTAGAGTTCCTGAACGTTGGCCGGAGCAGGTTTGATTATGACCTGATACTGATAGTAGTGCTGAAGGCGGTTGGGGTTTTTCCCGTAACGCCCGTCAGACGGCCTCCTCGAAGGCTCAACGTATGCCACTCTCCAAGGCTCAGGCCCTAAAACACGGAGGGCAGTCGCAGGATTCATAGTGCCTGCGCCTACCTCAATATCATACGGCTGTTGAATGATACAGCCTTGACGGGACCAGAAATTTTCCAGCCTGAAATATATTTCCTGAAAGTTCAAATTCTAATGCTCCTCTCTATTTTGTTGACGCTAAATGCGTGTTGCCTGCCATATAAGGAACAGGATCTACTTTGTTGTTGTTTAGTCTCACTTCAAAATGAAGGTGATTTGCTGTTGAACGTCCTGTGCTTCCGACGTAGCCGATGATTTGACCCTGCATTACTCTTTGTCCCTGAACCACCGCAACGCTGAGGCAGTGGGCGTAGAACGTCTGAAGACCGTCGCCGTGATCCATCAATATGAAGTTCCCGTAGCCTCTGAAGCCCATAGTCGAGTTATCGCCGGTTCGTGAGATAACGCCGTTGCGTGCCGCCCTTATCGGAGTACCGGCAGGCATAGGAATATCAATGCCCTGATGCTTGTGGCTTCCGCGCCATTTTCCGAAAGGCGATGAGATTTTGCCGTCAACAGGCCATAGCATTTTACCGGCGAGGTTTCCCATATTGAGGACGAACGGATCTCTCGGTTTAGCGGTCATGTTGTAATGCGGAAGGTAGCTCGGATTCGTCCCGAAAGTGTGGTCAAGGTCGGCGAGGCTCGGACGTTTAGGGGCGGCGTTTTTGGGAAGCTGTACGACTTCGACTTTATCGCCGGAGATTACGAGTCTCATTGGGCCTTTAGAAGGGTCGCCGTTCGGCGAGAGAATGATTATCGGATCCATTAAGCCGGGAATTTCCTGCTTTGATGATTTACGGGGCTTTCCTGCGAGAACCTTGTCGGGTTTTGCGGTTTTAGCGATGACGTTTTGAGGAGTCTCGCGGTTTTTCTTGGCAGGCTGAGCCGGAGTAATCGGAATCATTTTAACCTGCTGTTTTGAAGGTTTAGCCTTTTCAGCCGGAACTGGCTCAGGAACTTTTACCGTTACCGTTTCGGCCTTAGCGGTCTTAATCGCCGGCGGTTCGGGCAAAGGTGCGGAAAGTTCGGGCAATGCTTCATCTTTAGGAGCAGGAGGAAGATTTCTTGCGTCAGTCTTTACTTCCTCTCTCAACTGCGCTATGAGTTCATCATTCGATTTACCGTCGTCCGATTCGTTTACTGCCTCTGAAAATATTTCAGGCTCTTCGGCAGGAGTCTGGGGCTGTGCTTCCGGCGGTGTCTGTGCTGCTTTCGGAGGCGGTGCCTGAGTTACCGTCTGAGGCTTCGGCTCTGTGAGCGTCTGAAAATCCGGCACGCCTGCAATCTTAGGCATAGGTATACTAGCAGGTTTAGCGAGCTGTGATTCGGCCTTAACTGCGCGTTTTGCGGCGGCGGCACTGGTTAAGGGCAAGAGGGCTGACGGTTTCTGCCATGCTCCTTTATGCTGCCATATCGCGAGGAGGTCGGCATGATTTTCGGGAAGATATATCGAACTGCCTGCCTTAATATCATCGCTTGAAATGCTGTTCGCCCATAGAACATCGCTGACTGTTACGTTATGAAGCATACAGTATTGAGTGAGTTCAGCAAGTCCGAGATTAACGTCCTCAGTGAAAAATAACTCTTTCCATTTTACGTTTACGGCACCTGCCGTTCCCGTAAGCACCGCGAGAAATAATATCCCTGTAAAAACTTTCTTTAATCTGTACAATTTTTACCAATACCTCCTATACTCTTTCAGTTACGATTCTAAAACCTGCTTCGCCGAGCCTCTGTCTTATTATCTCAATCTGCGCGCTGTTGAGAGTCTCAAGAGCAATCTTCAGGAAACACGAATTTATAGCCATATTCGTGTCGCCGTGATCGTATGAGACTGATACGACATTTGCTCCGCATGAAGCTATTATCTCGCTGACCTGCTGAAGCTGTCCCGGCTTGTCAACGAGTTCTATTGTGAGGTTGATATTTCTTCCTGTCATCATGAGTCCTCTTGTGATTACACGCGATAGAATGTTCACGTCAATGTTTCCGCCCGAAACTATGCAGACTGTCTTCCTGCCCTCAATCGGAAGTTTATGGAACATTGCCGCCGCTACTGGTACAGCTCCTGCGCCCTCAGCGATTAACTTCTGACGCTCGATTAACGCGAGGATAGCCGCCGCGATTTCGTCTTCAGAGACGCAGACAATATCATCAACGTAGCGCGAAATTATCCCGAATGTGTTTTCGCCGGGATTCTTCACCGCTATGCCGTCGGCGAATGTCGAAACGCTGTCGAGAACCCTGCGTTCATTTGCCTTGAATGAATTGAACATTGACGGTGCGCCCGATGCCTGAACGCCGTAAATCTTAACGTCAGGTTTCAGCGATTTCACAGCGAACGAGATTCCCGAAATCAATCCGCCTCCCCCAATCGGAACTATAACGGCCTCAACGTCCTCAAGCTGGTCGAGAATCTCAAGCCCTATAGTCGCCTGTCCTGCGATAACGAAATCATCATCATAAGGGTGAATGAAAGTTGCTCCGGTTTCCTCAACGAGCTGAACTGCTCTGTCATGTGCGTCATCATAAGCACCCTTAACGAGTTCGACATTTGCGCCGAGCCTTCGTGTACTTTCGATTTTCATGACGGGTGCCGAGTCGGGCATACAGATAGTTGCAGGAATGTTTTTCCGTGAAGCGGCCATAGCAACGCCCTGAGCATGATTACCGGCTGAACATGCCACAATTCCTTTAGCTTTCTCGTCCTCGCTGAGCTGTGAAATTTTGTAGTAAGCTCCTCTGAGTTTGAAACTGCCTGTAACCTGAAGGTTCTCAGTTTTGAGAAAGAGATTATGATTCTCACTGAGCAGCGGAGCAGCGATAAGGTCAGTTTTTCTTGCGCACTCCCTGAGGACATAAGCGGCATGGTACACTTTATCTAATGTAAGCATTTATTTACCTCTGAGTTCATGATTAATCACACCCCACAAAATAATAAATAAGTATACCGCAAGAATCAGGAAATTTTAGTGTCAGGGCAGGTAAAAATTTTAACGTAAAAAAATTAACCGCGTGTTTCAGGTAGAATATAACCATAAAATTTTCAGGGGGTAAAAATTTCATGAAAGTATTAATGATTAACGGTTCTCCGCACGAAAACGGCTGTACGTTCACGGCATTAAGCGAAGTCGCGTCAGCCTTGAGCAAAAACGGAGTCGAAGCCGAAATCTTCCACATAGGCAAAAAAGCGGCACAGGGCTGCGTAGCGTGCGGAGGGTGTTTCAAGCTGGGCAAATGCGTTTTCAACAATGACTCAGTGAACGAACTCAACGCACGCGCTGACGAGTTCAGCGGATTAGTCATCGGTTCGCCCGTCTACTACTCAGGCCCGAACGGAAGTCTTTGCGCGTTCCTTGACCGTTTCTTTTTCTCCGGCGGCGAAAAATGGCAGCATAAACCTGCGGCCTGTGTCGTCTCATGCAGAAGAGCCGGAACTACAGCTTCATTCGACCGCCTCAACAAATACTTCACCATCAACAACATGCCCGTAGTCTCATCGCGTTACTGGAACGAAGTTCACGGCAACACCCCCGATGAGGTCAGGCAGGACTTGGAGGGTATGCAGGTCATGAGGACATTAGGCGAGAACATGGCGTGGCTCCTGAAGTGTATTGAGGCCGGTAAGAACGCCGGAATACCCTGTCCGGTTCACGAAGAGACAGTGTTCACGAACTTCATTCGCTAGGAAAATTTTGCCCCTTCTGTGTGAGCAGGAGGGGAATTTTTTTCATACTGTATAATGTCTTTTATCATTTTTCAAAAGGGATCATTATGAATCGGAACTATAATTTCATTCTTATGGGAGTATTCTTGGGATTATGCCTTTTAATCTGCGCAGGCATATGGTTTTCGATGTATGAGCTTTACGCTTTACGCGAGGAATTTGACCAGCTTGACGCAGAACGCCACAGCAATAAAGGCATAATAACCAATCTTGAGGCACGCAATGCAAATCTCGCAAGAATAACCCAGCTCAGTATCAACAGGGCTGTTACCGTTCCTGACGCTGTATCGTTCTTCTCAATGGTCAGGCAGATACTCGACACTAACAACATCAGTCTAATCTCAATGACTACATCAGGACAGAATGACGCTGAGGCAAAAGATAATATCCTTCAGCTGAAAGTTGACGGTGCTTACTACTCATTAGCCAGAATGCTTGCCGACCTCAGAAATCTGCCTGCCGCCTCGAAAATTACGCGCATGAGCCTGAAACGTAATCACGACCTCCCTGAAGAACTTGTCGAGGCAGATATTACTATCGAAGTCATGACGGAGGATTAAAAAATGAATGAGCGTGAAGCTGCTGTACATTTCTATGAAATGCTGACGGGGGTCTTTGACGATAACGAGTCGAAGATTGTAAGGATAATATGTTTTGCCGTTTTATTTTTGGGAATGATATGGGCAGGGTTTCATTATTTCAGGGCGACGGTTCTGGCGAACACTGAACAGCCTCTTGACCCTGATATGTTTCAGGACGTTGCAATGCCCGGAAATGACGCGGCACTGAAAAGAATCGTAGACCTTGCGCAGACTGTTGACAGCATGAGGAGCGCAGGAACAACGATTGCACAGACACTTGAGGGAATACATAACCTTCCTTTCAACGTCAATCCTGAGGGCGGAGAGCTTGACCCCTTCGGGAATGACTCAGCTAATACGCCGGACAGTACCGTTCCTTCAACAGTCGCTTCAGGAACTCAGACTCAGCAGAACGCTCACAGCCCTTTGTCAGTGAGAATGATAATGACTGCTGATGACGGACAGAAAATAGCAGTAGTTGACGGAGGAGGGGTGATGAGATTCCCGGCGGAGGCGGATTTGTTTCATCAATAAGGCCGGACGGAATAACAGTAATCATAAACAAGCAGGAAGTAAAGTATGATGTTCCCGAAATTCCTAAATATAACGACTTCAAAACCTCAAAGACTGGACGCAAATAATTAGGCATGTTAATCTTTGCGTTGTATAATATTTTTTACGTACTTCAAATTCAGAAAAAAGCGAAG
>JAFUYQ010000011.1 GCA_017470485.1 Synergistaceae bacterium
ATCGTTAAAAATTTTTTCGTCCCATTCTTTATTCATTAAAAAATCGTGAAGCGTGAAAATTTCGAGATTATTCATTGGTATAGCATCGTAATCTCTTTTACATTCCGGAAATTCTTCCATTGCGATGTGAAGTAAGTAATCCTGCAAAAGATAATCAATAAAGCAATCTTCTTTTTTACAGTAAGCAACGAAGAAATCATAAATAAAATTGAAGAGTTTGCTCCCTTTCTCCGCGCCCTGTAAAAACGTCATCCATCTGTTGTGGGCAATATTACCGACCGGATTAAAAATACGCTTCACTGTGAAATATTTTAACTTGAAAATTTCACTGGGAATTTCATCGGTTACCAAAACCGTAGCGTCGAGCCACAGTCCGCCGTATCGTGAAAGTAAATAAGCTCGAATTATATCGGAAAAGTGTGCCATCGAAATTTTCCCTTGTGAAAACTTTTCCATAATATGCTCAGGGAGTTCAACGTATTCGTGAAAATTATGCTTCGTGAGAATTTTCAGCTCGTTGTTGCCGCGGAATTTTCTCATCATTGAGAAGCATAATCTTACAGCTCCCGGCAGATCTTCATCTCTGTCGCCTTGCCACCACAGCGTCCAAATTACATTAGACTGTTGCGTTTCGTTGGAAACTTTTTTCTTGTACTCAAAAATTACATCGCCATAATTTTCCCGAAGATAGTTCAAAATTTTTTTGTGCTTTAGGTCATGTAGTACGCTCAACTTTCCCGACAACAGGGACACAAGCGCAAAATCGAAGCCAAAATTTTTACAGATCTCTACAATCGGTTTCAACAAAAGATCATTCTTTCAATCTTAATTTTTTATATTATAGCACACATAGAAACGTAAATTCTGAGATGAGCCACATTGAGGATCACTTGATTACTTCGAGCAGGAAGGAGGGGTAAAAATATGTCAGAACCGGTATTGAAAGTAGAGAATATAAATGTCTATCACGGCAGCATTCACGCTATCAAGGGAATATCGTTCGAGGTTTACGAGGGCGAAATCGTTACGCTTATCGGCGCGAACGGTGCTGGTAAATCAACAACCCTTAACACCGTCTCAGGACTCCTTCATCCAGCAACAGGAAGCGTCTCATTCTTGGGCGAATCGCTGGCGAAAATTCCTCCTCATAAGATTGTCGAGAGGGGATTGGCTCAGGTTCCCGAAGGCCGGAGAGTTTTCGCTCAAATGACGGTTCAGGAGAATTTGGAGATGGGAGCTTACACACAGGGCGACGATATTGAGGGCGATTTGGAGAAGGTTTACGGGCTTTTCCCAAGACTGAAGGAGAGAATGCGCCAGACCGCCGGAACGTTATCGGGCGGTGAACAGCGGTTAAAAACTGCATAAGCCGGCAGCCCTCAAAAAGGTGTTACCGGCTTATTAATCCTCACCGTCATCATCACTGCCGGTCATCTCGCCTCTGAACTCGCCTTTCCTGCAAATGCTCTTAATGTGGCAGTGTCTGCACCTCTCCGACTCGTAATCCGGCCTGAACTCGCCGCCTTTAAGAATATTAACAGCACATTCCATAGCGTACTTCCCTTCATTGACGCGCCCGTTAATATCTTTGTCAGGCTCTATCTTTTTCCCTTTATCGTCAAGAGGCGTGAAACCTCCGAAGATTCCGGCGGTCTCCTCTGAAAATGTGCCCCATATCCTTCCGTCCTCATGGCCGAGAATGTACACTCCTGAAACGTCATAGCCGTACCGCTCGCTGAACATAGCAGAATATAATGAGAGCTGAAGCCCGTGCTTGAACGCTGTGATATTTTTGTCGGTGTTCCAGAACTTGCCGGTGATGTTCTTCATTCCTGAGTCGTAACTTCTGCTTGCCATTCTTCCCTCTTTGTAGTCGGTGATTAATGCAATCCGCGAACCGTCATAGCCCCTCAGAAATTCTATTCTGTCGCACTGCCCGGGAAATATCACTCCGTCAACCTCATACCTCAAATGCGCCTCGTCCTCAAGAAGTATCGCCTCATGCTCGTAATTCTCATGAAGAAGGTCAAGAACAGCCCCCTGAACTCCTGCGAGTCTTTTTGCGCGGAACTTCACGCCCTCAAGCCTCCTTGAAAGTCTGCCGTCTCTCACAAGAAATCCGAAACGCCCGTAATCCTCATCATCAGCTTTCATTAATCTTGTCCATTCGTTTTCAGCGATACCGGCGAAACGAGTCCCTGACGCTCTCATATCAGAACGGTAAATCTTCCAGACAGACTCCCAATATTTATGGAGCATGTTCCCCCATTCGGCAGGGGAGACAAGTTCCGAGTCGGGCTGGTAGAGTTTGGCCTTTCTCCGCTGAAACCAGAGGAACGGGCATTCTAATAACTCCTGAATATCGCTCGCCCCAACGAAAGACGCATGAGCCTTAACGCACGGAACTTCACGCGGAGTTTCAGCCTCAGCGTCAATTCCTCCGAACCTGAAGCCGTCTGACCCAAGAAGAATATTTATCCCCTCGCTGTCAACCGTCTTCATGCTCCAGTCCCTCATGTCATCGAGAAATTTCTGCATGAACGGCGAAGCTGATACCGGCCTCCCCTCATCATCGAGCAATGGCCGTGAAACTATCGTCAAAGTTTCTCCCGTCTGAATCAAACGGCGGAACAACGCTTCTCTCTGTTCGGCTTTTTCCTTAGTTCTGGGGAGGTAGGCTTCATTCTCGCGGAGTCTCTCGCGTTCCTCATTGCCGAGAAGGGGGGAACTTTTCATGTTCGGCGACCATGATTTCTGGGTTACGCCCGACATTATCCATACCGGAAACGATGAAAGGACAGGAGGCTGACCGGTGAAGATTCTGACCGAGTTGCTCAGCTGAACGGGGGCGCGGACGTGTGAATTTCTGCACCAGTCTGCGAGATATTCATATGCTGAATCGCCCTTGAGTTTCTCGTCCTGAACCTTCCCGATGTCGGGCATGAGTTCATGAAGCGAAAGTGCCTTGTCGCTAACGGTCTGTATTGCGCTCGCCGTAAGCCTTAATGATTCATCAAGTTCAGGGAAAGGCGAAATACTCCCGAAGCGTTCAAGCCATAGCCCGTCAGTGTGAAGGAAGTCATTGAACGCTGACATTATCACTGCCGGAGTATGACCTGACTTCATTGTATCGCAGAATTTCCCGACGGCCTCAACCGACAGTAAAGCCTTTCCGAAAACATCATGAAGTTTTTCATCAGGGTCATTGAAACGTTCGGAAAGATATTTTTTCCAGCTGTCAATTCCTGAACAGCCTGCCCTGTAAGCCCTCATCACCGGAAATTTTGAACCTGCAAAGCATGACTGTGTCAGCATAACGGCGGTGTCGTAAGCAGGGAAATTCCTTGAGCTTAGAGTGTGGAGCGATGAGAGAATTTTTCCTGCCAGAGTACGGCTGATAGTAACGCCCCCGCTGAAATCGTAAGGCACTCCGTAACGTTTCAGAGCCTCAGCGAAAACTTCCTCCCTTCCCTCCTCAATCATAAGGCCGATTGAATCGAAGCCCGGAAATTCGTAGCCTTCCGCCCATTTTCCAGAAGCCCAGAGAGAAAGTACCCTCGCGATAATTTCAGGCTCTAATCCCGGTTCAGCCGATGAAATTTCGAGAATGTTACCCGACGACTGCGAGTAAGATTTCGGAAGCCCCAACTGCAAATCGGCATCGTGAAAACCTGACATGTTAGCTTCGGGTTTAACGATTAGAGTTTCGGAACAGCGATCGCGTACCGCATTGACTAATTCGAGCTGCGAGTGATTGAACGAAAGGAAGCCCGTGAAAACGATGATTAGATTTTTGCCCCAGTCCTGATTTTGGCAGAGAGCCTCGAACGCCGCTGAATATACCTGTGCGCTGTCGAGAAGGTTAAAATTTTTCAAGTATTTCAGGTATTCAGAGTAGACTTCAGGCAGAAGGAACTCTGAAGGATTAAGGCTTTCGGGGTCAGAGGGAAGCTGTTCAGGTTTAACGGCCTCATTGAGAAGCTCCCTTATGTCATCGGAGAGTACACTCAGAAATCCTGAACGCTGCAAGCCGGGCAGTGATGAAGTTTTGTCGGAATGATTCTGAAGCGCGTCGTTTAGGATTGATTTCAGAATTAAGAGGTGGTCAGGAGGCGAAAGAACACGCCTTCTTTTTTCGGAGGATATATTTTCGTAAATGTCCTCCCATGTCCAGAGCGTGAAATTCCATTTAACATCATCATTAAGAGGCCACCAGTTTTTATCTTTCCGCGAGGGTATGACGAAACGGAGGTCATTTTTTCGGGAACGAAATTCTCCGGCGATGTCCTGAATAATTTTCCTGAACTGTGCGCCGCTGCTGTATGAATATGCAGTTGATAACATCTTTTTAGTTCACAGGGACTTCCATAGGGTAATTCCCGTCAAAACAAGCCTTGCAGTACGAATCCTCACAGCAGACTTCTCTCAGGCTCTCCTCGCTCAAATACGTCAGCGAATCAGCCCCCAAGTAACTGCAAATCTCATCAGGCGATTTCTGAACGGCAATCAGTTTTTCCCTGTGGGGCGTGTCAATCCCGAAGTAGCACGAATACTTCACTTCCGGCGAGGCTGCACAGACATGAATCTCTTTAGCTCCTGCGTCCCTGAGATGTCCGACAATCCTGCGGAGCGTTGTGCCTCTGACTATCGAGTCGTCAATGATGATTAAGCGTTTGCCCTCAATGTTACGGCGTATCGTTGCGAGTTTTATGCGGACTGCATCATCGCGCATGGCCTGTTCTGGAAGAATGAAAGTTCTGCCCATGTACTTATTCTTTATGAGTCCTTCGCCGTAAGGTATGCCGGACGCTTCAGCGTAGCCGATTGCCGCCGGTATACCCGAATCAGGTACGGCCATGACGACATCAGCTTCAATCTTACGCTGAGCGGCGAGTTTCATTCCGCATTTGCGCCTGAACTCGTAGACGCTCACCCCGTCAACAATCGAGTCGGGTCTTGCGAAATAAACCATCTCGAAGACACAGAGATTCTTTCTGCAAAAATGCGATGGCTCAATGCTCCTTAATCCTTCTTTATCGGCAATGACTATCTCTCCCGGCCTAACGTCCCTTACGAACTCGGCGTCAAGTGCTTCAAGCGCGCACGTTTCCGAAGCGAACACCCAGCCTGAGTCGCCCTTGAGCTTTCCGATACAGAGGGGGTGAAGACCGAAGAAGTCCCTTACTCCAATGAGTTTGTCGCCGATTGTTATGACGAGGACATAAGCACCTTTAATGAGGCTCATTGCATTTTTTATGCCGGCCTCGATTCCGCGTGAACCGTGCTGGCAGATTAAGTTCAGGATTGACTCCGAGTCGCTTGTAGTGTGGAAGATTGCGCCCTCATCGGTGAGCATTTCGCGGAGGCTGTCGGCGTTCACTAAGTTTCCGTTGTGAGCCAGAGCGATTTCGCCGAGCCTGCATGAAGCCGCCAAAGGCTGTGCGCTTCTCTGCAAACCGTCTCCGGCTGTCGAGTATCTGACATGGCCGATTGCGATATTTCCGTGAAGTTTCCCAAAGTCATAGCCTCTGAAGACCTCACCGGCTAATCCCAGATCCTTGCGGATTCCGATTTTCCCCGATGAATTTGCGGCAATGCCTGCGCTTTCCTGACCTCTGTGCTGGAGCGCGTAAAGCCCGTAATAAACCAGATGAGAAGCGTTCTTGTTCTCATCGTTGAGATAAACCCCAATCACTCCGCATTCCTCATGTAATTCATCAGACATTGTTTATACGTTTGAATATTTCCTGATATGCTTCCTCGACTCCGCCCATATCCCTTCTGAATCTGTCTTTGTCGAGTTTCTCGTTAGTCTTAGCGTCCCAGAAACGGCACGTATCAGGCGAGATTTCATCAGCAAGAATTATCGTACCGTCAGGAAGTCTTCCTGCCTCGATTTTGAAGTCGATTAGTTTAACGCCGATACCTGCGAAAAATTCCTTCAGAACGTCATTGACTTTGTAGGCAAGCGCGCGGATTTCAGCGAGTTCCTTTTCAGTTGCGACACCGAGAGCGATTATATGGCTGTCATTAATGAGAGGGTCATTAAGTTCGTCATTCTTCAATGAGAATTCGAGCGTCGGGCATTTTAACTGAGTGCCTTCAGCAACGCCGTAACGTTTCGAGAATGAACCGGCGGCAACGTTTCTGATGATGATTTCGAGGGGGACTATTTCGACTGCGCGGACAAGGGTTTCACGGTCGCTCAACTGTTCAACGAAATGAGTTTTAACGCCGTTTTTCTCAAGCAGCCGGAACATCATATTGCTCATCTTGTTATTGATGACTCCCTTGCCTGAGATAGTGCCGTGCTTAAGGCCGTTGAACGCTGTAGCATCGTCCTTGTATTCGACGATGTAATATGAAGGGTCAGAAGCTGCAAAAACTTTCTTGGCCTTTCCCTCGTAACGCTGTTCAAGTTTTGTGATGTTCATGTGAAAAATCCTTCCGTCTGGTGAATTGTGAAACATTAGTTAATATTATACATTGTTGTCATCGTAATCATAAAAATCTTTCCGTTTTCGATACCAGATAAACATTGCGAGGCCGCCGAAAATTAATCCTGCCCCTAATCCGCCGATAACATAATCAGTTCTTATGCCTCCGCCGAACAATGAGCTTCCGTAACCTGCGAGGGCATAGCCGAACGATATAACACACAGAAGCGATAAGGTAGTAATGAACAGACGCATGGAAAATTTTTCCTCCCTTAATAAAATAAATTCTTGATTAGTCTACACCGAAATATATAATATTCATAATTATTCTTTGAAAGGAGTTTTTAACATGCGGAAATTTTTGAAAGTATTTGCGTTTTCGCTGGTCTTGATTATGGCCTTGTCGTTGTCAGGATTAGCGGAGGAATTTCCAGAGCCTCAGATTGAACCTCTATCGCCTCAATATCTCGAATGGCTCGAAGAACATCAGAACAATGATTCTGATTTACCGCCCCTTCTGAAATCAGGGAACGGGAACGAAGATTACACGAACGGTTACATTCCATTCCATATCGACCTTTCCCACCTTGATGATAATCCGCCGGTTGAAGAATCTTACTCGCCTATTCCGCTCTACAAGGCCGGAAATATTCCAGAAACTTACGATTTAAGGAACGTCGGGGGAAACAGCTATGTTACAGGCATTAAGAGTCAAGGCTCTTACGGGACATGCTGGGCGCACGCCGCTATCGGTGCTATTGAGTCGAACCTCATAAAAAACGGTCTGGGAATTAATGACCTCTCCGAAATGCACTTGGCATGGTTTGCGTTCAGGAACAGCGACAAGTCAAAAGCATTCCACAATCTTACCAGTGCTGCTTTCGCTACAGTAATGGATCACGGCGGCAATGCTTTCTATCCCACAGCCTTGTTCTCAAGACTCGCAGGCCCTGCAACAGAATCCGAAGTACCTTACGGAAGCTCTCAGCCCTCAAAAAGCACACCCGAAAGTTATTCCATCGCCGTAAGACTCCGTGATGTCTATTACCTTCGTATGGGCATGAAGGAAGGTGATCGTCTCAATGTCAACGTTTCGTCAACTGAACGCGACAACGTTAAACGCCGTATCATGGAAAACGGTTCAGTCATGGCCAGCTACTATGACAACCAGTCTAACAACAAGGAGTATTACAACAAGAGTTCAAACGGCACAGCTTACTATTACACCGGCGGAGGATACCAAACAAATCACGCCGTTCAGATAGTGGGCTGGAACGATAAATTTTCACGCAGCAACTTCAAGAATAATCCGGGCATGGACGGAGCATGGCTGATAAAAAATTCATGGGGTACAAGTTTCGGAGACAGCGGTTATTTCTGGATGTCATATGCTCAGTACCTCACTGACGGTACAGCATTCACTGCCGAGAAAGTTGACCCTGATATGAAGGTCTATGATTATTCGCCTCTGGGCTGGTGTTCAACATGGGGCTGGCAGGGGCCCGGAAAGATTTATTCGGCAAACGTCTTCAAATCCGAGAGGAACAACGAGAAGTTAAAAGAAGTAGGATTTTATACGCCGGACAACAACGTCAAATATCAGGTGAGCGTCTACACCGGCATGACTTCAATGCCTTCATCGAGTCCAGTAAACGGGAGTCCTGTTGCAACATTAAACGGGACAATGCCTTACGCAGGGTGGCACATATTAACACTGAACAGCCCTGTAGCCCTAACTAACGGCCAGTATTTCTCAGTAGTTGTAACTTTCACGAACTGCGAAGATACAGCTGTTGAGATGAAAGGTTCTATGGCTCCTAACGCGGTTATCGACACAGGGAGTTTCTTCTCTTATGATGGAACAAGATGGGAAACCGGCAGTTCAAACAACGTCAACGCTACCGTCAAAGCCTACACGGTTTCAAACTCATCATCAACTGGCACAGCTCCTAAAATCGTTACCGCCTCGCTCCCTGACGGAAAAGTCAATCAGGCTTACAGCGAGACATTAACCGCTACAGGCACATCGCCTATCACATGGTCAATAGCTTCAGGGACTCTGCCCAGCGGATTATCCCTTGACCCCTCAACGGGTGTGATTTCGGGAACGCCTAAAACCGCAGGAACTTCAACATTCACAGTGAAAGCTACGAACAATTACGGCAATGTCTCAGCACCGTTCACTATTACGGTGGCGGCATCAGGCAGTGCGCCGTCAATAACAACAGCTTCACTTCCTGACGGTGTTTCGGGGAAAGCCTACAGCCATACGCTCACCGCAACAGGCACAACGCCGATAAGTTGGGCGGCAGGTACGCTTCCTTCCGGCCTCACTATGGACGCTTCGACAGGTGTTCTTTCAGGAACTCCGAGTGCTTCGGGGTCTTACACCATAACGATAACCGCAAGCAACGCTATCGGGAAGGACTCGAAGTCTTTCACTCTGAGGATTGCGGCGGCCGGAGTTACTCCGAAGATAACAACATCGTCATTGCCGGACGGTAAAACAGGACAGTCATACAGTCAGACGCTCTCTGCAACGGGTACAGCTCCTATCACATGGTCAGCAAGCGGTCTTCCTTCGGGATTGAGCATTAATTCTTCAACCGGCGTAATCTCAGGCACTCCGTCAACCGCAGGAAATTACAGCGTAACCGTAACGGCTAAGAATAATTACGGTACAGGCTCGAAGACTTACCAGCTTAAAATCACAGCGTCAGGAACTCCGCCAACGATAACGACATCATCACTTCCTGACGGTCAGATCAATCAGTCCTACAGTCAGACGTTATCGGCCACAGGCACAACGCCTATCACTTGGTCGGCGAGCGGTCTTCCTTCGGGGCTGAGCGTAAAATCATCAACGGGCGTAATCTCAGGCACTCCGACAACTGCCGGTCTCTTCAACATCACGGTAACAGCGAAGAATAGTTACGGTACTGCCTCGCAGTCATTGAAGCTGAATATTTCATCGCCTACTCCGGGCGGTTCTGTAACCGTAACAGGATACGCAGGCTACCAGATTTCCGAACAGCTGACACCTTCAACGGCCACTTGGTCAGTGTCATCGGGGAGGCTTCCTTCAGGTTTATCGCTGAGCAGAAGCGGATTAATTTCGGGGAGGCCGTCAGGAGCGTCGGACACTTCCGTAACACTGAAAGCCGTAACGTCTTCGGAAACTACAGAAGTTACCGTCTACTTCAAGATTGAACCAAAGCCAGTTAAACCGTCAATAACGACCTCAAGCCTTAAAGATGCCGTTGTCGGAACGTCATACAGTCAGGCTTTGACCGCAACAGGTACAGCACCCATCACTCTGACAGTTACTGGACTTCCTTCGGGATTGAGCTTCAACGGAACTTCAAACACAATCACAGGAACGCCGTCTGCGGTCGGAACGTTCAGGGTAACGGTAAAGGCTGAGAACCTTTCGACACAGCTCGACAAGTCAAACGTAACGAAGACCCTCCAGCTAAAAGTCAAAGCACAGCCCCCAGTGATAGCAGATCCGGGAAAAATGCCTGACGGAATTATGGGTGAGGTATATCCGAGCGTTCAGTTTGCGCTGACATCGGGTACTGAGCCGGTAACATGGTCAGTTTCGGGGCAGCCTGCCGGACTTAGAATGAGCAGTACGGGACTTCTCTCAGGAACTCCGACAAGGGCAGGAAACTTCACAATGACCGTTAGAGCCTCGAACGCAGGCGGTAACACATCAATCCGTGTTGCTGTTCAAATCCTTCAGAAACCGACAGTAAATTCAGCAAGAATGGTCATCGGCACTACCGACAGAAGTTACACCGCAAGGTTCACGGCAAGAGGAACATCGCCGATAAAATGGACATTTGAGGGGCTTCCCGAACCAATGACCTACAGCCAGAACACCGCAGGAACTGCCGCTACCGTAACAGGCATTCCAGTCAAGGCCGGAACATTCTCGGTCAAGATGATACTAACTAATGACGCAGGTTCAACGGAATACAGGGTTGATTTCACGGTGAGGGGAGTAGCACCGAGACTTACAACGACATTAGCGAGGGGACGCGAAGGGCAGTCATTCAGCGGAAGCAGGATTTTCGCAACAGGAACGAAACCGATTGATATTTCGTACAGTATTTCAGCTTCGGACATGCAGAGATTCGGTATCAACAGCCTTGAGGACATAGGGCTTTCGTTCTCAAATAATCCTGATGAGGGAACTGCCACAATCACGGGAACTCCTACAATCTCGCTGAAGAACCTCCCGATAACGTTCACCGCTAAAAATTCAGTCTCAACGGTATCGAGACGCGCAGTACTGACGATAGCAGGGGACAGGCCGGTATTCACTCAGCCTTCGGAAAGTTCGGTGAACATGACGTGCAAGATAGGTACTGCCGTGAACATGAACTTCAAGGTAACAGGCTCAAGGAAAATCACATATACCATGAATAATGTGAACGGTTTCAGTCTTAGCCAGACTGGCGATTATGAGGCAGTCTTAACCGGAACAGCTCCGGCCAGAGACACAACTACAACTCTGACGGTAACAGCCTCAAATGCTGACGGGCGCGCGGTGAAAAGAGTCGTTATAAGGACGCAGACACCTCCGTCA
Organism: Synergistaceae bacterium; assembly: GCA_017470485.1. Lineage (GTDB taxonomy): Bacteria > Synergistota > Synergistia > Synergistales > Aminobacteriaceae > JAFUXM01. The sequence continues at coordinate 11,032 of JAFUYQ010000011.1, forward strand.
ATTTCAGGCACAACTCTTCCGAATGCTACACTTAACAAGAATTACAGTGCTAGATTAACGGCTACAGGAACCAGAACGATAACATGGAGCGTTGAAGGGACACTGCCGGCCGGAATAAGGTTCAGCAACGGGACATTCAGCGGAAGACCGACAGCCGCCGGTAACTACACGTTCACCATCAAGGCGAAGAACGCAATCGGCGAGGACAGCAAGCAGTTCACGATAAGCGTTACCGACCCGAACGCTAAGACATCTGCCCAATCCGATACAAAATCCGAGTACACTCAGGAACGTTCAGAACAGCCGATGAATAAGACCGGCGAAGGCTCATTAACGTTCGGTGAAGTCGCAGAAGTCTCAGAGGCTCATTTGCAGGAAGTCAAAGCTATGGGATATACGGTAGCGGCGTTGCTTCCTGAGGTTAGCGCGGACGTTTCGGGAATGTATGAGATCGACGCAGAACTCTTCGATTACGTTCCAGAGGGTGCGGAACTGGTATGGCTTGCGTTCGCCGAAGAAGGCAAAGCCTCAGACGATGATGAGATAGCGGAGTTCTATGACGATGAAGGGACGGAGATAACAAGAGTTCCGAAGAGTCATAAAATAACTGTCTCGGCGTGGCTGAACAAGGGAGTGAAATACTCGCCTGTTATAGCCGTAAGATAAGCAGCAGAATAAGCGATGCCCTTCTGTGATGAGCAGAGGGGCATTTTTTGAGGAGAGGAAAAGACAAAGTGTCATGAGAGAGATTAAGGCAGAGGAATTAAAGGCAATACAGATTAAGATACTTGACGCAGTGATGAAGTTCTGCAGCGAGAACGGAATAAAGTGCTGGCTTAACGGCGGAACATTGCTTGGAGCGGTGAGACATAAGGGCTATATCCCGTGGGACGATGATGTTGACTTGGGAATGCTAAGACCTGACTACGATAAATTCATGGCAATGTTCAACGCTGAGAACAGCCGCTATAAATTCGTCAGTGCTGAGAATGATTCTGAATGCTTCAACCATTTCGGAAAGGTCTTCGACACTTCAACGGTAATGTATGAGCCTAACGAGAAGGGCGACAAACTGTCGGTATATGTTGACATCTTCGTAATGGACAACGCGCCGGAGGGTAAAGCCGAACAGGAAAGAATACTGAGGAGGCGAAATATTTTGACTGTGTGCAACCTTGCGAGGAAACTTCCAGTTTTCCTGAAGCCGACAAGAGGAAGATTCTTGAGACACCTTTTAGTGTATGCTTTCAGGGGAGTGCTAAGAGTATTTCCGAGACATTACTTCGTCAGGAAGCTGGTTGAGAACGCAAAGAGTTATTCATCGTTTGATACCGGCCTCGTAGGGGACTTCACAGGTCTGCGTAATGCCGTCATAAAAAGGGAACTCCTCGAAAATATGACTCAGCTTGAGTTTGAGGGGAAAATGTACAACGCTCCTATAGGTTATGAAGAATGGCTGACTAGGCTTTACGGGGATTATATGCAGCTTCCTCCGCCCGAAAAAAGAATATCGACTCATGTCTTCAAGGCGTACGTTCTGGATTAGCGAGAAAAAACGAATCCCCCAACGCTGAAGCAGGCTGGGGGATTTTGCTTTTCAGAACTGGAAGTAAACGAACGGATTTTCACCCGTAAAGGCTAATCCAAGAATTACGCCGCAGAACACAAAAAATACAGTAAGCCCTGTAACAGTATTCAGATTCACTAAAGGCACAAATCCTTCAACAGAGCTGAGCTTAATACGTTTAGCCCTGAAGAAAGCTGATATTTCTGAGACGATGAGAATGATTATCGCGGCAAATGACCAGAAAAACGGCTGTTTAATACCGTTCTGAAGCGTGAATATTCCTGTGATTAACGCTTTAGCATCGGTGAAACTTTCGGAACGGAAGAATATCCATGTGAACGACACAAAAAAGAATACTGCTGTCATTCTGGCGAGGCTTGAGAATATTCCTGACTTCTTCATCGGCTTTCTGATGAAAATTTTTTCCGCGCATAATGCTGTACCGTTGAGGCCGCCCCAGAATACGAATGTCCAGTTTGCCCCGTGCCATAATCCGCCGAGAAGCATGGTAATCATGAGATTAACAAGCTGTCTTAATCTTCCGTGCCTGTTGCCGCCTAAAGGTATATACAGGTAATCCCTTAACCAGCCGGAAAGCGAAATATGCCACCGCCTCCAAAATTCCGTTACGCTTTCCGAGATATACGGGAGGTTAAAATTTTTCACGAAGTCGTAGCCCAGACATTTCGCGCACCCTGTTGCGATGTCGGAATACCCCGAAAAATCAAAATATATCTGGAGCGAATACGACACTACGGCAAGAATAATACTCGCCCAGTGAAACGCCGCAGGAACTCCGAAAACATCATCGACAAAAACAGAAAGATGATCCGCAAGAACTGATTTTTTGAAGTAGCCGAACGCTATAATCTGAATGCCGGCGCAAAAATTTTCAGCGGTCATTCTTCGTGAAGTATCATGAAGCTGCGGAAGAAAATCAGAAGCCCTCACTATCGGCCCAGCGACTAACTGCGGGAAAAATGAAATGTACAGAGCAAGCTGAGCGAAATCTTTTTCAGGCGTTATCTTCCCTCTGTGAACGTCAATGACGTAGCTTAATGCCTGAAATGTGTAGAATGATATTCCTACAGGCAGAATGATTTTCAGGCTTCCGAGCCGCTCAAGCCCTAATGAGTTCATGAAGAAACCGAAGTATTTGAACACTCCAAGCACGAGCAACGGTACAGATACTCCCAGAATGAAGACGGATTTTTTCCGGCAGTAAAGAGCCGTAACGTATGACGAAAGACTGACGAAGAAAAGCAGGAAACAAAATCTCCAGTCCCACCAGCCGTAAAAGAAATAGCTTGCGGCGAGAAGAAAATAATGCTTTACTCTGTCGCCCGAAAACTTCTGTATCAGGAAGGTTACAGCAAGAACAAGAACGAAAAATACTATGAACGCGAATGAAGTGAATATCATGATTCTGCCTCGATTCTTTTGATGAGAGCGTATATTTCATCAGCAAACATTCTGTGTCCTTCCCGGTTCATGTGGCCTTTGCCGACGGAAGTGTTCGCGAAGCCGTAAGGGAGTATGTAATTGTTCTTATACTCCTCAAGGAAACGTCCGGCCATGTTCAGGAAATAAATCCCGTTTTCCGCGCATAAATCCGAAAATTGCTTCACGATTTCGGAGTCGTCATTAATGTTTAGCGTCCCATCTTTCTTGAGAGAAACACGAGGGTGATAGGCAATGATTAATTTTGCTCCGCACGAGGAAGCAGTTCCCTCAGCCTGCCTTATGAGGCTTAACATGATTTCTGAATCATTGAACAATGTATCTTTTATTTTCGCTTGCTGGGATTTTGTCTGAATCATTTTGTTCATTTGCGTCCAAAGAAATTTGAAATATTTGTTCTCTCTTAATATTAGTCTGAGAGTTCCCCTATTCTTAACACCTACTTCAGGTAATGTACCTGCTTCTGCCATTTTGAGCATTCTGTCTGGAAATTTTACACTTTCTGTTTCAATGACTATGTATTTTGATGGACGGTACTTTTCCGCAGCGGCTTGAAGATTTCCGAAACACGTAAGCAAGAAGTGCGCTCCAGCTCCGATGTTGTACACTCTGAATTTAGATATTTTACTTAGAAGAGTAGCTGTATTTTCTTCAGTTTGTACATTATAGCCTTCCATGTGCGATGCTCCCATGACAAGAATATCTATGCTAATCCCTCTTTTGTAGTCATAAGAGTTATTATGACCTTCATTATTTACCTTTCCATATGCGAAGCCCTCCAAGCATTGCACCCATATAGAATCTGGTTGTGAACGCACGTCTGTTTCTCCATCAGGATTTGTGCTAGTGTGAGGGGAGATAAAATAAAATATAACCAACAAAGAAAGAATATCTAACGCAAGAAGACCAGAAATGAAGACTTTGAATGAAGTTAGAAGGAATTTAAGAAGACAATTAGGACTGCTGACTGCTGACTGCTGACTGCTGACTGCTGACTGCTGACTGCTGACTGCTGACTGCTGACTGCTGACTGCTGACTGCTGACTGCTGACTGCTGACTGCTGACTGCTGACTGCTGACTGCTGACAAAATTATACGCACATTTTTCCATAGATGTCAATACTCCTTTCATATGAATTTTTGCAAAGAAATCCCCTAACATTTATTCTTGCGTCAGGGGATTGCTTTATGATATTTTACATTTCGCCGCGTTCAATCGCAACTATTCCCGTCCTCGCAAGGTCAATTATCCCGAACTCCTTGAGAAGTTCCTCGAACGCCTGCGTCTTCTGGTCATCTCCCGTTACCGAAAGCGTTATGCTGTCGGGCGTTATGTCAACAACCGAACCCCTGAAGATGTTTCCTATCTGGATAATCTCATTCCTAGCGGCACGGTCAGCGGCATGTACCCTCACCAGCATTAACTCGCGCCGTATCGACTTCGACGGGTCAAGTATCTCAACGTAATGTATCGGCACAAGTTTCCGAAGCTGGCTGCATAACAGCTTTATCCTCTCCTCATCGGAATATATCTCAATGGTGAATCTCGTTACATTCTGGTCAACCGTCCACCCTGCCGCTATCGTCTCAATATTGTAGCCCTTCCGCGAAAACAAATGCGCCAGCTGTGAAAGCACTCCGGCTTCATTGTCCATCGCCGTTATTATCGTGTAACGCTTCAATCCCTGATTATTCTCTTTAGCCTGCAACCCGTTCACCCCCTAATAAAGCATGAAGTTAGTGATGAAACTGTTTCCGCCGACCATCGGCCTTACCATTTCATCAATGTCTATACGGCAGTCAATCACCCAGCCTAATCCGTCCGGCCTTGAGTTTACCGCCTCTGTAAGAACTTTCCTCAGTGTTGCCTCATCTCTCACTGACGCGCCGTGAACCCCGTATGCCTCAGCGAGTTTTACAAAGTCCGGACTCCTGTCGAGTGTCGTCTGAGAATAACGCTCCTTGTAAATCAAGTGCTGCCACTGGCGAACCATTCCAAGTGTCGAGTTGTTGAACAGAAGCGTGATTATCGGCATTTTGTAATACTGTTCTGTCGCCAGCTCATTGCAGTTCATTCTGAATGATCCGTCCCCCGTAACGTGAAGAACGGTCTTTTCGGGATTTCCGGCCTGAACCCCGATCGCCGCCCCAAGTCCGAAACCCATCGTTCCGAAACCGCCTGATGTTATGAGCTGGCCGGGATAATCAAACTTGAAGTGCTGTATCGCCCACATCTGGTGCTGTCCGACATCTGTAGTAACGATTGTGTCCTGAGGCAGTATCTCAGCCGCCGCCGATAAAATTTCCTTCGGGGTTAATGTCCCGTTCACAGGGTCATCGTATTCAGTTTCACGCCGGAACGAGAAAACATAATTCTTCCAGCCGTCATTATTCTTGTCGCGCTTCATCTTCGATAATAACATCGTCAAAATCTCTTTAGCATCGCCGATGATATGAAGGTCAGTTTTGATGTTCTTGTCGATTTCCGAAGGGTCAATGTCAATGTGAACTATCTTTGCATTTTTTGCGAACCCTGCCGGATTAAGCGTTACCCTGTCCGAGAACCTGCACCCTACTGCTATCAGCAAGTCGCAGGCGTCGCACGCCATGTTCGAGGCTTGTGAACCGTGCATACCGATCATTCCGGTTTTGAGAGGGTCATAGCCTCCGAACGCTCCGCCTCCCATTACGGTTATGGCGACAGGCGAGTCCATTCTTCGGGCTAACGTCCTGAACTCCTCCGAAGCTCCCGAACGCACTACCCCTCCTCCGCAGATTAGCAGAGGTTTTTCAGAAGCGTCAATCATTTCGGCGAGAGTCTCAACGGCTTTAATGTCGATTTCGGGATAACCGATAGACGGGTGATGAGTTGATTTCAGTCTTGAAATTCTTGCGTTTGAACCTGACATATATTCTTCGGGAGTAACCGGCGTGTAGTCATATTCATCAGCCGTAGCGTTCTTCTGAATGTCAATGAGTACCGGGCCTGGTCTTCCTGATTTTGCGACAGCGAAAGCCTCTCTTACGGTGTCGGCAAGATTCTTGACGCTGCTCACAATGTATGTGCATTTCGTAATCGGGAGCGTTACGCCCGTGATGTCAACTTCCTGAAACGAGTCTCGCCCGATTAAGTCCGAATTGACGTTGCATGTTATGAAGACTACCGGCGAACTGTCCATGTAAGCTGTTGCGACTCCTGTGGCTAAATTCGTAGAGCCGGGCCCTGAAGTTGCGAGGCAGACTCCGACTTTGCCGGTTGAGCGCGCATAACCGTCAGCAGCATGGGACGCGCCCTGTTCATGAGCGGTTAATATGTGCCTGATTTCCTTATGATCGTATAACTTGTCGTAAACGTTCAGAATGGCTCCGCCCGGATAGCCGAAGACAGTATCTACTCCCTGTTCGAGAAGACACTGTATCAAAATCTCTGAGCCGTTTAATTTTCTGGTTATCTTATCCATTGATACCCCTCTGTAAAAAATTTCTCTGAATTTTAGCACAGTAGTATAGAATATTAACAACATCAATTCACACGGAGGCTTCATCAATGCGAAAGAAACTCTCAGCGTTAGCGTTAATATTTTTTCTTGCCGTGTCGTCAAGAGCTTTTGCCTATGACATCATCATTGCCGGCGGCGGAACAGGCGGTACTTCAGCAGCCATTCAGGCCGCTCGAATGGGCGCAAGCGTCCTCATCGTTGAGCCGACAGGAATGCTAGGAGGTCAGGCAACTGCCGCAGGTGTCTCAACTATGGACGACATGAGCCGACTCAATGACAGCGGACTTTACCGCGAGTTCATCGGACGGGTAAGGGAGCATTACGGGGCAATGAAGAAATCCATAGCCACAGCATACTGGAAAACTAACTGGAAAGCCTTTGAGCCTCTTGCCGGTCATAAAATACTTCTTGAGATGGCGGCAAGTGCGGATATACTTTTTCATTCTGAGGTAGTGAGCGTTGACAGCAAAAATAATACCCTCACCGTCAAAACTCCTGAAGGTCAAAAAGATTTCGGGTTCAAAATTCTCATTGATGCCACTGAATACGGTGATGTCATTCCGATGGCCGGCCTCCGTTACCGTTCGGGGAACTCAATATCGCCCGATATTAATCAAGACTCGATGATACAGGACATAACTTGGGTAGCCGTAATCCGCAAATACCCCGAAGGAGTACCCGACAGGCTCAAACCGAAATCACCCTTGCCGGACTACGAACGCGCAAGGAAAAATTACCTCGCTTACGTCTCAAAAAACAAGTTCGGCGCAGGAAAAGAATCTCCCTTCAAACTTCCTGCCGAGTTCTCAGCTCATAACGCTTACAGGGCAGTACCCGACTCGTATTCGCCGGGAAGCTACACCGGCGCAAGGGCGGACTGGAAACGAATCACTAAAACCGGCGTGAACTGGGGCAATGATTATCCGGGCCAGTACAAATGGAAAGGGCGTTACGGCCTCCCTGTTGCCTACCTTGAGGACAAAAAGCTCAGAGACGAGGTAAACCGCGAGGCATTAATAAAGACTCTGAATTTCATCTACTACATTCAGAACGAACTAGGCGAGTCATGGTCTGTTGACGAGAACGAATACAATGAACTTCCCGATGAGGCCGAAGATTTGCCGGACGAGTGGAAGGAAATCGCAAAGCACATGCCGCCTATACCATACGTCAGGGAATGCCGGAGGATTCTGGGGGATTACACCTACAACGCAAAGGCAATCTTCGAGAACTCAATGAGCTACAGGGACGGCAAAAATCACGAACTCTATGACGCTATCGCAATCGGTGGATACATCTTAGACCTTCACACGGGCGATGATGATGACGACTTCGAGCATGAATTAGGCGAATGGCAGTCGTCAATGAGAACTCACGAACCGGCAGGAGCGTTTCAAGTTCCGATGAGGATATTGATACCGTCAAGCAGTGATAATTTTCTTGCCGCCGAGAAAAATCTCTCGATGTCCCGTTTAGCGTCAGGAGCGTTGAGGCTTCAGCCAATCACAATGATGACCGGTCAGGCTGCCGGAGCGTTAGCGGCTCTTTCAGTGAGCTGGGACATTAAGCCTCGTAAGATTCACCCTCTTTACGTTCAGAAGGTACTTGCTGATTCAGGGGTAAGGTTTTCGCTCGCTGAGTATTCGGACGTGCCGGAGGGTCATAAGTATTACGGTGATGTTCAGATTGCGACGCTCTACAGGCTTATTGAGCCGATGGAGTATCCAGATTACCCGAAGCAGCGAATCAGTTCGCCATCGAAGTACAAGATTGTCTCAGGGCGTTTTGGAGTGAACAGGAAAATTGCGCGGAAGGATTTTGACAAAATGGCCGAGCTGGCTGAGGTGGCAATGAGCCGAAAACTGAATATCCCTGAGTTTCAGGCCGGAATGACGAAAGGCGAGGCGGTGAAGATAGTCATTGAGGCAATGAACGCTTCACTTTCCGACACAAAAACGGCTGAACATCGAGTCGAGAAGTTCATCACCGGCATCGACTCCCAAGACTCGGAGCAATGACATTCTCGCTGAATTGAGCAATCCTGCCGTAACGTCCTCGCCGAGCGATGATACGGCAGATTTTTCAGCTTCCCTCAAGTCCGACAATGCCCCCTTCAACTCCTCAAGCTGCGCTGCTGAGACGTTAAGCCCCGAACTAAGAAGCGAATCTTTAACGGCCATGTCGTAAATCGCTCTCTTTAATGCGTCAATGCCCTCGCCGGTTTTCGCGGACAAATGAATTTTTTGACAGGACGATTCTATATTGCTAATCTTCTGGGGCAAATCTGATTTGTTCACGGCTATTACAGCGTTACGCCCCTCAAGTCCCCGTATGTACTCTTTATCTTCAGCCGAAAGTTCCGCCGAGCCGTCAGAAACATAAACGCAAATATCGCTCTCAGTCATGGCCTCAATAGCCATTCTAACGCCCTCAGCCTCGATAACGTCATCAGACTCTCTAAGCCCGGCAGTGTCCGATAGTCTCACGGGAATACCGCCGATTATTATTGTTTCCTCGATGATGTCGCGTGTCGTTCCGGGAATATCGGTAACAATCGCGCGTTTACGCCCCAGAAGCGCATTGAGGAGCGATGATTTACCTGCGTTGGGTCTGCCTGCGATAACGGCTCTTACCCCGTTGCTGAGAAGCATTCCCCCCGAACATCTTGGGATTAACGCCTCAATCTGACGAATAACAGTCCTTATATCTTCGGGAACGTCCAAGCCACCGAGAGATTCGCCCTCCGGAAAATCAATCTCAATTTCGATTCGCCCCTGAAGTTCCAAAACGCTGTCATGAATTTTCATCACCTCACGCGACAATTCGCCCGTTAAAGTTCTTGCGGCCGCTCTCAAAGCCTCATCGCTTCTAGCGGTTATCACCGACAAAACCCCTTCAGCCTGAGACAAATCAATCCGTCCGTTCTCGAACGCCCTCCGCGTAAATTCGCCGGCCTCTGCAGTTCTTGCACCGTTCGACAAAGCAAGCTCAAGGCATTTCATGGCCGCTGAAATTCCGCCGTGAGTGTGAATCTCGATTATGTCCTCGCCGGTGTAACTCTTGGGCTTCATGAAGTGGACGCATAAAACCCTGTCGATGATGTTCCCTTCATTGTCATGAAGGTTAGTGAGGTACATTCGCGAAGACTCAAGAAATTCCTGACGGGTAAGAATTTTCCGCGCAACAGAAACGGCATCAGGCCCTGAGATTCGCACGATTGCGATAGCTCCCTCGCCTAATGCCGTCGAGACTGCCGCTATTGTGTCTGATGTCATGCAGTCTGTTCCCTGAGCCAGTTTTCTGCGGCCGGCAATGATGAAACTTTGCCCGTACCTACTGCAATATCGAGTCCGTCAAGGAGTTCGCCGACTCTCTTTCCCGGCTTCATGTGGAGGAGGGTCATTACCTCGCGTCCCGTCAGGTAGCGTGTTGAGCCTTCGGTCTGGAGTTCAACGTTCCTGAATCTTCTGAGTACCTGCTTGAGGTTCCAGCGGTTATTGTCGAGGACTTCCCTGTATTCCCCGAAGCGTCCTTCAGCGATTGCGGCGCACCTCGCGAACTGTAACGCAACTTCTACGGCCTCGCGTGAATACTGAAGAACCTCACGGCAGAAGACTTCCTCATCGACAGGCTCATAGAAGCGTTTGTAATTGTTGATGATTGCGAGTACGTTGGTGATAGTCTCCGAAGGAATGTTCCAGCGCGTAAGGTATTCAGTGATTACGCGGTCGAACTGCCTGCTTCTGTCGCTGAGGTCGATAGTTCTTGTGCCGATATGGCCGAACAGTCCGGCGAGAACGAAAGCGTCATTCTGAATTATCTTGTTCACATCGAGGCGTTCTTCGATTACCCTGAGAATTTCGATAACATGGTCATAAATCGTTCTGCCTTTTCCGTCTGGAACGTCCTTTAATTCCTCAAGCTCTTTAAGGAAGAACGGAAGTAAATCATAATCATCGCAAAGCTCAATGAATCTGCAAGGTCTGCGCCTTATACCCTTGAGGATTTCGCGCCCCCAGCGTTCGGAAGGAATGTCCTCCATTCTTGAAGAGTGCTGCTCAAGGAATTTACGGACATCAGTTTCAGTCTTCCAGAAAATATCCATCTCTAACTCAGCCGCAAATCTCAGCATACGCAATATTCTCAACGGGTCGGCATCAATAAGATCCACATTATCGCCGGTCAGCCTCAATACGCCGTTCCTTATGTCGAAACGTCCCCCGAACGGGTCAACGATACCGCCGTCCGAACGGACAGCGACAGCCTCAATACTGAAGTCTCTGCACGCTAAATCGTCCTCGATAGTTTTCCCTCTGAGTCCGAAAGCGCGGAAAGGAACTCCGAGAATTTCGCCCCTTAATGCCGGATAAGGCCCGCGTGAATCGACAGTGCCGTTGCCGATGGCCTGCGAGACTGCGTACATGTCATCGGAGTCGATGGCGAGGGTGATTATTTCGGGCTGTATTCCCATTTCGAGCATACGGACGGTATCGCCGACAAGCCATGTTCTAGCACCCGTCTCCTCAAATTTTTTGAGAACGTCAAGATAGTTGCGCAAAATCTTCATCTCCCTGAAATAAATTTTTGTGAAAGATTTAATTACATAGAATTTTATCACGCAGATATATGATTCCGCGAATTGAAAGGCTAATTCACAGATAATATAATTTAGTTCAAAATAATATAACGCGGAGGTAAACGGCCTTGACGAACAAAATCACCGTCACGAAAGCGAATGACATGATTACGTTCTATCTTCATGCCGGCGGTAAACGTTTCTTCCTCTTCGTTCAGAAATACAGCAAGGGAGTTTATGACTTCTTCGCAGGAGGAAGGTCTGTCAGTGAGATAAGAAACTTCAAGATGTGGAACAAGAATCCGCGCCTCGATAAGACCATCAGCAAAATACCGCTCTATGTAAAATACGTTATACGCTATGAAATTTAGGCGCAGGGATTAAAACAGGAAGACTCTTTTCAGGAGAGCCGTCCTGTTTTTTTGTCAGAGCATAATTGCGGCGGCCTTTGCGATTTTTCTTAGGTCATTGCAGAATGAAGTGTTAATGCAGAGATCGTAATTTGATTTCTCGCCCCATTTCTGGCCGGTGTAGAACTCGTAGTAACCTGAGCGCGAGGCGTTAATCTGTTCGATACGCGCTGACAGCTCCCTGTCGGTAAACTCCCTTTCCTCACCGTAATAGCTTGAACTGTTCTCACGGCAGCGTTTCAATTTCGACTCAGCGTCAGAATACACGAATATGCGGTAAGGTTTTTCGTCCCTGAGAATGTAATCAGCCCCTCTTCCGACGATGACGCAGTCGGATTTACCGGCAAGTTCGCGGATAATACCGTGCTGTTCGCGCTGAACGTCCTGATTGTAATCCGGGAGGACTGCCCAGAAAGTTCTTCCTGTGTGAATCGGGAAGGGTATTACGGGTTTGTGTTCGGCAACGTTCTGAATGTATTTCTCGGATAATGAAGTACGTTTTGCGATTTCGGAGATTATCTCGCGGTCGTAGTACGCATAACCCAGAGTTTCGGCGAGGCACCGTGCAAATTCCCGTCCGCCTGAACCGAACTCGCGTCCCACAGTGATTATTCTGTTCATGAAAATTTATTCACCTCTTAATAAATATTAGCACAAACAGTAAACATCATTTACACTCACACTACGCTATAATATGTTCACTTTTCCAAAGGGAGTCGTGCAGCATGACGAAAAAAAGAATTGCCCCATTGATTTTAACGCTGGTTATCTGTCTCCTCCTCGCTGAAACAGCGTTCGCAATAACCTATGCCGGAACCGCCGAAGAATTTCAGGAAGCCTTAGACAGCGGAGAACCTAATATCAGAATCACAGCGTCATTCAAAGGAAACTTCGTTATTCCGAGATGGGTTTCATCAATTTCAGGTTCAAGAAAAGAAATAACTATAGCTCCGATTGATGAGAACAAGCCGGTTTTTGATGCTGAGAGTTCAACAAAGAAGAATCTCGTAAGGACTGCCGAAATTGCTTTGGCATGGCCTGTAGCACTTATTCACGGAGCATTTTCGGAAAGTACTTCAGACAGCCTAACTTTTGAGGACTTAACCGTTATATGTTCGGGCAAAAGTGCGGCAATCGACACAAACTCAATCTCAAAACCCGTAACAATCTCAAACGTTACCTTCAAAGGAATACGGAAACGCTCATCGAAGAATGATATTTTCGAGGGCTGCGCCCCAAGTACCGAAACAACATTCAGGAATTGCGTGTTTGAGGATTTGACGTGGGGAATTTATGCGATTGACAGTACTGCCGGATACAGTTTGAAAATACGAAACTGCACTTTTAGGAACGTATCGCAGGCTCTTGCTATGAATTACACAAGCTCAAGCGCAAGAGCATCAATAGAGAACTGCAAGGGCGAAAATGTAGGCTATTGGGTGAGTCAGCACGGCAAGGGAGACTCAATCATGTACGTTACAGTTGACCAGTCAACAATCGATTCGCTTAATGGTAGCGACTATTACCACGAGGCGGTTGACGGACTTGACAGCAAAAACGCCTACAAAAGTATACAGTTCCAAACTTTCAAGGAGGACTTGTCTATTACGTTCAAGGCTCTTCCAGAAGGCGCACGAAGAAAGATAGTACGTGAACAATCGCGCGGCTGGGACGGCATAAGAGTATATTCAATAAACGAGCTGAATAAAAAGCTCCGTAAAATTGATTTCAGCACTGACAGTCGTAAAGATATTGAAGAATGCCTTGAACTTTATGCTCTTCTAGCCTCCGCACCTTTAGCAAGAGTCTTAGGGCTTGACGGAAGAGTTGTTGACTTTCAGCTTTTTGGGCTTCTCTATGAAACAGTAAGAGGAATAGTGAGCGATGAGAACCTGATTGGGCCTATGATATACGGCTTTGCAGACAGTACAGAATTAGCACCTCTCTCAAGAATTGGGGCGAGAATCTCATGGGGCAATACAGGTAATATCCGCGAGGCATTAAGCAGGGTAAGCCAGAATCCTGACAGGATATTCCGTGAGAATCTTCACAGGCTTCAGGACTGGCTGACCGCCCTTGAGGAGGCACGGAAGAATCTTCAAGAACTCAGGAGCGTTGCCTCAAAGAATTATGATTATTCCTATGTCGCCGAAATGGAGAAGACTCTGCGGTCAGTTTATGATTTCGGGATTGCCGCCAACAGATTATCAGCGGCGGTATTCTTTGACCTTCCTGTGGACGTGATTTTCGCCGTGAACTTCGCGAAGGTTACAGCCGAGTCAAATCCCGTGAAAATAATGGGAATATGCAGGGAGTTAGGCCCAATCTACAGCGTCTCACAAAGATTATGTGTCCTCAACAGGACGAATACGCTCCGAAACGAACTCCTGAAACTCTGGAAGGATAAACTCACTGAGGGCTGGGTCATGAAAGACCGCTCGAAATACGATGAGCTTCTGTCCTCATTCGCCACAGATCCGGATTTGATGAGAGACGCTACGAGGGTAAATGATTTCTTCAAGGAGTGGCGTTAGTCATGAGGCGTTTATTAGTGGGGGTGCTTGCCGTTGTTCTAGCCGCTTTTGGGGCTGAAGGGGCGGTGAAGCCTGAAAATGATTTGCCGCGTGAGACTAAGAGGCTTTTATCGAAATCAGAGTTGAGAAGTTACGCTCCTTATGTCGGGGACGGCTTGAAGGAGGCCATGAAGGATAACTGGAGATTTATCTTGGACGCTTACGGCGGTAAGGCCGATTGGTCAGACGTACTTATTCAGACAGGGACGGACATTGCAGGCTACACGGTAACGCCCGTTCTTGTTGACGGGGTGATAGCGGCCTCAAAGAGTCAATTCACCGTGATTCTGAGGGAAGCCGAGATTGGAATCTTCTGCTGGAGCATGGGGAAAGAATTTTTTTCTTACAGCAAAGGAGACATTAAGTATGACACTCTGCGGAACAGAATCGCCGAATCAGCGGCTAAAGAACTTCCCGTCATGCCCGTGAAGATTCTCGCTTATCTCATCACTAAGGCCGGATATTCGTTTCTTTCGCCTGTTGTTGTGATTGCAGGGACTTTTGCGATTGAGAGGGTAAGTGATTGGTATGAGTTCCAGCGGTGGAAGAATACTGTATATATTGAGGACATTAAAGCAGTACTCGGTGAAGATTTGATTAACGTTTTTAACCTTGCATCGCCCGAATACCGTTATAATCTTGCTGACCCAGAAACGCATTCAAGCCTGACTAATCCGGAACAAAGAAAGTCTATTGCTAATCCTTAAAAAATTCCCCCTGCTCATTTAAGGTCAGGGGGAACTTTTGCCTTCAGCTTTTACCAGACCGCTACCCTCTCTTCAGGCGCAAGATACATCTTGTCATTGCTGGTTATTCCGTAAGTTTTGTAGAACTCCTCGAACTGCTGAACAACCGCGTTGACCCTGAGATAAGGCAGGGCATGAACATCAGTTTTGACCCGTAAATCGTTCAGTTCCTTAGTCTGAATTAACTTCCAGATTCTTGCGTACTCACGGAAGAATTTATCGTAGCTGAAACCCTTAACGCCTTTAGCGATTCCGAGCATAGCTTTTATTCCGGCCATGTCGGCAATCGTTTCGGTGTGAACAAGTTTTCCGTTGTAATTCTCGCCTGAGGAATCAACTCTGAAAGTGCCGAAGTATTTTATGAGTTTATCTGCGCGTTTGGTGAAGTTTTCCATGTCCTCGTCAGTCCACCATGATGAGACGTTGCCTGTTTTGTCGAACTGCGAGCCTCTTGTGTCGAACGCGTGCGAAATCTCATGGCCTATTACCATTCCGATACCGCCTAATTTTTCCTCGTAGCTCATTTCGGAGTCATAGAAGTCTCCGCCGATTATGCCTGCGATAATGTTGATTGAGTTCTCCGAAGGCCGGTAGTAAGCGTTGACCACGACAACGTCATTTATCCATAAATCATGGTCAACCTTCTGATTGAGACGCTCATAAAAATATTTCTGCGTCTTGTATTTCCCAAGTGCCGTCAAAGCCTCGTAAAACCCTGCGTCCTCCGGAAAATCAAATTCATCGAAGTCCACCCATTTATCGGGGTATGCTGAGTTCAGGCGCATAGCTTCAAGTTTCTCAACGGCTTTCGCTCTTGTTTCGGCTGAAAGCCACTGTTCCTCCTCAAGCATTGAACGGTAATATTTCACAGTCTCGCGGATAATGTCCTCGATTTCTCTTTTTGCGCTCTCAGGAACATAACGCTCAACGTAAATTTTTGACACCGGCACTGAAAGACTCCCGTGAACAAAATTTACCGCAAGTTCAACATCAGGCTTGCTCTCGTTAATTCCGTAGCGTTCGCGCGAAATCCTCTGGTATTCCCTGTAGGCGGCCTCATCGGTTACAGTGATGTACCCTGACGCTAAACCCACAAGCAAATATGCTTTAATGTCCTCAAGATTTGAGGCGTTATATAGCTCATTGAGTGCTTCAAGCCATGAGGGTTCCTCAAGATTCATGAGATCCGAGACAGCATTGTGAGCCGCGATGATGTCGGCAAAAGGAAAGACTTTTGATTTTTCCCTTAACTCGTCCATCGTGAGGGGGTTATACATTTTCTCGATTGCTGAAGGATCTCTGAGTTCAAGAAGCGTCATCTCATGTTCAGAAATCTTAGTCTCGAAATTGAACGCCCTTCCGATGAGTTCATCAGCAGCCTCGCCGCTGTAGCCAAGTCTCCGAAGCATGTAACCGGCAATATCATCGTGCATTTTCTTAGTGCGCCTGCCGTTGGCGGTCATCTTCCTGTATTCGGCGGCATCGCCAAGAGATAATCCGGTCGATGAAAGTTCAAGGTTGTAGGATTCGGAGTCTTTATTGTCGCGTCCAAGTCCGAAACCGGCAATCATCGTCCCGTGATAGAAGCTGTCCTCAGTCATGAAGTAATCGCTGAGTTCCTTTATTGACTTAATGGAAGTGATTTTACCGGCCTGTTCTCTTAAATCCGCCAGCCCTTCAGTATTTCTCGCGTCCCAGTTGAGCCATAGACTGTAAAGTTTTCTCACTAAGTCCGCGTCATGCCCTTCAATGCTGAAATCGGTCATCAGGTTTCTGAGTCTCTCGTCAATAGTGTCCTGTAACTCCGTGAAAGCTCCAGTCCTTGAGTAACCCGGCTTTAACTTCGCGTTGACCAGCCACAGATTATTAACCGTCCCGTAGAAATCATCATTCAATGAAGGCCGGTAATCCTTCGCGTAGCCTGCAATGTTCGTGTTAAGCCACGGGGTCATTCCCGAAGCTGCGGCAAAAGAAGATGAAGCGTTCATAGCCATGAGAACGGCAGCAGCGGACAGAGCGGGAAGAAGCCTAGTCATACGCATAAACCGCGCCGTTTCCGAAGAAAAGTCTTCCTTCCGAATAAGCAGGATTACCGGTAATTCCCTCTTCACTGCCTACGAAGCCCACCTTTTTTCCGCTTGAAGCGTCAATAACGAACATAGGCCCTGACTCTGCGCCGACAAAAACTAATCCGTCAGCAGCTACAGGCTTTGAGGAGATACTTCCGCAGTTCGTATCGAATCTCCAGAGCATTCTTCCGTCATTCTCGCTGAGGGCGATTACTGTTCCTCTGCCTGTCCCGACGATGATTCTTCCTCCGCTGATTTCGGGCTGAGTGGTGATAGTGTCTTTTACGTTGACGTGCCAGAGGGGAATAACGTCTTTAATCTGTACTGCGTTCACAGAGCCGTCCCAAGCCGAGAAGTAAACGTTCCCGTTGTTCACTGAAGGAGTGTTTACTGCACCGCCTGCACCGCCGCCGTTGAGTCTCTTTCCTGACTTTGCGTCGAGCATACTGAAGATACCGTCATATTCGCCTACAAAGACGATTCCGTTTGCGTATGCCGGTGCTGAACGAACTCCCTGATCCCCAGTCGTGTAAGTCCATGCGTTTTTTCCGTTGCTCTCGTTGAGGGCATGAACTTTTCTGTCGTCCTTCGAGACATAGATTAACCCTCCGCCGATAACAGCACCGTCGGAAAGTCCGTCATTGACATCGCGGCCTCTTGTATCTTTTCCGCCGAAGCCGCCCGAAGCCCATAAGTATTCGCCGGTTGAGGCATTGAGGCAGAGAACTGTTCCGTCTCCCTCAGCAAAAAATACTTTTCCGCCCGATACTGAAGGTACGCCGTAGATTGAATTTTCGGCTTTGAACTCCCAGATTAAACGGCCTGTGTTCTTGTTGACCGCGTAGCATCTTCCGGTTTCAGAGCCGAAGAAAACAGTGTTTCCAGAGACGGCAATACCGCTGCTGACGGTTGCCTCAGGCTGGAACGACCATGCTTGATGACCGCTGAATGCCGAAGCTGACGCGGCCATGACTAAAACCATAAGTGAAGCAATAAGAAATTTCTGTTTCATGGATTTTTACCTCCCGAAAAGTTATTACTGTTTAATTTCAGAAAACAGTCAGAGGATTCTAGCACAAAAAAAATTCCCTCTCCTGCGCGATTGCAATAAATATTTATTGCGGAGAGGGCTTAATTTTTTTTTAGACGTACTGTTCCACCTGATCATGAACGACAACTAGGTTGTTGAAGTCCTCGACCTGCGGACGCTGAACCAGTATAGGCTCGCGGACGTGCATGTACTGGGTTTCGGTACGGCGGATTACTGCACCTCGTTCGAGCCTTTGCGCGTTACCGGCTGTGTTGGTGATGATGCTGGTCTGAACTACACGCATTATGCCATTCCTCCCTGTTGGTCATGCGTATCGGAAATATATAGATTCTACACTAAGAATCTGTATTTCCGCGAGACCGCAAGCAAAATCACTCCTGCCAATGACCAGAGGCCGAGTCCTGAGTCGCAGTTTCCGCCGGAACTGGTTACGCCTGCAATGAACGTTGAGGGGGGAGCGAGGAATGAGCCTAAATCGCAGACTCTCGCCGAGCCTCTGGGAGTTCCATGAAGGAGCGTCATTGTGCTTATGAGTGTGTTAGCGTCAGGGCTGGTAACGTCAACGTTGACCGAAATTCTTCGGCGCAAGAACCTGTCTTTAGACATTGGGATAAGCCGTTAGTATGCTATACTAAAAAATAATTGGGGCATCAACTATTGGAGGAGAACTAGTAAGACCTGAGGAATCAGGCAAGTTTGAAGATACCAGAATCCCCCGACTTCAGTCGTAGGGAGTATGTCAAGTAACGTTAATTGACGGTGTCGCGAAGAGTTCTTTGTCCGAAGTGTAATGATAGACTTTTGTCGCGATGTCCGTTGAGGAAAGGCTCGCGTTCAAATCTCCAGACTCGGCGACAAAATAGAAGCCTCCCACCGAGTCTGGCATGGGCGACTCAATGTCAATGTCAAAGCCCTCAATGTCCTTGCTTGAGATTGTGCGCGTTGATGTCGGAACAGTCCCGGTCTCGTCAATGCACCATATTGAGGCGTGAGCGTCCTTCGAGTCGGCACTGTCATAAGCTACATAGGCGATACGTCCGTCATTAATGAATACGAGTCCGCGCCCCATTTCGAGTGTTGGCTCATCGTCTGATTTTTTGAGAGTGGTATCGAAACCTGTTCTTACGTGGCGGAAGACAGCGAGTTCAGCGAGTGTTTCCCTGTCGTAAACGTGAATATCACTGCTTATCGGTGTGTAGTCGCCGCTTGCCGGATTGATGTTGGTGCGCTTTGAACTCCAGACATAGAGGTAATTATGCGAGTCGGGCCAGAGGCTAAGGAAGGCTGAGGGTTCTTTCTTCGGAATTGAGAGGGATTGAGACGCTTACGGACGGATAGTAGAACTAGTAATCGGTAACAAGATGAGTTGTTGACGCGCCGTACTTGAGCGACTTAGTAACATATATGTACTCTCTTCCGTTTCTGGTGAACGTTCCTGCTCCTAATGAACGCTTGTCGCCCGACTCGATGACTGACGGAATAGGGTGTTATAATAATTTTGCTGTGCAGCATTCAAATGCGTAAGTCCGGGCAGAAGGGCATACGCATTTTTTATTGCCCTGAAAATTTTTCTGAAGGTGATAATGTTGGACACAAATATTTTTCTTGAGCGTGAGCCTGTCGGTAAATTAATGCTCCGTTACTCAGTACCTCTCATAGTATCGCTGTTAGTAGCAGCCCTTTACAACATAGTAGACCAGATATTCATTGCGAACGCCGGCTATCTCGGCTCGAACGGAAACGCCGCCAACAATGTTGTCTTTCCTATGACGGTAATAGCTCTAGCGTTCACGCTTCTCATAGGGGACGGAGTATGCGCTTTCGTGAGCATGAGTCTGGGCGCGAGGAATCCTGAACAGGCCGGAAATGCTGTGGGCAGTGCGGCCTTGCTGTCGTCAACAGCCGGAGTGGTGATAGCGTTATTGTACTGGGTGTTCCGCGAGGAGCTTGTAACGTTATTCGGGGGACGGGTTAATGATGAGACATTCAGGCTTGCTGTTGAGTATTTCTCATGGATAATTCCGGGAATACCGTTCTATGTTTTCGGGTAGGCGATGAACCCTGTAATCTCTGCTGACGGAAGCCCTGACTATGTAATGTTTTCGACCTTAATGGGAGCTGGTATCAATATAGTTCTTGACCCTCTGTTTATTTTCGGGTTTCACTGGGGAATGACTGGGGCGGCTGTCGCGACAATAATGGGACAGATTTTCACGGCGTTCATGTCATTGCGCTACATCTCGCGAAAAATGAAAGCGGTAGAGTTTTCGAGAGTGAATCTTCACTACTGCCCTTCATTGATGAAACGTTATCTGCCTTTGGGAATGTGCAGTTTTCTTTCACAGATAGCGTTAGTGATAAGCGTAGCGAGCGTGAACATGATGATAAAGAAGTACGGAGCGTCAGATGAAGTGTTCAGCCGGCCTGAGTACGCTCAAATTCCTATGGCGGTAATCGGAATAGTGATGAAGTTTTTTCAGATAGTGATTTCGGTTGTGGTAGGGTTATCGGCGAGCTGCACCCCTATAGTGGGCTATAACGTTGGGGCTGAACGTCCAGACAGGGTTAAATCGCTGTTCACGCTTCTTCTTGAGTGCGAAGCTGTAATCGGAGTGATAGCGTTCATAGTGGTTGAGTTTTTCCCTGCTGGTATAGCGTCATTGTTCGGAGCGTCAGGGGAGAGCGTTTACTATGCTGATTTCACTGTCAAATGTTTCAGGACGTATTTATGCCTGATAGTTCTTGCGTGTATAAACAAGGCGGCATTCATATTCATTCAGGCAATGGGGAGGCCGTATATTTCGGCAGGACTGTCAATAATCCGCGAGGTAATTTTCGGAGCAGGACTGACAATCATAATGCCGATGTTCATGGGGCTGGACGGTGTTTTGTGGTCAATGCCTGCGAGTGATGCCTTAACGTTCATAGTATCAGCTGCAGTTATCGTAATGATATACCGTCAGCTCAGTGTTCCTGTGAAGCGTTCAGCATGATGAGTCTGTTCTCCGGCTTGACAAAATCGTGAAGATATTATAATTTTGTAGCGTCAAACAAAATTTATAATCACGCTTAATGACAATGACGCTTAGAAACTCGAATGAACGTTATATTGTTTTTGAGGGCTAACTGTCATAGAGGTGAAATCGGAGGCAAATAAAATGGCAAAAGTATTAATCGTCTACGTAACAACAACAGGGAACACTGAGAAGATGGCTCAGGCGATTGAAGAGGGCGCGAAGGGCGCAGGTGCTGACGTAACATGCAAGACGGTCGGCGAAGCGTCAGTGGGTGAACTTTCAGGGTATGACGTTGTAGCGTTCGGGTCGCCTGCAATGGGTGCGGAAGTCCTCGAAGAAGCCGAAATGGAACCGTTCTTCAGCGATGCAGCAGGGAGTCTTTCCGGGAAGAAAGTAGCGTTGTTCGGGTCATATGACTGGGGCGACGGCGAGTGGCTCAGAACTTGGGAGGACAGGTGCAAGGAGGCCGGTGCTGATGTAGTCGGGACTGTGAAGGCTCATCTTGAACCTGATGATGACGCTGTGGCTGAGTGCAAGGCTTTCGGAGCAAAACTAGCGTAAGGCTTTCGGGATTTTCAAGGCCTCTCCTATTTTGCTGGGAGAGGCTTTTTATTATGAGTATGATATGGGTCTGTACATGAATATACAAGACTCATCATAATTGTTCTTTAATCTCCTGTGAAGCTGTTTTTCCTGTTTCTTTTTAAGCCTCATGAAACCGTAAGTCTTGTAATGGTCTATTAAAGTATCACGAGGAAGTGCAAAAATATATAAAATTTTCGCCCCTATTGAACACGAAACATCTTCAACTATCGGGAGAATAAAATCACTGAAAAACATCATTCCAAGTCCTTTCATACCCGGGTGTCCAGATAAATATGTGTTGTTTACTGCAAAATTAGCAAGCTCAACACCTGGCAGAGTATCAAAAGATGAAGCACTCTCATATTGTCCTGCTGTGCTGAAAAGTCTAAACAGTCTTCTCAAGAATCTTTTTATAAAACTACAATCTTCTCCGTCTGAATGTTTTTCTTTTTCATTTACCGACATCAGACCGGCTTTAAGAGAAAAATATCCTGCTATTTCTTTTGAATAATTATCACGCACCAGGTACGTCCTCATATTGCCATCATTCTCATCATCAAGAGCGTCTTTCTTGATATAATTCGCAAGCCATCCTCCTCCCTTCTTAACTGTAAATCCTGAGATGTCCTTTGAATCGTTTTCACTGATATGCGTACAGGTAAACAACTTATTTTGAAGCAGCAGCAAAATTTTCGCGCTCCCTTAGTGCAACCATTTTTTCCAGTATCTTGTTTGATTCTGCTCTTAGCTTTGCGCGGTCGGGAACAGGAGTTGATAATATCTGCTTGAATATTGCTCTGCCAAGTTCAGGAGGTAAATTTGTGATGCTAGGTTTTACATATCTTACTGTATCGCTCATTTTTCACACCCCTGTTTTCATCATAGATTTTTGACGTATTATAGCAAACACGCTACATACTGGTAAAATCATTTCTGACCTTTAATTTTCATTCGTAGTCCTTGAAAGCTGAAGGGTCTAATGATTTTATCTCAACGACCTCGCGGACATTCACGCAGAAATTATGCACTATCATCAAGCGCGCAAGTATCGGCCCGTCTATCAGTATGATGTGTTTTTCCTTCGCGTAATCCTGAGCAGGCTTCGAGAAACTGGCATTTGTTACGAGAAGTCCGCGCCCTGCTTTTCTTTCGACAGCGTCCCCGAAACTCTGCATGTTCCAGCTTGTTATAATGCTACCTTTTTCTAGCTTTCTAGTCTGAATGTATATTGGATTATAGCCCGGGCGGTCTTCAATTATTATTCCCTGAATCGCACCGGCACTTATACGGCGTTTTGCGTTCCTGAAAACTTCATAGCCCATTCGTATAAGAAGATCCGTAATAAGCTGCTCAAAACCAGAGGGAGATAAATTATTCACCCTCGCAAGAATCTGAGACACTAAGTTTTCGTAGTCCGATGCCTCGTCATTATTCACATTGAAATTTAATCCTGACTGCCCGTTCATTTTTTTCACGCCGATAAAAATTTTCTGCTTAAATTATAAATTATTCTCTTTCGTTTTGTAGCAGATGTTAATCCCTGAATAACATTCCCAGACTTCACCCGATATTTCCGCAATCTTAACCGTCAATTCCGCAAGGCACTTCACGTATCCCTCCGTCAGTTCGTCAAATCCGCCTCCGTCCGAAAATATATCGTCCGTAACTATCACTACATTTCCGGCTCTCAATAATAATTTTCCCAAGTCCAACAAAATTTTACTGACAACAGAATCCGAAGCATTAACTCCCTCATCAGTGAACATTTCGTTAGCCGCCCAGACCGTAAGACTCTCAATCATTATGTCTGAACCAAAAGGAATTTCAGCGTTCCCCAAATCCTGAGTCCTCTCTAACGTTAAGAAGCCTTTTCCTTTCCGCATGGCCTGATGAATTTTTACGCGCTCCCTCATTTCATCATCATATATTTTTGAGACGGCCATGTAAATTTTCGGATACCCCGACAGCTCCGAAAGTCTCGACTCCGCATAACTGCTCTTACCGCTCCTAGCCCCTCCGGCAATCAATATCAACATGTCTGTTATAATAACTTAAAATTTTTCTTCAGGACATAACTTGCTAATGAAACTCAGAACATTATTTTTTCTCGCTTTATTCACTCTTTCGGAAACAGCTTCTTACGCTGAAATTTCGGTTATTTGCAGCTCGTTCCCTGCTTACGATTTCACAAGGCAGATTACCGGCTCGCTTGCTGACGTTAAATTACTCCTTCCGCCGGGAATTGATCCTCATGATTTCGAGCCTTCCCCTTCAGATATTAAGGCACTGAATGACGCTGATGCTTTCGTCTTCACCGACCCTGAACTTGAGGCATGGGCATTGAAAATTTCAGCCTCCCTCAGAAATACCCGTATCATTAACGCCTCTGAAGGTATCGCGTTAATCAACAATGACCCTCATATATGGCTCGATTTGTCATTGGCTCAGAAAATGACCGCTAACATTCTCAATTCTCTATGCAAAGTTGACCCCGATAACTCAAAATCCTACACGCTCAACGCCGATTCATTCTGCTCAAAATTGAATGAGCTTGATGACGCTTTCATGGCCGTGAAAAAGAAAAGGGCTTTAGTTTTTGCTGACGAGTTCTCCGCAGGTTACTTCGTGAGGCGTTACGGGTTCGATTACGTCAGCGCGTTCGACGGCGAAAATGAACCCTCCGTAAGACGAATGGCCGAAATCCTCAAGTACATTCGTAAACATAAGACACGCTACATTTTTGCAGACACCAGCGAAGCTCCTTCAGTTACCCGTGAAATAAGCAGTCAGTCGGGCGCAGGGATACTCGTTTTCGGGACAGGCCATAAAGTTTATGACACAAGTAAGACGTTCCTTGAGATAATGACAGAGAATTACAGGAACATTCAAGAGGCAATGAATGACTGAGAGATTAAAACTTGTTGACGCTGTAATAAAATACGGCGATACTCCGGCAATTAACGGCGTTTCGCTTATTGCTCGCTCCGGCGAAATGATATTCATTACCGGCTCGAATGGTTCTGGAAAATCAACCCTCACTAAGGGGATTGCAGGTCTTCTCCCGTTATCATCAGGAACTCTCGAACGCACTCCCAAAATGTCCTACGTTCCTCAATACGAAGATGCCGACCGCGATTTTCCGGCGAGTGCCGGCGAAATTGTCCTCACTGGAACTCAGAGGCCAGGTAAATTATTCACAACACGTTCAGACCGTGAAGCCGCTCTCTCCGCTATGAGTGCGTTAGGGATTGACGGTCTTTCGGGCAAAGAAATCAGAACGCTCTCAGGCGGTCAGCTGAGAAGGGTATTCCTTGCGCGGGCGGTGTGCGGCAAGCCTGAGTTATTGCTTCTTGATGAACCCTGTGCCGGACTTGACGCTCACAGCCATGAGGTACTTTTCGGGGTATTGAGGGGGTTATTGTCTGAGGGGTGCGCTGTAGTAATGGTTACTCATGACATCTCAGACATTGACGGGATTCCAGAGGCCAGAATAATCCGAATTTCACACGGGAGGATTGCAGGTAATGAATGACATTCTCGAACTCCTTACGTACCCGTTCGCTTACAGGGCGTTAATCGCAGGCTCGTTAATATCAGTCTGTGCTTCAATCTTGGGAGTGATACTGGTTCTTAAACACTACGCATTAATCGGGCACGGCCTCTCCGAAATCGGTTTCGCCTCGTTGTCATTATCATCAGCATTGAGCGTTCACCCGATGTATATAGCTCCTCCGTCAGTAATCACAGCGTCATTCATCATTATGTATGTCAGCCGTAAATACAGAACCGCCGGCGACACCGCAATAGCAATAGCTTCATCAGCGGCCTTAGCGTTCGGAATAGTGGTGTCCTCGTTGTCGGGTACTGCCTCGAACATGAGTTCGTATTTATTCGGGAGCGTTCTTGCTGTGAGCGAGGGCGATTTGCTTCTTGCCGGTGTAATCTCAGTGATAGTGATAGCGTCATTCATAGTTCTTTATAACAGGTTCTTCCTGATAACTTACAATGAGGATTACGCGAGGACATTGGGAATTAACACGGCTGTGTATCAGCTTATAGTGTCGGTGCTGACCTCGCTTGTGGTGGTGATGGGAATGAAGATGACAGGCACATTACTGATTTCGGGGGTAATGATTCTTCCGGCGGTGTCGGCGAAAATTATTGCTAAGGGTTTCCGTTCATTGGTAATAATTTCGGGAGTGATTTCATTCGGGGCGTTCGTTTTCGGGTTAATGATGTCGTTCGTCTTCAACATACCTGCCGGCGCAGGAGTTATTCTATCAAACACCGCTGTACTAATTCTTGTGAAGGTTCTGGTGAAACGATGACTGGAAAAGGACATAGACTATCTACATTTTCATTTGTGCTTGGGGCGACCGGCTCACCGTTGGCGGCAACGTTCAGTTTGCTTGGGAGTACGTTTCCGGATTCGTCCGAGTACCTGATTTTCGGGAAAAGGCGAAACAGGTATCACAGGCGTTACACACACTGGTTTATCCCGTGGCTGGTGATGGCGTATGTATGTTTTTCGCGTTCGGGGTGGATAGTTCCGAGACTGTCGGCGCTGGTTGACGGGCGGAATGCTCATCTTGATGTCTGGTCATGCGCAGGGTTCTGGCTGATGGGGTGTGTTCTGCACATTCTCGAAGACGCGTGGTGCGGAACAGTTCCGTTTCTTATCCCGTGGAAACGAAGCGTAGGAATGCACGTCTTCCACATGGCCAAGAAGATAGGCGAAATGAGCAGAGGCGAAAAGAATTTTGTGCTGTGCTGCGTGGGAATCTCATTGGCTGCGTTCATGGTCAGGACGTTCACGGTGAGCAGCTTCATTGAGTTCTGCGTGAATATCTGGAGGAATATTTAGGAAAGAATTAATCCTGTTTTCTGAACAGCCCAGCTATAGCCGTAACCGACTTAATCGGCGACATCATCATCGACCTAGTAACACTTAATCCGATTCTTTTCGTTGCATTAAGTATTGCGATGATGTCCTCAGTAACATTCATGCTCAAGTCCCCGTAGCCCGGACTGAACCTCGAAGTCATACGCTCGCCCTCATGAAGCGTGGGAACAATCTCGCTACTGATGAACTGGTCGATGAATGCGTCAATTCTCACACTGGCGCACGCATCAAGCGCAATCCCTTCAAGCATGTTCCTGTTCTGAGCAATAGTTATCTGTCTGTCAGTTTCATGGCCGAGCGTGGCCGCAAGCATTATGCACTCATCGCTTCGGGCGGTAAGACGGGCAATATCATTGCTTCGGAGATATGCCCCTTCAACCTCTAATCCGCCGTCAAAACGTGAGACATTAAATCTTCCCCAGACACATCTCGGAGTTATATACCCCTCAAGCCTCCCGAAAGCCTCAATAACCATACTTTCTAACTCGTCATTGCGGCCTTCAGGAGGTACTCTCATGTACCGAAGGGCATCGGTGATTAATTTATACGTTGGTACGAACGGCATAACGCTTCGTGTAAAGCACTGACCTTATACCTGCGTCAATCCTTCTCACCGTGTCAGCCTGATTCATCGTGTAAAGATGTATTCCCTCAACTCCACGCGCAAGAAGATCTATTATCTGCTCGGTCGCGTAAGCTATTCCGGCTTCCTTAACGGCTCCTTGATTATGGCCGTAAGCCTCGACGAAACGCCTTACTCTTTCGGGAACTGAGGCTCCGCACATCTCGACTACCTTCGGGATTTGAGCTGCTGCGGTGATGGGCATTATTCCGGCGATAATGGGCTGTGTTATTCCCATTGAACGCGCTCTTTCGCGCCAGCTGCAGAAAATATCATTGTCGAAAAACAGCTGTGATATTAAGCCTTTGACACCCAGCTTGCATTTCTCTTTGAGGTAGTATAAATCCTGTTCGACTGATTCGGCTTCGGGGTGTTTTTCGGGGTAACATGCCGCGAAAATATCAAAGTCATCGCCGTATTCATCATGAATGAACGCTATTAACTCTGAGGCATGATGGAAGTCGCCCAAGTCAGATTTGTCTTTGAGGTCGCCTCTTAAAGCGAGAATGTTACGGACGTTATTGGCCTTGAGCTGGTCGAGAATAGCTTTGATTTCTGAACGTGTTGTCCCGACGCAGGTCAAGTGAGCGACTCCGCACGTGCTGTAACGGTTCTGAATGCCTGACGCGATTTCGACTGTGTTATCGCGGCTTGAACCTCCTGCGCCGTAAGTTACGCTGATTAAGTCGGGGTTGAAACTCACAAGGCTGTCGATTACACCGTAAGTGCCTTCAGTGCTTTTATTACCTTTGGGCGGAAATATCTCAAACGTGTAACTGGGCGCAAGTTTATCGAAAAAGTTGACCATTATTTATTACTCTCCTTTTTTCTGTGCCGTGAGCCAATTCCTTACGGCCTCAATCCTGTAAGCGTAATCGAATGATGTCATATGTTCCGAGTAATTACCCTCTGTTCCTTCGGGCAGTGTGCTTCCCTTCCTGAACATTATGAAATTTGCGGCCTGACCGTTCTCAAGACGGACATCAGGCTTCTTCGCGTCAACTTCTGTGAAAACGGAGAATTTTCCGGCTTTATCCCTCGTGAACATGTCAATGACTTCGTTCATACCGGCTGAGGCTTTGGGATCTCCTTCTGAGGCAAGATAAACGAACTTCTGACCCTCAAGCCCCTTCAGAACGTTAATGTCCCACTGCCCCGAAACAAACATGCAGGCCGTGAACATTTCAGGGTGTCTCGAAGAAAGCACAAGGAATGTCATGCAGCCCATTGACTGACCTGTTGCATAGACTCTCGATTCGTCAGCATTGTAATTTTTCACAGCCCAGTTCACGAAACGCCCTGCAAGTTCAACATAATCACTCTCAACGAATCCATTGTGGTCGTCAAGAACTATTGACGGGAACGAAGGAACAATGACGATACAGTCATGCCTGCACCAGATAAGCCCTCCCAATCCCTGAGTCAGCGAATACTGAGGCTCTTTACCGGCTGAACTTCCGTCAGCAATGAAGAAGACTACTGGGAATTTACTGCCCGATGAAGAACCTTCAGGAAGATAAACGCTGTAGGCAATATTCAATCCTGTAACATCATCGCTGTAGTTATGAGTCTTGAAATTCGGAAGGTACTCGGTGATAAGGGACTGTAATTCTTTATCATCTGACTTTTCGGGACGGTAAATATTTCCTCTGTTCGCGGAACTTTTTTCGGAATGAAAATTTACATCAGCACTTGACGCGAAACATACTGATGAAGAAACGAGGATTACGAGGAGGGCAATAAAATTCCTCACGCTTTAAGGCCGTCCTTTCTGTCCTCCTCCCAAGTTATGAACGAGTGGTAATATTTCTCGTCATTATCGTCAAGGCCGCGTGTTATTTCAGTAACATGAATGTGCGAGGCTTTAACCATTTCGAGGACGTAATCGACAGCGAGCATAGGTTCAGTGTGTGCGCCGCATGTGTAAATGTCCAGAGCCATGTAATTGACTTCCGGCCATGTGTGAATAGACAAATGCGACTCGCTGATTACAACTACACCGCTTACGCCGTTAGGGGGGAATTTGTTGAACGATACCGACCAAACCTGAGCATGAGCGCGGTTGGCGGCCTCAACGAGAATATCCTGAAGTTTAGCAACGTTAGTGATTGTATCATCACAGCCGGAAACTTCAACAATGTAGTGAACGCCTTTTGGGGACAATTTAGAATCTCAACCTCCCGGGAAAATGCAATTTTTCGGAAATTGTACCATATAAAGTTCTTAACTTCTCTCTTTCACTCTCCGCACCCTCAATACTCCGTTAATCTCTCTAAGTCTTTCCGTAGTATCGTCAGGCATTTTGTGCGAAATGTCAACAAGCGTGTAAGCGTATGAGCCTTTAGCTTTGTTGATGAGGTTCTCGATGTTAAGGCCGCTGCTACCGAAGAATGACGTTATTCCCGAAAGCATCGCAGGTATATTCCTGTGAAGTATCGCCACTCTTGCTTCAGCTCCGCAGGTTCCGGCGTTAGTCTCAGGGAAATTAACGCTGTTGGTTATGTTGCCGTTGTCGAGGTAATCCTGAAGCTGAACGGCCGCCATTACCGCGCAGTTCTCTTCAGCCTCTTCGGTTGAAGCTCCCAAGTGCGGAAGGACTATTGAATTAGGAAGAGCGGCACTTACCGTGTTGGGAAAATCAGAAACGTATGCGCTGACTTTTCCAGAAGTGAGAGCGTCCCTTAATGCCTCCTCATCGACAAGAACATCACGGGCAAAATTCATTATCTTAATTCCGTCCCTCATTCTCGAAATTGTTTCGGCGTTAATCATGTGCCTAGTCGAGTCCATAGCCGGAACATGTATCGTTATGAAGTCTGAGACAGCGTAAACTTCCTCAGGGGTATCAGCATGTTTGACCATAGGGCTTAACGTCCACGCTGATTTGACGGATAAATAAGGGTCGTAGCCGAGAACATTCATTCCGAGACTTACTGCTGAATTTGCGACCTGTACGCCGATCGCTCCAAGCCCGATTATTCCGAGCGTCCTGCCCTTAATCTCATGGCCTGAAAAATTCTTCTTTGCTTTCTCGGCGAGTTTAGTGATGTCTGGATTTCCAGCGTTGTCCCTAACCCATTTGATACCGCCGTAAATATCCCTTGAGGCCAAAAGCAGTCCGGCAACCACCAATTCTTTCACCGAGTTAGCGTTCGCGCCGGGAGTGTTGAAGACAACGATGCCATTCTCGGAACATCTCTCAATCGGAATGTTATTGACTCCAGCTCCAGCACGGGCTATGGCTCTAAGGCCTTCGGGGAAATTCATCTCTTTCATGTCTGCTGACCTCACTAAAATTCCGGCAGCCTCGTCAATATTTTCAGTGAGGGTGTAGCCTTTACGGAATTTTTCTGTTCCGGCAGGCGAGATGTTATTGAGGCAGAAAATTTTGCGTCCTTTAGGAGCTAACATTCTAATTCGTGTGTCTCCTCTCGAAATCAGCCATGAAATCAACCAACGCTTTAACGCCCTCAACAGGCATAGCATTGTAGATTGAAGCCCTCATTCCGCCGACTGAACGGTGTCCCTTGATGTTACGCAATCCGGCCTTCTCAGCCTCAGCGACAAACTCAGCGTCAAGCTCCTTATTGCCGGTAACGAACGGTACATTCATGAGCGAACGGTCTTTCTTTTCGACAGTGCCGTGAAAGATTTTCGAGCCGTCAAGGTAATCGTAGAGGAGTTTAGCTTTTTCCTGATTGATTTTGTGGATTGCCTCAGTTCCGCCGAGTTTCAATAGCCATTTGAAGACGAGTCCGCAAATGTAAATGTTGTAGCATGGCGGTGTGTTGTAGAGCGACTTGTTCTCGGAATGAGTCTTGTACTTCATCATCGTTGGCGTGAACGGTAGAACATCATCAGTGATTAAGTCATCGCGGATAATGAGGATTGTTACGCCTGCTGGGCCTACGTTTTTCTGAACGCCTCCCCAGATTATGCCGTAACGCGAGACATCAACAGGCTCGCTCAGGAACATTGACGACACGTCAGCGACAAGCGGCTTGCCTTTAGTGTCGGGCAATTCTCGAATCGTTGTGCCGTGAACAGTCTCGTTCTGGCAGATGTAAACGTAATCTGACTCCGGCGTAACATTGAGGTTTGAGAGGTCGGGAACGTAAGAATAGTTTTTGTCCTCAGAAGTCGCTATGACGTGAACGTCCCCGAAGATTTTAGCTTCTTGGGCGGCTTTCTTTGACCATTGACCAGTGATGATGTAGTCGGCGGATTTGCGGCGCATGAGGTTCATGGGAATCATCGCGAACTGAGTGCAGCCTCCGCCCTGAAGGAATAAGACCTTGTAATTCTCAGGAATGTTCATGAGGGTGCGGAGATTTTTTTCAGCGGTGAATAAAATTTCCTCGAAGTCTTTTGAACGGTGGCTCATTTCCATTACGGACATGCCTGAAGCTCCGTACTCTAACATTTCTTTCTGTGCCGTGATTAAAACCTCTTCAGGAAGGACGGCCGGCCCTGCGCTGAAGTTGAATACTCTGCTCAAATTTATTTTCCTCCTGTCTATTTTAATAGCGAAATTAAAGAAACGATTGCCTGAAACGCGCAAATTCCTACAGCTGTAGCGATTGCCCATAAAGCGATATTGTTTGACTTTCTGTTGTTTAGGTCATCTATACGTGAGTTCGTAATGGTAACAGCGTCCATAACACCGTCAATCTTAGTTTCGAGTCTTTTCTCCACTCCGTCAATCTTGGTATTGAGTCCATGCTCAACACTATCAATCTTGGCTGTAAGTTTCTGCTTAACGCTATCAATCTTGGTGTCAAGTCTTTCCTCAACATCGTCAATCTTGGCTGTGAGCTTCTGCTCAACGCCGTCAATCTTAGCGTCAAGTTTCTTTTCCACGCCGTCAATCTTCAATGTAAGTTTTTGCTCTACACCATCAATCTTGGCATTGAGTCCCTGCTCAACATTATCAATCTTAGCCGTGAGTTCCTGCTTTACACTGTCAATCTTGGTGTCAAGCCTTTCCTCAACATCGTCAATCTTGGCTGTGAGTTTCTGTTCAACGCCGTCAATCTTAGCGTCAAGTCTTTTCTCTACTCCGTCAATCTTGTCAGTGAGTTTCTGCTCAACACTGTCAATTTTGGTTTCAAGTCTTTTCTCAACCCCATCAATCTTAACGTCAAGAGCCTTTATCTCTCCGCGCATTTCACGGATTTCTCCCTTAATGTCGCTGGCGATAGCTTCCTGACGCGCCATATTGCGCTCCATTAACGCCTCGATTCTCGCAAGCTGTAAATCATGAACTTGAAGTGTTACGTATTCTTCATCTTGCACGGCATTCATAAATCAATTCCTCCTTTCGCTATTAATAGCTGTATTATAATTCACTCAGAAAATTTTAACGGGAAGTGAATTTTTTTGACCGCTAAATTATATTATGACGACCTTTACGCAAAAGAGTTTGACGCGAAATTAATCTCCCAATCCGAACACAACGGCAAATTTCACATCATTCTTGACCGCACTCTCTTTTACCCCAGCGGAGGCGGACAGCCTTTCGACATCGGCACGCTCAATGGCGTTGAAGTCCTCGAAGCCTCTGAACACGGCGATGAAATCATACACATAACAGCCTCGCCGCTCGAAAGCTCTGAGGTTCACGGAGTCATTAATTGGGAGCGCAGATTTGAGTTAATGCAGCAGCATTTAGGCGAACACTTATTTGCCGGCTGCCTCTGGAATCTTCATCACATTCACACCCAGAGAATGCGAATCGAGGGCGATAACGTCTCAATCGACACTGACATTCCCGCTGACCTCTCCGCAATCCTTGAGGCTGAGGCCGCCGCTAATGAGGCAGTATGGTCTGACCTTCCTGTCGAAGTAATTTATCCTGACATGGCCGAAATAAGAGAGCTTGCGCGGAAACTTCCCCCAGAAAACGCGATACCCCCCGTCAGAATCGTCAAAGTTGAGGGAGTCGATTATGTACCCTGCTGCGGTCTTCACGTATCGTCAACAGGCCAAGTCGGACTCGTAAAAATCACGTCAGTTGAGAATCACAAGGGCGGTTCAAGAATCTATCTTAGGTGCGGAAAAGCTGCTTACAGATGGCTCGACTCACTCTATCACGAAGTCAGAAAAGCCGAAGCCGAATTAGTCTGCGGTTACGAGGGGATAAATGAGAAAATCGCAATTCTTAAATCGCAGATACACGACTTGAAAATACAGAATGAAAATCTCACAATTCGTTATCTCAAACCGCTTGCCGATTCACTTTTAACAAAGGCTGAAACTTCCGGCCAATTCCGAATCGCAAGACACGTAATGAAGTCAGCAGCTCAGGACGAAATCAAGCATTTGTTCAGGCTCATCACAGAGGACAAAGAAGCGGTAGCGGTTTTGGCGTGTGCAAATGACGAGGGCGTTTTCGTCATGATTGGGACGAACAAGGCTAACAAAAATATTGATGTCCGTCCGGCGTTCAAGAAAGCCATTGAGATTTTGGGCGGAAAGGGCGGAGGAAGCTCATTCAGCGCGCAGGGCTGGGGGAAAAATTCTGAGGCTCTTGATACTGCGCTCGATGAAGCTGTAAACACTCTGAGGCTGTCAAAGTGAATAGCGTAATCGTCTCATTCTGCGTTCCAGCCTATAACAATTCCGAAGGGGCGATCAAAATAGTAGAGGCTCTCCTTTCGAGTGAGGACTCAAGATTTGAGGTGGTTGTCAGCGATGACGCTTCAACGGACGACACTCAAAAATTGCTGAGTCAGATTCATGATTCTCGGTTTAGGTATTACAGGAACGAGAAGAATTTAGGAGCGCACAAAAACTGGGAACACTCCTTAGAGTTGGGAAGGGGCGAATGGCTTTACATCATAATGGGGCGCGATATGGTTCAAGGCGAGAACATTCCCGGCCTAATCGAACGCCTTGAATACGCCCGTGATAACAACATAACATTCCTCAAGGACGGCGGACACAAACGGGACGGCTTCAGCGTCTCAGAGGGAATCGAGGCGATGAAGAACTTTATAACCTACAATCACCCTACAGGCTGTATATTCAAAGCTGATTTATTCCGCGAGATACCTGACCGAACACGCTACTTTGAGATTTCGGACATGTACCCTGAGCTTTATGTCATGCGTGATTTACTCCTAAAGGGTAAGGGGGCGTACATTCACAGCGGAGTTGATTTCGGCGGTTTCGTTACGGACAAAGCGAAAGTCAAATCCACTGTCGATACCTCAAAGGATATATATTCAACGTACTTTGCGCCCGTCAGGAGAACTAAGCAGTTTTTTGAACAGCTCGATATGATAGAAATTGATTTGGCCGGAAAGTTTACGGCTGAAGAACTTGATGATTATTTCAAACGTAAGTATACGCAACTTCTAGATCATGTCTCGTATCGCTGGCGAATATGGTGCCGAGACCCCGTTCAAATGTCTCACTACGGCCATGAGGTTAGGCATATAAGTATCAGAGAAATGAACAGGAATATTCTTCAGGCGTACAGGGATACTAAATCACACATTATGAAGAATGGAACTTACAGCCACCTGCGTGAAAGGATAATGCGTTCCGTAACGCTGAAGAAAATTATTCACGTCAGCTCGAAATCAATGATACGTTCAATAATTGAGCCTCTCGGAATCTGGAAGATACTTCACTTTTTCAGGAATTACTAAAAATTATCCCCCGTCATTCCCAACGGGGGTTTTTCTTCCCTATGACTTAGAGGGCTGTTGAATCCAGATTGAGGCGGCCTCATTGAGCGGCAAATCAACCATCGAATGAGATACCTCACATTTGAAAATCCCGTCCTCAATGCTGACAAGCCTGACCTCAGAACCAATCGTGAAACCTTTTTTGCCCAGTTCTTTCCTGAGAGGCTCATCGGCGGTAATCCTCAAAATCGCTCCTGACGACCCCGAATCACATAGCGTCAACGGCACCGGCACAAGCAGAATCGGCTTCTCAATCGCTAAGAACACCTCGTCAACCCACGGCTGATGTTCCGCCCTCGCCTTCCTGAAGTACTCAAGGAGCGCGTACAGCCTTTCCTCCGTAACCGTGTCCACATAATGCTCCATTGAACACGCCATCTCTGACGAATGATCCCTGTCAAGCCCAAGAAGCTCGTGAAAAAACGCCCTGAATCCCTCATGCCTGTGAAAAACTGTCATGCCCCTTCTCCGTCCGGCATCAGTAAGATGAAGATTGCCGTATCGTTCATGCTTGACAAGCTCAAGGTCAACAAGTTTCTGAACGGTAGCGGTTACAGTGCCTTTAGTGATTTTCAGGCGTTCGGCAAGGTCTGTTACGGTAATGTTCCTTCCCGTGCTTTCGAGCAAAAACAATTCTTCCAGATAGTCTTCAATGCGTGGAGATAACATAAATGCTCACCTCAAATTCTCGTGAATGTCTCACTAGAATTATACCTGCTGAGTGTGAGCTTTTCAGTTATGCCTGCCTTTGAGTTTCAACGCCTCCCCGAACGTCTCCGACTGGTCAATATCTCCCGTGATTCTGCCGTGTTCAAGAACAATCTTCCTCTGAGCTACATCACCGACTTCAGGGTCATGAGTAACTACGATAATCGTAACGCCCTCGTCATGAAGCCTTCTGAAAATATCGACCACAATTCCCTCGTTCTCCTCGTCAAGATTTCCTGTAGGCTCATCGCCGAGAAGTATCTGCGGTGAATTGATTAACGCTCTAGCGATACAAACTCTCTGCTGTTCGCCGCCCGACAACTGAGCCGGTAAATGTCCTGCCCTGTCGGCAAGCCCGACTTTTGCCAACGCCTCAAGAGCTTCCTGTTCATCGGGCATACTGTGGTAGTACTGAGCTACCATTACATTTTCAGCGGCGGTCAAGTAGCTTATGAGATGGAACTGCTGAAAGATTAATCCTATCTTATCCCTTCGTATTCTCGTTAAATTGCCGGCGTTTTCTTTGCTTATGTCAGTCCCATCGAGTATCACGCTTCCTGTTGAGGGAGTATCCATACAGCCGATAATGTTAATCATTGTGGTTTTTCCCGAACCTGAAGGCCCCATTATCGAGAGCCAGTCGCCGGCGTTGACAGTGAGGTTAATATCAGCGAGTGCCTTCAAATTCCCGTAAATCTTCGATACATTTTTAAGCTCAAGAATTTTTTTTGACATTTTTTTATTCACTTACTCTCCTTTCAGAACTATTGCCGGGTGAATATCCATTACCCTCCGCACAGGTATCAATGAGGCCGCTACCGTAATCACAATGAATACGGCTATCGTTACGGGGATTAACGCCCACTGGAAATTTATGCCCCTTCCGAAAACATTAAGGCTCACCCTCAGAGCAAACTCAAACCCCAAGAACACCCCCAAAGCTCCGCCGATTAATCCAAGCATTACGCCCTCGCCGAGCAGTTCGCCCATGACTAACTTGTTCTCGGCTCCGAGAGCTTTCTTCAAGGCTATTTCCCTCCGTCTTTCGGCGACCATTGCGGTCATTGTCGTGTAAACCGAAATCATAGTGATGATTAGAACGACAATAGTAACCAGAAGGACGAGTGCCTGAAGTTTTCCGAGAACAATATCCTGAGACTGGGTTAATCTTCTGACTGCGCGGGGCTGTAATTCTGGAATATCACGCTCAATTTTTGCCGAGAGTTCCGAAAGCTCATTAGCGTCAGCGACAATACTGCATTCGATAACGTCAGCCCTGAACGTGTCGCCTATCAGTTCGTCGAGCATGTCAGCGTCAGAAAAAATGAATCCTTCCTCAGCTCCGCCGGTTGATACGATTCCTTTGACGGTTAAATTCTTGTGGAAGTTCTGCCTCGCCAAGTCTCTTTTCTGGTTCTCCTCAGCCGATAAATCCTGACGTGAGGCTTCAGCCCTCTGACCGTACTTCACGCCCTGAACCGTGAATGTGTCGCCTATTTTTAGGCCGAGAGTCTGAGCAATTTCATGGCCGACCATAACTTTTGAAGTGTCCTCAGAATTTCCCCAGCTCCCCTCAACGTACCAGAACGGGCTGTTCTTCTCGGCTTCCTTCAAGTCAGTACCGGCGATTATGTAGGGCTGTTCGTTGATTTTGACAGTCTGGTAACGGTATGGAGCCATTCCGACAATTTTATTTTCGCCGATAAGACTTCGCAATTTTCCGAGCGTCTCACGGGTAATTTTTGCTTCGCCCTGAGGAAGGACTATTAAATTCGCTCCGTATGATCTGAACTCTCGCCCTAACTGTTCGGGAATGTCATAGTAAATCGTTACAAGCCCCGAAAGAATTGTCGCCCCTATCGCTATGGCCAGAACCGCTATGATTAAACGTGATGCCCTCCGTATAAGAGAGCCTGACAGCATTCGGAGGTACATTTTCCATCTGCTGCCGTGCCTTTCAAGTTTATTTGCCATGTAATACCTCCGTAGGCTTCAAAGCCGTCAAGTAACGTATTGCCGGAATGCTTCCGATTAGAGTTACAAGGAACAATATCAACGCCACTATCAATATAACCATTCTCGCAATCTCGATGTATGACCCGAATACCGTCTGGCCGATAATCTGAGCGAAGCCGATACCCATGAAGTAGCCTATCACTCCTCCGGCAAGCCCGGTAATCATTACTTCGGCAAGAACAAGAATCGCTATCTGCCAGTTGTACGCTCCGAGAGCTTTCAGGAGTCCTAATTCCTGACTTCGTTCGATAACGCTTGCAGTGATTAAGTTCGAGATTGCTAACGCTGAACCGATTGAGCTGAGAACCGTTATTAGTATCATCAGAAGCGTAGTCTTGTTGAGGATTGTCCCCTCCGACTCGGCGACCTGCCTAACAGGTTTAGCGACTCCGTCCCTTATAACCTCCTGAATCTGATGGCATATCGCGCTCACATAGGCGGTGCAGTACCATGTCTCATACTCATCGGGCGATAGGCTTCTGGGGTCTTGAGCGGCTTTGCGTGCCAAATCGTTATCGGGTGTTGTTAGGGCTGATACCTCAATCGTTGAGACTCTTTCGGGAAGATTAAGGAGTGATTGAGCCGCCGGAAGTGTCATTAGGATTTTATTGTCAGAGTTTCCGCCGTCATTAAAGATTCCTTTGACCGTGAAAGTCTTTGACCTCCCGTCCGCCGAAAGTGTTACAGTGTCGCCGGCGTGAATGTTAGTCTGAGCCGCGAGCATGTGGCCGAACATTACGCTGTCGTTGTCATTCTCGCCGAGCCATTCGCCCGAAACTTCCCACCATGTTCTGAGGGCTTTCAATCCAGTGTGAAGCTCCTCGCCAGTCGGAAGGATTGTATTTTTCTCCGGCCATGTCCCCAAAATCTGAACGTCCGAACCGCTCATCAATGCTTTGCCTTCGAGGACAGGGGCGAAATCGAGAATGTTGAACCCCCAGAATATCGACTTGAGTTTCAGAACGTCATCTTCGTGAAGGAACTTGTCATTAACTCCCTGACCCTCAAGCCCGTAAAGGTCGCTCATTAATGCCGCGTCCTTGTGCCTCACTGTAATGTTCGCTCCGTAGACTTTAAGTTCACGGTTGACCTTGTCGCCGACACCGAGCATTACGTTCATCATCGCTGTCGAGAGCGAAACGCCCAGCACAACGGTGAAAGCAATCATTAACATTTTAGATTTCTGCCTTATGAGCGTCTTTGTAATCATTCGCCAGAACATTCGCTATTTGAACCTCCTTTCGTGTTTCTCCAACTCCTTAACGTCAATGAAGATTTTTCCTGCCCTGACCTCGTACTCAAACGGCACTGGGTTACAGCCACCCTTGAAGCCGATTGTGTTCTTATTCATGACGACATCGCACCGTCTGCAAACAACTTCATCATTTCCCCGTTCGTAGTAACCGGCGATCCCGCAAATGTCGCAGGCATCGAGGCCGACTCCGTAAGCGGTGCCGGCAGGCTTCTTGACGATTAAGAAACGGACATCAAAGCCGTTCGGCGTAACGTATGAGAATTTATGCAAATGACCGTCCGAGACTTTAGCGAGTTCAACGGAGATTACGCCGTCATTGAGTTCGTATGGTTCGGGCTGGACTTCAGCGGGCGGCTTTGTGTCGTAGTAATGAAGAACTATCACTATGAACACTGCCATAGCTCCCCAGACGCAGAGACTCCATGACCAGCGGCGGCAGTCTCTTAATCTTGCTTTTTCTTTTCGTAGGAGGGCTTTGTTCGGGAAGGTTCTTTCGGGTTTCAAGTGCGTGTAAATCACGAACGCTAACATCGCCAGAGCCAGTCCGAGCTGGGCGAACAAAAAAGCGTTGGGATTAGCGTCCCTCCAAATCATAACGTCAAAGACCGACACGCCCATGAACGAATCGTTAATCTTGATGAGCTTGAGCCTTTGGAGGGCTGCCACTGCTGAGGCCGAGAACGACAGAGCGTAAATCACCGCCGATAGAATCATGAACGTGTAACTCTGCGCCGCTGTGTTCAACGACTGATGTACTTTATACGAACTTAGAAGGAGAAGGAGGCAGACAGCTATTCCAAGAGTGAAGCCTAAGGCTCGAAGCATTGCGTTAGTGCTTATTCCTGCCTCGCCGAAATACACGAACTCCCTTGTGTATTGAAGGACGGGCGGAAAAAGATACATCATTGACACGAGTATCAGTGCCGACAACGAAATGAGATTAGCGAACCAGAGGGATTTTTTTCTGAACAGTGAGGTTAAAACTACCAGTATCACCGAGATTATTCCGAGTCCTGCCGAAGCGGTAACAAGCCATCGGTTGAGCCAGATTAACATCAGGTTCATTCCTCTGGGGTCATAGACTCTCAGTGCGAAGATCACGAAGCCTGCCATCATTCCAGAGACGGAGGCAATGACTGTGAAGCGTCTCCGTGAAAAACTGAATATTATTCCGAGAATTACAGCGAACGCCGCTAAATGGTCAGTAACAGCGACAAGATATTTAAGAATTTTTCATCACCCCTTGCAATAAAAGCGGAAGCTGCCTTTTCAGCAAAGCCTCCGCGAATTTTCCGTTATTCTGAAAGTGAGCGTAGATTAGTCGTTCTGTAACTGCTCGCCCGTGTAATTCCAGTCGAACTCAACAGTGTGAGTCGAGAAGAAATCTTTTGCGCCCTCTTTGGCAGGAACGCCGGTTTCGGGGTCGATGTGAAGAAGGTAATCAGTGGGCGGCTCAATGATGAAACGGAGCTTGTACGGGCCGACAGGGAGTCCTTTAGCGATGTTTGCGCCGTAGTGGGGGCCGTCGTCAGCGTTCATGGGCATGAATGATCCTGACATTACGACTTTTCCGTCAATCTTGGCGATCTCGTACTTGACTGTGAGGTAAGCCGGCCAGATGTCCTCGCCGTTGCCGAAGCCGTAGGCTACAGCAAATTCGGGCTTGAGGTGAATATCTGCTTCGAGGTGCATGTCAGACTCTTCGCGTGAAAGACCTTTGCCTGTGGGGTACATGTCAACTGCCTGGAAGTAAACGGCGGCTACATTGTAAGGGCCTACCTGAGTTTCGCCGATGGGTATTTCCTCGAAACCTGCCTCGCCGGGCTTCATTGAGACGGGTGCCGGAGCCGCATATGCCGCTGAGAACGCGAGCATGAGAACTACTGCTGAAAGAATGAGTTTCTTCATGATGAATACTAAACCTCCTGAATGATTTTTTATAAACTCCCTGAGTTATTTCGCAGGGGATTTATCCTTTTTCCTAAAGATGTGGGGGAGCATTATCCACACCGCCGCTATAACGAGCATTATCTGAGGGATAAGAGTCTCCGCTCTGTCGTAAATGCTCAGTATCTCAATGCTGAATCCCTTCATGGCCGGAATAACTGTTCTTCCCGTAATGACATCGGCTTCGGTCAATTCGACAACGCCTTTGCCCATGAACGATATGCACATGAGGAAAAGAAGAATGCTCGTGAACATGAAGAACGCTCTCAAGGGCAGCTTGACGCTGAAGTACCTGAAGCATACCCAGACTATTACGAGAACGAGAACGCCTGCTCCGATTCCGTAGGCGATGTAAACGGGATTGCTCATTCCGCCGGTGAATGCCGCCGAGTAGAAGAGTATCAGTTCCGCTCCTTCTCTCATGACAGCTATGAAAGCGGCGAAGATTAGAGTCCATTGTGATTTGCTGTCGATTGACTGCTGGACTTTACCGCTGATGTAATTTTCCCAAGCTATGTTGTCAGCCTTAGAAAGCATCCAGTTGCTGACGTAGAACAGAACCGCTACGGCAAGGAACATTGTCCAGCCCTCTAAAAGTTCTCTGGCTACTCCGCTCTGCTCACCCATCATGTACTCCAAGAACCAAGCGAGAATTACGCTTGCGATGACGGCGGCGAATGAACCGAGATAAACGCCCTTGAGCATGTTTTTGTTGCCTGTCTTTATGAGGTAGGCGACAATCGCAACGATTACGAGTATTGCCTCAAGTCCTTCCCTCACTAAAAGCCCGAACGCCGTAAGGAACGTAAGCCAATCCCTGTTTACTGGTGCTTTGGGGGCTGATGGTGCTGTTGTCTCGGGCTGTGAAGGTGCGCTTGCGACAGCCTGAGTTTCAGATGATGAGGCGATTGCCGGACGGGGTACTTTTGTGTCGGCATAAATTTTTTCGCCCACGCTGTCGGGATCTGAGACTTCAGCGAATCCGTCAAGAACCATTGAGTCCTTGTAGACTTTAATTTTTAGAGCCTCAATTTGTTTGATTAACTCGTTTTTTTCTTTCTGCTGGTTTCCGAGAAGAACATGTTTGATGTCTCTGAACTGCGCCTCAATGTGATTGACCCTTGCCGCAGAGATTGCGTACATTACGGTTCTTTCAACGCCCTGAACCTCGTAATACTTGAAGTAAGCGTCATTAACGTGGTTGTAAGCGTCCTTGTATTTGTCGTTCTGAACGTCCTCGATCGCCGCGTTAAATTCCAATGCCATATCGGCGGCAACCCCTCGCCAGTCATCATAATGCTTTTTCTTTTTGGCCGCTTCCGAACCGCCCGCGCTCACTAAAACTACCGCAAGCAACATCAACATTAACCCTGCGTAATACGCAAAGCCCTTCCTAATCTTCAGCAAGTAAAGTCAAACTCCTTTTGTTATCTGGGAATTATACCTGTCAAACTTTTTTGTTGATGAGAATTTTACCAGCGGTTAAATCAGCGGTCAAGTTTTTTGTTATTAACGGCAAACTTTCAGAGTATTACGGGTGAAGGAAGCTGAGTGCGCCCCTCAAGTTCAAGCATTGCGGAAACCCTTAACGTCAGCATGTCCTGCCTTAGTTCAAATGACGGCATGTATCGTCTGATTAACGGGAGGCCGTTACGATTTTTCTGAGTTATTCCTGAGAGGGCAAACATTTTAGCGAGGCGGTGATTGCGGATTGTTCCCCGTATAGTTCCGGGATTGTCAATCAAAACTTTCGGCGGCGATGACGTGATGTGAATGTTAATACTCCTTCCGGCGTTGTAATCCGAATGAAGCAGAGCGTTGATGAATACTTCCCTGAAAGCCTCTGAACATTTTTCCGAGAGCGGCGAGCTTAATCTCGGCAGAAGTTCCGAATAAGCGTCCCAGATATTTGACGCTCCCGTCTCAATGTGGATATTCCCGAAATCAAGAACCGCCCTCACCCTCATCGCCTCGCCGAGCATTAACGCTCCTGCAAACGTTAAATACTTCCCTGAGTAAATCCCCGTCCGCCTCATGAACTCCGTTATCGTTAATCCCTTCATGCCCTCATTAAGTGCCGTAACGCTCTCCCAAAATCCCCTGAGCGGTTCTTCATTAAGCCTCCCGTTGAACGGACGGTCATCACGCGATGACTCATGCGAATCTCCGGCCATTATGCTTTTAGCCCGCCGCCCCGAAATCACGTTCACCCCTTCAATACGGCGGTATACCCTCCCTTTGAGGACAAAAGGCTTCCTGTTCCATGCCAGCGGCGGAACGTATATAACCCCTTCGGACTCCTTGACATATGGTATTCCCTCAGGGACAAATTCCGAAGGGTCAGAGTATTCACAGACAGCCCTGCCGCCCGATGAGTTCGCGAACGCGCAGACAGTCTCAGGGATTCGATAAAGCTCGTCCCTTCCGAATACTTCTGTGTCGTAATCAGGTGAATATTCCGCGCTCATTCAACAAATACTCCGATACTAAAATTTCCGACATATTATAATTCCCTCATTATGTTTGAATGAGGTGATTCACATAAAAATTTTTCTGATTGTTGACGGCCACAGTTTAGCCCACAGAGCTTACCACGCGCTTCACACAACACTCACCGCTCCTGACGGAACTCCTACAGGAATGATTATGGCCTTCATGAATATGCTTTACAAAGTTCAGGACGAATTACTGCCTGACTGCACCGTTATAGTTTTCGACCCTAAGGGTAAAACTTTCCGCAGCGAACTTCTCAATGACTACAAAGCCAACAGGCCACCCCTCGCCGATGCCCTCAGAATA
The DNA here is from genome assembly GCA_017470485.1 of Synergistaceae bacterium. Taxonomy (GTDB): domain Bacteria; phylum Synergistota; class Synergistia; order Synergistales; family Aminobacteriaceae; genus JAFUXM01. Next base: position 54,531 of record JAFUYQ010000011.1, read on the forward strand.
CAGCTGCCTATACTTCAGGATTTATTGAGGTTCAGCGGATTCAGAGTCGTTGTCAAAGAGGGCGTTGAAGCTGATGATGCCGCCGCCTCAATAGCAAAACTCGCAAGACGCGAAGGCAATGAAGCCGTTATTCTCTCATCGGATAAAGACCTCCTCCAGATTTTAGGGGACGGAATAAGAATGATGAGGCCGATAAAAAACGGTATATCCGGCGCGGAAACTTACGACTGCGAATCGTTCCTCAAAGAATACGGCTTCCCTCCCGAATCTATGGCCGACTACCTCGCTATAACAGGCGATAAGGCCGACAACATTCAGGGCATTAACGGTATAGGCGAGGTCGGAGCTAAGAAAATTCTGGCAAGATACCCGAAACTTGAGGACATATATTCGTCATTAGGCGATTTCGCGAAATCAATACGTTCAAAATTCGAGGCTGCCGGACGCGATGAAGTAATCTGGCGGAGGGACAATATCATAATTCTTCGTGAAAATCTCTTTGATGATGATGAAAACTTCCTTGCCGACTGCCTCAGCATTAAGCCCGATTTCGACTCGGCTGAAGAATTGGCGTTAAGGCTCGGATTGTCCCGTGTCCTAAAACGCATAGGCAGCACTAAAACACCATTGCCGCGCGAATTTTACAGCAATGAAAATTTCAGAATGCCTCAGGCCGAATTAATCATCACTGATTACAAGAACGAATTACGGAAGCACCCTGAACTTTTCAGGGAGGCCGTGAGTGTCTGGGACTTGAAGACTGCTTATTACCTTCTTCACCCCGACCAGACAGGTTCAAGATTCCCTGAAATCGTAAATACCTTGAGTGCTTCAGACGAACCCGACAAAACTTTGAATGACCTTGCCGGAAGCATTGAGGCCGAAATCCTGAACCATGAGGGACTTCACGACATCATGACTGGAATTGACCTCCCGATTATTCCCGTACTCAACAAAATGGAAAATCACGGAGTCAGAATCAATCCCGAAATCTTCGGGAACGTTCAATCTGAACTTGAAGAACGAATCGATGAGCTTGAACGGAAATTAATTGACCTCACCGGCGTTCGCATAAATCTTAATTCATCGGCTCAAGTTTCATGGCTCCTGTTCGAGAAGTTAGGCTTCACGCCCACCAGCAAAACTAAATGGAAAAATTCTTTCTCAACAGACGCTTCTGTCCTTGAAAAACTCGCAGCAGAACCCAACGGCGAAATACCCTCGTTAATCCTCGAATACAGAGAACTCTCGAAAATGCTCTCAGGCTTCGTGATACCCCTTCAGCGTTCTGCGGACAATGACGGAATCATAAGGACTACTTTTGAACCGGCCTTCACCGGCACAGGGCGGTTGAGTTCAAGAGATCCAAACTTGCAGAATATCCCGGCGTTCGGCGAATGGGCAATGAAAATTAAATCCGGCCTCGTCCCCGTAAATCCTCAAAATGTCTTCGTCTCGGCAGATTATTCACAGGTTGAACTAAGAGTGCTTGCACACATGTCGGGCGAAGAAAAATTAATCGAGGCTTTCACAAAAAACAGGGATATTCACAGCGAGACAGCCTCATGGGTATTCGGTGCAATGCCTGAACTTGTTACCCCCGAAATGAGAAGAGCCGCTAAAGTGATTAACTTCGGGCTTCTTTACGGCATGAGTTCGTTCGGCCTAGCCGGAAGATTAGGAGTTGGCCGTCAGGAGGCTAAGGACATTATGACCCGTTACTTTGACGCACTGCCGGGCATTCAGGAATTTCTTGACGGCCTCGTCGAGGGCGCAAAGGAAAAAGGTTATGCCCGTACACTCTGGGGAAGAATAAGGCCGGTGAAGGAAATACCTGCGAGATTTGCAGCACTTGACCGCGCACTCATTAACACCCCGATTCAGGGTACTGCTGCCGATATTGCAAGAAAATCTGTGATTGATTTCGACGCTGTCGGTGCAGGCGAATTGTTCCTTCAGGTTCATGACTCGCTGGTCTGCGAATGCTCCCCAGAGTCGGCTGATGATGTCTCGGAAAAATTACGCGCCTCTATGAAAAAATCAGGAGGCGAGATAAAAATCCTGAAGGCTGAGACTAAAACAGGTCATTCACTAGCTGATGTGTAAAATTGCTTAGTATGTGTTAAAATTTCAAATCATGAAAATTACGTAGTGCAAGAAAAAAATTTTTATAGAGAGAAGGTTTTATTAAATCATGATGAAATTCCTGCGTACTCAAATGAAATGGATTATGGCCGTCATAGTAGTGGCGTTCCTCCTGTCAACGTTCCTTATGTACGAGACAAGAGGCACAAGAAGAAGTCCGTCCCGCAATCCTGACGGTACTATGACCGATTACGAGGTCGCACAGATTAACGGGCGTTCATTAATGCGTTCGGAGCTTGAGCAGAGATTAAGAAATTATCTCAGCACTTACAGCACAAGAAGCATGACTTCGATTGACATGCCGGCGATTTACAGATCGGTTCTGAATCAGGCAATACTTGAGTCCCAGACTGCCAAAGAAGTCGAGGAGAAAGGCATAAGGGTCAGTGATGCCGAAGCAGATCAGGCCATGAAGAATTACGCTGATACTTACTTCCCGACACGCGAGGCGTTCTATCAGGTACTCGCGAACTCAGGGCTTAAGCCTGAAGATTACAAGAGGAGTCTTGCCCGTCAGATCGCCGCAGAGAGACTCATGCGCGAAGCAATCGGCAATGTAACCGTAAGCGAGGACAAAGCCGTTGAGTTCTACGACACGATGAAGGGAATACTCTACTCAAGGCCTGAAGGGTTCAATATTCACATGGCCGACTTCAACACAATCGCTGAGGCCGAAGAGTTCAGAGCTAAAATCTCAGGCGGTGAAAGCTGGGATATCTTAGCGTCCGGCGATATTAAGGGCGTTATCAACATCACTAAATCGCCCGTAATGCTACCGACAAGCGCATTGACAACAGGAACACTCAGCACTCTCGACTCTCTTGATGTCGGGACAGTGAGCCCTGTATTCGAGGTTGCAAGCGGTGATTACGCTGTAGCAATGAAGACATCTCATGTTGACGCAGGCACAGTGCCTTATGATGACGTGAGCGAGGACATCAGGATACTTCTTACTCAGCAGGAGGAACGTTCAAGACTGGCAGCTTACGAGGAGTCATTAATGAAAAAAGCAGCAGTTGTGATTAACGATGAGGAATTATTCGCAAGCCCTGCCGCTGATGAAGACGAAAATTCAGGCGATATTCTCCCGATTATGAACCTTGAGGAGAACACCAGCAATGAGCCTGAACCCGAAGATACTCCGGAAGTTGTCGAGGAAGTCAGCAATGACGAACCTGAGGATACTCAAGAGGTTGTCGAGGCCGTAAGCGAAGATAAGCCCGAAGAAGTTCCGGCAGTTTCAGATTCAATGATAAGAGATGAACCCGAAGAAGCCGAGAGCAGTGATACTCCCTTAGAAGCACCGATAGTTACAGCGGCAGAAGAGGACTCGACTGATGAGACACCGGCAGAAGTTTCAAGCAGTGATGAGGCTGAGGAAACCCCTAAGACTGACGAGCAGACCGAAATTGAGTCCGCAAAATCTGAGGACGTTAAAGCCGCTGAAGTGCCAGAGTCAGACGATACTCCTTCCGAACCTGAAGAAGTAATCGCGAAATCAGAGGACATTCCGCTTCAGGCTGAAATAACTGAAAGCAAAGACGAAGCAAAACCCGAAACAGTTTCATCGGACAAGTAACACAGGAAGTGATTTATATATGGCATCACCGCTACACCAAAAACGCAATGATATACACAAAATATTAATCATCGGTTCGGGGCCTATCGTAATCGGTCAGGCCTGCGAGTTCGATTACTCAGGGACTCAGGCGTGCAAAGCCTTGCGCTCGTTAGGGTATGAAGTAGTCCTCGTGAACTCCAATCCGGCTACCATCATGACCGATCCTGAAATGGCTGACATAACCTACATCGAGCCGTTAAACCCCGAAAGACTCGAAGCCATTATCGCCCGTGAAAAACCTGATGCCCTCCTCCCCAACTTAGGGGGGCAGTCAGGATTAAATCTCTGCGCCGAACTCCACAAATCAGGCATTCTCAAAAAATACAATGTCGAAGTAATAGGCGTTCAGGCTGACGCAATCGAACGCGGTGAAGACCGTGTAGAGTTCAAGAAGACAATGCAGGCTCTCGGAATTGACATGGCAAAGTCTCAGGTAGCTTACTCGGTTGAGGAGGCATTAACAATCGCTGAGGAACTCGGCTATCCTGTTGTGCTTCGTCCGGCTTACACTATGGGAGGCGCAGGGGGCGGACTCGTTTACAACCGCGAGGAATTAAGAACTGTCTGCGAACGCGGTTTACAGGCGAGTATCGTTCATCAGGTTCTCGTTGAAGAGTCTGTGCTGGGCTGGGAGGAACTAGAACTTGAGGTCGTCCGTGATAAGGACAACAAGATGATAACTGTCTGCTTCATCGAGAATGTTGATCCTATGGGAGTTCATACGGGCGACTCGTTCTGCGTTGCGCCTATGCTGACAATCTCAAAAGAGCTTCAGGCTAAACTTCAGGACATGGCCTACAGAATTGTTGAGCATATCGGAGTTATCGGAGGCACTAACGTTCAGTTCGCACACGATCCGAAAACAGGACGGGTAATCGTCATTGAGATTAACCCCCGAACATCAAGGTCATCAGCTCTTGCCTCAAAGGCTACGGGCTTCCCTATAGCTCTTGTGTCGGCGAAACTGGCAGCCGGTCTTTCGCTCGGCGATATAGCCTGCGGAAAATACGGAACACTCGACATGTACAAGCCTGACGGTGATTATGTTGTAGTGAAATTTGCGCGGTGGGCGTTCGAGAAGTTCAAAGGTGTTCAGGACAAATTAGGGACTCAGATGAGGGCTGTCGGTGAAGTCATGAGTATCGGAAAGAATTTCAGAGAGGCTTTTCAGAAGGCTGTACGTTCGCTCGAAAAGGACAGGTACGGACTAGGTTTCGTTAAAAATTTCCATGACCTCTCAAAATCCGAACTCCTAAAAATGCTTGAATACCCCACGAGTGAAAGATATTTTGTGATTTACGAGGCATTCCGAAAAGGTGCAACGGTCGATGAAATTCATGCACTGACTCACGTTAAGGCTTACTTCCTTGAGGAAATGAAAGCACTTGTCGAGGAAGAGGAACATATACTGACGTTCAAGGGCTTCAAACTTCCTGATGATGTTCTTGCTACGGCAAAGAAGGACGGATTTTCGGACAGGTATTTGGCCGGACTGCTTGGAGTTTCGGAACAGTCAATCCGCGAACATAGAGAGTCTCTGGGAATCGTTGAGCATTGGGAGGGCGTTCACGTAAGCGGTACGGAGAACGGAGCTTATTACTACTCAAGCTACAGCCCGATGAATGGCAGTAACAAAGTCTCCTCAAACAGAAAAGTAATGATACTCGGCGGAGGCCCTAACAGAATCGGTCAGGGCATTGAGTTCGATTACTGCTGTGTACACGCTGCCCAGTCGCTGAAAAAACTCGGCTTCGAGACAATCATAGTCAACTGCAACCCTGAGACAGTCTCAACGGATTACGACACTTCCGACAAACTTTACTTTGAACCTTTGACGCTTGAGGACGTACTGAGCATTTACCGCGAGGAAAAGCCCGTCGGGGTTATCGCGCAGTTCGGGGGGCAGACACCTCTGAATCTTGCCTCAGAGCTTGAGCGGAACGGCGTTAAAATTCTCGGAACATCTCCCGAAATTATTGACCTCGCTGAGGACAGAGGCCGATTCAAATCCGTAATGGACTCCCTCAATATTCCAATGCCAGAATCAGGAATGGCCGCTACCCTCGAGGAAGCTCATGAGGTCGCCTCACGCATTGGCTATCCCGTAATGGTGAGGCCGTCTTACGTTCTGGGCGGACGCGGAATGGAGATCGTCTACGATGAGGAGAGCCTAGAAAGTTACGTTAAGGCCGCCGTCGGTGTAACTCCTGACCGCCCGATACTGATTGACCGCTTCTTGAACCACGCGCTTGAGTGCGAGGCTGACGCTATATGCGACGGCACTCATGCTTACGTTCCGGCAGTTATGGAACACATTGAGCTTGCCGGGATTCATTCGGGCGACTCGGCGTGTATTCTTCCGTCAAGACACATAATGCCTGACGCGCTCGCAACGATTAAGGATTACACGCGGAAAATCGCTGAGGCCATGCACGTTGTAGGGCTGATGAACATTCAGTACGCAATCGAGGCAGGAAAAGTCTTCGTTCTTGAGGCAAACCCAAGAGCTTCAAGGACAGTACCTTTAGTCTCAAAGGTCTGCGGAATAAGAATGGTTCCTCTTGCTGTCGAGGCAATAACGCGCGAACTAACTGGAAAACCCTTTCCACTTGAGACGCTCGGCGATAGGGTGATACCCTACTACGGAGTCAAAGAGGCAGTATTCCCGTTCAACATGTTCCAAGAGGTTGACCCTGTTTTAGGGCCTGAGATGAGGTCAACGGGCGAGGTCTTGGGATTAGCGGTAGAGGCTGGCGAGGCATTCTTCAAGGCTGAGGAGGCCGCTAACGCTAAACTTCCGTTATCCGGCACTGTCCTTATAGCGGTCAGCGACTCAGACAAAAAGAATATCGCAGAGGTAGCAGAAAAATATATTGAGGCAGGTTTCGGGATTCTTGCGACAGAAGGAACGTATGACGCTCTCACCAATGCAGGCATAAAATGCTCGAAGGTAGGCTCAAGACGGCCAGATGTCCTCGACTATGTGATTAACGGCCATGTACAGTTAATCATAAACACTCCGCGCGAAAAGGCATTCACGAAGATGGGAAGCGCGTTACGTCGCGGAGCAGTCAAGGCAGGTATCCCATACATAACGACTCTTGACGGGGCAAGGGCAGCCGTTGAAGGAATTTTGACGGTCAAGAAAAATGGAAACAGCTCCGAATCCCTCAGGAGCATAAAAGAATGGCACAGTATGATTCATTAGGTCTGATTGATTTTTGCACCTCCTGTTAAAACGCAGGGGGTGTATTTTATTGAAGGCCATCATACGGCGGAATGCTTTACTTTTTCATTCTCAAATGTTAAACTCACGCAGTTAATGACAAATATTAAGATTTCAGGGAGTGTATAAACTTTCAAATGGCAACACGCAGAGAACCAAGATTCAAATTATGCCGCCATCTGGGCGTTAATGTCTGCGGACATCCGAAGGCTCTCAAGCGTTCAGACTCAAAGAAGAATGCGGCAGCCAGCGCAGCACGTACAGGCCAGAAGGTTTCACAGTACGGCCTTCAGCTTTTGGAGAAACAGAAGATTAAAGCCTATTACGGAATACTTGAGAGGCAGTTCGCAAGGTATTTCGACAAGGCCAGCAAGAGCGATGAAATGACAGGCGTTGCGCTTCTCAAGGCTCTTGAATGCAGACTTGATAACCTCGTTTACAGAACAGGATTCGCACGTTCAATCCGTCAGGCAAGACAGCTCGTTACTCACGGGCATATCCTCGTCAACGGTAACAAAGTCGATATTCCTTCATACGGCGTTAAAGTCAATGACGTAATCACCCTCAAGGAAAAAACAAGAACAAATCCGCTCATCGAATCAAATTTCAACGGACTTGTTTCGTTCAACGTTCCTTACCTTGAGAAGGACAAAACCCAGTTCAGCGCAAAGCTGGTTCGTGAGCCAATGCGCGAGGAACTGCCTATAGACGTAACAGAAATACTCGCGGTCGAGTTGTACTCAAAGTAGAACATTAATTAAGACCGTAAATTTTCAACTCTTATTGAGAGAGGCGGAGGGACCGGCCCTATGAAACCCGGCAACCTGCTTAAATCAGGTGCCAATACCGGCAGCAAGTCAAAGCTGGATAATGAGAGAGAGACAATAAGAATTTAGGCGTGTACTCTCTTGAATTATTCAGGGGAGTACATTTTTTATGGAGGTAATAAAATGGCAGACAACTTCATTTTTTCATCTGAGTCAGTAACTGAAGGACACCCCGATAAAGTCGCTGACCAGATTTCAGACGGGGTACTCGACGCGATTCTTGCCAATGACCCGATGGGAAGAGTCGCCTGTGAAACTTTGGTATCAACCGGCCTCGTTGTGGTCGCCGGAGAGATAAGCACTAAAACTTCTGTTGACATTCCCAAGATTGCACGCTCAATCATTAACGACATAGGCTACACCCGCGCCAAGTACGGGTTTGACGGCGAAACCTGCGCGGTATTGACGGCGATTGATGAGCAGTCGGGCGATATTGCTCAGGGTGTCGATAACGCCATCGAGGTCAGAGACGATTCAAGCATAGGCGAGGAGGACATCGCTAAGACAGGCGCAGGAGATCAGGGAATGATGTTCGGTTACGCAACGAATGAGACAGAAGAGTTCATGCCCATGCCCATAGCACTTTCACACGCCCTCGCAAGGCAGCTCTCGAAAGTACGCAAGGACGGCACACTCTCTTATCTCAGGCCGGACGGGAAGACTCAGGTTTCATTACGCTACGAGAACAGAAAAGCAGTTCACGCCGACACAATCGTAGTTTCAACACAGCACGACACTTCAGCAGCTCTCGAACAGATCCGCGATGACATGATTAAACATGTAATCACCCCGATAGTTCCTGCTGAATTAATCGACAAAGACACGCGGATTTTCGTCAACCCCACAGGAAGATTCGTAAAGGGTGGCCCTGCTGCCGACACAGGATTGACGGGAAGAAAAATTATCGTTGACACTTACGGCGGCTGGGTGCCTCACGGCGGCGGTGCATTCTCAGGGAAAGACCCGACGAAAGTTGACCGAAGCGGTGCTTACATGACACGTTACGCGGCAAAGAACATCGTTGCTTCGGGAATCGCTGACGAGTGCCAGATACAGGTCGCCTACGCAATCGGAGTTGCTGAACCTGTCTCGCTGAACGTCAATACCTTCGGCACAGGGAAAATCAGCGAGGATAAAATCGTAAAACTCCTCCGCGAATGCTTTGACTTCAGACCTGCGGCTATCATCAGAGATCTGGAACTCAGGAAACCTCAGTATAAGGCTCTTGCGGCTTACGGACATATGGGACGTATTGACCTCCCCGAACTTCCCGGCTGGGAAAGAACTGACAGAGCTGAAATCCTCAGAAAAGCCGCCGGAATTTAACGGAAAGAAAATTTATCCCTCCTCTGAAACTCAGGGGAGGGATTTTTGTATTATAGCATTTTTCTAAAATATGAATAATGAGATATAATAAAAAATTATGAAAGCATATAGTGATGATTTAAGAGAAAAAGTATTGAAGGCATTACAAAGTGGGCAAGCGGCAAAAGAAGTAGCACCACGTTTTGATG